>JBCCML010000001.1:0-185289 GCA_039026375.1 Pseudomonadota bacterium
GACCATCCGCTTCTCGTCGTCCGACCACTTCCTGCGTTTGCGCCGCTTCACCAATCCGGGCCTCGTAGTGTCCATTTAACCTAAGCGGACACTATCCCTCATTAGCGAGCCCGGGCAGAGCAGTCAGACCGGACGGGTACAGACCAAGCACGTTGAGGGGACCCAAAAACTGAACCTTAACAGGCAATCAAGTCGACCGATCTTCCAGATCCATCCGCTGAACGTTTAGATGGCGTGACAGCGATAGCTATTGATCATGACGGGTTTGCCTGTGCTCCGGCTCTCAATAAACACGTCACCACTGCATCTTCTAACGCTTGAAAACTCGCATCGACGATGTTCGGAGAGACGCCAACGGTGGAAAAAACGCCCTGACCGTCGCTAGAGTCAATCATTACGCGGGTTACGGCTTCAGTGCCGCCGTTGAGGATCCGAACCTTGAAATCCACAAGCTTCAATCGGTCGACAGTGTTCTGATACCGACCCAGATCCTTAAGCAGCGCTCGTGACAACGCGTTGACCGGGCCTTGGTCCGATTTCGTTATGGGATCCTGACTTTCAGATGCGGAAATCATCCGCTCCCCATCGACATGCAAGACGACCACAGCCTCAGAGACGGTCATCGCAACGCCGTCAACTGTCTCACGCCGTTCTGCACTGACGCGGTAACGCTCCACTTCAAAGAATCTATGCAAGAGCCCGAGCGACCGACGCGCCAGTAATTCGAAAGATGCGCCAGCCGCATCGTAGGCAAAACCGTTATCTTCTCGTTCTTTGACGAGCTGTAGCAATCCGCTAAGACGCTTATCAGTTTTGTCGACCATAATCCCCGCCTTGGCGAGGCGTTGGATCAAGTTTGATCGCCCGGCTTGGTTGGACATCGGAATCACGCGCTCATTGCCGACGCTGGATGGCTCGACGTGTTCGTACGTGCGCGGATCTTTCAAAATGGCTGATGCGTGAAGGCCGGATTTGTGGGCGAACGCAGCTGAACCAACATATGGCGCCTGCCGATCAGAAACCCGATTCAAGACCTCGTCCAGCATCAAACTCGCTGCACGCAGTTTCGGAAGCGCAGGCGCGTCGATACCGGTTTCCAAGACGCTGTTGTATCGTGTTTTGAGAACGAGAGTTGGGATCAGCGACGTCAGATTTGCATTTCCACAGCGCTCCCCGAGCCCGTTCAACGTGCCTTGAACCTGACGGGCACCTGCCTCGATCGCTGATAGACTACCGGCAACTGCATTCTCGGTGTCGTTGTGCGTATGAATGCCTAACTGGCCACCGGGAATCACTTGGCAAAGAGCATCGACGACGTCACCGATTTCGCCCGGTAAAGAACCTCCGTTTGTGTCGCACAGAACCACCCAACGGGCGCCACCTTCGAGCGCCGCTTCCAGGCAGGCGCGCGCGTAACTGGGATTGGCTTTGTACCCATCGAAGAAATGCTCGGCATCGAAGATTGCTTCGCGGCCCTGCTTGCTGAGCTCCTGAAATGACTCTCTGATGTTTGTCAGGTTGTCTTGCACAGAGATGCCCAAGGCCTCTGTGACGTGAAAGTCATGCGCCTTACCCACGAGGCAGACGCTTGCTGTGCCAGCGTTGATGACTTCTGCCAGTATCTCGTCATTCGCGGCGGATCGTCCGCTGCGCTTCGTCATTCCGAAGGCGAGCAGACGCGCACGGGTCTTTGGCGCCTTAGAAAAAAACTCGCTATCAGTCGGATTGGCGCCGGGCCAGCCACCCTCAATATAATCGACCCCAAGGTCATCGAGAGCCTGAGCAATTCGGATCTTGTCCTTGACCGAAAAGTCCACGCCCTGTGTCTGCTGTCCATCGCGAAGCGTCGTGTCAAAAACGTAGAGACGTTCACGCAAGTCGGCGGCTCCGCTTTGGTTCAATTCCGGTTGCTCCAAGAGTGTCATCTTAGCGCTTCCAGTTTGCTGCGATCAAAGTCCTGGGTGAGATGCCATTCGGTGCCCGCAGACGTGTCCTTTACATTGACACCTGCGGCCACGAAGCCGTCGCGTATTGCGTCGGCACGGGCAAAGTCCTTGGCATTCCGAGCAGCGTAACGATCGGACAAGAGAGACTCGATCAGGTCCGCAACGTCTCCGTCGGCTACGGGTGCTTCGTTCCATCCGCCGAGAGCGTCGGTAAGCAACCCCAGCATCTGAGCCGACGCCCTCAAGGCCGGATAATCACCATCGGCGGAGAGCTTGTGCAGCTCTGCAATGGCGCGAGGCGTGTTCAGGTCGTCGGTGAGAGCGGCGACGACTGAACGTGCAGCAGTAGAAGGTTCCACGCCATCTGTCTGATTTCTCCAACGATTGAGCGCTCCCCGCGCCTCCTCGACCCGCTTGGAAGTCCAATCAAGTGGTTGTCGATAGTGGGTGGACAGCAGGACGAACCGGATAATCTCGCCAGGAACTCCTTGATCCAAAAGATCACGGACAGTGAAGAAGTTGCCGAGGCTCTTGGACATCTTCTCACCCTCCACCCGCAGCATTTCGTTGTGCATCCACCAATTTGCCAGGCGCTCCGTCCCATGCGCACAGCGGCTCTGCGCCAGCTCGTTCTCATGGTGCGGAAATTGGAGATCAATTCCGCCTGCATGAATATCAAACACATGTGGCGCAGCGATTGCAGCGTCTGAAAGAGTCCCCTCTGAAGACGGTTCCTCCCATAGCAACTGATCAGCCATCGCCGAGCATTCGATGTGCCACCCAGGACGACCGCGTCCCCACGGGCTATCCCAGCCTGGCTGCTCGGCGGTTGACGGCTTCCAAAGCACAAAATCCATCGGCCCTTTCTTGTAGGGCGCCACCTCGACCCGAGAGCCAGCGATCATGTCGTCAGTTGATCGCCGCGAAAGCTCTCCGTACTTCTCAAAACTATCGACCGAAAAGAGGGCATGACCCTGCGCTTCGTACGCGTGACCTTTCGCGATTAGCTCTTCGATTATCGTAACCATTGGTTCGATGTACTCAGTGCATCGTGGCTCATGATCTGGCCGCAATGCCCCCAACGCATCTGTATCTTGATGATACCATTCAATCGTCTCGTCTGTGATACGCCGCGTTGCTGCTTCAAGGCTTTCGTTCGACCCAATGGTCGCAACCGCCTTGTCGATGATTTTGTCATCCACATCTGTGAAGTTCCGGACGTAAGTCACATGATCGCTGCCATACACGTGCCGCAGCAGACGATAGACCATATCGAAAACGACAACCGGACGGGCATTTCCGATATGTGCGCGATCGTAAACAGTTGGACCGCACACATACATCCGTACGTTGTTCGGATCGATCGGTTCAAAAGCGTCCTTTGAGCGGGTGCGCGTATTGTATAGCCTGAGTTCAGTCATGGCTTTTGCCCTCGGGTGCTGCCCGCGGCTGGCTTTTCGATCGTGTGAACAAGATGAAGCGCCGCGGACTTAATGTCAGCGGATAATGCAAATCTCGCAAGTGTTCAGCGTCAACTTCATGTGTGCCGGGTACGCTGCTCCGCCCGACGCGTCAAGCTCAAACCTCGACGAAGGCAATGCGGTCCGGTTCGTTCAACGCGTCCACAAGTGCAATGAATGCCGAGCCAAGATACTCATGACCCTGCGCACCTTCTTGATAAATCGTAGCGGATGCGCCGATGTCAGCTTCAATTCCCATCTCAGTCAAGGCTTGGCGTACACGGCGCGCTGCAGACACGATTGCCTCTCTGGATCCGCTTTCCGGCAGCAGCATGACGAGAGTTGTGTCTATGCAACGATAGCACGCATCCAGCTCTCGCACCGTGCCAGACAGCTGGCGTAAAACACCATCAACCTGTTCGGGCCTGTGCGTGTCACAAAGAGATGCCAGATCTAGGCGTATCGCTAGAATCCCAAGATCCCGGTAACGTCGACGCTCGTCAAGCGCGCGTCCTAAGGCATATGGAGAGCGAAATCCGGTATGGGCTTCGATCTCAAGCACACGCAGCATTTCTGGTATGCCAATCACCACTCGACCTTGATCGTCCATTTCAACACTGTCTGGACCGATCCCGAACGCCCCAAGTCGATCTAGCACCTCGTCAAACGGCACCGACATGTTCACGCGCATTTGGGACCGTTCGGCTGCACTTTGCATAACTAAGCCTCAGTTTCGCTCTGTCGTGCAGAGTTAAACCAGCTTGGTTTGCAAAGAGTTGCCGAGCGGCGGGTCGAATCTGACACTTCACGAAACTAGTCATGACAAAACTGTTGAACCGGAGCGTGCTCAATCCTCTCCCGCAATGCGCACACGCTTCAACAGAGGCATCATCAAGGCCATGTCCGGCCCACGATCCATGCCTGTCAGGGCCCGGCGCAGCGGTTGAAACAATCCACGCCCCTTGCGGCCGGTCGCATCTTTCACAGCCGCGGTCCAAGCACCCCAGGTGTTTCTGTCCCAGGGGCGTGGCGGAATCATCGAAGCGGCTTGCGTCACGAAGTCTGCATCTTCATCAGCCACGATCGGATTGGCGCCCTCTTGACACACTGACCACCAACTCTTCGCATCTGCTAGCCTATCCAAATTGGGGCCCACGGCTGCCCAAAATTCGGGAACGCTGTCCTCCGGCATGCCCAGAGCGATCAGCCGATCCTGCACTGCGCCCGTCGGCAGGGCTCGCAACGTCTTGGCCGAATGAAGCGCTAAGTCTTCCACGTCAAATTTGGTGGGCGACATCCCGAAGTGCTCAATCTTAAAGCTCTCAACTAAGGGGCCGCGCTCCGTGAAAACCTCGACGGGAAGTGAGGCACCAAGCCTTGCCATGTAGGCGACCAAAGCCTCTGGCTCTATCCCTCGTTCTCGCAGGTCCTTCAGCGCAAGTGTTCCGAGTCGCTTCGACAGCGCGCCACCATCAACATCGGTCAACAGTGAATTGTGTGCAAACGTCGGCGGTTCGCTGCCCAACGCACGGAAAATCTGCACCTGAGCACCCGAGTTTGTCACGTGATCCGCCCCCCGCACCACATGTGTGACGCCCATCTCGGCATCATCGACAACAGAGGCAAGTGTATAGAGCAGTTGGCCATCTGCTCTGATCAACACAGGGTCGGACAGGCTGGCCGCATCAATTCGTTGCGGACCACGGATCAGGTCGTCGAAGTGGACGGCTTCACGGTCCAGCAGGAAACGCCATGCGCCGTCGCCGCGCTCTGCCCGTAGCGTCGTCTTCTGGGCCTCGCTCAGCGCCAATGCTGCACGGTCATAGACTGGCGGACGTCCTGCGTTTAGTTGTTTCTTCCGCTTGAGATCCAGCTCCAACGGAGTCTCGAACGCTTCATATAGGCGACCATCGGCGCGCAACTTATCCGCGGCCGCGTGGTAGCGATCGAAGCGATCCGACTGGCGCTCCTCGCGATCCCAAGTCAGTCCTAGCCATTCCAGGTCACGGCGGATTTGGTCAGCATACTCCTGGCGAGATCTCTCGGGGTCAGTATCGTCGATGCGTAAGATGAATGTGCCATCGAGCTTGCGCGCCAGCAGCCAATTCAGCACCGCCGTCCGCAGGTTGCCCACATGCAGATAGCCTGTGGGTGAAGGTGCAAAGCGCGTGACCGTCATTTACTCATCCACTCATAGTCATCTAAATCCCGGGGCGCGTGATCCTTGAACGCTTGCAGGACGTCAAGGATTGGCGCGCCGACGAAGGGGTGCAAAATGCAGAGACCTGGGCGGTTGTGGAATGTATTTAACCAGATCTCAAACCGTTGATCCCAGGTCAAGCTGTCCCGCGAAAGGCCCTGTCGCAACAGGATACCAACCCAACGCGATTGACGGCGCTTGATCAGCAGCGAGATGCCTGTTGGCTCCCAATACCGGAAGGCTTCCACGTCATCCCAAGCAACTTCTATCCAGCCACGGAAGCCCAGAGCCATCCCAAACCCGTCCGGTCCAACTCGCAGCAATAGGCCGCTACGATTGCCCTTCTTCAAGAAGTACCAGGCCAGTACCGCAAAGCAGATTGATGCTGTGGCGGAGACGCTGCGCCAAAGCGGAGACAGTCCTTCAATCTGGGTTTGATTGATCAGAAACATGAAGGCAAGCACGCCGCAAAGACCACCCGCAACGAGACGCGAGCCCGGCTTGCCATCGAACTCAGCGACTTCAGATCGGCGTTTGTGACGCGCACGCATGTCTGATAGGCGCGATTTGATCTTAGGCACGCGAATCATTGAGCAGCCTGCCAAGTCTTGACTAGGGCGGCATGAACATCTTCGACTGAATTGGCCAGCCAGTGACCTGGAATGGTGAGCGCCGGTCCTCCCTTTTTCATCCGGTACTCTTCGAGCATACTCAGGGGGCGACCAAAATCCTGAATGACACTCTCGGGCTCGACCAAGTCCACCCCGATCCGGGAACCCAGCCATCCCTGGTCCAGTCGCAGGTTGGCCACGCGGTGCCAGGCCAAAGGTCCCTGCCAACGACCACCGATCCCGAAATGTAGTTCGTAGGCATCCGCCCGCAACGCTAGACCCGCCCGTCGACGGTCGCCGACTACGCCCGCGAACCCCAGTGGCAGCGCGATCAATACCAAGGCCGAGAGCACGAAGTATCCCACGGTCGCGCTCCGACCCTCCAGATTGCCATCAAATCCAGGAAGCTCGACGCCCAACACAATCCAAATACCAACCGCAGCGCCACCCAGAAGTTGCACCCAAGCCGTTGCCCGACTGAGCACGGAGGCTCGGACGATGTACGCAACCGGGCTCATCAAACGACGTCCAAAAATCGCGGTGCCCGTTGCATTAAGTGCGATCCCGCCACTTATTCACGATTGGATAGCGGCGGTCTAACCAGAAGGCGCGCGCGGTCAGCTTAACACCCGGGGCAGATTGAAATCGCTTATACTCGTTGATGTAGAGCAGGTGCTGAACCTGCATAACTGTCTCGCGCGGGTGGCCGGACGCAACGATTTCTGCTGTGGAAAGTTGATCCTCAACCAATTGGCGCAGGATGTCGTCCAGCACATCGTACGGCGGCAGCGTGTCCTGGTCTGTCTGGTCGGGTCGAAGCTCCGCCGAAGGTGGCTTCTGCAGAATGTTCTGCGGAATTACTTCTCCGGCCGGCCCCTTCATCCACATCTGGTGGGTCTGATTGCGCCAGCGGCAGCACTCAAACACACGTGTCTTGTAGAGATCTTTGATCGGATTGTAGGCGCCGTTCATGTCGCCGTAGATTGTACAATAACCTACTGCCATTTCGGACTTGTTGCCGGTGGTCAGGAGCAATTCGCCGAACTTGTTAGACATGGCCATCAACGTGAGGCCCCGAAGGCGTGACTGCCAGTTCTCCTCGGTCACACCCTCTGGTAGCCCCTCGAAAAATGGGGCCAACATCCCTTCGACGGCGTCGACGCCGTCTGAGATCGGAACCGTTTGCAATGTGATGCCGATCCGGGCCGCCAATTCCTCGGCGTCAGTCAACGAGCCTTCAGATGAATACCTGGATGGCAGCCGGACGCAGCGAACGTTCTCTGGTCCCAGCGCGTCCGCTGCAACCGTTGCCACAATCGCCGAATCCACCCCACCTGAAAGGCCCAACAAGACCTTCGAAAAACCGGACTTGTGCACATAATCCTTCGTCGCCTCGACCATTGCCCGGTAGTCCAGCGCCCAAGGTTCGGGCAAGGGCGCTAGCTCGCTGTCGGAAATCCGCCAACCATCTGGCGTTCGGTGCACGTCGATAATGCGGGTGTGTTCGTCAAAGAATGGCATTTGCATTGCCAGCTTGCCGCCGGGGTTCAATGCAAATGAGCCGCCATCAAACACTTGATCGTCCTGCCCGCCGACCAAGTTCAAATAGATCACTGGCAGACCCGTCTCGACGGCCCTAGCCACCATGTGACCCATGCGAATGTCGTGCTTGCCGCGATGGTAGGGTGAGCCGTTGGGGGAGATCAGGATCTCCGCCCCCGCCTCTTCTAACGTCTCAGCAACGTCTGGGAACCAAAGGTCTTCGCAGATGGGGATACCGACACGGCAGCCAGCGATCTCAATTGGGCCAGGCGCCGGGCCTTCTAAGTAGAGGCGTTTCTCATCGAAAACCCCATAGTTCGGCCGATGGTGCTTGCGGAAAGTGGCGCGCACCCCACCGTCCTGGCACAGCATCACGGCGTTGTAAGCGCCTGCATGATCCTGGCCTGGTTCCGTCGTGCTGCCCGCAATAGGTGCGCCAACCGCGATGGCAGGCCCGTCCACAGCAGTCGCTTTGGACAATGTCTCAACAGCTCCCCAGCAATCGCGCAGGAAAGCGGGCCGAACCGACAAATCCAACAACTGATAGCCAGACAGGAACATTTCCGGCAACATGACAAGGTCGACCCCTGCAGCTCGTCCAGCTGCCAGCGCAGCTTGCGCCTGGGCCAGATTTCCGGCGATATCTCCCGCGATCGGGTTTGCCTGGACCAGCGCGATGCGTAGTCGATCGGATTCGGCCATGACTGCTCCGGACTTTGCTATCGCTCAGCGGTCTAAGCCCACGCGGCCGGCCCCGCAAGCTGCGGCGACAAAGAGCCCATCTCGGCCGGTGAGAAAGCACTATTGGTCGTTGTAAGAGCCTGGCTACCGGCCTAGAGTGCCGCTCAAACGCAGATCGTACATCAAAACGGCAACGGGCGAAGATATCATGAAACAGGTGGCGTCAACTCTGGCTCTCACAGGGCTACTAGCCGGTTGCGCAGCCGTGGAACAAACCCCTTCCGGCGCGACCGAAGTGTCCAGCGTGGCCGATCCTGCGCCTGCAATTGAAACGTCTCGTCTACCGACAGCCGATGAGATTGACGGTACGCTGATCAACTTCGACTCCGGCGCGACGTACAAGGGTGGTATCCGCAACGGGAAACAGCACGGACTGGGCACGTTTAGATCGTCAGATGGCTATGAGTACACCGGCAATTGGGTCGATGGCGTTATACAGGGCGAAGGGCGCGCACGCTTTGCGGACGGCTCGGTCTACGAAGGAGAGTTCGCAGGCGGCAATCCGAATGGCTTGGGACGCATCGTCTACGCCGACGGAGGCAGCTACGAAGGAACGTGGGTCGACGGTCGGATCGAAGGTCAGGGCACAGCACGTTACGCAGATGGGCTGGTCTACACAGGCGGATTTAAGGACTCTCGTCATGATGGACGCGGCAAGGCCACTCGCCCCGATGGTTACAGCTATGCAGGTGACTGGATAAGCGGCGTACAACAGGGCGATGGGAAAGCCACCTACCCAAATGGCGCGATATACGAAGGGACATTCGTAAACGGCCAGGCCGACGGCGAAGGAACGATCGTTCTGCCCGACGGCTTTCTTTACGAGGGAAACTTCCAGGACGGACAGATCACCGGTAAGGGCCAAGCGACCTACCCGAACGGCGACGTTTATGAAGGGGATTTCGTCAATGGCGTGCGGCAGGGACAGGGGACCGCAACGTATGCGAGCGGCGGAACCTACACGGGCACTTTTGTGAACGGTGAGCGCGAGGGTCGCGGAGTTTACCAGGGCCCGGATGGTTTTGTGTACGAAGGCGAATGGAAGGGCGGGCAGATAACGGGTCAGGGCGTAGCCAGTTATCCGAATGGCACTCGGCTAGAAGGCGTTTTCCGCGACGGACAATTTGTCGGTTAACCCATGCGTGCAAACGACATCATAGACTGAACTGGGAGAACTGATGATGCGCATCGTGATTGGGCTCGTCATCTTAGGCCTGCTGTCAGCGACGGGGCAAGTCGCTGCCCAAAGCTCAGGCGAGGTGAACGTAAAGGAGTACGACTCTGGTGCAGTTTACCAGGGCGAATTCAAAGATGGTCGTCAGCATGGTCAGGGGACCTACACAGCGCCCGACGGCTACGAATACACGGGAGAATGGGTCGAGGGCGTTATCCAGGGCACTGGCAGAGCTAAGTTTCCGAACGGCTCGATCTACGAAGGAACCTTTGCCGAAGGCGTGCCAGACGGTCTTGGTAAGATCGTTTACGCGAATGGCGGATCATACGAAGGGGAGTGGTCGGAAGGCGTCATCCAAGGTCAGGGAAAGGCAATTTACCCAGGTGGCATGACCTATGAGGGAGGGTTTCAGAACTCAGCCCATCACGGCCAGGGTGTCATGGTCCGCGACAACGGATACCGATATGAGGGCGAGTGGATTGACGGGAAACAGCACGGCGCGGGTAAGGTGACGTATCCCGATGGGGCCGTCTACGAGGGAGAGTTCCTGGATGGTGTTCGCGCCGGTACTGGTACCATCACACTCCCAGATGGCTTTAGCTACACTGGAACGTGGTCCGACGGTCAAATCACCGGCAGCGGGGAAGCTGTATACGCAAACGGAGATCGTTATGCTGGCGACTTCGAGGACGGTAAACGGGACGGCAAAGGTGTGGCGACGTATGCGTCTGGCGACAGCTACGAAGGCGACTTCCTCGACGGAGAGCGACATGGCAAGGGGAAATTCACGGGTGCTGGCGGCTACGTCTACGAAGGCGACTGGGTAGAAGGTCGGATCGAGGGAATGGGTCAAGCGACCTACTTGGATGGCTCGACCTACGAAGGCCAATTCGTTGATGGCACGCCAGACGGCAAGGGTAAAATTACCTATGCGGACGGCGGATTCTACGAAGGCGACTGGCAGGCAGGTGTAATCACTGGCAGCGGCCTTGCGCGCTATGGTAATGGCTCGGTTTACGAGGGCGGCTTTGAAGATGCGCGCTTCTCGGGCTTGGGTAAAATGAACTATGCCGATGGCCACGTGTACGAAGGCGGTTGGCAGGCTGGTCAACAGCACGGTGAAGGAAAAATTACGTACCCTGACGGCGCCACCTACGAGGGCGAGTTCAAAGAGGGGCGGCGCGAGGGTTCTGGTACGCTTACACTGGTTGACGGCTTCGTCTACGAAGGCGACTGGGCCAATGGAGAAATCCACGGCCAAGGCGAGGCACGCTACCCCAACGGTGACGTCTACACTGGCAACTTCCAAAATGGTCGACAACACGGCTTTGGGCAAATGACCTACGCCTCGGGTGCCGAGTTCAAAGGCTACTGGGTTGATGGTCGTCGCGACAGACCTGCAGATGAACCTGAACAACAGGCGAATTAACGGCTTCGGCGTCTTGGGCCGCACCTGAAATCGTAGTCCATCCGGGCAACTTGCGAAGTAATCGAGTTCTTTCGGCAAGCGTTGTGACCACAAGCGCCCGATGTCGACGCATCCGGTCTCACCGCGAGCCCTATAAATGCTTCCAATCAAGCGTATTAATTGACTCGGAAAATACCACCGAGTGGTGTTTACGCGGCCTATACGCCATGTGATTGCACTAGCTTTTTGATCCAGTAGCAAGAGGTCGGGTGGCCCCATTTTCCTCCGGCGATCGCGGCACTAGGCTTCTCGATCTGGCGCCTGTCCGCCCAGGCGACAGCTGACCAGCAGCCTCTAGTCAAAGCAGTAATAGATCCCCTCCAATGCATAAACTGGCAGAGCTTTTGGCCACCCCACAGAATGCCAAAAGCTAGACGGGCTCAGGCACCAAAAACTGCCAACCCGAACAAATCATCGGCATGACTTGTGGCACCTCTTCGACAGGCTCCAAAGCGAAGGAGATTTCTGCAGATCACACATTCGGGATGTGATGTCACCGGACTTCCACGCGTCGGACCCGCCACCTATCTGCAATCCACCTAATCGACAACAGAGGAGGCGTCAAAAATGCCCTATCCCACCGATCCAGCCCCCGCGCTGTCCTTTCCACTGCTTTCTGGCGGCACATGGACTTTGGCCGACCGCACGCCACAGAACTTCAGCATCGTTGTCTTTTATCGCGGCCATCACTGCCCGATTTGCAAGACTTACATGAAGGAAATCGACGCTGCCCTTCCTCAGGCCGCTGGACAGGGCATTGACGTTGTCGCTGTTTCCATGGACAGCGAAGAGCGCGCCCTAGCCAGCCATGAAGAGATCGGCACTAAAACTCTTGAGATCGGCTATGCCCTGTCCGAGGCTGCCGCGCGTGAATGGGGGCTTTACATCTCATCGCAGCGCGCCGGTTCAAAAGAGCCCGAACGCTTCTCGGAGCCCGGCCTTTTTGTAGTCCGCCCAGATGGCACGATTTTCTTTGCCCAAGTCCAATCGGCCCCGTTCACACGGCCCGATTTTGCAAAGCTGCTTGGCGGCCTGAAGTTCGTGGTCGAGAACGACTACCCTGCCCGTGGCGACCTGACAAAAGCTGCCTAGTCAAGCCATCCCTCGGCGGCCAATATCTTTAGGAAACGTCGCCGTGGGACGGCAGGTAGTAATCGCGCACAGCACTAATCAAGGCTGGCAAAGCTCGTGGTCACAAAGCACGCCATTTTTTCGACAAAGCCGCATAGGGGGCTCGCGGGATGACAGCCAGCTTTAATTTTCTGCGTCAGCTGACAGCCAACACGCCCGGTTAGCACCGGGGCGGCGTTAAACCTCTCTTTTTGACGCCGCGGCACATTTCAGCACCAAGTACCTTGGTGGACCAAAGCGGTCTGCCCCTCGACCTTCAGATCGTTGCGGTAAGAAATGCGTGCCGCCACATCTGACGTTGCCCCACCAGGCCTGAATGTCATCGAGTGGTGCCCCATAGCATCTCTCGCCATTTTCGCAGCCGCAGCCAGCCCCAGCACAGGTAGCTGAGCACAAGCCAGGGCCCAATCACCAGTGCTGCCCAGCGCCCTGCCCGAAGCAACGACTGCAGACGTGCATGAGCCGGATCCACGGCATCTTGTGCCAAAGCCATTTGGCTTTTGAGAAAACCGACCTTTCTTGCAGCGCCAATAGATCGGGCCTGAGACGCGCAACGGCAGCAACTGCCTGTCCGATATGCGTGCTGGCGCGCTTTGCCTGTGTTGAAATCTTCGAGATTTCGTCCATCGCTGTCTGTAGCGGCGCCAACATCGTTATCGTCACAGTCCGATCATCAAGCCGAACGTTCATGAGGCGCGGGGTGAAGTACCGTTTGCTGCAGGGGATCTTGATCCGAAGATTCTTGCGCTAGCGAACTGGTGGTTTGGGCATTTCCAACTTCATTCCGAACGGTCTGAACCTTAATGGATACGGCTGTGCCAAGGCGTACGGCCTGGCCGCGTGTCGTTTCAAAGCTGCCACCGGTTCCTCAAGGTGATCGACCCACACACTGTGAACCTGCCAACCGCCCCATACCAACACACCGACGATCAAAAGCGGAAAGAAAGTGTTCGCCAGAAAAATGGCGGCCAAGAAACGGTTCATTGCAAGGCTCCCGAGGACCCTTTGCAAAAGACCGCGCGCCCTGCCCGTCCCGCGCCAGTGAGAATCCACACATCCGGGAGGGAATAGCCACGCAGTCCTAGGATCATTGACTCAAGCGATGCGATCTCTGACACAGCGGCTCTGTTTCTCTAGCGGGTTTGAGGTAATGCTTTTTCCAAAACGCGTATTGGGCGTGTGGCATGTTCTGGCAGCGGCCGTTCTTGTGTCGGCGTGTGCAAAGCCTGTGGCGCCGTTGAACGGCCAGATCACCGAGGTCGAGATCATCGTGACCGAGGGCAAGCTGGCCGTGGTGGACTGGCAGCAGGCGCGCGTTGAGGCCGGAAAGGATGGCTTCACCTACACGCGCCCACCCCCCGACTCAAACAAGCCCACGCGGGAAGAGACGCTGGCGATCGCAGCGATCGACGAACAGAACGCTGCCTACAATGAGCATGTGAACAGGCCGGAGATCCTGCTGCAGGCTCAGGGGATTGCGATCCCAAAGATGGAGAACTTGCTTCTTCAGTACGCGGCTAATCCGTTCGAGTACGTTGGGGTGGACGGCATGGTCGCTGTGAATTCACCTGACGGGCCACCGATGAAGCTGATCCTCAGCCCAGCGATGATAATGGTCACCCCTCGGCAGGATGGGCAGGAAGGCAAGACCGACTACAAGGCGTTGGCCGTCGTTGGTGCCGGCGTCTTGATCGCAGGACCGCTGGGTGGGCAGCTGGCCGCAGCATCGCTCGACCAGGTCGGTGATGGATTGTCCACCCACGGGGTGTTTGTCCCCTACGAGTTGGTCGAGATCGCGTCAGGACGTATCGTGCAACGTGGTGAGGTTATCGAGGTTTTCCGCCCCGATATGCACGGGAGCCTTGGCATCACCGGTCCACATTTCCCGGCGCGCGCAATCCTCGTCAAAGTCCTCCGCGATGCCGAAGGCGGTGGCTGACCGGCCCGCGGCGTCTGCTTGTCTGGTGCCGATGAAAGTCGCGATGTCTCGGGACCAACGGAGCTGAGCCGAAAACGTTGGCACACGCAGCTTGACCCCCGATAGAACAGCCACGCTTAGATCATGGATCGATATGATGCCTTGTGAAGTGGCACTCCGTCCAAGCCACATTCTTGGCGTTGGGCTGCTGCTGACAGCCGCAGCTCCCCTGTCAGCCTGCGCGAAACCTATAGCCCCGTTGAACGGGCAGATAACTGAGGTCGAAATCATCGTGCCCGAAGGTAAGCTGGCGATTGTGGATTGGATCGGAGCAGATAGAGAGGCGTCCAAGGACGGATTCGTCTTCCAACGTTTGCCGCTTGGATCAAACAAGCCGACACGCGAGGAGCAACTGGCTCTGGCTGCTGCGGAAAAAAGCAATGCCGCATATCGCGCACATTTGGCTTCGCCCGAGGTACAACTCCGCGCGCAGGAGGCGGTCATTCCCCGCATCGAGGAAGTGTTTTTGTCAAACGCCGCCGAACCGATGAGGTTCCCAGGCGTACAAGGCATCTTCGTTGCGAACGGCGCAAGCAGTCCTGAACTTCGCTTGGTCCTCCGTCCGACACAGTTTCAGTGGTCGTTCAAGACGTCTCAACAGAAAAGCGCGGGATCAGAAGCCGGGGAATTCGCAGCACTCATGGCGGTTGGATTGCTCACTGGTCCAGCGGGCATTCAGGCCACCGTAAGTGGTGGCACGGGGTTTCAAACGGACTACGAAATCGTTGAAATAAAAGCTGGAAACATCCTGTTCACCGGCACCGCAACTGGAAGCAGGATTGGGTTCACAGCCGTCAACCAAATCCTACTGCAGATCGCGCGGAATGCCCAAGCCGGCGGATAACTGGCTGCCCGCTATTTGCTCTTTTCATTAACCCTGCGATCCGTATAGTGCCTCTATGCTGGATCGCGACATCACAACTGTTGCCAATGGCCTGCCTCTCGGCGGGCTACTTCTTCTTATCGGCCTCTGAGGGCGCCGGGTTCGCGGCGCCGCCCTCGGAGGATGCCCGCTGAAGCGCCGCTCAACCCAACTTTGAACCCGATAGGACGTCCCCAATGAACGATCAAACCCCGGCACATGCGGCCGACCAGGACCGCGTTAAGATCTTTGACACGACGATGCGCGACGGGGAGCAATCCCCTGGCGCCTCAATGACCTTGGACGAAAAATTGCAGATTTCCCGTCTTTTGGACGAGATGGGCGTGGACATCATAGAAGCTGGGTTCCCAATCGCCAGCGAAGGCGATTTCGAAGCGGTGACCGAGGTGTCCAAGATTGTACACAATGCAATGGTCTGCGGACTGTCACGTTCACCCCTGGGCGATATCGATCGCGCTTACAACGCCGTCAAACATGCCAAGAAGCCGCGTATCCACACCTTCATTGCCTGTTCCGATCTGCACATGGAGTACAAGCTGCAGATGACCCGGGACGAGGTGCTGCACCAGATCGAAGCCTCGGTCAGCCATGCGAAATCGATGGGTGTCGACGTCCAGTGGTCGCCCGAGGATGCCACGCGATCTGACCGCGACTTCTTGGTAACAGCGGTCCAGACGGCGATTGAGGCGGGCGCCACCACCATCAACATCCCCGACACGGTGGGCTACACGGCCCCGCTCGAGTCGGCTGACATCATTCGGATGCTAAGAGAGCGGGTCCAAGGCGCTGAAAACGTGACGTTTTCCACGCATTGCCACAACGATCTGGGCATGGCGACAGCCAACTCGTTGGCTGCAGTGATCGCGGGGGCCCGTCAGATCGAATGCACGATAAACGGTCTAGGTGAGCGCGCCGGTAATACTGCGTTGGAAGAGGTCGTGATGGCCCTGAAGGTGCGCAATGACATCATGCCCTACGCCACCGGGATCGACACGACCCGTATCATGCAGGCCAGTCGCCTGGTGAGTGGCGTTACCGGCTTCCCAGTTCAGTACAACAAGGCCGTGGTTGGCAAGAATGCCTTCGCGCACGAGGCGGGTATCCACCAGGACGGTATGCTGAAGAACGCCCAGACCTACGAGATCATGACGCCTAAATCTGTCGGCCTGACCGAGTCGACGCTTGCCATGGGCAAGCATTCGGGCCGCCACGCTTTAAAGGCCAAGCTGGGCGATCTGGGCATCGAAGTTGGGGATAACCAGTTGAAGGAGCTGTTCGTCCGCTTCAAGGCATTGGCCGACCGCAAAAAGGAGGTCTACGATGACGACATCCTGGCGCTGGTCGAACAGCAGACGGCAGATGCAGGGGCCGACCACGTCAAACTGAAGTTCCTGCGCGTGATCTGCGGGACAGAGGCACCTCAATCGGCCGACATTATCCTCGAGATAAATGGCCAGGACCAGTCGGTGACCGCACAAGGTGACGGTCCTGTGGATGCAGCCTTTAACGCGGTTAAGGCGCTGGTGCCGCACGCGGCAACGCTGGAACTTTACCAGGTTCACGCCGTGACCGAGGGCACCGACGCCCAGGCCACCGTAAGCGTGCGCATGCGCGAAGATGGCCACATCGCGTCTGCCCAGGCGTCGGATACTGACACGGTCGTCGCCTCTGCGCGCGCCTATGTTCAGGCGCTGAACCGCCTGAGGGTGCGGCGCGAGAAGTCCGCCCCCGTTAGCCTCGTCAGCTAAGGACAAGGCACCGCTTGCGGCCTCTTACACCACCCAAGCGCCTTGCTCGCATAGGCGCTTGGGCACATTCTAAGCGATCAGTCATCTCGCGCATAAAGGTGGTGCAAGTGTACCGACGCGGGGAAATCGGGCTAAGTCAGCACGGCGTGTCGACTGACAGTCTTTTTGGTTCAATCGGTCGCTGGGCGCTGACCGCGTGCGCCCAGCCCGACCGAGAAGCCGCGTCCCTCTGACCGATTTGCACCGCCAAGTGTCTGAACGCTGCCCTCAAGTCCCTGGACATAGGATAGATCAAACCCCGGGGAGTCCCCACGAGAGTCGAGGCCAACCACCTTCACCGCGTTGACCTCGCCCGTGAAACCAATGGTCCCCAGATCCATCCGCGTCACCCGGTCGCCATAGGCCCGGCCCAGAAAGGTGAACGTAATCCCGCCATCTGAGGAGACATAGACATCGGCCAGTTCGGATGCTGCGCCAGATTCTGCGACGAATATGTCATCTCCGGGACCGTCGAAGATGACGCCATCGGAAAACCCAAGGATCAAGACTGCACCGCGGGGTAAAGACACGAACGAGTTGCGATTGCCGTCAATTGCAAAGCTCAAGTCCTCCATCCGCCAGGGTTGGCCAGTGCGGCGAAACTGCTGGACGGTTCCACCATAGGGTTGGCGAAGGTGCGATCCTTCAGCCGGGCTGTACTCGATAACAACATCAGCAACGATCGTCTCGCCAGCATGCGCCCCGCCAGCAGCCGCCAGCACCAGGGCACCCATCAAGACGTACATGCTTCGCATGGCATTCCCCGTTCTCTGCATAGGCTAAGCCCAATGCCGTGTGGCGGCAACGTCCGGCGGATGAATACGCTGGTCGGATACCCTTGTGCCCAACGCAACACGGGTCCACTTTCCGGCGATGCAAAATGGCAAAAGTCCCGGGATCAACCCTGCCGTTGCCGCAACCGAGCGCGCGGGGCTGCGGATCGTGCTGGCCATCCGAAATGCCATAGTCACCTTCGGGATACTCTTCATCGGGGTGACCCAGGGCCTGCAGAACGGCTGGTTCGGCATGTCGGTGATATCGGTCTTTTTAGGCATCGGCCTCGTCTATCGCTGGCTGGTGATCCGCCAGCGCGACCGCCAGTGGATGCGGTATGCGTTTGCCAGCTTCGACATGGCATTGCTGGGTTTGGTGGCCGCAGTGATCCCCCTATCGATGCATGGCGAGGTGCCTCAGATCTTTGTCTTTCGGGTCTACGGCGCGCCACTGTTCTTCTTTCTGCTGGCGACTTCGGCATTATCGCTGTCACCCAGGCTTGTTATGTGGACAGGCGCCAGCGCGGTTGTTGCCCTCTGGACCGCTTGGGGCTGGATCGTTTGGCAGATGGAGCGTCGGGTCACTTGGGCACAGATCGCCGATGATCGCTCGGCCGATACTTACATTCGCATCGTCCTGGACCCAGATCATATCCAACTGGCAAATCGCGTGACCGAGACCGCGCTTATACTGGCGGCCTCGCTTGTCACGGCGGTCGCCGTCGCACGGGCCCGACGCCTATTGCATGACCAGGTATTGGCCGAACAGGCACGGGGGCGGGTGGCCGAGGTATTTGGTCGTTTTGTTCCAGAAGAAGTGGCAGAGCGCCTCAGCGATGCAGACGGCACCTTGCCGCCAGCCCGGCATCAGGCCAGCGTTTTGTTCCTGGACATTCAGGGGTTCACGCACTTTGCCGAGCAAGCCAGCCCCAACCGGATTGTCGAGGTGTTGGACGCCTTCTTTGACCGTGTATCAGACGCGGTGACCGCAGAGCGGGGCGTGGTCATCAGCTTTATTGGCGATGCGGCGCTTGCCGCCTTCAATGCACCTCTGGACAATACCGAGCACGCGGCGGCTGCCATGCGGACGGCACGGCGATTGTTGGATATTGTGAAAACTGAAGTCTTTGCAGGCGAGACGCTCGCCATTCGCGTCGGCATCGCAACCGGGCCGGTTGCCGCTGCCACGGTGGGAGGACGCGGGCGACGTGCCTACACCCTTTATGGCGACACCGTTAATCTCGCCCAACGGCTTGAGGCAAAGAACAAAGAGTTGGGAACAACGCTTTTGGTCGATGGTGATACCTGGGACGCTGCCAATCGCCCTGGACCCGTGCGCGCGATGGGAGAAATGTCCGTGCGAGGGCGGGAGCGCCCCGTGCAGGTCTTTGCCCCGAAACACACCGTCTAAACCCCACATTAACCGCTTTACCTTTGCACTCAGGTGCCGATAAGGCCTATAAGAGCAGGGAGACGGGCAGCGCAACGTACGCGACCCGCAAGAGGCTTCGCGCAGGATTGAAGGGCAAGGCAAGGCATGTTCGGCAACGTCTTCGGTGTTCTCTCGAACGACATGGCCATTGACCTGGGCACCGCCAACACCCTGGTCTACGTCAAGAGCAAGGGGATCGTGCTGAACGAGCCCTCGGTCGTCGCGTATCAAACGCGCGAGGGCAAAAAAGAGGTCCGCGCAGTTGGCGAAGATGCCAAGCTGATGTTGGGCCGAACGCCCGGATCGATCGAGGCGATCCGCCCCATGCGGGACGGGGTGATCGCCGACTTCCAAGTCGCCGAAGAGATGATCAAGTACTTCATCAAGAAGGTGAACTCAGCGACCATTATGGCGAAGCCGACCGTCGTCGTTTGTGTGCCCTTCGGGGCCACGGCAGTGGAAGAGCGCGCCATCAGGGATTCAGTCATTTCGGCAGGCGCGCGCAAGGCGCTCTTGCTGCCGGAACCCATCGCCGCCGCCATCGGCGCCGGCCTGCCGATCATGGAGCCAACGGGCTCGATGATCGTCGATATTGGCGGCGGCACCACCGAGGTTGCAGTGCTGTCGCTTAGTGACATCGTCTATGCGCGCTCGGTTCGGGTCGGCGGTGACAAGATGGACGAAGCGGTCATCAGTCATCTTCGCCGCCAGCACAATCTGCTGATCGGTGAAGCCTCGGCTGAGCGGATCAAGAAGTCGATCGGCACCGCCCGCATGCCCGACGACGGCATTGGCGAGCGCATGCAGATCCGAGGGCGCGATCTTTTGAACGGCGTGCCCAAGGAACTGGAGATCACCCAGGGGCAGATCGCCGAAGCGCTGGCCGAACCAGTGCAACAGATCGTCGAGGCAGTCATGGTCGCCCTGGAGGCGACGCCGCCCGATTTGGCCGCTGACATCGTTGACAACGGTGTCATGCTGGCAGGTGGGGGCGCTTTGCTGGGCGATTTGGACCTGAGCCTGCGCGAGCAAACCGGGCTGGCCATCAGCGTGGCGGAGGAGCCACTGCACTGTGTGGCGCTAGGCACTGGCCGGGCACTGGAGAACCTGAACATCATGGGCCATGTGATGAAGGACGCCTGATGACAGTGTCCTTTCCGTATTTTGCGGCCCAGGCGGGATTCTGAAGCAGGAGGGCCCGCATGGCGCGTGCGCCTGCCAAGTCCGAAAAAGCCCTGACGCGGATCGTACACCGCATTCTGCTGGGATTGATCGTGACCGTGTGCCTTGTGCTGTTGGTGCTTTGGCGGGTCGACAACCCCCGGCTGGAGCGCGTCCGCATGACGGTGATCGACGCGCTGGCCCCGTCGATGGCATGGGTAAACCAGCCGATCGACTTTGCCTGGAACTTTGCCCGCGACTATCGCAATTTCATCGGTGTCTACGAACAAAACCGGCAATTGCGGCGCGAAATCCAGTCGCTGCGTGCCTGGCGGCAGCGGGCTCGCGCGCTCGAAGAAGAGAACGCTCAGCTTCGCGCCCTAAACAACGTTCAATTGGCGGCACGCACCACCTTTGTGACCGGGGATATTCTGGCGGATTCCGGTGGGCCATTCCTACAATCCGCGCTCGTCAATGTGGGACGGCGGGACGGGGTTCCAGACGGGGCAGCGGCGGTTGATGGCCGCGGTGTCGTTGGCCGGGTCGTGGGCGTTGGTGAGCGGGCGTCACGCCTGCTCCTTCTGACCGATTTCTCATCACGGGTACCTGTCGTGATCCAACCCGGTGGGCGGCGCGCCGTCCTAAGCGGTGATGGCACAACGGCACCCAGGCTAGAGTTTGTCGATGGCACCGACAGGGTTCGCGCCGGCGACTTGATCGAGACTTCCGGAGACGGCGGCGTATTCCCACCCGATTTGCCGGTGGGCCGCGTCGTGGCAACTCAGGGCGGTAACTGGCGCGCCGTTCTGTTGGCGGATTACGCCCGGCTCGAGTTCGTGCGCCTGCTCCGCTACAACCCAGATACCGAAATTGATGCCTCGGGTGAATTGATCGTTGTCCCGGAAGCTGAGATCCCCGCAGACGATCCGCCGACACTGGCAGAGCCAGCGGAGCCGGTCGCCGAAGGTGGAAACCAGTGAGCACGCTGCTCGACTACCTCAACCCCGTGCGCGCCCTGCGAATGGCCCAAATGGGCACGTTGGGTCTTTTGGCAATATACGGAGAGGCGGCACCTCTGGGTTTGTCGCCCTCGGCCAGTCCGTCGCCCGATCTTTTGTTGTGCATCGTCTGCTATTGGTCAGCGCGGCGCCCCGATGCGACACCCCTTTTGGCCGTCTTTTTACTGGGCGTTGCCCGCGATCTGGTGACAGATATGCCCGTCGGCGCCGGCGCACTGGCCCTTGTGATCGTATCGGAAGGCATAAAGACTTGGCGCCACCACCTGGCCAGAGCCGGCTTCTTTGCCGAATGGCTGGCTGCTGCCCTGGCAGCATTTGTCGCCACGGCGCTGCCGTGGCTGCTCGTGCTGATCACGTTGGCCCAGCCCCCCTACCTTACCGATGTTGGCAACCAAATCCTGCATACGATCGCGGCGTATCCCATCGTGATGCTGTTGATGCGCTGGGTGCTGCGCGTCTCATGGAAAAAGGCAAAGGCAGTCTGATGCGCCGACCAACCTCCCCCCAGCAACCAGAGGCAAAGCGCCTGCCCATCACACGCCGGGGCGTGGTCTTGCTCGGCGCGCAACTCTGCGTCGCGGGGGCGCTTGCCTGGCGGATGCGCCAATTGCAAGTGATCGAAACAGAACACTACCGGCTGCTGGCCGAGGAGAACCGGATCAACATGGAGGTTTTGGCCCCCGCCCGGGCCCAGATCTTTGACCGAAACGGCCAGCCGCTTGCCGTCAACAGCTCAAACTACCGGGTTGTGATGATCCGCGAGCAAACCAGCGATCCAGAAGAGATGCTGGACCGGCTGTCACAGATCGTAGACATCCCAGATTACGATCGTCGCCGCGCCCTTAAGGAGTTGGCCGAGAAGGATGCTTTCGTGCCCGTCGGGGTAATCGACCACATCGGTTGGGAGGCCTTTGCCCGCGTCAATGCCAATGCACCTGCTCTGCCAGGTATCCACCCGGATGTCGGAATGTCTCGTCATTATCCGCACGGACCGGAAACAGCCCATGTCGTTGGCTATGTCGGCCGGGTCACAAAGCGGGATTTCCAGCGGATCCGCGACGTCGGGCAGGAACCAGACCCTGTCCTTTCAACCCCAGATTTCCAGATCGGCAAGACCGGCATTGAACGTGCCCTGGATGAAAGCCTGCGCGGTCAGGCCGGCAGCCGCCAGATCGAGGTGAACGCGCTGGGCCGCGTGATCCGTGAGCTTGACCGTGCCGAAGGGACGGCGGGTGAGGATTTACACCTGACCGTCGATCTTGAACTGCAGCGTTACTGCCTCGAGCGATTGGGTGAGGAATCGGCTGCCGTGGTGGTTATGGACATGAACCAGGGCGATCTGCTGGCCATGGCGTCGAACCCCACCTACGACCCGAATCCGTTTGTACTGGGCATCTCGCAGGCAGCCTATGATGCCCTGCTCAATGATGACCACCGGCCACTGCACAACAAGTGGGCCTCAGGAATGTATCCGCCCGGCTCGACCTTTAAGATGATCGTCGCGTTGGCGGGGCTTGAGGAAGGTCTGCTGACCCCAGGAGAGACATTCTACTGTCCTGGGCACCTGCAATTGGGCAACCGTCGCTTCCACTGTTGGAGCCGCGGCGGCCACGGCTGGGTGGACCTGCGCAAATCAATCGAACAATCCTGCGATGTCTACTATTACGAAGTCGCACGCCGCGTCGGGATCGAGAAGATCGGCGAAATGGCACGGCGCTTCGGTCTGGGCTTTGCCCCAGACCTGCCAGTTGCCGCCATTCGTGGCGGCCTGATCCCCAGCATGGATTGGAAACGCCGCAATCGTGACGCCTCGTGGCTGGTTGGCGATACGCTCAATTCTGGGATTGGCCAGGGTTTTGTCCTGGCAACGCCGGTCCAGCTTGCCGTCATGACTGCGCGCATGGCCTCTGGCACGGGGATCAATCCCCGGCTGATCAAGGCGCGTGCCGGCCAGCCCATCCCGCCAGAGCCCCCGACCGATATGGGCATTTCCGAGAAAAGCTTTCAGGTCATCCGCCGTGCGATGTTCGACGTCGTCAACTCCTCTCGTGGCACGGCGCGGGGCGTGCGAATCGCGGACGAAGACTTTCGCATGGCCGGCAAGACGGGCACCAGTCAGGTCCGTAACATCACCGCAGCCGAGCGGGCCCGCGGTGTTGTCCGGAACGAAGACCTGCCCTGGAACCGGCGCGACCATGCGCTGTTCGTGGGCTACGCGCCAGCCGATGCACCGCGTTACGCTGTAGCCGTCGTGGTCGAGCATGGCGGCGGCGGTTCGCGCGCCGCTGCCCCAATCGCGCGGGACGTCATGGTCTGGCTGCGTGATCGCGAGAAAGACGCCGACGCGCCAGCCGGCCAGGGCGCAGGCGCGAACGATCGGTCGCCCACATGAGCAGCCTCAGCGCCAGCCCCCCGTTGTCGCTCCCGCGCAAGATCCTGCGGCTAAACTGGGCGCTGGTCCTGTTGGTCGCCGCAATCTCGGGCATCGGCTTTCTGATGTTGTTCTCGGTGGCTGGCGGCACCATGGAGCCCTGGGCCGGCAAACAGATCAGCCGGTTCGGCGTGGGCATCGTGTTGATGCTGATCGTGGCGCTGATCAACATCCGCTTCTGGCGGTGGTTTTCGCCGCTGGCGTACCTGGCGGGACTGGGGTTGTTGCTGGCGGTGGAGTATGCGGGCGTCACGGTCAACAACTCGACCCGCTGGCTGGATCTTGGGCCGATGCGGCTGCAGCCGTCCGAACTGATGAAGATCGCTCTGGTAATGGTTCTAGCCCAGTACTACGCGGCCCTGGACCGGGACCGGGTCAGCCACCCGCTTTGGATACTGCCACCGCTGATCCTGATTACGATCCCTGTGGCGCTGGTCCTTAAGCAGCCGGACCTGGGCACAGCCTTGCTTTTGGCGATGGGTGGGGCCCTGGTGATGTTCTTAGCAGGCGTCAGTTGGTGGTACTGGGGCACCATGATCGTGCTTGGGGTCAGCCTGATCGGAGTGGTGCTGGAGTCCAAAGGAACCGACTGGCAGATCCTGAAGGACTATCAGTACAAACGGATCGAGATCTTGATGGATCCCACAAAAGATCCGCTGGGCGACGGATATCACATCACGCAATCCAAGATCGCTTTGGGTTCAGGCGGCGTCTCCGGTCGCGGCTTTATGCAAGGTACGCAGAGCCGTTTGAACTTCCTGCCCGAAAAGCACACCGATTTCATTTTCACCTCTTTGGCCGAGGAGTTCGGCTTCATCGGCTCCATCTCGTTATTGGTGCTCTATGTGCTGGTGCTATTGTTCTGTTTTGCGTCCATGGCCCGCAACGCAGACAGGTATGGGGCACTGGTCACCGGGGGGTTAGCCGCCACGTTCTTCTTCTATTGGGCGGCAAACATGTCGATGGTCATGGGCCTGATCCCGGTAGTCGGCGTGCCCTTGCCGATGATCAGCTACGGTGGCTCCGCCATGTTGGTGTTGCTGCTGGGCTTCGGCCTGATTCAGAGCGCACATATCCACCGCCGCTGAGCGCCCTGCCCACACTTTGTTACGCCGCCATATTGCGGGCAGCCCGGCGCAGGGGTATCCGAACGTGACCCATGGTGGTCAAGCATAGCGCGACCCTTCGTCGACACGGCCCTTCCACTATCCGACCACCTCTCGATACGACCCAGACAGAAACGGCCCCGGCAGAAATGAAGCAGGAGATCTCATGTCAGCGACACGCACCATCGGCTTGGCCGTTGACGCCGAAGAGCACGCCACCATCCTGCCTGAACTTCAACGTGCTGCTGCGGCCTCGGGTCGGGACCTGGTCGTTGACCCGGACGCCACGCCCGAAGAGGTGGACTATCTGGTCTATAACATCGACTCGGGCCTGACCGAGTTTAGCGCCTACACCAAGTTACGCGCGATTCTGAACACCTGGGCCGGGGTCGAAGCGGTCGTCGGCCGCATCACTTTTCCCGACGGCGTCCCGTTCTGCCGGATGGTCGAACCCGGCATGACTCAAGGCATGTCCGAATACTTCGTCGCACACACCATGCGCTACATGATCGACATCGACCGGGCCGTGACCCTGTCGGCCGACGGCGTTTGGCAAAAATGGACCCCACCGCTCGCCCGCCAGACCCCCGTCGGCATTTTGGGCTTGGGCGAATTGGGGGCCGCGACGGGCGCCAAACTGACCGCGCTTGGTTTCCCTGTAAACGGCTGGTCGCGCAGCTTGAAATCACTGGACGGTGTAATCTGTCATGCAGGCGACAGCGGCCTGGCGGAGGTTCTTTCTAAATCCAAGATCCTGATCCTGATCCTGCCGCTGACGCCAGGCACGCGCGAAATCATCAATGCCGCGCGCCTGGCACTGCTGCCGCGTGGGGCCTGCCTGATCAATGCAGGGCGCGGACCGCTGATCGACGACACCGCGCTGTTAGACGCGCTGGTTAGCGGGCGGCTGCGCCACGCCACACTCGACGTCTTCCGAGAGGAACCACTCCCGCCCTCGCACCCGTTTTGGGGGCATCCGCAGATCACCATCACGCCGCACATCGCGGCAGAGACGCGAATGGACACTGCCGCAGACGCCATTCTGGAACAGATCGGGCGGGATCTTGATGGCGCTGCACTGCAACATATTGTCGATCCGGTGCGTGGATACTAACTGTTCCCAGTCAAGGGGAGTGATCCATGTCCAGTGAACCCAGCAGCAGCGACGGCAAGCCAGGTCTAGGGCCAGCCAAACCGCGCGAGCGCGGCTGGATCACCATTGCGCGAAACAACTTTCTGACGGGCCTGGTGATTGTCGCCCCTGTGGTGCTGACGGCGTACCTGACCTGGACAATCATCACCTTTGTCGACGACCAGATCGTCCCCTGGGTACCGGCGATCTACAATCCGGCCACGTACATTGAATACAACATCCCTGGCTTCGGACTGTTTGTCTTCATCATCTTCACGACGGTGGTTGGGTACTTCACCAAGAACCTTTTCGGCCGTCAACTGGTGCGAATGGGCGAAAGCTGGATGGACCGGATCCCGATCGTCCGCTCGATCTATAACGCCATCAAGCAGATCGCCGAGACCGTGCTGTCGGGTTCGGGCACATCGTTCCAAAAGGCCTGTCTGGTCGAATATCCGCGCAAAGGCGTATGGGCCATCGCCTTCGTCTCAACCGACACCAAGGGCGAGATCCCACCCAAAGCGGGCCAACCCAAAATGACCTCGGTCTTTTTGCCGACCACGCCAAACCCCACCAGTGGGTTCCTGCTGTTTGTGCCCACGGCAGATGTAATCGAACTGGACATGACCGTGGAAGAGGCTGCCAAGCTGGTAATCTCGGCAGGCCTGGTAACCCCCCTGACCAAACAGGAACTAGAGGCCGCCGCCCAACGCGACCGTGCCCGGCGCGGCAGTGTGCTGGTAACCAGCCCCAAGGGCTGATCACCCCCAAAAAGTTGATACCTCTTAGGGTTGATTACTCTGCCCATCACTGGTCTCGTGAATGTGCGGACCCCGGGCACGCGGCTATCCCCAGCCGCTAGCAACTGCCCTCCCCCATTGGGCAGCAGCTCTCGGTGCCCGGGGCCCGGCTGCGGCGCGCCCGTTAGGGCGTCAGCCTGCCCCCTCGTAACTCTAGTGGTCGTAGAGAGCGTCGAGATCTTCGTCCTTGCCTTCCGGCGAGTCGAAGAGGCCGCGGTCAACCTTGGCCATTGCCTCCAGAACCGCACTGTCCTGGCTCAGGAAGCTCTCGTCCACGTCACGGATGTCGTCATACTCGAACATTTTCTCCTCCAGTCTGGCCGGCCCATAACCCCCGGCCTTCTGAAGGAATTGAATCGATTTTGACGAATCACGGCTGTAAGGATCGTCACACTTTTTTAACGATGTTCCTGGGCCAGCCTTTCAGGGCTGCTCAAACCACCAGGTTCCGATGCCACCGGCCCACCCCCACCACCCGTAGAGAGACGTCTGCTGCGGTTTTCGAATGCCCCGCTGCCAAGTCAGACGGTCCGTCGGCAAATACCCCAGGGGCACCACATAGACCCCGCCCGTCAGCACCCGGTCCAGTGCGCGAACAGCCGCCTGAAAATCTCCCTGCCCCTCGGCTGCCAACATGGCCGCGATGGCGGCATCGACCGCCGGGTCGGCCACACCCATGTAGTTGCGGCTACCCTCGGTCAGGCGCGCCTCGCTGCCAAAGTAGCTCAGCTGCTCGGTGCCCGGGCTCAACGACATCCGGCGTTGATAGAAGATCACGTCGAAATCAAAGGTCCTGAGCCGCGCGCGGTACTGCGTGGCGTCCACTTGGCGAACCTCCACAGCCACGCCCAGACGCTCCAGCGAGCTGGCCCACAGGCTGGCCAGAGTCTGATGGTCTGCATTGGCAACAAGGATCTCAAAGCTCAGCGGCGTACCATCCTCGGCGCGTCGCTGACCATCTGCGGCCGACCATCCGGCGTCGTCCAACAGCGCCCCGGCACGGCGAAGGTTGCGCCGGTCCCGTCCTGTCCCGTTCGAGATCGGCGGCCGCCAGGGTCCGTCCAGAACGCCGTCCGGCAGCTGGTCGGCAAAGGGCGCCAAGATCTCCAGCTCGCGGTCTTCTGCAGCGCCTTGGGCCGCCAGGGCCGAATTGTCATAGAAGCTTTGGATTCGCGTATACTGGCCGCGGAAAAGCCGCTCGTTCACCCATTCCCAATCCAGCGCCAGGGCCAGTGCCTGGCGCACCCGGATGTCATCAAAGGGCGCCCGGCGCGTGTTGAAGGCAAAGCCATCCATGCCGGTGGGGCGGGAATGCGGGACCTGGCCCCGCTCTAACTGCCCTTGCTGAACCGCTGGTATGTCGTATCCCTCGGCCCAGCGCACGGGGTCGGCATCGTAGAACACCGAAACCGCCCCGGTTTGTACGCCCTCCCACAACGCCTCGGCGTTGCGGTAATATTCCAGCCGGATCTCGTCGAAATTGGCCACGCCCCGCGCAGCGGGCAAATCCGCTGCCCACCAGTCAGGGTTTCGCTTCAGATGCACAAAGCGGCCAGCCTCGTATTCTGTGACCTGGTAGGGGCCCGAGCCTATCGGCGCCTGGATCGTGCCATCCAAGGGTTGGCCATCAAACTGCGCCTTCTGCAGGATCGGGCGCAGGCCCATCAGCAGCGGCAGCTCGCGGTTGGGCTCGTTGAAGTCGATCCGCACCGTGCGTGGACCCGTGGCAGCGATCGAAGACACGCCTTGCCAGGCCGCCCGGTAGCGCGGGTGCCCCTCGGTCCCCAGTGTCTCTAGGGACCAGATCACATCCTCGACCGTGACAGGCGCACCGTCGGCGAACCGCGCCCCCGGCCGTAGGGTAAAGGCCACCCAGGAGCGGTCGGGCGGTGTCTCAATGCTCTCGGCCAACAGCCCGTACAGGGCGAAGGGTTCCGCATAGTTTCGCGCCATCAGCGATTCGACCGTCAGCGACGGCAGGATCCACGGGGCACTGCCCTTAAGGACAAATCGGTTCAGACTGTCGAAGGTTCCCAGCTCGCCCAGAACCAGCCGCCCCGCCTTCGGCGCTGTGGCATTTACATAGTCAAAGTGGCTGAAATCAGCTGAGAGTTGAGGTGAGCCGTGCATTGCAATGCCATGAGAAGGCTCGGCTTTTGCATGCTGCGCAACAAAGGTCGCAATAACTATGGCAAAAATGCGCCACATGCGTGATATCGGCCGAAACTTGCCGAGGCCCGACATATGGGCCTTGCCTGTCAGGCCAGCTAGACGTATGGTTTCCCCACTGCTCGATAGGTTTCTTGCCTGTATGAAACCTGCCTCAACACCTAATGCGCTCCCTTCGGGGGGCGCTTTTTTTATTTCTGAACGCGCCGTTACTTGTGGTTGCCGAATCATCTGCTCTGACTTCTTTCGTCTTGCTGCACCGCAACAATTCTGTTTCAACCGAGCGTAGATCAGGCAAAGACACGGGGAAAGGGGCGCGGGCATGACACTTTCAGGAAAAACTGCGGTGATTACGGGATCAAACTCGGGCGTCGGCCTGGGGATCGCAGAATGCCTGGCCGCGCGCGGGGCGAACGTGGTCTTGAACTCGTTCACCGACCGCGACGAAGACCGCGCCATAGCCGATGAGATCACAGCCCGCGGCGGCGGTCGCGCGGTCTATATCCAGGCCGACATGTCAGAGGGCGAGGCCTGCCGGTCGCTGGTGACCCGCGCGGCGGAGGCATTCGGCAAGGTCGACATTCTGGTGAACAATGCCGGCATCCAGTACGTCGCCGCGATCCCTGATTTCCCGATGGACAAGTGGGACGCAATCATCGCGATCAACCTGTCCTCGGCCTTCCACACCACAGCCGCCGCCCTGCCCCTGATGCGCGCCCAGGGCTGGGGCCGCGTGGTCAACATCGCCTCGGCCCACGGGCTAACCGCATCACCCTATAAGTCCGCCTATATCGCCGCCAAACACGGGGTTGTCGGCCTGTCGAAGACGACCGCCCTGGAAACGGCGGAGGAGCCCATCACCTGCAATGCCGTCTGCCCGGGCTACGTGCTGACGCCACTAGTCGAGTCGCAGATACCCGACACAATGCGGGAGTATGGCATGGACCGCGATACGGTGGTGCGCGACGTCCTGCTGGCCCGGCAGCCATCTAAGGAATTCGCCACCGTGGAGCAGCTGGGCGGCACGGTGGCCTTCCTCTGCTCAGACGACGCGGCGCAGATTACAGGGACGACGATCAGCGTCGATGGCGGCTGGACGGCCTTGTGACAGGCCGCAAGACAGGGGACCGCAAATGACCAAAACGGTGAACCTGGCCCTGCAGGGCGGCGGCGCGCATGGGGCATTCACCTGGGGGGTGCTGGACCGCCTACTGGAGGAGGAGCGCCTGGAGATCGAGGCGATCTCGGGTACCTCGGCAGGCGCCATGAACGCGGCCATGTTGAAGACCGGGCTGGTGACGGGCGGGCGCGACGGCGCCAAGGCGCAGTTAGACCGGTTCTGGCGAGTGATCCGGCGGCAATCGGGACGCAACGCCAATCCGGTCAGCGACTGGATGGCCCTGTTCTCACCCGACGCTGCGGATCTGGCGCGCTCGATCATGGGCGGCCCTGCCTATCAACTGGCCGACACCTGGAGTCGCACGCTCTCACCCTACGACTGGAATCCGTTGAACATCAATCCATTACGGGATCTTCTTGAGGATCTGATCGAGTGGGAGGCGGTGTGCCAGGACTGCCGCCCCTATCTCCACATCTCCGCCACGAACGTGCGCACCGGCAAGATCGAGGTCTTTGACCGCACAGCGCTGTGCGTCGAAAGCCTGCTGGCCTCGGCCTGTCTGCCGACGCTGTTCCAGGCGGTCGAGATCGACGGCGAATCCTACTGGGACGGCGGTTTCATGGGGAACCCCGCGCTCTATCCGCTGTACCGCAGCTCGACAGCAGACATCGTGATCGTGCACATCAACCCGCTGGAGCGCACCGAAATCCCCCGCACCGCGTCAGAGATCCAGAACCGCGTTAACGAGATCTCGTTCAATTCGTCGCTGCTGCGCGAATTGCGCGCCATCGACTTCGTGCATCGGCTGTTGGCAGACGGCAAATTGGGCAAAGGCGAGAAGCGCGAGATCTTGGTCCATTCGATCCGCGATGACGAGACGATGACCGATCTGAGCGTCGCCACCAAGCTGGTGCCCGACCCCGCCCTGTTTGACCAGCTGAAGGCGGCGGGCCGCGCGGCGGCAGAGAGTTTCCTGAAGGACAACTGGTCAAAGATCGGGCGCAAAAGCTCGGTGGACCTCCGGGCAATGTTCGGCTGATCGGTAATGGTCTGCGCGGCGCCCGACCCTGGGTGGGCGCTGGCCGCGTTCCATTCCCCACTAACCAGCACAGAGGTCGACCGGACGACGCCATCCGCTGGTCACCGCAAAAGCGCCCTCCCGGGGCAAGGGTCGGGCGCCGCCCGGCTGCGTCGGGCGAGAGACATCGCTTTCAGCACGCGATCCCAAAAGCGACGTGTAAACCACGGCAGCGCAGCTACTGCATCCGGCTTGCGCGCCGCGCCGTCGCCCGTCATCAAACCGTCACAGCTGGGCATTACGCGCCAGAAAAAGACCTGGGGGAAACGTGTTCAACATTCTCGTGCTGTGCACCGGCAACTCGGCGCGCTCGATCCTGGCCGAAGCGGTGCTGAACCGCGACGGCGCGGGACGGGTGGCGGCCTATTCGGCGGGCTCGAACCCAACCGGCCGCGTCAACCCCGGTGCCATCCGCCTTCTGGAGCGGCGCGGGCTGCCCACCACCGGCTACCGCTCGAAGTCTTGGGACGAGTTTGCCGCCCCCGGCTCCCCGGCCATGGATTTGGTGGTGACCGTCTGCGCCTCGGCCGCGGGCGAGGTCTGCCCCATCTGGCCCGGCGCCCCGATGACCACGCATTGGGGCGTAGATGACCCCGCGGCGGCCCCCGATGACCAGATCGATCTGGCCTTTCAGCTAGCCTATCATCGGCTGTCGGCGCGGATTAACGCCTTCCTGGCGTTGCCGTTCGAGGATATGGCCCCTGACGACTTGCGCCCCCGACTGAGGGCCATTGGGGAGATGGCCTGATGACCCGCAAGTTGATCGCAGAAGCCGTAGGGTCGTGCCTGCTGCTGATCTCGATCATTGGCTCGGGCATCATGGGCGATGCCCTGTCGGCGGGGCAACCAGGCGCGGCACTGCTGCCGCATACGCTGGCCATTGGCGCCATGCTGTTTGTGATCATCACTCTGCTGGGCCCCGTGTCGGGCGCGCATTTCAACCCGGCTGTCAGCCTGGTTTTCGCCCTGCGCGGTGACCTGCCGTGGCGGGACTTCGCCCCGTACGTCGCGGCTCAGGTGGTAGGCGCCGTCTTGGGCGTCGCGTTGACGAACATGATGTGGGAATTGGCGCCGTTACAGATCGCAGACAATGTGCGCACCGGACCTGGCCAGTGGCTGGGCGAGGTCATCGCCACCGCCGGTCTGGTCTGGTTGATCTTGGGCGGGCTGCGCACGGCGCCGCATCTGATCCCCGCGATGGTCGGTCTTTACATCATGGGGGCCATCTGGTTCACGGCCTCGTTCAGTTTCGCCAATCCGGCGGTCAGCGTGGCGCGCATCTTCTCGGACACGTTCGCCGGCATTCAGCCCGCTGATGTGGCGCCCTTTATCGGGGCTCAGATCGTCGGCGCCCTGCTCGGTTGGGGCGGGGCCCGGCTGATCTGGCCCGACGAGGAAAACACCACGGACGACCCCGCCTAAGCACACCTGCACGATCGGGGTTTCGCCCGGGGCGACGCGGCCTTATGTTGGGGCCATGGTTAGCTTGCACATCATCTCCGACCCGATCTGCCCCTGGTGCTACATCGGGAAGGCCAATCTCGACGCCGCAATCGCCGAGACGGGCATCGACCCCTTCGATATCGAATGGCGGATCTTTCAGCTGAACCCGGACATGCCGCCCGAAGGCATGGACCGGCGCCAGTACCTCGAGACGAAGTTCGGCGGACCCGACCGGGCCAAGGCGATCTATGATCGGATCCGCCAGGCGGCCGGGGGCGCGGGGCTGGAAGTCGCGTTCGAGAAGATGCAGCGCACGCCCAACACCATGGATGCGCACCGCCTGATCCGCTGGGCCAAGACCACCGGGCGCCAGACCGAGTTGGTCGAACACCTGTTTCAGCGATACTTCGAGGAAGGCGCCGACATCTCGGACCGGGACGAGCTGCTGGCCGCGGCCGACAAGATCGGCATGGAGCGCGAGGTGGTTGAGAAGCTGCTGGACGGCGATGCGGACCGGGCAGAACTCAGCGAAGAGGACCGCGCCGCCCGCGAGATGGGCGTGACCGGCGTGCCCACGTTCATCGTCGGCGGCAAGTATGTGGTCCAGGGCGCGCAACCGCCCGAAACGTGGGCCAAGGTGATCCGCGAGCTCGCCGCCTCGGCCGCCGAGCGTGCGGCCAACCCCGAGGAGGCCGCCACATGAGCATGCTGATCGACGAACTGCAGCAATTGGCCAGCAACCCCTGGGCCTGGGGTGTGGTCGCGGTACTGGCAGTGCTGGCCGGCCAAGCGGTGGTGCAGTTCCTGGCCTGCCCCTATGCCAGCGGCAAGGCCAAGATCGGCGATGCGGAGATGGCCGAAGCCCGCCGCGGAAGTTTCGTGCCCAGCGCGCGGTTCGCCATGACGATGGTGGGCGGGGCCCTGCTGACGGTGACCGGGCTTTTCATGATCGCCCAGGGCATCAGCCCCGCCATCGCCCTCGGCGCCCTGGTGGCCGGCGTGATGATCATCCAGACCGAGCCCTCGCGCCTGGACATCCGCGAACAGACCTATGCCGTCATCGCTCACCGTGACGCGCCCCATGATGTGCTTGAGGGGCATCGCGGTCGGCTGCGCAGCTCGCAACGCCAGCTGGCGCTCACCAACGTGCTGATCGTGGCCGCGGTCACCGCCGCGATGTTCGTCTTCTAGGGCCAGTACCCCCAGCCCATCACGCCGCCAACCGGTCCCGGCCATGCGGCTCCCAGAAATCCACCACAGGGCCCGCGGGCACGATGCCATGCGGGTTCACGCTTTCGTGGCTGGCGTAATAGTGATAGCGGATCTGGTCCATATCAACGGTCTCTGCCACGCCTGGATGCTGGTAGAGCTCGCGCGTATAGGCCCACAGCGCCGGGTAATCGACCAGCCGTCGGATGTTGCACTTGAAGTGGCCCACATAGACCGGATCAAACCGGACCAACGTCGTGAACAGGCGCCAATCCGCTTCCGTGATCTGGCCGCCCACCAGATAGCGCTGGCGCGATAGCCGGTCCTCCAGCCAATCCATCGTCTCGAACAACGCCGTGACCGCCTGGTCATAGGCCGCCTGGCTGGTGGCAAACCCCGATTTGTAGACGCCGTTGTTCAGCGTGTCATAGATCCGCGCGTTCACCGAATCGATCTCGTCGCGCAGCGGCACCGGATAATAATCCGCGCCATTCCCCGTCAGCCCGTTAAAGGCCGTGTTGAACATCCGGATAATCTCGGAGGATTCGTTCGACACGATCGTCCCCGTCTTGGTGTCCCACAGCACCGGCACCGTCACCCGCGTGGTCACCGTCGGATCTGCGGCCGTGTAGACATCGCGCATGAAGGCCCGTCCCCCCAGACGGTCCCCTGTCGAGCATGGGTAGTCGTCGCCAAAGGTCCAGCCGTGCTCTTTCATCAGGGGATGCACGACCGAGACATCGATGTGCTCCGCCAAGCCCTTCAGCGCGCGGAAGATCAGCGTCCGGTGCGCCCAGGGACAGGCCAGCGCCACATAGAGGTGATAGCGCCCGCTCTCCGCCGCAAAGCCCCCCTGCCCCGACGGCCCCGGCGCGCCATCGGGCGTCACCCAATTGCGAAAACTGGCATCCTTGCGGACAAAGGCGCCCCCGGTCGACTTGGTGTCGTACCACTGGTCCACCCACTTGCCGTCGACTAACAGGCCCATCGTGCGATCCTCCCGGTTTGCTGGCCTATACTTGGCGCCCGGACCCCGCGCCCGCCACCCCCACGATGCGGCAAGATCCTTTGCGCTGGGCGGCACAATCGCTACCTTTCCGGGGCAGGACCGGGGTTTTCATGCGGAAAGTATTTCTCAGCTCCACCGCCAAGGATCTGGCGCCCTACCGCGCAGCGGTGGTCGAAGCTCTGCGCAAGATCGACCGCGTCGATGTCCAGTGGATGGTCGACTGGGTCAGCCAGGATGCCAGCTCGCTGCAACTCTGCGAGGATCGGGTGCGCGGCGCGGACCTGTTCGTGGGCCTGATCGGGCACTGCTTCGGCACGGCGCCGCCCGAGGTCCCTCAGCGCAGTTACACCATGCTGGAATGGGACTGGGCCTGTGACGCGGGGCTGCCGCGGTTGATGCACCTGGCGCCGTCCAGCTTCTCCATGCCGCATGACGTGATGGCAGCGGAAACGCCCGAGGGGCAGGCCCTGCAAAGGGCTTTTCGCGAACAGGACCTGGCCGGCACCCATGCGGGCCAGCCCGACGCGTGGCAGAACCCTGACCGGCTCGCCACCCATGTGGTGATCGCGGTTAGCCAGAAACTGGCGGAGATGGAGGCCGACACCCAGCCCGGCTTTTCCAAGGCGGGGCTGGAGGCGGACCTCTACCGCCGTCTGCTGGAGTTGACCGAGGAGCGCGAGCGCACGGCAGAGGACCGCGCGACGCTCGACCAGGAAAAGGCCGCAGTCGAGGCGAAGCTCGCCGATCTGGACCAGTCCTACGCCCAGGCGCAGGAGACGATTGCCGGGCTCGAGGCCGACCTCGCCCGCTATGGCAACACGCTGGATCCCGCGATCCGCGACGCCGCCGAGCAAGCCATCGACGCAGGCGACTTCGATGCCGCCGAGCGTGCCTATGCCCAGATCACCGACCACGGCGAGATGGAGATCAAGCGCACCGCCGCCGCCTACTTTCAGCGTGGCAAAATCGCCGAGGAACAGATCCGCTGGCAGGATGCCCGCCGTCACTATGACCGCACGGTGGAACTGGATCCAAATACCGACAACATGAATGCAGCTGCACAGACCGCCGCCGGGCTGGGCGATTTCGGCAGCGCCGAAGCGATAGCGCGCACAGGGTTGAACAAAGCAAAGGACGAGGAAGCTCTAGAGGACGTCGGACTCTGGCTGGCCAGTTGTGGAGCATACATTGGTCGCCAGGGACGGTTCGAAGAAGCAGAGATGTTCCTCCGAGATGCATTGGAGCCTACTGAACGCGCCTATGGTAAAGATCATCTGAATTACGCCGCCCTCTTGGCGAACCTGGGTGGCCTCTTGAACGCTCAAGGAAACAAAGAAGCTGCCGAGCACTTAATCCGCGATGCGATAGAGATAATTGAAGCAAGCGCTGGAGATCGGCATCCCTTCTATGCAAAGGGCCTTCAAAACCTTGCCTCCTTATTGGTTGACTTGGCGAGGCACCAAGAGGCCGTGGAGATAGTCCAAGGCTCCATTGATTCAACTAGAGATACGTTGGGCGAACGCCATCCAGTTTATGCTGCACAGCTCCACACTCTCTCTGTGGCACTCATTAGCATGGGAAGGCATGTTGATGCGCTGCTTCCCATGCGTCAGCAATTTCAGATCCTGGTCCATGCACTCGGCAGGGACCACCCCGATACGGTCATTGGTGCGAGAGGCTACGCGAAGCTCCTACGAGAACACTTCCCCGACGACCCGGCACTGGCCGAACTGCAGGACACCTTCGGCAAGGACATCGGTTTGGACTAGTTGGCAAACGAAGTGTCAATCAAAACTGACGCCCGTTAACCCGTCGACTTCCTGCGACACGGTTGGCATACGTTTGTCATACACAAATCATACGCCGATCATACACGCGAAATCCCAGCGTAAGGGCGACACGTCAGGGGGCCTCACATGCGCTCGACCCGTCACATTCAGATCGTCGGCTGCCATGCCGAGGGCGAGGTCGGCGACGTCGTCATAGGTGGCGTGGCCCCACCGCCGGGCGACACCGTCTGGGACCAATCGCGCTGCATCGCACAGGATGATCGCCTGCGACGGTTCCTGCTAAGCGAGCCCCGCGGCGGCGTCTTCCGTCACCTCAACCTATTGATTCCATGCAAGAATCCCCAGGCCGACGCCGCCTGGATCATCATGGAGCCCGCCGACACCCCGCCCATGTCCGGCTCCAATTCGATGTGCGTGACCACGGTGCTGCTGGAGACCGGGATCCTGCCCATGACCGAGCCCGAGACGGTGCTGACGCTCGAGGCGCCGGGCGGCCTGATCCAGGCCCGCGCCACCTGCCGCGACGGCCGCGTCGAACGGGTCCAGATCCTGAACCACCCCTCCTTCGTCGATCGCCTGGACGTCCCACTCGAGGTCCCCGGCCTCGGCACATTCTCCGTCGACATCGCCTATGGTGGAGACAGCTTTGTCATTGTAAACGCTGAAGATTTCGGTTTCGAGGTGCGCCCCGACGAGGCCCGCAATCTGGTCGAAACGGGGATGAAAATCACCGCTGCCGCCAACGCGCAGCTGGGCTTTCAGCACCCCGAAAACGCCGATTGGAACCACATCTCGTTCTGCCAATTCGCGATGCCTGTCCAAATGGTCGACGGCGCTCTGACCGGCCGCAACACCGTTGCGATCCGCCCCGGAAAGCTGGACCGGTCACCCTGCGGCACGGGCTGTTCCGCCCGCATGGCCGTGCTCGCAGCTAGGGGATTGCTGAAACCCGGCCAACCCTTTGTGGGGAAATCGATTCTAGGCTCGACCTTCCACTGCCAGATAGCCAAGGAGACCCGCATCGGCGATCGCACCGCCATCATACCCTCGATCAGCGGCCGCGCGTGGATCACCGGCACCCGCACCGAGATGCTGGACCCCGACGACCCCTGGCCCGAGGGCTACAGGCTGGCGGACACGTGGCCCGTGTTGGGCGGGCCTTGACGGCGCCAGCACGCCCGTCAATTCTGCCGTCAACAAAAGCTTACACGCGTCCACCAAGACTGCGCCGCGCGCGTTTCTAACGAACCGTTAAGGCGGATCGGCACAAGCTGGTGGGAGCGTATGCCGACAGGAGGTGCGAATGCACGATTCTAGAACTTTGAAACCAACCGTCCTTGCCGACTCAGCCGGTCATCAGATGACCGAAATCTTGGCCCCCACCGCGGATCAACGCCTGTTCGACCTCGCGAAAGCACCAAGAGGCACGCACACGGAGGCTGCGCACGAGCGATCAACTCAGCTGCCAGCCTATGTCATGCATCCCTAGCAGCGCCGATCAGACACCGCGCAGTAAGACCCAACACTTGGATATGGACCTGAGTTCAGAAGGGCGGCGCCTTCGATCATCGTCACGATTTACCAGCGGTGCCCGATGTCCGATCAGCCAGGCAACAACCCACCCCATACTCTTGTTAAAGATCGGGACCTGACGATCCTACCGATCGTCGCGGTGATCGGCATCTCCGTTCTCCTGGGCTTCGGGGTCTATCTACACCTCTCGGGACTGCTGGCATTTCCCGATGCCCCGGGTACCACCGCCGAGCGGGACTACCCGAACGATGCGCTGCTTTCCCGCGAGCGACGCACGGCAATGGCGCTGTTGATGTGGACGTTCCTGATCGGGTTCTCGTTCGTTGTCGGATTGGCACTTTGCGCGATGGGCGGCCTCTTCATCCTGCGCCAGGTGTCGGCGAAGACGTCGCCGTAAGCCTCGGGCGAAGGACGACTCGGCGCCAAAGGGGGGGTCAGCTTCGCGTCATATTCGCCAGGCGTTGTCTTCATGGTGGGGGGCGGGACCGTCATTGCCATAACCCAGGCCCTTGCATTGAACGTGAAGCCGCTTGAAGTGGTGCCGCCTGTTGGTCAGAGCTTTTGCCGAGACGATGCGGGCAATCTGTTTTCCTGCGTCGCGGTGGGGAGGCCGAGTGAAAGGGCATCCGAAGAACACCCGGGCGAGATCATCACGGTGGACTCCGGCTTGCAGATGGAGATCTATCAAACAGCTGCCTCGGAGCAGGCGCAACCGATTGGGCCGGCAGGTGAGACCCCGATGAAAGGGCTACAGCTTGCAATGACCCTTGAGGAACTAGCCGCCTTGAAGGTCCGGCTCACAGAAGAGCCCAGCGGCAGGGGTAAGCTTGACGGCGTGGGAGTTGGCTCAATGTCGGTCCTGGTTGATGGCATCCCCCGGTGGATCGATGTCTCCTTGCTGGATCCAACGAAGCCAGCGTTTGGACTGGTGGAGGCCACCATTTCCGATGACTGAAGCGCCTAAAGACTGATGTGTGGCGCGCCCTAACGGGCCTTTCCATCAGTTTGCGTCCTACAAAGTGAGTTTGCGGCAGCCGCCGTTTGCACGACCCAGCCCACCCCCACCACCGCCCTGGATCGCGCAGCGGTCCAGGGCGGTGGTGGGGGTGGGGGCGGGCCGGGTTGGTTCCCGAGGACTGCGCGGCGCAGCCGTTCTGGTCCGAGCGGCCAAAGTCGCCGGTAGTTAGGCCGCCTTCTTGGCGTCCTTAACGATCCTGGCCAGGTCCCGCGCAATCGCGAACGCCCCGCGGATCCTCTCGCGGTCCTGGGCCCAGTCGCGGCGCACCACGAGCTTGTTGTCGCGCACCTTGGCCAGGCCATCCTGTGCCTGAATAAAGCCGACCAACCCAACTGGGTCGGCAAACTTGTCGCCGCGAAACTGGACAGTCGCCCCCTTAGGCCCGGTATCCATGCGCTCGATGCCTGCACGGCGGCAGAACGCCTTGATCCGCACCACTGCCAGCAGCGTGTCGACATCTCCTGGCACCGGCCCGAAACGGTCGTGCAGTTCTGCCGCAAAACCCTCCAACTCGGTCTTGGTCGTCAGACCAGACAGCCGACGATAAAGCCCCAGCCGAACATCCAAATCCGGCACATAATCTTCGGGGATCATTACGGGCACGCCCAGGTTCAGGGTTGGTGCCCAGCCCTCATCGGTATCGACATCCGCGCCGATCTCACCAGCCCGGATCTTGGCGATCGCCTCCTCCAACATCGACTGGTAAAGCTCGAAGCCAACCTCGCGCACATGGCCAGATTGCTCTTCACCCAGCAGATTGCCGGCGCCGCGGATATCCAGATCATGACTGGCAAGCGTGAAACCCGCCCCCAGCGTGTCCAGAGACCCCAGCACCTTCAGTCGCCGCTCCGCTTGGGGCGTCAGCGGCTTGCGCGGCTCGGTCGTCAGGTAGGCATAGGCCCGCAGTTTCGAACGCCCGACCCGCCCCCGCAGCTGGTAGAGCTGCGCCAGGCCGAACATGTCGGCGCGGTTCACCACCAAGGTATTGGCCGTCGGAATATCTAACCCGGATTCCACAATCGTCGTCGACAGCAGTACGTCGTACTTGCCGTCGTAGAAGGCGTTCATCCGGTCATCCAGCTCGCCCGCAGCCATCTGTCCATGTGCCACCACATAGCTGACCTCGGGCACATGTTCGGCGATCCAGGCCTCGGCATCCGGCAGATCGGCGATCCGGGGCACGACGAAAAAGGCCTGACCGCCGCGGTAACGCTCGCGCAGCAACGCCTCGCGGATGGTCACCGTGTCGAAGCTGGAGATATAGGTGCGCACGGCCAGCCGATCGACCGGCGGCGTGGCGATCACACTAAGCTCGCGTACGCCAGACATTGCCAGCTGCAAGGTGCGCGGGATCGGCGTCGCCGTCATTGTCAACACGTGCACTTCCGAGCGCAGCTGCTTCAGCCGCTCTTTGTGCTGGACGCCAAAGTGCTGTTCCTCGTCGATGATCAGCAGGCCCAGATTGCAGAACTTAACCTGCTTCGACAGCACAGCATGGGTGCCCACCAGCACGCCAATCTCGCCCTCGGCCAGTCCGCGGCGCGTCTCAACGGCCTCCTTTGCGGGCACAAAGCGCGACAGCTGACGCACCCGGATGCCCGTTCCCTGGAACCGATCGGTGAAGGTCTTGGCGTGTTGGCGCGCCAGCAGGGTGGTCGGCGCCACCACCGCCACTTGAACCCCAGACATTGCGGCCACAAACGCCGCGCGTAACGCCACCTCGGTTTTGCCAAACCCGACATCGCCGCAGATCAGCCGATCCATCGGCGTGCCGGAGCCCATATCGCCCAGCACATCATCGATGCAGCGCAGCTGATCGTCGGTCTCCTGATAGGGGAAGCGTGCGCAGAACCGGTCATAGGCGCCGGGCTCCGGTTCCATCCGCTCGCCCTTGCGCAGCGCGCGTTCGGCGGCCACACGGATTAGCCGCTCGGCCATGTCGCGAATGCGGTTCTTCAGCTTAGCTTTCTTGGCCTGCCAGGCACCCCCGCCCAGGCGGTCCAACTCGCCGAACTCCTGGCCGTACCGGCTCAGCAGTTCGATGTTCTCGACAGGCAGGTACAGCTTGGCGCCGCCGTGATACTCCAGGTGCAGGCACTCGTGCGGCGCGCCCAGTGCCTCGATGGTCTCCAGCCCCTGATACCGGCCCACGCCGTGCTCGACGTGGACCACCAGATCGCCCTGTGTCATCGATTGGGTCTCGGTCAGAAAGTTGTCCGCGCGGCGCTGTTTGCGGGCGCGCCGGATCAGCCGGTCGCCCAGCACATCCTGTTCCGAGATCACCGTGACACCCGGCGCCTGGAAACCGGCCTCCAGCCCCCAGACGGCAAGGTTCACCCCCGGCTGGATATCATCCCAGGTGCGCGCATGGCGGGCACCTTCGATGCCATGCTCCGCCAACAGACCCGTCAGCCGTTCGCGCGCCCCGTCGGAATAGGAGGCGATCAGCACCGGCCCGTCAGGCAGCTTGGCGCGGATATGCTCAGCCAGCACCTCGAACAGATTGACGCCGTCCTGCTGGCGCTCCGGCGCAAACGACCGCCCTGGCCGCGCGCCCGCATCCAAGACGCCCGGGCCGGTGGGTACCCGTTGGCCGATGAAGCGGCGCACCGCCCGACCATCCAGCGCCGCATCCCAGGCGTCGTCGTCCAGGTACAGCATCGCGGGCGGCAACGGCTTGTAGGGCGCCTCGGCCGCTGCAGCGGTATCGGCCCGCGCAGCATGGTGTTCGGTGACCAGATCCCAGCGCGCCAAGCGGGCATCGTCCGTGCGCTCATCCAGAGTGACGGGCGCTCCGGGCAAATAGTCAAAAACCGTGCCCATGCCTTCGTGGAACAGCGGCGTCCAGTGCTCCATGCCCTGGTATTTGCGCCCCTCGCTCACGGCGGCGTAAAGCGGGTCGTCCAGCCGCGCGGCGCCGAAAATCTCGCGATAACGCTGGCGGAACCGTTGGATCGCATCCTGGTCCAGCACCACCTCCGAGGCTGGGGCCAGTTCTACCCGGCTGATCTTCTCGACCGTGCGCTGACTTTCGGGATCGAAGCGGCGCGCGCCCTCCAACACATCGCCGAAGAAATCCAGGCGCACCGGCAGATCCTGGCCCGGCGGATAGATGTCGATGATGCCGCCGCGCACGGCAAAGTCGCCGTGTTCGATCACGGTCGAGGCGCGGTTGAAGCCCTTGGCCGCGAGCCAGCTGACCAGGCTGTCCAGATCCACGACGCTATCCGTGTCCGCGACAAACGTCGCCTCTGCCAACAGGGCCGGGGCAGGCACGTACTGCGTGGCGGCGTTCAACGTGGTCAGCACGACCGACGGCCGGTCCCAGCCATGGGCCAGCCCCGCCAGTGTCGCCATCCGGGCCGCCGAGATCTCTGGGTTGGGTGAGACCCGGTCATAGGGCAGGCAATCCCAGGCAGGCAGCTGCAAAACGGGCAGGCCGGGCGCGAAATGGGCAAGCGCGTCCACCATGGCGGTCGCTCGGGCATCGTCGCGCGCCACATGCAGGACAGGGCCCCCGGCTCGGTCGACCAGATCGGCCAGCAGTTTTGCGTCCCAGCCTTCCGGCGCCCCGCCAATAGTAACGGCGCCCGGGGCGATTTCAGCCACGTGCTTGTTCATGAGCGGCGACCTAGTGGGCCCGGCCCGGTTAGGCAAGCGAAAGGCGGCCGCCCCGCGTATTTCTGGCGCGAGAATATGCTTCATTCTCCTGGAAAGCGTCGCCGGACGCCAGAATACCCCCGGGCGTCGGATCAAGACGAGATCAATACCGCTCAAACTTTAAGAAAATGTCACCGTGCGCTGGCGCAACACCGGCCAAACGACACGATTGCAGCCGCGCAAAGCACCGCGGGACCGGTGCGCGGGGGTGGGCGGGCGGGCCGTGCGCCGGTCCGGCGGTGCTTCGGTCAGGGCAAGTCCAGTTCGTCGTCGCCCAGGTCGGCGAACGCCTCCGCTACAGACTCTTCCGACGCCGCCTCCAACGCCGCGGGAGTCCAATTGGGCGCGTTGTCCTTGTCCAAAATGACGGCCCGCACCCCTTCGTAGAAATCCGGATGCGTCATGCAGTACCGCGCCAATCGGTATTCAAGCCGCATGCAGTCTTCAAACGACAGCGTCGCGCCCTCCCGGATCTGGCGGAAGGCAAGACGGGTAGACGTTGGTGATTTAGACAGGATCGCAGTTCGCTGTTTATCTGCCCAGTCGGTGCCCTCATTGCCCAGCCGTTCTAGAATGTCCTCGACGCTGTCGCCAGAGAACACCCGGGCGATCGCCGCCTTTGCCGCAATGTCGGGATAGACCGGCACCGAGCCAAGGCCTGCGGGGTCAAGCGTCTCGATGAAATCCTCCAAATCGGACGCCTCGATCAACAGATCACAAAGCCCGGCGGACAGGGTGTCCGCTCCTTTCAGACGCGCGCCAGTCAGTCCCAACCACATGCCTATCTGCCCCGGCAGACGCGGCAAGAAGTACGTCCCACCCACGTCCGGGAACAAGCCGATGCCCGTCTCGGGCATGGCAAAGACGGTGCGTTCGGTGGCGATCCGCAGGCTGCCGTGGATCGAAACGCCGACGCCGCCCCCCATGACGATCCCATCCATGATGGCGACATAGGGCTTGGGGTAGCGCTTGATCTTGGTGTTCAGCCGGTATTCGTCGGCGAAAAACCGAAAGTTCTTCTCCCCCGTGTTCCCGCCCTGCCCCGCATCATAGAGCGCGCGGATATCCCCCCCGGCGGCAAAGGCCTTGTCGCCTGCCCCCTGGATAGCAACCAAGGAGATTGTCGAATCGTCAGCCCACAGATCCAACTGGGCATCCATCGCCAGCACCATCCCATAGGTCAGCGCATTCAGCGCATGGGGCCGATTCAGCGTGATCAGTCCCAGCCGCCCGCGCTGTTCGAACAGGATCTCGGGCTCGGCTGCTGGCTGTCGGTTTCGCTCGGACATGGGCACTCCTCCCTCGGTGGCGGAGGCTTGCCGAAACCCAACGCCAGCGTCAACGCTTGCCCGAGGGGGGCGGCTTGTGTCAGATCTGGTTGACAACGCCAGCCCAGGAAGTCCGATGCCTATCCATCCGCCAGCGCCCTTTCCCGCCCACCGTCCCCGCCGGTTGCGTGCGCAGCCCTGGCTGCGCGCGATGGTCGCCGAAAACACGCTTTCGCCGGCCGATTTCATCTGGCCGTGCTTTGTGATCGACGGCACCGATAAGGCGGAGGTCATCGACACCATGCCGGGCGCCGAGCGCCTGACCGTCGATCGCTTGGTCGCCAAAGCCGAGGAGGCCGCCGGTTTGGGCATCCCCGCCATCGCGATCTTTCCCTATACCGACCCCGCCAAGAAGACCCCAGGGGCCGAGGAGGCCTGGAACCCGGAAAACCTGGTCTGCACGGCGACCCGGGCGGTCAAGGCGGCGGTACCGGACATCGGCGTCATGCTGGACGTGGCGCTGGACCCCTACAACTCGGACGGCCACGACGGCCTTGTGGCAGACGGCCCCAACGGCCCGGTCATCCTGAACGACGAGACGCTGCTGGCGCTGGAGAAGCAGACCCTCGCCCAGGCTGAGGCTGGCGCCGACATCATGGGCCCCTCCGACATGATGGACGGCCGCGTTGCCATCATGCGCCGCGCGCTGGAGGAGAACGATTTCCAGGACGTCACCATCATGACCTACGCGGCAAAGTACGCCAGCGCCTTCTATGGGCCGTTCCGCGATGCCGTGGGCTCGGGCGGTGCGCTCAGGGGCGATAAGAAGACGTATCAGATGGATTATGCCAATACTGACGAGGCGTTACGCGAAGTTGCTATGGATCTGGATGAAGGCGCGGACATGGTCATGGTAAAGCCCGGCATGCCCTATTTGGACATCTGCCGGCGAGTGCACCAAGAGTTTCGCGTACCGACGTTCGCCTACCAGGTCAGCGGTGAATACGCGATGCTGAAGGCGGCGATGGGCGAATGGCTGGACCCGGAAGGGGGCATGCTGGAAAGCCTGATGGCCTTCAAACGGGCCGGCTGCTCGGGCGTGCTGACTTATTTTGCGATGGACGCGGCGCGGGTCTTGGGGCAGCGCTAAACGTCGCCTCATTCGAAAAACGCCAGGAAGAATATGCCGGCAAGGGTGACCATCGTCGGGACGAGCGCGATCACCCGTACCACCCAGCCCAATCGGCGCCAAAACACCGCCAGCACCACCAGACCGACCACCGCCAGCCCCAGCGCCACGAACTGAAACTGCAGAAACTGGCCCAGAGCATCCCAGCCGCTTTGCCCCGGCTTGCCGATCAGATCGGACGCCCAGAACGATGCGGCGAATGTGGCGGCCCAGGCCGCTGTGGCCCCCAAGGTGATCCAGGCCGGTCGCATCTTAGGGGCTGTTTGTCAGGAAGATGGCCAGGGCGACCCCTGCCATCGTGCTGGCCCCGATCGGGGCTATGGCCAGGATTTTCATGTAGGGCTCCAGCTCTGCCCGGCGGGTTAGACGCACGATCAATGCCGCAATCGCCATCATCAGCGCACAGACCTGCCAGCCCATCCACAGCTCCAGCAGATCGCCCCGATCGGCGCTGCCATCGCCAGACGAGATCGCATAGTATGGGTGCGCAAAGGACAAGATCACGGCAACCATCCAGGTGATCACGCAGCCAATCACAAGTCGCGGTGCTGACATCGCTTTTGCTTCCCCTCGGCAAGTCCCTCCCTTACCTCTAGGATAAATCGGAGGAGCCCACCATGCCCTGTGCCCGACTGTCTTCGAAATCCCTGTCTGCCAAAACCCTGTCTATCTTGGCCTTTGCCACTGCTTTGGGCGTCACTACCCCAGCTACCGCGCAGATCTTTCAAAGCTCGGAGGGGCCGGTACAACTGACCGCCGTGGTTGGCGATCTGGACGTGCCTTGGGCGGTCGCTTTCCTACCGGATGGGCAGTTCCTGATCACCGAGCGTGACGGGCGGCTGTGGCTGGCTGGCCGCGATGGCTCGAAGCGCGAGGTCGCCGGGGTTCCGGAGGTGCGCGCACAGGGGCAAGGCGGCCTGCTGGACGTGGTCACCGACCCTGATTTCGCGCAGAATGCCACCATCTACCTGAGTTACGCGGGTCCTGACGGCATTGTGTCGGCGGTCACAGCGGTGGCGCGGGCGCGCTTGGATCTCGGCTCGGCCAGTCTGAGCGAGGTGGTCGAGATCTTTCGCCAGAACGAATCCCGCCGCGGCGGGCGCCACTTTGGCAGCCGGATCGTACCGGATGGCCAGGGCAATCTGTTCATCACCACCGGCGATAGGGGCGATCGCCCTGACGCGCAGGATCCTGAGCTGCACATCGGCAAAGTGATCCGCATCCGCCCGGACGGCTCCGTCCCATCTGACAACCCCTTCGTCAGCGGCGGTGCCCTGCCCGAGATCTGGTCCATCGGTCACCGCAACACCCAGGGGGCCATGCTGGGCCCGGACGGCGCGTTGTGGACCATCAGCCACGGCGCCGCAGGCGGGGATGAGATCAACCGTCCCGAAGCGGGCCTGAACTATGGTTGGCCTGTAATCTCTTACGGTCAGCACTATTCGGGCGGGCGCATCGGTGAGGGTCAGACCAAACCCGGAATGGAGCAGCCCCGGGCCTATTGGGATCCCTCGATCGCGCCTGCAGGCGGCATGATCTATTCCGGCAAACTGTGGCCGGAATGGCAGGGCGATCTCTTTACCGGCTCGCTGAAGTTTGGCTTCATCAGCCGGGTGGATGCTCAGTTCCTGGAGGAAGGCGCCGTCAATGTCTGGGACAGCCAAGAGCGGATGTTCGAGGGGTCTCTGACCCGCGTGCGCGACATCCGCGAGGGGCCTGACGGCGCGATCTGGTTCCTGGATGAAGGGCTGGGCGCACTGGTGCAGATGGTCCCGGCCCCGTGACAGATCAGCCTGTCCAGGCCGGGCCGCCTGAAACGTCGATCGAGCTATACCGGCGTGACGGGGAGGACAGCCGTACGGTCTGGCTGGAGCAAAGCCCCGAAAAGATCGCGATTACGACACAGGACATGGGCCCGCTGGTCGAAGAAATGTGGGGCGACAGCGACTATGAATTCTGGACCGACATCCGACGAGAGGCGTATGGATCGTTGCTCAACGTTCTGATGGCCGATCTTCTACGGGCTGATGCCAATGCGACCGAAACGGTGCGCAACCTGTGCAGGGAGAACGGACTGGATCATCAGTGGCGCACCTGGGCGCAGATACCGCCCCAGGCGCATGACACATTGCTCGCCTTGCTGCTTACGCAGCGATATCGCAACGATTCGAAGGCCACGGACAATCTGCGCACGCTGTGCCAAGAGCACGACATCGCGCACACATGGCAGTCCTGGGCCTGACACGCCCAAAGCGAGACACCGGCAGACGCTGCTTGCAGGCATCGCCAGCACACGCGTTTCTTGGCACCGCGGCAAAGCCCCAAAATCAATCGTGCTGACCTAACCCATGGCTGCTTCCCAAGAACGCCCCGGGGACAAAGCTGCTTGGCACAGCTTCGCATGCTGGCTATCCCTTCGCCATGACTGCTCATCTGACTGATATCGTTGCGGGGTTGCCCGCTTCCGTCCCCTTCGTCGGCCCCGAAACGCAAGAGCGTGCCCGCGGCGGCAGTTTCGCTGCGCGCATCGGCGCCAACGAAAGCGTCTTCGGCCCCTCGCCCAAAGCGGTCGAAGCCATGCGCAATGCCGGCCCCGAACAGTGGATGTACTGTGATCCTGACCAGCACGATCTGCGCCAGGCCATCGCCCGGCACCACGACCTGCCGCCCGAAAGCATCGTCATCGGCGAGGGGATCGATGGCCTGTTCGGCTATGTGAACCGGCTGTTCGTGCAGCCGGGTGACCGCGTCGTGACCTCGGCCGGGGCATACCCGACGTTCAACTACCACGTGGCAGGCTTCGGCGGCTCGCTGATCACGGTGCCCTTCAAGGACGATCACGAAGACCCCGATGCTCTTGCCGCCGCAGCGGCAGCGCACCGACCGAAGCTGGTCTATTTATCGAACCCGGACAATCCGATGGGTACGCTGCATTCAGCGGCCAGAATTCAGGCGTTGATCGAGGCGATGCCGGACGGCACGCTGCTGTGCCTGGACGAGGCTTATGTTGAGTTTGCCCCCGACGGCACTGCGCCCGCTTGGGATACAAGCGATACCCGTGTGATCCGCTTCCGGACATTTTCAAAAGCTTACGGAATGGCGGGGCTGCGCATTGCCTATGCGGTCACCCATCCAGAGACGGCGGCCGCCTTCAACCGAATCCGCAACCATTTTGGCGTCAGCCGCATCGCGCAGGAAGCGGCGATCGCGGCGCTTTCCGATGCGGACCACCTGGCCTGGATCGTGGCGCAGGTCTCGGCTGCTCGGGACAAGATTGCCCAGATTGCCCGCGCCAACGGTCTGATGCCGCTCGAGTCGGCGACGAACTTTGTCACGATCGATTGTGGACGGGACGGCGACTATGCGCGGCGTGTGTTGGCCGAGTTGCTGGCCCGCGATGTCTTTGTGCGCATGCCCGGCGTCGCGCCGCTGGATCGCTGTATACGGGTGGGTGCTGGCACCGCGACAGATCTGGAAATTCTAGCCCGCACTCTGCCCGATGCCCTGGCCGCTGCGGAAAAGCCCGCCGCCTGAGCACGCAATTCGCGCGACAGTCCCGCGCCAAGTTGCCGCCCAGAAATGGGCGCCACATCCATTTTTGTTTTCAATCGGAACAATGCTCGAACACCAAGTATTAATGGTAAACGCGGGATTCACCATTAAAAAATAAACTGATTAACCTTCATTGTTCACCGCGCTTTGTAAGTTTCCAGGTCAGAAAACCTCCCGTGAGAACGGGGGACGACATGAAAAGTACAGTATTGGCGACGGTAACGCTGGGTGTTGTGTTGATTGGTGACACCGCAACTGCTGGCAACGTGCATCAGGGTTACCAATGGTTGGCGGATAACGAGACCGTACTGCGCGAAGGCATTGTCTGGAATGACCGAATTGGGGACGGAAAGGACCGCTATAAGTCGGGCGGTGTGACCCAATCCTGGATCATTCCAGAGGGCCGTTTGTCCGACCAGCGCTGGTTCGGCGGACGAATCTCGGCCCTGGAACTGCAGGCGCGCGGCCTGGTCATGACACCCGATAACGTGATGGCGGGGGGCAGCCCGCAGGATCGGCCATATGCCCAATATGGGGGTCTCGGGCTCTACCTTCGAACATGGGGCACCCCGCAAGAAGATGGTCCGGCAACGACCGTATCAGTCGAGGACCGTGTCGGTGTTGAATTCGGCTATGTTGGCGACCCACTTCCATTCTTCGAAATTCAGGAGGCGATCCACTTCAACGGCGGTTTCCGCATCAATTCGGCGAACACGGTCGACTCGGAAGCGTTGGTGAACCTGGAGGGGCGTCGTACTGTGCGTTGGCACATCGACTTCAACGACACGGATCTGGAGTTTGCGCCCTATCTGTCAGCCTCTGCCGGAATGCGCGAGAACTCGGTCAGATTGGGTGGCGACATAATCTATGGCTCCAGCCTGGAGGGGCGCACCTGGAACATCGATCCCGGCATCGGCGCCTTGATTCCCGGCGGTGCGATGCCGCGCCCCGGGCCCCATTGGATGATGTGGCTGGGCGGCGATGTAGGTGCCATCGTCACTGATGCCTTCTTGGACGGCGGGTTCAGCGGCGATAGCGCATCGGTAGAGCGCGAGGAGTATGTCGCCCGCATTCGCATGGGTTTCATGTTCGAGAACGATCCCTGGGCGCTGTCCTACTCGCTGACCTGGCTGTCGGACGAGTTCGAAGAGCAAAAGCATACACAAGTGATCGGTGCCGTCAGTCTTAAGTACCGGTTCTGACGCCCAGGCGCACTACAGCCCTGGGGCGAGTTATCTGAAATTTCCACAACCTTCACGGACCTCGGCAAGCATTTGCCGGGGTCATTTTCGTTCTTTGGGAAAGTGTTGGACGAAAGGATTGACTCGGCCATGCCCGGAAGGTTTGGTGATCTTGCGCCGCCGGACAACGTCTGCCGGCTCCGAAGCACGAAGTGACTTGCGGGCGCTGAACGCCCCTGTTGGGAGGACAACATGAAACTGGACTTCATCAAGAAGCTGACCGGCATGGCGCTGGCTGCGACGGCGATTGTGTCGCTGTCCGCGGCTGAAGCCGACGCTAAGAAGGTCCGCTGGAAAATGCACTCGGCGTTCGGCAAGAACGTCGCGGTGATCGGCCCCGTCGGCTACCGTATTGCCGACATGGTGCGCGCAATGTCGGATGGCGATTTCGACATCAAGGTGTTCGAGCCGGGCGCACTGGCCGGTGGCTACGCTTACTACGATCCGATCAGCCAAGGGGCGTTCCAAGCCGCCTACGGCACCCCGGGTGCAAACCAGGGCAAGAACTCGGCATTTGCATTCCTGTCGACCTGGCCCTTCGGCCCGGGCGCGCTCGAGTTCAACGCGTGGATGCACTCTGAAGGCGGCGGTATCGACATCGCTTCCGAGCTCTACGCCAAGGACGGCATCAAGTACTTCTACTGCGGCATGATCCCGCCGGAGACCTCGGGCTGGTTCCGTGAGCCGATCGAAAGCCTCGACCAGCTCAAAGGCCTGAAGATGCGCTTCTTCGGCGTGGGCGCCAAGGTCATGCAGAAGTTCGGTGTGGCAACCCAACAGCTGGCAGGCGGCGACATCTACCCGGCTCTCGAGCTGGGCACGATCGACGCCACCGAGTTCTCGATGCCCGCCATCGACCGGACACTGGGCTTCTACCAGATCGCGAAGTACAACTACTTCCCGGGCTGGCACCAGCAGTCGACCACCAACGAGATCCTGGTGAACATGGACGCGTGGAACGAGCTGCCGGACAACTACAAGGCCATGTTCCAAACCGCCTGCGACGCAAACTTCATGCACGAACTGTCCGACGGTGAGTCGCTGCAGGCTGCTGCAATGATCGCGAACGAGGCCGACGGCGTCACCAACATGACCTGGCCCGACGAAGTGCTGGACCAACTCCGCGGCGCTTGGGAAGAGGTGCTTGCCGAGGAAATCGCGGCAAACCCGGATGTTGCCAAGCTTTGGGAGCACTACTCGGCTTTCCACGAAGAGTACCAGGTCTGGGGTACCCGCGGATACCTGAAGGCCAACTAAGCCACCACAGCGTGTGAAGGCTTTGACTTGCGGCCGGCGCGTCATGCGCCGGTCGCACCTACAATAAAATAGAAATCATCTCGCAGGGGAAACGCATGTCAGGCGGTGTCCGGCCAATGATTCCGGCGGTCCTAACAGTGGTCTTCGTGCTGCTGTCGCTGGAAAGTTACATCGAAGGATTGTTGGGCGTTCACTCGTTCATGGGTGATATGGGCGCGCTCTGGCGGCCCGTGTTCATCGGCCTCGCCCTCACCTCGCTGCTGGTATGGCTGATTGCCACCGGTTCTGGCGCGTTTCTGCAGCGCATCAGCGATTTTTGCGCCAACTTCGCGGGCGGGATCGGAAAAGCGGCAAGCTGGATCGTGCTCGCGCTGATCATCATCATCATGTTTGATGTCATCACCCGGAAGATCGAGTTCATCAAAATCTGGAATGCCGGGATCACCTCGACTTACGGCTTCTCTGTCTCGTTCATCCTGCAAGATTTTCAGTGGCACTTGCATGGCGTGCTGCTGCTGATGACTTTCGGCTTCGGCTACATCTTTAATAGCCACGTGCGGGTCGATATCTTCCGCGAAGGCGCCTCGCGCCGCGGTCAGGCCAAGATAGAGACGTTTGGTCTGACGATCCTGGCCATACCATTCATGCTGGTCATGATCGGCTTTTCGGCAGACTTCGCCTGGGCATCTTTCCAGCAGGGCGAAGGGTCAGAATCGATGGTGGGCCTGGGCTGGCGTTGGATCATCAAATCCTTCCTGGTGTGGGGCTTCTGTGTCGCGCTCCTCGCTGCGGTCGCGACACTGATCCGTTCCTTGATATTTCTCTACGGCGATATTGAAGAACAGACCGTCGCCGAAGATACAATCCAGTACTTCACAGACAAAGACGCAATGGCGAGCCTGATCCTTGAGCAAAACAAGGGCGAAGCTGCCAAGGGGGGGCAGTAACTCATGGAAGGGTTATTGGAATTCTGGGAGTGGTTCATTGACGACCACCTCTACGAGTACATCGGCGCCTACATGTTCCTGGCGCTGGCGCTCACGCTGTTCACCGGCCTTCCAGTTGCCTACGCGCTTGGCGGGGTGTCACTGATCTTCGCCTTGCTGGCCACCTGGATCGACGCGATCAGCTTCCAAGAGTACTTCAGCGCCGTGAACCGAAGTTACGGCGGGGATGGGCAATCTGGGGCGATCCAGAACCCGATATTGGTGGCCATTCCCTGTTTTGTCTTCATGGGCACGATGTTGGAGAAGTCGCGCGTAGCGGCCGACCTACTGCACATCCTGCAAATCATGCTGAAGCGCGTGCCGGGCGGTCTGGCCCTGTCGGTCACGGCAATGGGCACGATTATGGCCGCCACCACCGGGATCATCGGCGCTTCTGTTGTCATGATGACCTTGCTGGCCCTACCGACCATGTTGGCAAGGGGTTACTCGCCGCAGTTGGCAACGGGCACGATCGCTGCCTCAGCGACATTGGGCATTTTGATCCCACCCTCGATCATGCTGGTCCTGATGGCCAACCTGCTGGCGGTTTCGGTCGGAAACCTCTTTATCGGTGCCATCCTGCCGGGGCTGGTGCTGTCTGGTCTCTACTTTCTCTACATCATGACGCGGGCCACGATTAATCCGTCCATCGCGCCACCCATCAAAGAAGACGAAATCGACCTGAAGCCTTCGAACAAATCCAACATCCTGCTGTTCTTCGGCATGGTGGCGGGCTTTGTGACAGCTGCGGTGGTCCTGGACATCATTTCGCTGAATGCGATCGAGGCCCGAGCAGAGGGCGATACCGCTACACCGCTCATCGCTCAATTCAACTGGGATCTGATGGCGTTCCTTGCGATCTTCGCCTGCTCGATGATCATCGGCCGCAAGGAGGGCAATTCGCTCTTCGGCGGAATCCTGAAGGGCTTCGTGCCGCCGGTCTTCCTGATTACGTTGGTGCTGGGGTCGATCTTCGCAGGTTGGGCCACCCCGACCGAGGCTGCCGGTGTCGGTGCCTTCGGTTCTTTGATCCTGGCCTACATGAACGGGACGCTGACCCGCTCGGTGCTGCGTGACGTCTGTCACCGCACCGGTCTGACCACGGCAATGATCTTCTTCATCTTTGTGGGTGCGACCGCGTTCTCGACGATCTTCCGGGCCACCTACGGCGAAGAGCTGATCATTCACCTGATCGAGTGGCTGGAGTTAGATGCCTGGCCGCTGCTGTTCCTGTTGATGTTTGCGGTGTTCCTGCTGGGCTTCTTCTTCGACTTCTTGGAAATCACGCTGATCATCCTACCGGTCTTTGCGCCGGTCATCAAAGCCTTCGCGCCAGAATTTGCGCCTTGGCTGGGGCTGGAGGGGCTTCCATTCCAGAAGGTCCAGGAACAGGTGATATATTGGTTTGCGATCCTCGTGGCCGTGAACCTGCAAACCAGCTTCTTGACGCCGCCATTTGGCTTTGCGCTTTTCTATATGAAGGGCGTGGCCCCCAGCAGCGTGAAGATGCAGGAGATCTACGGCGGTATCATTCCGTTCGTTCTGCTGCAGGTCATCGGGATCCTCATCGTGCTGGAGTTCCCAAGCCTGGCGCTTTGGCTACCTGCCCTGGCGCTGGAGTAGATCGACAAAGCCTAAAGCTCTTTGGCCCGCGAGAGTATTGCGCTTTCGCGGGCCAATTTTTGTCGTCGCGCGCGAAGATCGCTCTGTTAACGTCAAATGCCTTGACGATCGGGAAGAGAGCCGATGGACGCGACAGACAAAGCTGGCCAATACCGCGAATTCAAATCTTGGGACAACGTCGGCTTTGCGGTCGAAACCCTGGAGACACGAGCCTACTTCGACGCCGAACTCGCATAGTCGGGCGTGCCGGCGGATCAGCCTCTTTCGGTGCTTGAGATCGGCTTCGGCAACGGCGAATTCGCGGCCTTTTGCAGGCGGCGCGGATATGAGTACGCGTGCACGGAAATCGATCCAGAACTGGTCGATCGCGCGGTTGAACATGGGTTTGCCGCGCGGATCGCAACACAAGATCTCGCGCAGTCTTTCGGCGCAGAAGCCTTCGATCTGATCTGCTGTTTCGATGTACTCGAACACTTGGAACAGCAGGAAATCATCGTGATGCTGTCAGCCTTCGCAAAGCTCCTCAGGGCCGACGGTCGCGTGATCGCGCGATTCCCCAGCGGGGACAGCCCGTTTTCGTTTGCGATGTTCAACAGTGACATCACGCATCGCACCCACATTGGCCGCGGCGCCGTATTCCAGTTCTGCATCGCTTCGGGGCTGACGGCCGCGCAGATCCGCCATCCTGTCATGCCAATCCGAGGTTTAGGCCTCCGTCGTGCCATACGCCGCGCGATGGTCTGCGCCGGGCGATGGGCGGTTCGGAACTTTGTGCGGAAGATCTTCTTCGACAATGCGCCGCGCGTCGTCGATCCCAATATGCTTATCGTTCTGCAGCGCGCTTAACCGCCCCGAACGGGCGACGGTGGCCCGGCACGCCGGATCTCCCGCAGATACTTGGCCATCATCTCCACACCGTTGAAACCCAGTTCCCCACCCTGCCCGTCGCCACGGCGAGCGCGCAGGATGGCACGGTGCGCCGGGATCGAACGGGCGAGCTCTGTGTGGAACAATTCGCGTTCGCGAAAGTCCACTGCATAGGTCTTGTCGACAAGGCTGGGGGCCGTATCGGTTCCCTCGCCATAGGTGCCGTGACAAGCAGAGCAATAGTCCCCAAACCGCAGCATACCCCCAATGGCCAGCTGGCTGAATTGCATCACCCTGGCGTGCTCCAGGTCACGCTCCTGCATTGACAGCCGCACGTCGCTCACATCCAACGGTCGGGACGTGAACATGCTGGCAATCACCACCAGCGAGACGCAAAGCGTTGCCGAGGCTCCCACAATCATGGTTGCTCGCTTGTCCAAGGCGGCCCCCGTTTCCAAACTCACCCGGGGAACAAGTTGCGCAAACTGCCTGAAAACTCCGCTTAAAGGAGTGGTTAACGCGAGGATTTTATCGAGAATTGGGGTCGCGCGATTGGGCGCTCAGCCCAACGCCTCGCGCTGCTCCTCAAGCTCGAGCCACTCTGTTTCAGCCGCTTCCAGCTTTGCCTGGCGTCTCGCCAGCGCGGCCGTTGCCTTGGTGAACTTATCGGGGTCGCGCGTGTAGAGATCGGGATCTGCCAGCAGCGCCTCCAGTTTGGCGATATCCATCGTCAGCGCGTCGATCTCGCTGGGCAGCGCATCCAAACGCTGTTGTTGCCGATAGCCCAATTTCTTGGCCGCAGGTGCTGTCGGTCGGTCTGGGCGCCGGTCGCCGTTCCGCCCGCTCGATGCGGCGGGGCGGCGTCCTGGTTCCGGGCGCGTTGTTGTCGTCGCGCTGGCCGCCTGACTGCGATAGTCCGACCACCCACCAGCATAGACCGTTGCCCTGCCATCACCTGTCATCGCAATCGTCGTCGTCGCCACGCGGTCCAGGAAATCGCGGTCGTGGCTAACCAGCAGCACCGTGCCGTCAAAGTCCGATACCAGCTCCTGCAGCAAATCCAACGTTTCGACGTCCAGATCGTTCGTGGGCTCGTCCAAGACCAGGAGGTTAGACGGTCGCGCCATGATCCGGGCCAGCAACAGCCGCGCCGTCTCACCCCCCGACAACGCTTTCACGGGGCCGCGGGCCTGGCGCTCATCGAACAGAAAATCCTTCAGATAGGCCACAACATGACGCGGCCGGCCGCGCACCATGACCTGATCGTTCTTTCCACCGATCTCGGGGTCTTCGGTCAAAGTCTCCCACAGAGTGCGCTCCGGTGCCAACTGCGCCCGGGCCTGATCGAATATGGCAAGCTCCAGATTGGTTCCCAGCTTGACCGAGCCCGCATCCGGTGCCTCTGCTCCGATCAGCATGTTGAGCAAAGTGGTCTTGCCCGCCCCGTTCGGACCGACCATGGCGACCCGCTCGCCCCGTCCGATCTTCAGGGAGAAATCTTGGACAATCCGACGCTGCCCGAAGGACTTGGCGATGCCGCGCGCTTCGATCACCCGTTTGCCAGAGGGGACAGAGGCCTCCAGCGCCATCGCGGCGGTGCCATGTCGCCGGATCTGGCCCGCGCGGTCCTCCCGCAGCTTCGCAAGGTTGCGCAATCGCCCCTGATTGCGCGTCCGCCGCGCCGAGATGCCATAGACTGCCCAGTGGGCCTCCTGCGCGATCAGGCGGTCCAGCTTGTGCCGAGCTTGATCTTCCTCTTCCCACGTTTTGTCGCGCCACGCTTCGAACCCGGCAAACCCCTCGGGCGAGCGGCGGATCTCGCCGCGGTCAATCCATAGCGTGCCGCGCGACAGCCGGTTAAGGAACGCCCGATCGTGACTGATCAGGCAGATCGCCGCGCGCGTCTGGGACAGGTGCTCCTCCAGCCACTCGATCGCCTGGATATCCAGGTGATTGGTCGGCTCGTCCAGCAGCATCAGATCGGCCTCCGCCGCCAGTAAACGTGCCAGGGCAGCCCGCCGCCGCTCGCCGCCAGATGCGGTGGCGGGATCCAGGTCTGCCCGCACGTCCAGTCCGTCCATGGCAGCCTCTGCGCGCCAGCGCTCGCTGGTGTCCAGATCGGCCGCCGCATAATCGGCCAGCGTCGCATAACCGCTCAGATCCGGATCCTGCGGCAGATAGGCGACCTTGCGCCCAGGCTGGGTGAACCGTGCGCCGCCGTCCGCTTCGGTCAGGCCCGCCATCACTTTCATTAGCGTAGATTTTCCAGACCCGTTGCGCCCCACCACACAAAGCCGCGCCCCAGGTTCCACAGCCAGCGTCACGCCATCGAACAGCGGGCGCCCGCCAAAGCCCAGCGTGATGTCGGTCAGTGTCAGGATTGGAGGTTCGGCCATGGCGGGTGAATGCCCGGGTGGCTTTACCTCGTCAACCTGTAGCGAACGCTACAGAGAATCGCGGGCGAGCTGGTTATTTAAATATCAGTTTGAAACTCAAGAATGGAGAATACGATGAACGATCAAGCAACCGAACTGACAGATGCCGAACTGAACGATGCGGCCGGCGGTCAAACCCGCGAGCACATTCTGCTGTCCCGGCAGGTGGGCCTCCCCGCCGCACAAACGGCGAACAGTGGCAACGACTGGGGACATCCCATCGTTCCAACCGGGCAGAAACGCGATTGGGGCCATCCCCCCGACCCAGGCGCAGCGGCCTATGAACCCAAGTCGCTGATCATCTTGAAACCGGTCAGCTGAACTGATCGATCAGCACGCTCTTCCCCCGGACAGCCCTTGGCCCTAAGCAAAGGCCAGAGCATCCGGGGGACCCATGACGCGATTCAATCCCAACCTTGCCGCGGTCAGCGCCTCGCCGATCATGCAGGCCACTGCCTGGGTCCGGGAGACTGCGTTACCCGAGGGCCTGCCCTTAATCGACCTTAGCCAGGCCGCCCCCGCCAGCCCCCCGCCCAAACAGATCCGCGAGCAATTGGCGCGGGCGATGCTGGAGGACGACTCCGCGCACTTCTACGGCCGGGTATTGGGCAACGATGCGCTGCGTCAGGCGGTGGCGGACCGGACAGCGGCCCTTTACGGTGGCGCTGTCCAGGACAATCAGGTCGCCATCACTGCGGGTTGCAATCAAGCGTTCTGCGTGGCGGTTGCCACAGCTTGCGGGCCTGGCGACGCGCTGGCCCTGCCCCATCCCTGGTACTTTAATCACAAGATGTGGCTGGACATGGCGGGTATCCACTGCGTGCCGCTGCCGACTGGGCCCGACATGCTGCCCGATCCCGCTTCCATCGATGCGTTACCCGACAATGTGCGCGCCATCGCCCTGGTCAGCCCCAATAACCCGACCGGCGCCGAGTACTCAGAGACGCTGCTGCAGGCGTTCTATGAACGGGCCCGCGACAGCGGGAGGCTGTTGATCCTGGACGAGACCTACCGAGACTTTCATTCGGCCCCCGGCGCGCCGCACGGGCTGTTCACCAACACCGATTGGCCCGAGGTGCTGGCGCATCTTTACTCGTTCTCAAAAGCTTTTCGGATGACGGGGCACCGCACCGGCGCGCTGGTCACTGGCCAGGCCCGGATCGACCAGGCGGCCAAGTTTCTGGATACCGTGACGATCTCGGCCGCCCAACCAGGCCAGATCGCCGCGCTCTACGGGCTGACGCATCTGACGCAATGGGTGGAAGGCGAGAGGCACGTGTACCTGCAGCGCCGTCGTTTGCTGGAAAGTCTGATGGTGCAGCATCTGCCGAACTGGCAGCTGCACGGCGCTGGGGCCTATTTTGCCTGGATCAGCCCACCAGGTGATGCCCCGGCTGAGCAGACGGCCCGCACGCTGTTGGCCGAACAGGCTATCCTAGCGCTGCCGGGCACGATGTTCCTGCCGGACGGAATGGAGAGTACCGCGATGCGCGTGGCCTTCGCCAATGCTGATGACCAAGGGCTGGCAGAGACGGTCAACCGGCTGGTTGCCTACGAGCGCCAACACGCCTGAACGCCTGAAATCAGCGCAGAAACCAGCCGTTATCACGCAAGCCTGAGCCCGAGCCGCTTGCCGCGCCTGCCGGGGGCCAGTATGAACCGGCGATCAACGCTGTCGAACCATCGGAGAGAGACCCCATGCTGGATTTTATACGCCGCGGCGTGAAGTCCATTTTCGCCCAGATCCTGTTGGCGCTGTTGATTGTCAGCTTCGCGGTTTGGGGCATCGGGGATGTGTTTGGCAGTGGCAGCGCAGCCACCATCGCGACCGTGGGCAACACCAAGGTCGACGCTGACCGCTTTGCCGATGTGCTGATCCGCCAGCAACGCCTGCAATCGCAGCGCGCCCGACAACTGGTGTCGTTCGCGGACCTGCGGGCGGGCGGCGTTGACCAGCAGGTTCTGTCCAGCCTGGTACGCGACGCGACCTATGCCGAAGAGCTTTCAACCCTGGGCATTGCGGTTCCCGGCGGCGCGATCGCCGACGCGATTGCCGCCAACGATGCATTCCGTGATCAGGCGGGTAACTTCAGCCCGTTTGCGTATCAATCCGTGATCGCCCAGCAGGGCTATTCGCCGGTCCAATACGAGCGCCTCATGGGCGCGCTGCTGGGCCAGCAGATCTTGGCCGATGCGGTCTCGCAAGGGGTTGGCACGATCCCGGGTCTGTCCGCAGCCATCGCCCGGTTTGACGGCGAACGCCGCCGCGTTGCCGCCATCCGCCTGCCCGCGGCCGACGCTCCGGACCCGGCAGAGCCGACCGAGGACGAGCTGACCGCCTATTTGGAAGCAAACCCGGAGGCATTCCGCATTCCCGAACGCCGTTCCGGCCAGATGCTGCTGATCTCGCCGGTTAAGCTGGCGATCGGGTTAGAGCCGACCGACGAGGAAATCGCGGCGAGCTATAATGAAAATCCCGATGCCTTCGCGGCACCAGCCAGCCGCACGGTCGAGCAGGTTGTCTTCACCGATCAGGCTGCGGCAGACGATGCGGCCGCCCGTCTGGTCTCGGGCGAGGTGAGCTTTGCCGATATCGCGGCAGAGCAGAACCTGGGCGAACAGGAAATCTCGCTTGGCCGCCTGAGCGAGGGTGAGCTGGCCCCCGCCGCTGACGCGGCCGTCTTTGCCGCTACAGCCCCCGGCGTTGTCGGGCCCGTGGACGGCCCCTTTGGCCCGATCCTGCTGAACATCACAGATGTCCGCCTTGGAGGCACACCGCCCCTCGAAGAAGTCGCCGACCAAATTCGCCTGACCATGTCCCAGGAACGCGCTCGCCGGGCGGCGTTGGATAAGATCGAGCGCATCGACGACATGCGCGCCTCGGGCGAGCCGCTGGACGCCATCGCAACAGCGACAGAATTGCCTTTGACCAGCTTCACTGGTCTGGCCCGCGATGGCTCGGTCACAGAAGGCGAAACACCGTTCCTGGCCGCCGATCCCCGCTTTTGGGCTGAGGTCAACCAAGCAGAACTGGGCGAAGAACGTGACATCGCCGAGATGTCAGACGGTTCCTACATCGTGGCCATGATCGGCCGGATCGATGACAGCCGCATCCCCGAACTGGACGAAGCCCGCGAGCAGGTTGTCGAGGCCTGGACCGCCGCCGAGCGGTTGGCCGCCCAGGAACAGCGCGCGCAGGAGCTGATTGGCGGGGCTGGCGGTGGTACCGATCTGCAGTCGATTGCGGTCAGCGTTCTGCAGGGGATTTCCGAACGCGCGCCCTTCACCCGCGGTGAACCGCCCCAGGACTTTGCCCCCGAGCTGACGGCGGCGATCTTTGACGCGCCGCAGGGCGGCATGGTCAGCGGCCCCAACGCTGCCGGGGATGCCGTACTGATCGTGCAGATACGAGGCGTCATCCCGATCGACGACGAACTGCTGGCCCAGCAGGTCGAGGAACTGGACGTCGCCCTGGGTGGCGCTGTGGGCCGCGACCAGCTGGAATACTATGCCCGTGCCCTCGAGCAACGGCACGGCTCGGGCATCAATACGGGCGCGGTGGACGGGGTCTTCGAACGCCTCAGCCAAACCGGCCACGGCGGCATGTGAAGACACCCGACAATGCTACAAGTACACCCTGAACGCACCGCCTTTTTCGACAGCTATGCCAAAGGCGAGAACCAGGTCCTGTGGACGGAACTGGTCGCCGACATGGACACCGCCGTTTCGCTGATGCTGAAACTGACAGCGGCCGAGGCCGACAGTTTCATCCTGGAATCGGTGACCGGCGGCGAACGGCGCGGGCGCTATTCCATGATCGGCTGCAAGCCCGATCTGGTCTGGCGCTGCCGCGGCAACAAGGCCGAGATCAATCGCGCCGCCCAGCACGACCGCCATGGCGGGTTCAAACGCGATGACAAACCGGCGCTGGATAGTCTGCGCGCCCTGATTGCCGAATCCAGCATGACCATGCCGGACGGTCTGCCGCCCATGGCCGCGGGCCTCTGGGGCTATCTGGGCTATGACATGATCCGCCTGGTAGAGCGGTTGCCCGAGCCCAACCCCGACCCGCTGGACGTACCGGATTCGATCATGCTGCGTCCCTCGATCATTGCGATCGTGGACAATGTGAAGGACCAGGTGACGCTGTGCGCGCCGGTCTGGCACGACCCCGGCGTGGACGCCGATGCCACCTATGACGCTGCGCAAAACCGGCTGGAGGACGCGCTGACAGCCATCGATCGGGCGCCCTCCTACACGCCCGTGACCCCAGTGCCGCCGGGGGCCGTGCGCGCGATCTCGCCGGTGTCGAACACCACCCATGACGAGTATCTGGACATGGTTGAGCGCGCCAAGGAGTACATCCGCGCGGGCGACATCTTCCAGGTCGTGCCATCGCAACGTTGGGCCATCGATCTGGAGGTGCCGGCCTTTGCGCTGTACAGAGCACTTCGGCGGCTGAACCCTTCGCCCTACATGTTCTACTTCGATCTGGGCGGATTCCAGATCGTCGGCGCCAGCCCCGAGATTCTGGTCCAGGTAAAGGGGCGGCGCGTCACCATCCGACCCATCGCTGGCACACGTCCTCGCGGCACCGATGCGGCCAGCGACGACGCCATGGAAGCCGAGCTGATGGATGACCCCAAGGAGCTGGCCGAGCATCTGATGCTGCTGGATCTGGGGCGCAACGATGTGGGTCGCGTGGCCAAGATCGGCACTGTGGATCCGAACGAGCAGTTCACGGTCGAGCGTTACAGCCACGTCATGCACATCGTCTCGAACGTGAACGGTGTGTTGCGTGACGACCAGGACGCCGTCTCGGCCCTATTGGCCGGCCTGCCCGCGGGCACAGTTTCCGGCGCGCCGAAGATCCGCGCCATGGAGATCATTGACGAGCTGGAGAAGGAGAAACGCGGCGTCTATGCGGGCGGCGTGGGCTACTTCTCCGCGGGCGGCGACATGGATACCTGCATTGCGCTGCGGACGGGTGTGGTGAAGGGCGGCAAGCTCTATGTCCAGGCCGGCGGCGGCGTTGTCTACGACAGCGACCCACAGGCCGAGTACGACGAGACTGTTGCCAAGGCCCGCGCCCTGGTCACAGCGGCAGGGCTGGCGCGCAGCTTCAACTGAACGGGCGCAATACGCCGGGAGGTGACAGTGTCAGCCCCCGGCCCGGCGTGCCACCACGGCTGACACCGGCGCCAGACGCACCGCGGCACCGCCGGCGAGTGCCCACCGCACCATGGCCTTCAACGACGTATCGCTGGCGGCGAGAGCCACCACTGCCGTGCCGTCACGCTGTGCCTGACGCGCGGCGATATCGATCATCTGGTAAATCTGGTCGGCTGACGCGTTCGAACCGGCAATGCGTCCGCCCCTCAGGAACGCCACGCCGCGGCGGTCCGCTTGCGCCTGCGCCGAGGTGTCGATGCCACCCCGCAGGTCGACAAACACATGGCCATGAGTCGACAATGCCCCCAGCAAAGTGTCCAGAACCCGACGGTCCGCCGCCAACGGCGCGCCTGCCGGGCCTGTTGCGCCAACTGCCATGGGCAGTGCGGCAAGCCCTGCGTTCACACCCCGTGCCACGGCAGTAATGTCGTCCGGCGTTGTCTCGGCAGCGATCACCGGCAATTCGGCCAGAATCTCGTGGCCCGCCGCGTGGATCTCGCCCGCAAAGGGGGCGCTCACCTCGTTCGCCGGGACGGAGAACGTGACCGGGATGGTCGCCAGAATGCCCAACGCTTCGGCCGGGACGGTGCCGGGGCTGGCGCCTGTTAGAATGATCGACAAGAGCGGTTGTTCGGCGTTTGCCGTGAAGGGGCGGGCATTCACCTTCAGCGCCGGGCCGGCCAGCACCAGTTCCGGCGTCGGCGGCGGTGCGACCGGCGTTTCAACCACCGCGGGCGTGGGACCAGGGTCCGTTGCTGGCGCCGCCTGGGGCTCGGTTTCGGTAGCGGCTGTCTCGATCGGGGCCTCCGGCGTGTCGCCACTGGGCGCTGAAGCCGCGGGCGCCTGTTGCGATGTTTCAGGTGCCTCCGGGCTTGCGCCGCCCTCCGCAACGGTGGGGCCGTCGGGCGTGACCGGCACGGCGGCAATCTGGGCGTCCTGACCGGTGGCTGGTGAAGCCTGTTCGGCGGGTGCCTCAGTCGCTGGCGCCGCTACCTGGACCTCGGGTGAGGCGGCCTCAGGGATGCCGCCCTCAGAGGTTTCTATTGCAGGCGTTTCCGGCGCAGGTGTCTCGACCGGTGATGTCTCAACCTCTGGCTGCGCCGCCGCGCCAGCCGCAGCCTGGCTAGCGGCAGCGGGACCGGCGGGCGCAGGATCAGCCGGTGCAGGATCAGCCGGTGAAGCCGTCTGAGCCTCCTCTTCCACAGGCGCCTGCGCCACGGGCGGCGGCAGCACAATCGGTGTGCCCGATGGCGCAACGTTGGAAACCGGGGCCATGGCCGTCAACGCAATCACACCGGCCACGGCGAACAGGCCACCAACCAGCACCCCGCGTACAAAGCCGCCAATCCATGACGGCTTTGGCAGGCCGTCGATCTCGGCATCGATCACCATCTCGTTGTTATCGGTCGGCGCCATCGTTCCCCCGGTTCTTGGTACCCGCCTTGACGGGGCTCACCCTGCCGTCGCATCTATACGCTCAGTCGCGCGCCCCGCAAAGGGCTGTGCATGCAACGAAAGGGCTGAGGCCGATGCTGCTGGTGATCGACAATTACGACAGCTTCACCTGGAATCTGGTGCATTATCTGGGTGAGCTGGGCGCCAAGACCGAGGTCGTGCGCAACGATGAGCTGACGGTCGACCAGGCACTGGAAAGCGGCGCGCGCGCCGTCCTGCTGTCCCCTGGCCCCAAAACACCCGCCGAAGCGGGGATCTGCGTCGATCTGGTCAGCCGGGCGCCCGCGGATCTGCCCATCCTGGGCGTCTGCCTGGGCCACCAGGCGATTGGCGCCGCCTATGGTGCCAACGTGATCCGCTGCCACGAGGTGCTGCACGGCAAGCTCAGCCGCGTCACCCACGACGATTGCGATGTCTTCCAGGCACTGCCCCAGGGCTTCGAGGCCACGCGCTACCACAGCCTGGTGATCGACCCGGCAACGCTGGGCAGCGAGCTGAGGGCGACGGCCCGCACCCAATCCGGCGTGATCATGGGCGTCGCGCATGTCAGCCGCCCCGTCTACGGCGTCCAGTTCCACCCGGAATCGATCCGCACAGAACACGGCCATCGCCTGCTCAGGAACTTCCTGGAGATTGCCGGGGCCGTCCCCGCATGAGCGACGTCCTGCGCCCGCTGATCGGCAAAGCCGCCGATGCGCCCCTGACCCGCGACGACGCCGCCCAGGCCTTTGACGCGATCATGTCGGGCGAGGCCACGCCCGCCCAGATCGGTGGCTTTCTGATGACGCTGCGCACCCGGGGTGAGACGGTGGACGAGATTGCCGCCGCCGCTTCGGTCATGCGGGCCAAGGCCGCCCCGGTCACCGCACCCGAGGGCGCGATGGACATCGTCGGCACCGGGGGCGATGGCAAGGGCACGCTGAACATCTCGACCGCGACGGCCTTCGTGGTCGCAGGCGCCGGCGTGCCGGTGGCCAAGCACGGCAACCGTGCGCTCTCGTCGCGCTCTGGCGCCGCCGATGCGCTGACCCAGATGGGCGTCAACGTCATGGTCGATGCCACCATCGCCCAGCGGGCGATCGATGAAACCGGCATCTGTTTTATGATGGCCCCGATGCACCACGCCGCCATGCGCTTCGTGCAGCCCGTGCGGGTGGAACTGGCGGCGCGCACGCTCTTCAACATCCTTGGTCCGCTGACCAACCCGGCCAGCGTGCGCCACCAGTTGACCGGGGCCTTCTCGCCCGACTTCCTGCGCCCGATGGCTGAGACGCTGGCGGCACTGGGGTCCGAGACCGCCTGGCTGGTGCATGGCTCGGACGGCACGGACGAGGTGTCGATCGCGGGATCGAGCAAGGTCGTGGCGCTTAAGGATGGCGCGATCAGCGAATTCGAAATCCATCCCGAGGATGCGGGCCTTCCCCCCCACCCGTTCGAGGCGATCCTTGGCGGGACGCCCGAGGCGAATGCCCAAGCCTTCCGTGCGCTGATGGATGGCGCCGCAGACAGCGAACAGGGCCGCGCCTACCGCGACGCGGTGCTGCTGAACACCGCCGCGGCACTGGTGGTCGTGGGCAAAGCCGCAGACACCAAGCAGGGGGTCGAGATGGCGCGCGCCAGCATCGATTCCGGTGCCGCCAAGGCGAAGATCACCGCGCTGGCCGAGGTGACCAACCGGGAGTGACGCCCGATGACCGAGATCGACGCGCTGGAACGTGAGCTGCTGGAGAAATCGCAGCGCCTGGCCGAACTGCGCCGCAACGCCCCGCCGCACCTGGTCTCCGACTACAGCTTTCAGACGCTTGAGGGCACGACCACCCTGTCTGCGCTGTTCGGTGGGCGTGACCGTCTGCTGATGATCCACAATATGGGCCGGGCCTGCCGCTACTGCACGCTCTGGGCAGACGGGCTGAACGGGGTGATTGACCATCTCGAGGACATCATGGCCGTAGCGCTGGTCTCAAAGGACCCGCCGACGGCGCAGCGGCGCATGGCGCTGGACCGCGGCTGGAGGTTCCGCATGGTCAGCCACAGCGGCGGCCCCTACATGAATGATCAATGCTGCGCAGGGCAGTATATCGACCTGCCGGGCGCCGCGGTCTACGAGCGGGACGGCAAGGCGATCCTGCGGCGCGGGCGCACGCAATTCGGGCCGGGTGATCTCTACTCACCGGTCTTCCATCTGTTGGGCCTGGCTGGCCTGGGCCATGACGGCTGGACCCCGCAATTCCACTATTGGCAAAGCCCGGACGCACTGGAGGACGGCGGCGCCAACCGCAATGATCGCTAGGGCCTGCTGCCCGACAGGGGGCTGGGCCAACATGACCCGCTTGCCGCGCGCCGACACAGATATCAGCGCGAAGGTTGAACCCGCCCGATGACAAACTTGCGTGATCTGGAAGACGTGATGCTGGTGCCCGGGATGGTTCTTCTGGGTCTTACGCTCCTGGTTTTAGGGCCGATTATCATTTGGCACGTCGGCAAGATCGAACGTGAGGGCGTTCCGGTCGAAGCCGTCATCCAGCAGCAATACGTCGAGACCGAGGAGCGGAGAAACAACCGCCCCGAGAAACGCACCCACTACCTTCAGTTCGCCTTCCCGCTGGGCAGCGGCGGGCACTACACGGCGTCGCGGCGGGTGAGCGAGCGTCTGTGGGAGCGGTATCCCGAAGGAAGGGTTTTCCCGGTCAAGTTCCTCACCGGACGACCCGACTTGAACAGCTTCCAGCATGGCGGCCGTACAACGCCGGGATACATGTCGATCTTCCTGGGGCTGTTGCTCCTCGTCGCCGCCCACCGGCTGTACGCCCGTGACAACCACATAGGCTGAGCATGACCGCGATCCTCGGATCCTCGATGGGCTGGGCTCGGGTCCTCCTGCTGACCGGGGCCGTGGTTTGCGCGCTGTCCGCAGCAAGCATGCTGGTGGTGGCCATACTGCGCGGCAGGGGCTAAGAGCGCCCCTAGGAGAACGACGGGGACCCCTGTTCATGGCTGACGACCGCCATCTTCGCGCGGCCCGCAAGGCCGCCGCCCTGATCCGCGACCAGGTGGATCTGCCGCTGTCGCTGCGCCTGTGGGACGGCAGCCTGGAGCCCCTGGGCCACGACCCCAAGCCGGGCCTCGCGCTCAGGATCGAGACGCCGGGCGTCCTGCCCTCGCTGCTGCGCCGCCCGACACTGGACCGCGCAATCCGCCACTACGCGCATGGGCGCCTGGACATCGAAGGCGGCACCTGGGTCGACATCGGCACCCCCTTCGCGCTGGACAAAACCTACAAGCGCCGGGCCCGCAAACTGCCCAAGGCCAAGCTGCTGGGCACGTTGCTGCCGCTGTTGACGGCCAAGGGCGACCACCCCGACGACTCGCGCGGCTATGTGGGCGATGCCGACGGCGCCGGGCGCGCCGAGGGCGAGAACCGCGCCTTCATCCAGTTCCACTACGACGTCAGCGACGATTTCTACCGCCTCTTCCTGGACCCGCAGATGCAGTATTCCTGCGCCTACTTCCCCGAAGGCGTCGAGACGCTGGAGGACGCGCAGATCGCCAAGCTGGACATGATCTGCCGCAAGCTGCGCCTGAAGCCGGGCGATCACCTGCTGGACATTGGCTGCGGCTGGGGCGGGCTGATCCGGCACGCGGCCAAGCATTATGGCGTCACCGCACACGGGATCACGCTTAGCGATCACCAGGCCGAAACCGCGCGCGCCCGGGTGCAGGCCGATGGACTGTCCGATCGCGTCTCGGTCACCATCGTCGACTACCGCGACCACCACGGCCGCTATGACAAGATCGCCTCGGTCGGCATGTACGAACACATCGGCCAGGCGAACATCCCCCACTATTTCGGCAAGGTCCGATCGCTGCTGGCCGAGGACGGGATCTTCCTGAACCACGCCATCTCGCGCGGGGCCAAACGCAAGAAAACCCGGTTCTCAAAACGCCCCGAGCAGCGGGCGCTGCAGAAATACATCTTTCCCGGCGGAGAGTTGGACGACATCGGCAACACCGTCGCCGAGATGGAGAAGGCCAAGTTCGAGGTGCACGATGTCGAAGGCTGGCGCCGCCACTATGCGCGCACCTGCCAGATCTGGTGCGAGCGTCTGACCGCCCGCCGCGCGGAGGCCGAGGAACTGGTGGGCGCGCAGACCTACCGTTTATGGACGGCCTATCTGGGGGGTTGCTCGCTGGCCTTCCATCGCGGTTCTGCCCGGATCTTCCAGACGGTGGCGACCTTCTCGGCCAAGGGCCTGCCGCCCCTGCCGCCGTCGCGCCGGGACCTTTACCGCTGATCCGTCTGTGAAAGGGCCGTCAGGCGCCCAGTTCAAGCGGCCGCGGCCGTCTTTGCCCCGATCTCACATTGCGGCAGCTCTGACCGCAACAGCATGCCCAGCGTTTCGTGGTTGTAGAAATACATCATGTGCGGCGTCGACGAGAAGAAGACCTGCGCCAGAGACACCGGGAAACGCGGCTCGAAACAGGCGCCGGGGAAGGCCGCGCGCTGTTCGGGCACCGGACCCGACAGGCCGTCGCGCTTTGAATAGACGTCGATCCAATGCGGAATGGCCCCGGCGCAGGCCTCCTCGACCTTTTTGCCCACCCGGTCGGGGCAGCGGGCCGCCATGCTGGAGATGACGCTGCCCCAGGTCACCAGGGTCGTGCGCTCGGTCACGCTGGTGTTGCCCCAGCCGGCCAGTGCTTCCAGCGCGATCACGGCGCCAAAGCTGTGCCCCAGCACCACGACCTCGTCATAATAGGGGCTGCCGGGTTTTTCGGGGTCCTCATGCGCGTAGACGTGGTTCAGCGTGTTCTGCACGCGCTGCGTCACATCCATATCCAGCCCCTCGTTCGCGCCGCTTTGCAGGTAATCCTGCGCAAAGCGCGCCACCGCGATAAAGCCCGTCGCGTTCACCGACGCCAGCACCGCCGTGAGGATGACGATGATACTGGCTGAATGTTCGGACAGCCATCGCAGGACCGGGGCGATCTGTTGATAGACATAGCCCAGCAGCGTATCGCGCACGTCGGCGGGGCTCAGCACCTCGTCGGCACGCGCCGAGGGAACGGACGCCCCCCCGTCGCCCATTTGGCCGCTCTCGGTACGGGTGGGGGGCGTGCTGCCATCGGCCGCCCGCTGGTGCAAGAAGGACGCCTGCGCCGTCTTCTGCTCCACCGCCGGGGGCGTATCGAAAGTGGCCACCAGATAGTTCGAGAACGCGAGCAGGATCACGACATACCAGGCCAGTAGGATCGCGCCCGAGAACAGAATGGTCCAGGCCAGCACCAGCGACTGGCGGCTACGTCGGATCCACCAATGGTGCAGCACCCAGTAAAGGATCAGCCCCGTCGCCCGGGCAAAGCGTTTGAAGCCGCCGGTCTCTTCTTCCTCGCGGGCCAGATCGGCCCAGTGCGCTTCGTAGACATCAACCTCGGGACGGTCGGGACCGGGCGAGGTGGCGGTCGGCTTCAGGCGGCGATAGGTCTCGCCGGTGATGGCGCCTTCGCTGGGCGCTTCGACCGGCATGGTGTCGTTCTTCGACAGATTGTTGACCAGCAAGCCCAACATGGTGCCCCGCCGATCCCGCGCCCAGCCAGGCACCAGAACGATCGCCCGGCGGCGCCCCGGCTTTGGGGCGCCAGACCGCTTGGGCGGTTTGGGCGCTTCTGCCACATCCACAGGATCGGAACCCGCCGGATTATCTCTGGTGTTCTCCATAAAATCGATAGTAACACTTTAATTAACTCTGGTAAAATACTGTTTATGCTTGAGTAATCTTCAATGCGCAGGCAGGACAGCGACCCTCGTGGCCCGCGACACGGCGCAGTCTACCACGGATTGATCAGCAACGAACAATTCGCGTTCGGGGTGTCGTGTGGCGTTAACGCTTGCAGGTCGACTGCGGTCCGACCGTTTGGCATACGCAAATCATACGCTTGTCATACGCAAGTCATACGCCTTGTCGGGCAGCGCAACGGGCGTTAACACGCCCTGCATGAGCGATATTCTGGACAAGATCAAAGCCTACAAGCTAGAGGAGATCGCGGCCCGCAAACAGGCCCGCCCCCTGGCCGAGGTCGAGGCCGCAGCCCGCGCCGCGGACCGCGTGCGCCCCTTTCTGGGTGCGCTGCAGGCAGCCCAGGCAGACGGGCGCTACGGCTTGATCGCCGAGATCAAAAAGGCAAGCCCTTCCAAGGGGTTGATCCGCGAAGATTTCAATCCACCCGAACTGGCTAAGGCCTACGAGGCCGGCGGCGCCAGCTGCTTGTCGGTGTTGACGGACACGCCCTCGTTCCAGGGCGCGGACAGCTTTCTGACAGCGGCGCGACAGGCCACTGGCCTGCCCGCAATCCGCAAGGACTTCCTCTATGACACCTATCAGGTGGCCGAGGCACGCGCACTGGGTGCCGATTGCATCCTGATCATCATGGCTTCGGTCAGCGATGCCCAGGCGCAAGAGCTTGAAAACGCAGCCTTTTCCTGGGGCATGGATGCGCTGATCGAGGTGCATGATCAGGCGGAACTAGACCGGGCCTTGGCGCTAAAGTCGCCGCTGCTGGGCGTGAATAACCGAAATTTAAAGACATTTGAGGTAACTCTGGCCACGACCGAAGCGCTGGCCCCGAATGTGCCATCTGACCGGCATCTGGTTGGCGAAAGCGGTTTGTTTGTGCCGTCGGACCTGGCGCGCCTGGCAAAAGTTGGCGCGCGCAGTTTTCTGATCGGGGAAAGCCTGATGCGCCAGACCGATGTCGCGTCCGCAACGCGCGAACTGCTGCGCGATCCGGTGCCGGCATGAGGGTGCCAGCATGACGGTGCACGGATGACGGTGAACGGATGACAGGGCTGACGCATATCGACGCCGACGGCAATGCCGTGATGGTCGATGTGGGCGACAAGGCCGTGACATCGCGGCGCGCCGTGGCCCGGGGCGTGGTCACTATGGCGCCAGAAACGCTGGCCCTGGTGACGCAGAAGACGGCCGCTAAGGGCGATGTGTTGGCCGTCGCCCAATTGGCAGGTATCATGGCCGCGAAGAAAACCGCGGATTTGATCCCGCTGTGCCATCCGCTGCCGCTCAGCAAGGTGACGGTCACGCTGGCAGCCTGCCAGCCCGACCGCGTAGAGATTGAGGCCGAGGTGCGCGTCACCGGCAAGACAGGCGTCGAGATGGAGGCGCTGACCGCCGTCTCCGCTGCGGCGCTGACGGTCTATGACATGCTGAAGGCCACCGACCGGGCCATGCAAATCGGTGAGATCCGCGTCGTCCTGAAAGAAGGCGGTAAATCAGGCACTTACGAGGCCTTATGATCTCAGTTGCCGAGGCGCTGTCGCGGTTGTTTGACCTGATGCCGGTACTGCCGACAGAGGTTGTGCCGCTGACCGAAGCCGCAGGCCGCGTCCTGCGCGAGGAAGCCGTGGCGCGCCGCACCCAGCCACCCTTCGCGGCATCGGCCATGGACGGCTACGCGGTGCGCGCGGCCGAAGCTCAGGCCGGCCAAGTGCTGCCCGTGGTCGGCGAAGCCGCCGCTGGGCACCGCTGGGACGGCAACCTGCCGCCGGGCGCGGCGGTGCGCATCTTCACCGGCGCCCCCTTGCCGGAAGGCGCCGACAGCATCCTGATTCAAGAGGATGCCGACCGTGTGGGTGACCAGATCACGGTGCGCGAGGCGCCTGCGGACGGCGCCTATGTCCGGCCGGCCGGGGGTGACTTTCGCCTGGGCCAGACGCTTAGCGCACCCCGGGTGCTGACACCCCGCGATGTGGCCCTGCTGGCCGCGATGAACGTCGACGAAGTGATCGTCGCGCGGCGGCCCATCGTGGCCCTGATCCCCACAGGAGACGAGCTGGTTTTGCCGGGGGAAACACCCGGACCCGACCAAATCGTCAGCTCAAACAATTTCGGCCTGCACGCGATGTTGACCGCCATGGGGGCGGTTCCCAGGCTTTGCCCCATCGCGCGGGATACACCGGAAAGCCTGCGGGCCGCTCTGGCCACGGCCGAGGGCGCAGATGTCATCGTGACCCTCGGCGGTGCTTCGGTCGGCGATCATGACCTGGTGGCAGAAGTCTTGGGATCGGAAGGGCTTAGCCTGGATTTCTACAAGGTCGCGATGCGCCCCGGAAAGCCGCTGATGGCCGGGCAGATCGGCGGCGCAGTCATGCTGGGCCTGCCGGGCAACCCGGTGTCGGCCATGGTCTGCGGCGAGGTTTTCCTGCGCCCAGCGCTGCTGGCCGCCATGGGTATGCCGCGCCAAGCCCGTAAAACCGAACCCGCAATCCTGGGCAGGGAATTGGGTCCAAACGGTCCGCGCGAGCATTACATGCGGGCCAGCCTTACCGACGAAGGCCAAGTGGTCGCCTTTGACAGCCAAGACAGCAGCCTGGTGCGTACGCTGGCACTTTCCGACGTTCTGTTGGTGCGGGCACCCAGGGATCCGCCGCGCGCGGCAGGACAGGTCGTTCAGGTCATTCGCCTCTGACCCCAGAAACCTGTCAAACAACAGATATCGTTGACACAAATCGAGAACACTTGTAGAACAATAACCAACGGGGAAACACATCCGGGGGAGCAGATGCTGACGAAAAAACAGTACGATCTTCTGTTGTTCATTCACAAGCGCGTCCAGAAAGACGGGGTGTCGCCGTCGTTTGACGAGATGAAGGCGGCGTTGGATCTACGCTCGAAGTCGGGCATCCACCGGCTCATCACCGCGTTGGAGGAGCGGGGCTTCATCCGCCGTCTGCCCCATCGCGCGCGGGCCATCGAGATATTGCGTCTGCCCGAAAACGTCGAGGATATGCGCTCTCGCGGCTTTAAACCCGCTGTTATCGAGGGTGATCTGGGCAAGGCGGAAAGTGGCCGCGAGGCGATTGACAAGTTGCAGGGCACCGCGGTGACAGAGGATGCTGCCGCCCATCAGGTGCCGCTGATCGGCCGGATTGCCGCAGGCGCGCCGATCGAGGCGATGCAACAGGGCTCGAACCAGATCAGCGTGCCGTCAATGATGATGTCATCGACCGGCGAACACTACGCGTTGGAGGTGAAGGGCGACTCGATGATCGACGCCGGGATCCACGAAGGCGATATCGTGGTGATTCAACGCCAGGCGACGGCGAATAATGGCGACATCATCGTGGCCTTAATCGAAGACCACGAGGCGACGTTGAAGCGCCTGCGCCGCAAAGGGGGCGCCATTGCGCTGGAAGCGGCAAACCCGTCCTACGGCACGCGGCTCTATCGGGCCGATCAGGTCAAGATTCAGGGCAAGATGGTGGGGCTGATCCGCACCTACTAGGGGCCGCTGGCCGAGCGGCCCTCAGCGCGACCAAAGACGCGAAATGGCAGGATCTTCGGCGTACTGGACAGTCGCCTGCCGATCGCGGATGGTGACCGCGACTGCGCCGCCTTGCCGAAGGTCGCGTTGCCCCACGTAAAGGCAATCACCGGTTACTGGCGGGCCATAACGGGCGACCAGAACCGTCTGCTGCCCGCACCAAGTTGCCAAATTCTCAGGCGTGGGATCCCGCCCCCAGATCACTGCCAGACGCCATCCATCGGGCAAATCAGCCGTCAGGCGACCAGGGGTACGCTGAAACTCAGCCCGGCCGGCGGCAGTCGACTGATCTGCGGGGTCACCGTCCCGTTGCAACCACGTCCGGGCGGCGAAGCTGTAAGCGGTCGCATGGTCCAGCGACCGACCCTCGGCCTGAAGGACACCGATCAGCCGCCCCTCCGGCGAGACCAGCACCGTCGGGCGGGATGGCGCTCCCTGCCAAATCACAAGCCCCACTAGCACGGCTGCAACCCCGCCCCATCGCCAGCGTCCGCGCCAGATGATGAACCATAAGCTGCCAAGGGCCAGCACCGGCAGGACAAGCGCCGGGGCCGCCGCTATGGGCTGTACCGCGCCGGGCAACCCGGCCACCCAATGGGCAACATCCAGCACACGGGCGATCCCCCAACCCATAGCCTGCAGTGGCGGGCCCGCGAGCCCAATGGGTGCCATGATTGCCGCCAGACACGCGAACGGCGCGATCCAAAGGCCCATCAGTGGTACGGCTAACAGGTTCGCAAGCAGCCCGTATGGCGCGGTGCGGTTAAAGTGAAAGGCAGAAATCGGCGCCGTGGCCAATCCTGCCAGAAGGCTCGAAAAGAGCAGCGCCCCCACATAAACCAACACAACTTTCAAGACCTTGCCAGCGAGCCCACAAGGCAAAGGCAGCGGAAAGTCACGTCCCCGGATCGCTTGAAACCCGGCAACCAGGGCAGCCGTCGCCGCAAAGCTCATCTGAAAACCAGCATCCAACAGGCTAATCGGCCGGATCAGCAGGATGATGGTCGCGGCCACGGCGAGGCTTCGCAACGTCAGCGCGGGACGGTCCAGCATGACGGCCCCCAGGGCCACGGCGACCATGATGAAGGCCCGCTGGGTCGCAATGGTGGCACCGGAGAGCATCAAATAGGCCGCCCCCGCCGCCAGCGCCCCCGCTGCCGCCCATTTCTTCGTGGAATAGCGCAAGGCGATCTGCGGTGGCAGCGAGAGGCCAAACCGCACCACAAAGAACACCAGGCCAGTCAGAATGCCCATGTGCAGGCCCGAGATCGCCAGTAGGTGCGCTAGGTTCGAGGCGCGGAGGGCCTCGGCATCCTCCTCGGCGATGTCGACCCGGTCACCGACGATGATCGCCGCGGCGAAGGCGCCTGGTGGCCCTGGCAGCGCGTCGCGCAGCCCTTTGGACAGGCGGTAGCGGACACTGGCCAGCCAGATCCGCGCGCTATCAAGCGGACCTGATGCGTCTGTCCGTGGCAGGATCAACAGGTGCCCCCGGCTCAGCCCCACCCCACCCAAGCTTTGAAAGAAGGCCCGGCGATGAAAGTCGAAGCCCCCGGGCTCGACCGGGCGGCCTGCGGGCATCAGCGTGGCGTAGACGCGGATGCGCTCACCCGGCAGCGGCAGCCGCTCGAAGCGATCGTCAAGCAGGGTAAGACGCAGGCGTTTCGGCATCCGCTCCGGCGAGACCCCGTAGACCTGCACCTGGTCCAACAGCAGACGCGGCGCACCGGATCGGGCGCGGGACAGCTCCAGGACACGGCCCTCGACCGTTTCGCCCAGCGGCACTGATATTGCCGGTGCCTTTGCTGTATGCGCGCTGATGATAGCCGCTGAAAACCCCGTGGTTAGCGCCAGCACCAGCCAGGCCAGTGCCAACGCGCCCCAACCAACCCGGCGCGCCGCGCCGCTGATGATCAGCAGCAATGGCAGCACCGGGGATATCGCCCAGGTCCAGTCGGGTTCACTTTTTAGCTGGAAGTAAACCCCGATCCCGATGCCTAAGCAGACCGGCAACCAAAGCGCAAACTGGCGGCTTTCTTGGGCGTAGAGCGCGTCCAAGTGGCCGCGCACCCGCACAGCCCAAGTGCCGCTGGGCATCACCTGCCCCGCGCCAAACGGTCTTGCCCAATAGGATGTCCAGGGCACCTTGTCCGTCCGCCTCGTTTACGCCATTACAGCCACGACTTGCGGACCACCCCTCCGCGCCCCTATTGGCCCTGTCACGGGGCCCTGGCAAGCAAAAATCCATCGGAGCACGCCCATGACCGAGGTCGTCACCCGTTTTCCGCCCTCACCCACGGGCTTTCTGCACATTGGCGGGGCCCGCACGGCGCTGTTCAACTGGCTGTTCGCCCGCCACCATGGGGGCCGCTTTCTGCTGCGGATCGAGGATACAGATCGGGCACGGTCCACCCCAGAAGCGACAGAGGCGATATTTGAGGGCCTGAAGTGGTTAGGGCTGGATTGGGATGGCGACGCCGTCAGCCAATTCAGCCGTGTCGACCGCCATGCGGAGGTGGCCCGGCAGATGCTGGAGACTGGCGGCGCCTATCGTTGTTATGCCACGAAGGAAGAGATCGACGCATATCGCGAGAAGGCTAAGGCCGAGAAGCGCCCGCCCATGTTCCTTTCGCCTTGGCGGGATAAGGGCGCGTCCGATTGGCCGCAGGGCCGATTGGACGACTACACGATCCGTTTACGTGCCCCTCGGGACGGCGAAATTGTCGTGGACGATCAGGTACAAGGCACGGTCACCTGGAAGGCCGAGACGTTGGACGATTTGATCCTGATGCGCTCGGACGGGACGCCCACCTACATGTTGGCCGTCGTGGTGGACGACCACGACATGGGCGTCACCCACGTTATCCGGGGCGACGACCACCTGACGAACGCGGCGCGCCAGTCCCTGATCTATGATGCCCTGGGCTGGGCACGGCCGGTGTTTGCGCACATCCCGCTGATCCATGGGGCAGACGGGGCGAAGATGTCCAAGCGGCACGGCGCGACCAGCGTCACCGAGTATCGCGACATGGGTTATCTGCCGTCCGCCATGCGCAACTACTTGGCCCGGTTGGGTTGGAGCCATGGCGACGACGAGTACTTCACCGACGCCCAGATGGTAGAATGGTTCGGCCTTGACGCAGTCGGCAAATCTGCCGCCCGGTTCGACTTCAAGAAGCTGGAGAACCTGAACGGCCAGCATATCCGCGAGACCGATGACGCCAAGCTTGTGCGCATGGCGGAAGAGCTTCTTGCGTTGCAGCAAAAGCCCGCGCTGGACACGGCGCGTCGCGGAAAGTTGACACATGCGATGCCGGGCCTGAAAGCCCGTGCCCGCACAATGGTCGAACTTGTTGAAAATGCTTACTATATCTTGGCGGATGCGCCGCTGGATTTCGACGAAAAAGCGTCAAAACTGCTGGACGATAACGCCCGAAACTTGCTGTCCAGATTGACTGAGCGGCTGCGGAATGCTAGCGCTCTGTCAGCATCCGAGGCCGAAGAAATCGTGCGCGATTTCGCCGAGGCGGAAGACCTGAAGCTTGGCAAAGTCGCCCAACCGCTACGGGCGGCGCTGACAGGTAGGGCCGTATCTCCCGGCGTCTTTGACGTGATCGACACCCTCGGCCGTGACGACGTCCTGGCGAGGCTGGGACATGCCATCGAGGGGTCAGGATAAGCGCCCCTCGCACAAACAGCGGGCCCCGAGCGGCCACGCACGAGGGGATCATCATGGACAAACCACGCACTGCCACCCTGACCTTGGACAACAAGCGAATGGAGCTGCCCGTGCAAGACGCCGTGCACGGACCGTCGGTCATCGATATCCGCAAGCTCTATGCCGAGTTGGATGTCTTCACCTATGACCCGGGCTTCACCTCGACAGGGTCGTGCAAATCCACCATCACCTTCATCGACGGTGACAAGGGCGAACTGCTTTATCGCGGCTATCCGATCGACCAACTGGCCGAGAAATCGCACTATCTCGAGGTGTGCTATATCCTGCTTTACGGGGATTTGCCGACCGCCGCGCAGCTGGAAGACTTCGAAGGCCGGGTGACCAATCACACCATGCTGCACGAGCAGATGGTGAATTTCTTCCGCGGCTTCCGCCGGGACGCGCACCCGATGGCGATTGTCTGCGGCGTCGTGGGTGCCATGTCGGCCTTCTATCACGACTCGACGGACATCTTTGACGACTGGCAGCGCGAGGTGGCGACGATCCGCCTGATCGCCAAGCTGCCGACGATCTGCGCCTGGGCCTACAAATACTCCATTGGCCAGCCGTTCATCTATCCGCGCAACGACTTGGACTACGCCACCAACTTCATGCACATGTGCTTTGCAGTGCCGTGCGAGGATTACGTGGTCGATCCGATCCTCAGCCGCGCCATGGACCGCATCATGACGCTGCACGCCGATCACGAGCAAAATGCGTCGACATCGACCGTGCGGCTGGCCGGCTCGTCCCAGGCAAACCCCTTCGCCTGCATCGCGGCCGGTGTCGCTAGTCTGTGGGGTCCAGCCCATGGCGGCGCGAACCAGGCATGCCTGGAGATGCTGAAGGAGATCGGCAGCCCTGACCGCGTCGACGAGTATGTCGCCAAAGCGCAGGATCCAGACGACAGCTTCCGGCTGATGGGCTTCGGCCACCGGGTCTACAAAAACTACGATCCGCGCGCCAAAGTCATGCAGGAAACCGCCAAAGAGGTGCTGGACCTGCTGGGTGTCGCCGACAACCCGATCCTGCAGGTCGCCCAAGCGCTGGAGAAACGCGCGCTGGAGGATGAGTACTTCATTCAGCGCAAGCTCTACCCCAACGTCGACTTCTACTCGGGTATTATCCTCGAGGCGATGGGATTCCCAACCTCGATGTTCACGCCGATCTTTGCGCTTAGCCGCACGGTGGGCTGGATCGCGCAGTGGAAGGAAATGATAGAAGACAAAGAGCAAAAGATTGGGCGTCCGCGCCAGCTCTATGTGGGCGCCGCTTACCGCGATTATGTCGAGGTTGAGTCGCGCTGAGCTTTCGGCGCGCGACGGAAAAGCAAAAACCCCGACCTGCAAAGGCCGGGGTTTACACTTGAGGCACCGTTGCATCGCTGTCGGGTTAACGCGCTCCCCTACAGACCCCAGATCGCGCGCACGAACGCGCTGGCCTGCCAGCCGCTGTCGGCCTCCAAAAGGGCCGGTTGTGTGAAAGAGTGTTCCAGCGTCGGGAAAACCTGCCGATCCGCCGTCAATTGCAGCGAAATCTCGAACGTGCGGTCGATCCGCGTAAACACCTCAAACGAGAACGAGGCGTAGGGCGCGACCCGACTGTCTTCGATTGAGAGAACCTCGTTCACGTCAGCGGCCCCGTTGGTGATCAGCGAACTGGTGGCTGACTGGGTCAGGAACGAAATGCCCCCCATCGCCTCGACCCGGGTGCCTATTGACACACCTGGCATACCGGTGGCGGTCTCAAGCTCTAGGATGGGACCAAAGATCAGATCATACTGGGTCTGTTGCAGTTTGGTCGATCGTTCGAAGTCCAAAGTCGGCGTGCCACCGATCACACCGCTCTGTCCTCGGCTCTCCGTCTCGGTATCCATGAACTCCGCACCGACTGCGACCTGAATGCCGGCACGGAAGATGAACCCACTATCTGGCGGCCCAGGGAACGGCGCGTCAAAGCTGGATACCGGCTGAAAGCCCTCAAACGGAGGCAACGGAGTTGCGGATTCCCATACCTGGACCCAAGTGCCACCGCCCACCTCGACACGGACGTTTCGATAATCCGTCGTCGAGCTGAAATTCAATACGTCCGCGAAGCCGATGCCGCCATCCGTGATCGTCACGCCGCCCCCAGCAGGTCCGCCTGGACCCACCGGGCTTAGCAGCACGAGGGTTTCCCCGTTGGACGGCCGGGCGGGGTCAAAAAAATCCCCGGTGCCGAATTGGACATCGCCCGCCACGTCGATCCATAACCCATTCTCATTGGCCGGCCAGGGCAGGTCGGGATCGGGCGGCAACAAAATCTGTAATCCTAACTCGGCGCTGCGGGTTCGGATCCGCTCGGGCTGCAGTTCCGGAAATGCCGGGGATTGCACAATGGTGAAGGGGTCTTCCCGGCGGGTCTGACCCCGCGCGCCCGGGATGTCTATAGGTGTCGCAGAGGTGCCCAAACCCCCTTCGACCACCACCCAAACCGGCGGCTTCTCTAGCAAGATAGGGCTGTAATCAGGCGGCGGCGCACTCGTCAGTCTGCTCCGCTCTCTTTCCCATTGGTCAGTCAGAAGCTTCAGGGACCGTACGGTCTCGGCGCTGATTTTGAATCCATCTCTCTCTAATTGCACATACCTCTCTTCGCACCGCACCAGGATCGCTACCGCGTCATTAAGTGAGATACTGTCACTGAATTCGTCAACTCCCAACGGGCCAGGGCAATCCAACGCTTCGACCACCTCTTGGAGCGCGGTGAATTCCCAATTGTCCGGACCGACTTCAATCGGGAACAAATAGCCAGGCGTCTGGGTCTGCGCAGTTGCCGGCGATGATGCGATATCGGCGTAATCGGGCGGCGGGGAGGAAGTCAGAATATTTCGCTCTCCTTCAAAAAGTTCAGTCAGACGCTGCAGGCTCTGCAAGGTCTCGGCGCTCGTTGGGGAGCCATTTGCTCGTGCCTCCACAAACGCTTCCTCGCACCGCACCAGGATGGCTGCCGCCTCATAACGAGAGAAACTCCTGGCGAATTCGTTACGCCCAAACTCGGCGGGACAATTCAAATCTTCAACCACCCTTTGGAGCGCGTCGAATGCCCAATCTTCTGGGCTGACATCGACGAGAGAATCCCCAGGCGTCTGGGTCTGCGCGCTCCCCATCGATGGCAAGAAAATCAATCCCCCACACAGCGCCAATGCTGGCAAAGCAGCCGCCAGCTGACCACGTAAAGCAAACTTCATGGAATCCCCCAATCGATGTCCCCGTCCCTGGCGCCAATTCAGGTGGCAAATCCCAGGCAGTGTCAATCGAAGAGCGGATGACGCGGCAAATCGTCGGTCAATTTCCGCTTGTCGAAACGGTTTTCAGCGCGCCGAGGGTAGACCGTGCGGCACGTTCCGCTGGCGAGGGGCCACCCCGGCCAAGCGTCGTCATGACCTGTTCGAAAACCGCACGCTGTGCGGCACCAGAATGGTTATCCCGTTGTAGGAGCGGCAGGCACGCGCCGTGTAAGGCGTTGACCGTGCAATACTCCTGCAAGAACTCGGGCACCACCTTCTCGCCAGACACCAGATTGACCAGGTTCGCAGTATCGACCCGTATCACACGACGCACAATCTGCGAGGTGAGCCATGTGGTCCGATAGGCGGCCACCATGGGCGTGCCAGTGGCAGCCAGCTCCAGCGTCACTGTGCCGGAGGCGCAGAGCGCTGCATCCGCCGCCGCGAAGGCCAAGCGCTTTTGCGCCGGGTCGCCGGGTTGGACGATCAGCACAGGGGGCACGAGGGGTGCCAGCAATTCCTGCACTTCGGCCACCACCGTCTCAGCCACCGGGCAGATCACCGCCAGATCAGGCAGATCCGCCCGCAAGCGTTGGACCGTGGCCATGAAATCCCCGCCCAGGCGGCGCACTTCGCCGCGGCGCGAACCAGGTGCAAGCAACAGCGTTGGCTGCCCGGGCGCCATGCCCCGAGCCGCGCGCCAGCTGGCTATCTCGTCCACATCGGGCTGAGGTTCGGCCGCGACAGGATGGCCGACGAAATCGCAGGTCATGCCAGCGGCCTGCATATACGGCGGCTCGAACGGCAACAGCGCCAGGACATGGTCCACATGGCGCGCCATCTTGGCTGCGCGGCCGGGACGCCATGCCCAGACCGAGGGCGCCACATAGTGGATGACCTTCAGGTCGGGCAGCGACGCCTTAGCTCTCTTGGCGACCCGCAGCGTGAAGTCCGGACTGTCGATTGTGATCAGTGCATCGGGGCGCGTGGCGATGACATCCTCGGCCGTCTCCCGAATACGGCGCAGCAGGACGGGCAGCTTTGGCAACACCTCGGAGATGCCCATAACCGTCAGTTCGCTCATGTCGAAACGAGAGGTCAGCCCGGCTGCCGTCATCTCCATCCCGCCAACGCCGCGAAAATCGACGTCCCGCATCTGGCTCAGCGCGCGCATCATCGCCCCGCCCAGCCGGTCGCCAGAGGGCTCGCCCGCAATGATGTAGAGGTTCAGGTCCCCCACGCGTCCAGTTCCTCGGCCTTGGCGCCATAGACGAACAGTCCTGCCGCATCGGCTGCCTGCCGCGTGGCATCACCCTCTAACAGCATGGTCTCGCCTGCTGCGACCACGATGCCGGCCAGGCCTGCAGCCACACACCCGCTGACGGTCTGTGGCCCAATCGTCGGCAGGTCCATGCGCGTGTCCTGTCCAGGCTTCGGCCCCTTGAACAGAACGCCAGACGGCGCCGGGCAGGCCGCCCGCCGATCCGCCGGCAAGCGCCCCAGATTGGCCAGCATCAGGTCGGTGCCCTCGATCGCCTCGACCGCCAGGCAGATGCCGTTGGCGACAACTGCGCCCTGGCCGATGTCCAGCGCCCCGGTCGCAGCCACGATCCGCGCAGCCTGCGCCGCATCCTTGCGATCCTGCGCGCCGGGGGCTTTGGCCCCTAGGGCGCCTGGACCAACCGTCGCGCCCTGCCCCAAAACCTCGCGGGGGCCGATCATCGTCAGCCCCTCCGCCTCGAAGATCGCTGCAAAACCCCGCAGCATGGCGTCATCGCCCTGCCCCAGCAGGCGGAGCGCCTTGAAGAGCACCCCCGTTGCCTTGGCATCGATGCGCCAGGGCCTGATCTTTGGGCGGTTCATGGCGCCAGCGAACACCACATGCGTGGCGCCAGCGCGGCCCAGCGCGCGGAAAAGCTGGCCGACTTTCTCGAAGACGTGATGTTCGTGAGGGTGCTCACCCATCCAGTCCTCCCAGCAATCCGGGAAGACGATCAGCAAATAGGGCAACCCATGTGCCTGCCGGCGCTCGGCAATCTGGCGCGGCAATCCCCCGCGGCCTGCAATGATCGCCAGCAGGCCGTCGGGGCCTGCCGGGTCAGACATCGCGTGGAGTGCAGAAATGCCGTGAACTGTCGGCCAGGATGAAGTCGGTCATCTCCAGCACAGCCGGTTCGTCCGCATGGGCGGCGGCCACTGCGTTGGCACGTTCGGTTAGCGCCCCCTCGCCCGAGAAGATCTCGCGATAGGCCTCGCGCACCGCGTGCAGGGTCGACTTGCCAAAGCCACGCCGGCGCATGCCGACGATATTCAGGCCGCCCAGATAGGCGCGGTTACCGATCACCGACCCATAGGGGATCACGTCTTTCTCGACGCCGGTCATGCCACCCACCATCGAGTGTGCGCCAATGCGCACAAACTGGTGGACAGCTGACAGGCCACCCAGAAAGGCAAAATCACCCACCTCGACATGGCCGGCCAGCGTCGCATTATTGGCCATGATGATGTTGTTGCCCAGCTGGCAGTCGTGGCCGACATGGACCCCCATCATGAAAAGACCGCCATCGCCGATGCGCGTATGCAGCCCCCCGCCCGAAGTGCCGGGGTTCATGGTGACGTGCTCGCGGATCATGCAGTTCGCACCGATCTCCAGATACGAGACCTCGCCCTGGAACTTCAGATCCTGGGGTTGATGCCCGATCGAGGCGAAGGGCCAAACCTTCGTGCCGGGCCCAAGCTTGGTATGGCCCGCGACGGCCACATGGCTGACCAGTTCCACACCGTCCGCCAGTTCAACTTGGGCATCGACGGTACAGAAGGGGCCAATGACAACGTTCTGGCCCAGTCGGGCACCGTCTGCGACAATCGCCGTGGGATGAATGCTCACGCGCCACCGCCCCGGCGGCGTTCGTCGTCCTGAGTGATGATCATGGCGGAGTATTCCGCTTCGGCGGCAATGTGGTCACCGACTTTGGCTTCGGCCCAGAACTTCCAAATCTTGCCCCGCCCGCGGAGGATCTTGACGTGCAGTTCCAGGACATCGCCAGGCTCCACCAAGCGGCGGAACCGCGTTTTATCCAGCGTCATGAAGTAGACCAGAAGGCCCTGGTCAATCATCTCCAGCGTCTCAACCACGAGGACCCCGGCGGTCTGGGCCATCGCCTCGACCACCAGCACGCCGGGCATAATTGGCTTGTCTGGGAAGTGGCCCTGAAAGAACGGCTCGTTGTTGGTGACATTTTTCACGCCGATCGCGCTGGTGTTCTTTACGATCTCTTCGACGCGGTCGATCAGCAGGAACGGATAGCGATGCGGGATCATCCGCTTGATCCGTGCCAGATCTGCCCGGGTCGGGGCGGTTTCCGCCGCTGTATCCGTCATCTGCTCCTCGTCGCTCGTGCGGCCTGCGCGTTTTTGCTTACCCGGCACCCCGGTCAGGTCAAGCTCGTTACTGTTCCGTCGGCATCGGTGCCGGCGGCGGTAGCAACGGCGTTTCAAGATCCACGACAGGTGGGGCCGGACGTGGCCCAATCGCATCGTAAAGCGCGATGGCCCGGTCGGTCAAATCAAGCGAGGGGTCGGCGGCAAAGACGGCGTCGGCGTCGATGATGATCCTGACGCCCGCCTCTTGGCGCAATTGCTCCAACACCTGGGGCAAGGCAGCGATGATCTGGGCGCGGGCACGCTGGAAGCCGGTATTGATCCGTGCGACGCGTTCTTGCGTTGTACGGCGCAGATACCGCAGGCGACGATCGAAGTCAGCCGTGCGAAGCTCGAACACATCGGGGGCTAATTCGCCCCGGGCCTGCGCCAGCTCCACTTCTTCGGCGGTCAATTCGGCCTGGGCGGCATCGATGGCAGCCTGGATCGATCGCGTGATCTCGGTCTCGGCGGAACGCAGGGCACGCGCGGCGGCAAGCTCGTTCAGCAATCGATCCCGGGAAATGACGGCATAGTCTCCCTGGGCGTGCAGCGGCGCTGCTGGCAGCAACAGTGCCGCCAACGCCCCTGCCAGAAGACTGCGTCTGGAATGCGCGGTCGCCGCCACCGTCCCGGTCAGAACCGCGTGCCGATCGACAGACGGAAGACTTCCGTTTCGTCCTCGTCTTCCTCGATCAGCGGGATACCGAAGCTCAGCTCAAGCGGGCCAAAGGGCGTGTCGATGAACAACAGCGCCCCCGCACCGACGCGGATCTTTGCATCATCGTCAATCGGCAAACCGTTCGCCCCGATGCGCGTACCGTCCAGTTGGAACAACGTACCGGCGTCCAGGAAGAAGCCACCGAAGACGCCCAGCTCTTCGGGCAGGCCCAGCGGGAACGACACTTCCAGGCGTGACACGGCCCGGTAGTTGCCGCCCAACGAGTCATCGGTGACCACATCGCGGGGGCCGACGCCTTCATCTGCGAACGCGCGCAATGTCGAGCCGCCCAAGAAGTAGCGTTCATTGACCCGAATGTCGTCCGAGAACGCGTAGATCCCCGACATCTCCAGCTCCAGCGAGGTGATAATCTGCTCGCTCAGGAAGGAGGTCCAGAATTTCGCACTGGAGGTACCGCGCCAATAGAAGGCATCGCCGCCCAGGCCCGCGACATCCTGCGATCCGGTCAACAGATAGCCCTCGGTCGGCTCGACCGGATCGTTGCGCCCGTCATAAGTCAGCGTAAAGCCAACGCGCGAAGTCGTGCGGCCACCATCGTCGATGATCAGGGCGGGGGAGGCTGTGGGCGCCACCTGGACATCCTCGCGCAAGAACTCGTAGCGCAGTTGCAACAGCGTATCGGGCGCTAGCGGGAACGCGAAAGTTGGGCCAAGACCCAGCCGCGTGATCTCGAAGCTACTCTCATCCGTCCGGTCATCGTCGATGAAGAAGCCCCGCAGGCCGACCGCCAGATCGCGGTCCAGGAAGCGCGGCTCGGTGAACGAGAAGTCGTAGACCTGGGTATCACCCGCGGCCGTCACCTCGATGTTGACGATCTGGCCGCGCCCCAGAAAGTTCCGCTCGGTCAGGGCGATGTTACCGATCGGGCCCGAACTGGTCGAGAAGCCCAAACCAAAGGACAGCGACCCGGTCGAGGTTTCCTCCACGCGCACCTTCAGAACGGCGCGGTCTTCGGCCGAGCCCGGCTCGGTGTCCAGTTCCACGCGGCCGAAGTAGCGCAGTGCACGGATGCGTCGGCGCGCCTCGCGGATCTTGCGGGCATCGAACGGGTCGCCTTCCACCAGAGTGATCTCACGCCGGATCACCCGGTCCAGCGTCTGGGTGTTACCCTCGATCTCGATCCGCTCGACATAGACCCGCGGGCCTTCGACGACCTCGAAGGTGACATCGATAACCAGGTCGTCCGTGTTCTTGCGCGGGCGTGGCCGCACCTGGACGAAGGCGAAGCCCGCCTGCCCGGCCAAATCAGTCAGTTCATTCGCGATTTCCTCGACCGCGGTCGCGTCATACGTGTCGCCCAGCAGGTCGGCAGGGATCGCCGCCTGAAACGCCTCGGGATCTAACCCCCGCGCCGCGACACTGACGTCCAACTCGCCGAAGGTGTAGACCTCACCCTCTTCTATGGTGAACGTGATAAAGAAGCCGTCGCGGTCAGGCGACAGTTCCGCCGTTGCGGAAAGCACCGTGAAATCGGCAAAGCCGCGTTCAAAATAGAACTGACGCAGCAGTTCCTTGTCCAGCTCCAGCCGGTCGGGGTCATAGACATCTGACGACAGAAACGCCGACAGAAGGCCCGATTCGGCCGTCTCGATCACCCCGCGAAGGCGCCGGTCCGAATAGACTTGGTTGCCCACAAAATCGATCGAGGTGACGCCGGTTAGATCACCTTCGACAATCTCGAAAACCAGGTCGACGCGGTTGTTCGGACGCTCGATAATCACCGGCTCAACCTCGGCGCCGAAGCGTCCGGTACGGCGGTAAATCTCGATGATCGCCTGGGCGTCTGCCTCAGCCGCTGACACCGTGAACGGCAGGCGCGGGCGCAGGCTGATGATCTGCTGTAGCGATTCATCCTCCAGGGCGTCGTTGCCCTCGAACGCGATCTCGTTGATCGACGGGTTTTCCTCGACCTGAACGATCAACTCGTTGGTGCTGGGGATGATTACAACGTCGCGAAACAGGCCCGTGTCGAACAGACGGCGTACGGCAAGGTTCAAATCCTCGGCCGTCACGGTCTGGCCCTGGGCCAGGTTCATATAGGCCAGGATGGTGTCAGTCTCGATCCGGCGGTTACCCCGAACCACCACCGATTGCTCGCCGGCCGGCCCTTGGGCCGCCTGTTGGGCAAGCGCGCCTGCGGGTGTCAGGATCGTGGCTACCGGGAACAGCAGCCCCAGGATCAGGGCCCAGACGACAGGATTGAAAGACCGAAGCTGTGCCGCTGAACGCATTCTGTCTCCCCCACTGTCCACCCGTCCGGTTCACCCGGATCGTCAGGACAGCCTCCCGCTCAAAGCCCTCGATTCAGTCCTGGGAGAACCACTCCCTCAGACCGAGGTCATTACTAAAGGTCACAAAAACCATAAGCAACAACAGAAGGGAGAGACCGACGACCGATCCCGCCTGAACGATACGGGCATCGGTGGGGCGCCGACGGATGGCTTCGACCAGGTAGAACATCAGATGGCCCCCATCCAAGACGGGAATGGGCAGCAGATTGAGAAACCCAATCGCTGTCGAGACGAAGGCGATGAAGCGTATGTAGTAGAGCAGCCCCGCCTCGGCCGCCTGGGTCGAGTGCTTGGCAATGCCGATGGGGCCGGACAGGTGCGCGCTGGTCGCACCGTCAAAGAGGATGCGACGAATATAGGTGACGGTGTCCGAGACGATGGTCCAAACGCTCATCACGCCGACCTGGGCTGCATCCAGCACGCCCCGCGGCTCGGTCGAGGGTTCAAGCCCCAAGACCCGGCTCATCGAAATCCCCAGGAAGGGAATCGGTTTCAGTTCGCCGGTCACGGGATGTTCTCGCTCGCGCACGTCGGGCGTGACGCGGATGTCGCGCAGGCGTTCAGCGCGTTCAACCTGAATGACGACTTCAGCGCCCAGCGGCAGTGCAGCGATGGCGCGTGAGACATCCTGGACCGTAACGATCTCCTGCCCGTCGATCTGGACCAGGATGTCACCGGGCACGAGGCCCGCAGCCACGGCAGCCCCTTCGACGGTGACCTCGGTAATCATCGGGCGCTGGTCGTAAAGGGTCGAGATCACGGTTTCGGTGCCGCCCCGTTCGACAACCGCCTCCAGCGTGGTGCCATGGGCCGCGGCCAAGGCCTCGACGATGTCGCCAAACTCAGCGACGTCGGCATCGCCCACGCGCAGCACGCGGTCACCTTCCTGGAAGCCGATCACCTGAGGGTCCAGATCGCCAATGCCGCCGATCACCGGCTCGACGCTGGCTTTGCCCACATAGAGCGCCAGGCCGAAGAAAATCACGATCGACAGGATGAAATTGGCCATGGGGCCCGCAATCACGGTCAGCGCGCGCCGCCCGACACTGGCGTTGTGAAAGGCGTATTTGCGATCTTCCGGCGGGATCTGTGCGTCGTCCACATGGCCCGCGCTGGAGGGGTCCATATCGCCCAGGAACTTGACGTATCCCCCCAGCGGCAGCATCGCCACCTGCCATTTCGTGCCGTACCGGTCGGTTCGGCTGAACAGCACGGTGCCCATGCCGATCGAGAACACCTCGGCCTTGATCCCGCACCAGCGTCCCACCATCAGGTGCCCAAGCTCGTGAATAAAGACCACGATCGACAGGACGATCAGGAAGGGTATCACCCAGAACAGCACCGGGCCGATCAGAGGGATCTGCTGCAGAAATTCCATCGGGTCCTCTTTCGCGCGTCTTCCGGTCTGCGGTTTCGGGTTCGCGTTCTCTCAGGCGCTAGGTGACCCCTTAGGGCCGGGCAATCAAGTCACGCGCCACGCGGCGCGCCTGGGCATCTGCTGCCAACACATCGTCCAGTTGGCTGGCGCGCCCCGTACTACCTATAGATGAAATCGTGTCTTCAACAAGACGCGCCATGTCCAGAAAGCCGATCTGTCCCGCAATGAAACCATCCAGCGCGATCTCGTGCGCGGCGTTCATCACGCAGGGGGTCAGCCCACCCGCGGCCATCGCTTCGCGGGCCAGGCGCAGCGCGGGAAAGCGTTCCTCGTCCGGCGCCTCGAAGTCCAGCTTGGCCAGTGCTGCAAAATCCAGCCTGTCGACCGGCAGATCCGGGCGGTCGGGCCAGGCCAGCGCATAGCCGATGGCAACCCGCATATCGGATGGGCCCAGATGCGCCAGGATCGAGCCGTCGCCATACCCGATCATGGAATGGATGATGGACTGAGGGTGGACCACCACTTCGATCTGGTCGGGCGTCACCTCGAACAGATGGCCCGCCTCGATCATCTCCAACGCCTTGTTGAACATCGATGCCGAATCGATCGAGATCCGCGCGCCCATCGACCAGTTAGGGTGCGCCACGGCCTGTTTCGGGCTGGCCGCCGCCATCTGCTCCATCGACCACGTTCGGAACGGCCCGCCGGACGCTGTCAGCAACAAGCGCTCGATCGGGGTCGTCTCGTGCGCCACCAACTGAAAAATGGCGTTGTGTTCGCTGTCGACGGGCAACAAGCGCGCGCCGTGCGCCTTGATTTCGGCCAGGACCACGTCGCCCGCGGCCACCAGGCACTCCTTGTTGGCCAGCGCGATGGTGGCACCCTGGCGAATGGCGGCCAGCGTGGGCGCCAGGCCGGCGGCGCCGACAATCGCCGACATCACCCAATCGACGGGACGGGTGGCGGCCTCGACCAAAGCATCGGGGCCTGCGGCCGCCTCGATCTCGGACCCGGACAGCGCCGCGCGCAGATCCTCCAGCCTTGCGGGGTCGGCGGTGACGGCGACCTCAGCCCCTAAGCGCCGCGCAGCATCCGCCAAACCCTCGATATTGGCGTGGCCTGTGACGGCGACGGTGTGGAACTGCTCGGCGCCCAGTTTCTCGACGACATCGACCGTGTTCGCCCCAATCGAACCCGTGACCCCCAGGATCGTGATCCGCTTCACCCCTGCGCCCTCACCAGACAAACACCGCTTCTCCGCGCCAGAAGGTGGCGCCGGCGGCTACGAGAACCGCTGCCATATGCCCGTCCAGCCGGTCGAGCAAGCCGCCATGGCCGGGAATCAGGGTGCCTGCGTCCTTGACACCAAAATGCCGCTTCAGCGCGCTTTCGCCCAGATCGCCTGCCTGGGCCAGCAGTGCAGCCACCGCGGAGACGGCGCACACGATGTGGAAGTAGGTGCCCGTGGTCAGCCACGAGAACACCCCGCCCACAAGGAAGGCCAACACCACGGCGCCGGCCAGTCCAGCCCAGGTTTTCTTGGGGCTGACCGCGGGCCAAAGCTTGGGTCCGCCGATGGTGCGCCCCGCGAAGTAGCCGCCCACATCTGCGGCAACAACAATCAGCGCGGCCCATAGGATGGAGAGGAAGCCATAGGGCGCCACGGCGCGCAGTTCCACGAATGCCAGCGCCGCGAAGCCAATGTAAAAGGCACCCAGGAGCGCCCAGTGGATCAGACCCTGGCGCCCGGCCATCCTGTCCAGGATGCCGCCGATCAGGGTCAGCGTGATCAACAGGAATGTGGCAATCTGCCAGTCAGCGGCCCACGCCGAGATCGGCGCCTGCGCGACCGCGGCGATGTAGGCAGCACCCTGGATCAGCGGCAGGTCCGCCCCCGCTGTGATGCGGCGCCATTCGGCCATCATTAGCCCAGCGGCCAAAGCAGCCAAACCGGCAATCCAGATCCCGCCTAGCCAGATACAGGTCAGTGCGACGACGGCGACAGCAACGCCCCAGATGAGGCGCGTGCGCAAGTCCTGAAAGCGCCCGGCCACCGTCAACGTTACATCACCCTGCCGTCACCGCCGCGTCATCCCGTCACCGTACCCCGTCACCGTCACCCTTCAGCGTGCCGAGACGGCTCCGAACCGGCGCTCCCGTCTGCCAAAGGCGCCGACGATCTCGGCCAAGCGGTCAGCCGAAAAGTCAGGCCAGCACTCGTCAATGAAGGCGTATTCGGCATAGGCCGATTGCCAGAGCAGAAAGTTCGAAATGCGGTGCTCGCCCGAGGTGCGGATCACCAGGTCCGGATCGGGCAATCCTGCGGTCATCATTGCGCCAGAAATCGCGTCCTGATCGATGTCATCAGCCGTCAAGCGCCCGGCCTCGACCTCGCCCGCCAAATAGCGCATGGCATCCGTCATCTCGGCCCGCGAACCGTAGGACAGTGCCAGTTGCAACGTCATGCGGGTGTTCTCGGCGGTCCGCGCCTCCATCATCTCGATCAGCTTCTGCAGGTTCTTGGGCAGGATCGAGCGGTCGCCGATAAACCTGACCCGCACGTTTTCTGCGTCCAGCCCGTCCACTTCGCGCGCGATATAGCGGCGAAACAGGCTCATCAGCACTTTGACTTCATAGCCCGGACGGTTCCAGTTCTCGGTCGAGAATGCGAACAGCGTCAGCACCTGGATCCCAAGATCAGGCGCTACGTCAACGATTTCACGCACACGCTCGGCCCCGCGATGGTGGCCAAACGTACGAGGGCGGCCGCGACGGACAGCCCAGCGCCCATTCCCGTCCATAATGATCGCCACATGGCGCGGCGAGTTTTCAGTCTGCGCAGTCATCTGCTCCCTGCCCGATTTATCAGCGCCCCCGCCCGCACCGATCACCGTGTTCGATCTGCTTACCAGATCCGTTTCGTTTTGTCTGAACCGTCTTTCAGGTTCGTTGATTTTGTTCGCTCGTCTATTTGCCTGTTTTGCCGAGGGCCCTTCGCCTAAAGCGAACACCGCGCCTATCCGGGTTACTGGTACCGTGGCGCCGTCGTCTGACCAGACGATCAGACCTGCATGATCTCTTCCTGTTTTGCCTCCAGCGCGGCGTCGACTTTGGTGATCGCCGCGTCGGTCAGTTCCTGAATCTCGTCACTGTAGAGCTTCTGCTCATCCTCGGACATGCCCGCGCCTTTGGCCTTCTTAACCTGGTCCATGCCGTCGCGGCGCACGTTCCGGATAGCGACGCGCGCATTCTCGGCATAGGTGCCGGCCACCTTGCTCAATTCGCGGCGGCGTTCCTCGTTCAGCTCGGGGATCGGCAGGCGCAGGATGGTGCCGTCGACCACCGGGTTGATCCCCAGGCCCGAGGATCGGATCGCCTTGTCGACGGCGCCGACCAGCGTCTTGTCCCAGACATTCAGCGTGACCATGCGCGGTTCGGGCACATTCACCGTACCCACCTGGTTGATCGGCATCGGCGCGCCATAGGCTTCGACCGTGATCGCATCCAGCATGTTGGCCGAGGCCCGGCCCGTGCGCAGCGAGGCAAAGTCCTGTTTCAGCGAGCCCAGCGCGCCGTCCATCCGGCGCTCCAGATCGTCCAGATCCACCTCTTCAATCTCGTCACTCATCGCCTGTCGTCCTCACGCATTCGGCCCGGGACCGCCGACCAGCGTATAGCGCCCACGGCCGAACATCACCTCGGTCATCGCACCGGGCTCATGTAACGAAAATACCACGATTGGCAAATCGTTGTCCCGTGCCAGGGCAATGGCCGAAGCGTCCATGACTTTCAGATCCTTGGTCAGCACTTCGTTGTAGCTGACATGCGCATAGCGCACTGCATCAGGGTTGGTTTTCGGGTCGCTGTCATAGACGCCGTCGACCTGAGTGCCCTTGAACAGCGCATCGCAGGCCATCTCGTTGGCGCGCAGCGTCGCCGCCGTGTCGGTGGTGAAATAGGGATTGCCCGTCCCGGCGGCGAAGATCACAACGCGCCCCTTCTCCAGATGGCGGATCGCGCGGCGGCGGATATAGGGCTCGCACATCGAGGCCATGGGGATCGCTGACTGCACCCGCGTCTCGACACCGATCTGCTCCAGCGCGCCCTGCATGCCCAGCGCGTTCATCACGGTCGCCAGCATGCCCATGTAGTCGGCCTGGGTGCGGTCCATCCCCTGCGCAGCACCCGAGAGACCACGGAAGATGTTGCCCCCGCCGATCACCAGACAGATCTGAAACTCCAGGTCATGAGCCTTCTTAACCTCCTCGGCGATGCGCTGCATCGTCGGCGGGTGCAGGCCGTAGCCTTGTTCGCCCATCAGCGCTTCGCCGGAGATCTTCAAAAGGACACGTTTGAAGGCGGGAGAGGTATCGTCGGAACCGGTCGGGGAGGGGGCGACTTCTGCTGGTTCGGACATCTAAGGCTCCCTCACACGCGACTGGTGGGGTTATGACCGACAGGCCCGCCGGGCGCAACCCGAAGGGCCGCGCGACGGGGGGCCAATTTCGCTGTGTTTCCTGTGCAGGACCGGTTCCTTGGGGTCAGACACTTTCTGTGGTGCTGACGTCCCCGCCATCAGGTCCGACGCGCACCGGTCAGCTGCATCAACTCGTGGCCGAAATCGCGCATGTTTTGGACCAGGAAGAATTGCAGCGCCTTCACTGTTACTTCGTAGAAACTCTCGACCGGCTCGGTCTCGAGGAAGGCGATGTATTCCTCCAGCTCCGCCAACGTCAGCGCGCCATACGTCACGGCGGTCAGCGCGTTGATGAAGCGGATCGCCTCCGCCCGGATCTGGGGCTCCAGGCTGTTGACGATCGCCAGGATCTCGTCGTCGGACAGGGCGCGCGGCAGATCAGGCGAGCCCATGGCGCCCGACAGCAACGCATAGGCGACGTTCATGCCGAAAATCACGCTGAGATCGACGGAGTTGGTCGAGGTCACGAACCGCTGGTAAAGCGCTACCCGCGGATCCCCGTCTTCCTCCAACGCCCGGTAAAGCGCCCCGCCCCGCGCCACGACGGTGTCGTAGTCGATGGCGGCTGCTTCGGTCTCCAGCTGCGTGGCCCGAAGGCCGACCTCCGTCTCCAGGCCCGCGATCACGGTGTCCATATCCTCGGGCGTCATGCCCGTGGCCAACGCGCCCAGCAGCATCCGGCGCATCTTGTCGGTGCCGAAATACGTCTCGATCAGCAGGTCGACCTCGGTCCCCATCCCGCGATCGCTGACCCACCCCTCCTGGATGGCATCGGATAGATCGCCGGGCAGGCTCTCGACCACCGCTTCCATGCCCGAAATGTCGTAGAGGCGTTGGGCCCGTTCCTGGTCGGCATGGGCCGTCCCGGTCAGCATGACGGCCAGAAGGCACATCCCCAGCACCACGCGAGCCAGCCAGCCCCAAAGGTCTTGGTCAACAGTCGGCACGGACCGCCCCATCAGACCCGTCATCTCGTCCTCCTCAGATCGTCCGGTGATCATGCCGTAATTGCTTCCCCGGCATAGCTGATTTCCTGGCGGTATTGCGGGCTTTCCATCCACTGAAAGTAGCGCTTGCGCAGGCGCGCCGCGACCGGCCCCGGCGCCCCGTTCGAGAAGACGCGGTCATCGACCTTGGTGATTGGCACCACGCCCCCGCCCGAGGTCGACAGGAACACCTCGTCCGCCTGCAAGAACTCCTCCAGCGGCAGGGGGCGTTCCTCGGTCTCGATCCCGTCGACGGCTGCCATCTCGATCACGGTGCGCCGGGTGATCCCGTGCAGCACCCCGTGATGCGAGGTCACCATGCGATCGCCCTTCAGGGCAAAGGCGTTGAAGCCCGGCCCCTCGGTCACGTTGCCCTGGTGGTCCAGCAGCAGGACCGTCTCGTAGCCATGGTCTTTCGCCTCGAACAGCCCGGCCGTCATGTCGCCCCAATGGTAGTTCTTGGCGCGGGGGTCGACGCTATCCTCAGGGATGCGGCGCACGTCCTTGGCGATCCAGACGCTGGCGCCCTGGTCGGCCACGTCCGGTTTGATCACGTGGATGTAGGGCACGCACCAGGCGTAGAAATGGTTGGCGCATTCTCGGGGGTCGCGGATTCCCGGGATCAGCGGTTGCCCGCGCGAGCAGACCATCGCCACATAGCTGTCGCGCAGGCCGCTGGCTGCGACCAGCCGGTGGAGGATCTCGCGAATATCCTCGCGGCCCAGCCCGGGGTCCAGCCGCATCGCGGCCATCGAGGCCATGAACCGATCGAGGTAGTCGTCCAACCGGAAGAAGCCGCCCTTCCAGACACCCACCACATCATAGGTGATGTCGGACCGCGTAACGCCCCAGTCATTCAACTGCAGACCGGCAGAGGTCAGGGGCATGATCTCGCCCTTCATCCACGCAGCCCCTTTGCTCAGGTCGTCGGTCATCGCAAATCTCCACCTTTTGTTAATCCAGCGACTTTGCGCGGCACATTTGGCATACGCAAATCATACGCAAATCATACAGCCGTTTTGACAGCGCCAAGGGGGCCGCCACCTTATAGGGCACGGTCTAGGGCACAGCCTAGGGAACAACCTCGTTGGGGTGCATTTCCAGGTGCAATTCCGTGTCCATGTAGGGCGTGGCGCGGGCCAGATCAGCGTCGAATTCGATGCCCAAACCGGGTTCTTTCGACGGGATCACATAGCCGTCCTGCCAGGTGACGCCCTTGACGATCTCTCCGTGAAAGCCGTCCCAACGCTCGATGGACTCCAGGATCAGAAAGTTTGGAATCGTCGCGGCCAGCTGCACATTGGCCGCGCCCTCGACCGGCCCGGCATAAAGATGCGGCGCCATCTGGGCATAGTAAGTCTCTGCAATTGCAGCAATTTTTCGGGACTCCAGCAATCCGCCCACGCGGCCAAGTGCCGGCTGCAGGATCGCCGCGGCGCCACAGGCCAGCACGCGTGCGAACTCGTACTTGCTGACCAGACGCTCCCCGGTGGCGATTGGAACCGAGGTCGACCGCGCCACCTCGGCCATCTGTTCCGGCATCTCGGCGGCGACGGGCTCCTCGAACCACAGGGGCTCGTAAGGCTCAATGCGGCGGGCCATGCGCTTGGCACCAGAAGTGGTGAATTGGCCATGTGTGCCAAACAGTAAATCTGCATTAGTTCCAACGGCTTCTCGGATTCTCTTGCAAAATTCAGCAGAGCGTTCCAGATCCTCCATCCGGGGCTGATGCGGGCTGTAGGCGGTGTAGGGACCGGCCGGATCGAACTTCAACGCGTTGAAGCCCAAGGCCAGGTAATCCAGCGCCCGCTCCGCCGCGATGTCCGGATTGTTGTAGATATTGTTGACCTCCGGGTCCGGGTAGACGTCGCCCTCCGCCGGATACATGTAGGTGTAAGACCTTATTTTATCTCGGCTTTTTCCACCCCACAGGTCATAGATCGGCTTGTCTGCCGCCTTGCCCAAGATGTCCCAGCAGGCAATCTCCAGCCCCGACAGCACGCCCACCAGCGACGCATCAGGCCGCGCGCCATAACCAGAACTATAGGTCTGGCGCCAGAGATCCTCTATATTGTGGGGGTCCTTTCCTTCGAAGTGCCGGGCGAAGACATCGCGCACCATATCGGCCACCACTTGGGGGCCGAAAGTCGCCACATAAACCTCACCTATGCCCTTGATTCCATTTGATGTTTCAAGCTCAACAAAGATGAAGTAGCGCCCACCTTTGCGCGGCGGCGGGTTGCCCACGACAAAGACTTCGCAGGATTGCAGGTGCATGGGCCGGCTCCGGATCTGGCTGGGATTATCCCGTCGGCGCACGTTCCTCCCAACCGCCGCCCTGTGCAAGCGGAATGCGTCGGTCCGATCCCTTTGGCTTGCTGGCGCTATGGGGTAGAAGATCGGCGGGGTAGAAGATCGACAAGGGGGGACAAACCCCAGTCTATGATGAGGGAGAGGCGCATGATCCTGGCAGAAGGTGTTGCCCGGCTAGGTTCGGAAACCGCGTTCGAGGTCCTGGCTCGCGCCGCCGAGCTTCAGGCAAAAGGTCGTGATATCATAAACTTAGGCATCGGCCAGCCGGATTTTCGCACACCCGATCATGTTGTTGAGGCGGGCATCAAGGCGCTCAAGGATGGCCAGCATGGCTATACGCCGGCGAACGGTATTTTGCCCCTGCGCGAAGCCGTGGCCGCCGACATCGCCCAGCGCCGCGGGGTCGAGGTGAACCCCGATAACGTGGTCATCATGCCGGGCGGCAAGCCGACAATGTTCTTTGCGATCATGATGTTCGGCGCGCCAGGGGTCGAGATCATGTACCCCGACCCGGGCTTTCCCATCTATCGCTCGATGATCGAGTACACTGGCGCCAAGCCGGTCCCGATCGCGCTGCGGGAGGAGAATGGCTTTGCCTTCTCAGCTGAGGAAGTGCTGAGCCAAACTACAGGAAAAACGCGCCTTATCATATTGAATTCTCCGGGAAATCCGACGGGTGGCGTTACCCCACGCGTCGAGGTCGACCGCCTGGTCGCAGGTCTCGATACCGGCTTTCCCGACGTCTGCATTCTGTCGGACGAGATCTATTCGCGTATGCTCTATGACGGGCGAGAGCATGTCTCGTTTCTCGAATATCCCGAAGTCCGTGATCGCGTGATCATGCTGGACGGGTGGTCCAAGACCTACGCGATGACCGGTTGGCGCCTTGGCTATTCGGTTTGGCCTGATCATTTGGTCGATCCGATCACGCGGTTCTGCGTGAATGCCCACTCATGTGTGAACGCCGCCACCCAATTTGCGGGCATCGCGGCGCTAACCGGTCCGCAGCACCCGGTCGACGAAATGATGGCCGCCTTCGACGCACGCCGGCAAGCGATCGTCCCCCTATTAAACCGCCTTCCAGGCTTCCAGTGCCAGAATCCGGCTGGGGCATTCTACGCGTTTCCCAACATCACGGGCACCGGAATGGGCGCCCGCGACCTGCAGAGCCGAATCTTGGAAGAGGCCGGCGTCGCCACGATCTCCGGCACCTCCTTTGGTAAGCATGGTGCTGATTTCATTCGGTTTTCCTACGCAAACTCGGTCGAGAACATCGAGCGTGCGGTCGAGCGCATCGGAGATCTGCTGGCCGCCTAATCACCCCCGATCACGGATAACGGCGGGTTAACAACGCCGTCACGCAGCCTCGCGCACGCCCACCACGGCGTGAGCGATCGTGCTTTCCGTTTTTCCACCATGACGGGTACCTCCCCCGCCGCAAACCACGTCAATCGGAGGAACCCCATGACGGAACTGCGTATCACAATCAGAAATACCTCAGAGACAGGGGGGACCTTCCTGACCCCGTTCTACTTCGGCTTCCATGACGGCGCCTTCGATCTGTTCGACGTCGGTGAAGCAGCCTCTCCCGGGTTGGAGCAGCTGGCCGAAGACGGCATGTTCGGCATCGTCGCAGGCGAGCGGCTGGCGGCCTCTCCCGACAGCCAAGGCGTCATTGTTGGGGGTGCCGGCGGGCCGATTGCAACGCAGGAGGTAACCTCGAGCCGCGTTCAAATCGATTCCTCGGTCAACACCGAGGTCAGTTTTGGCGCGATGATCCTACCGTCGAATGATGCCTTCGTTGGCACGGACGACGCGCTAGTGCTGTTTGACGAGTACGGTCGGTTCCTGGGCGCCCAGACGGTCGTCTTCGAGGGCGACGACGTCTATGACGCGGGCACCGAGGTGAACACCGAATTGGATGCCGCCTTCATCAATCAGACCGGCCCGAACACCGGCGAAGACGAAAACGGCGTCATCCGCCAGCACCCCGGATTCAACGGATCAGAGGGCAACCCTGACGGCGAAGGCGACCAGATCATCCTGGGCGGCACCAATGCATTTGGCGCTGAAATCACTGAGGAGGCCGACTTCACTCGCGACGGCGCCCAAATCGCAGTGGTGCATATCAACGAAGTGGTCGAGACCAACTTGGGCGGGCGAAACGACCGCTTCAACGGCGGCAGCGAAGACGACATCGTCTTTGCCGGCGGCGGACGGGACCGCATCGACGGCGGCCGCGGCTGGGATGAGATCTACGGTGAGCGAGGCGACGACCGACTAGAAGGAGGCCGAGGTGACGACCAGCTGTTTGGTGGGCGCGGCGATGATCGCCTGGACGGCGGGCGCGACAACGACCTGCTGTTCGGCGGACGCGGCGATGACCGGATCGACGGCGGACGCGGCAACGACGTCATCGCAGGCGGCAAGGGCGATGACGACTTGCGCGGTGATGGCGGCGCGGACACCTTTGTCTTTGGAGAAGGGGATGGCGATGACGACATCCGCGACTTCGGGCGGGGCAATGACCGCATCCTGCTAAGTATCGACGGTATCGAGGATTTTTCGGACGTCCTGGCCGTGGCGACGGAAACGCGGCGTGGTGTCGAGTTGGACTTTGACGGCGGAGACAGCCTGTTTGTGCGCCGCGTCGATATCGACGATCTGTCCGCCGAAGACTTCCTGTTTGCCTGAAGGAAGCTCTAGCTAAGCACCCGGGCCTATGCGGCCCGGGTCACCTGTACGCAAGCTCAGTCCTGCTGGAGGATCTTGATCACTTCGGTATGGTCGGCGTCTGGCCCCAAAGTATCAGCCGCCTTGGTATACAACTCCTGCATCGCGGCCAGCCCCTCAGCCTGGATACCCGTGTGGCCGGCCAACTGCCGACCGAGGGTCAAATCCTTAGCCATCAGACCCATCGAGAAGCCTGACGCGAACTTGCCCGAATTGATATGCTGCTTCAGCTTGACCTTGGTGGCGTTGTTCATGCCGGTCGAGACATTGAAGATATCGGCCATCAGATCGGGATCCAGCCCGAACTTCTGCCCGACCAGCACTGCCTCGGACATGGCAGCGAGACCCGCGGCGGAGAGATAGTTGTTCATTAGCTTCATGGCCAAACCAGAGGCCAAGGCGCCCGTGCGCCAGACCTCACCCATCGCGCCGAGGACATCGGCGACCTTGGCATAGTCCTCCTCGGGGCCACCGGTCATCAAGGTCAGAGTGCCAGCTTCCGCGCGCGCCACCCCGCCGGAAACTGGCGCGGCAATCAGGCCTACGCGCTCCGGCAGCACATCGCGCAAGGCTAACGTCTCCAGCGGGTAAGCCGTTGACATATCGATCAGAACAGCGCCGTCTTCAATATCGGCCATGGCCGCCTCGGCGACCCTGCGCACGACCTTGCCGTCTGGCAGCATGGTAATGACGGCACCCGCACCGCGCACCGCATCTGCTAGATTCGGCGCCGCCGTCACACCGGGCGTGCCCGCCACCGACGTGACCGCCTCCTGCGACGTGTCGTACACCGCCACCTCGTGCCCCTGCCCCGCCAGACGCAGAACCATCGGCTTGCCCATCATGCCGATGCCAACAAATGCCACTTTCATTTCATCGCCTCCCTGATCGCCCGATGCGCCAGCCTGTATGGGCCAGCACGACGCCAGCATGCTATGCGAAAGGCGATCGTTTTCTCGCCTGGGACAAGAAATCACGAACATGGACCTGGTTTGGATCCCTATCGCCGTTGCCGCCGGGTTCTTCCAGGCGGTGCGAACAGCCGCTCAGAAGGCGGTGAACGCGCATCTGTCGACCTGGATGACCACCTATGTGCGGTCGCTATGGGGCCTGCCTTTCCTGATCGCCTATCTGGCGATCGTGGTGAGCGTCGAGGGGGCAGACGTCCCGACGGTCCCCGTCGTTTACTGGCTTCATGTGGCAGGTTGCGCCCTGACCCAAGTGCTTGCGACCTGGGTGCTGATCCGCCTGTTTCAGCGCTCCAACTTCGCTGTGGGCACAATCCTGACCAAGACCGACGTGATGCAGGCGGCGTTAATTGGGTCCCTGCTCTTCTCAGAAACTATTTCAGTGAACGGCGCTTTTGCGATCCTGCTGAGCGTCTTGGGCGTGCTCTTGGTTTCGGGCCGCCAGGCACAAGGGGCATTCCAGCGATTGTCGATCTGGCAGGCGCTCAGCTCCGTCTCTACAGGATTGGGCCTGCTGACAGGGTTTCTCTTCTGCCTGTCATATCTGTTCCTGCGCGAGGCGGCTTTGGTCATGCCGGAAGGTTCTGGCGCCTATCGCGGCGCCTGGACGGTGGTGGCAGTCACTTCCCTACAAGCAGTGGGTCTGGGCCTCTACTTGGCCGTGCGAGAGCCGAACCAATTCTATCCGATGTTGCGCCAATGGCGGCCTTGTGCCTTCATCGGCCTGACTTCGGCGGCAGGATCAATCGGTTGGTTCACGGCCATGGCGATGCAGAATGCTAGCTACGTCAAGGCAGTCGGGCAGACAGAGGTGATCTTCACGATCTTGATCTCAACATTCTATTTCCGCGAAACGATATCACCGAGAGAGTATGTCGGGATTGCCGCGATCGTTGCGTCCGTGGTCATTCTCGCCTTCTGAGCTGGCATTAGTTCGTGGTGCCGATGCCGCGCTCCAAAAGACGCTCCAGTGCAGTCGGTTGAACTTGAGCCGGTTTGGCAAACGGGTCGGCCATGGCGAAGATAATGAACATGATCAGGCCGCTGAACCCACCATAGACGCTCAGCAGGACGAGATTGCGCCAGTTCGGTGGAAAGACAAAGTAGGGAATCGTCACGAAGACCAGCCCGACCACTGCCGCCAACCAGAAGAGCGGATTGATATGGTGGCGGGCGCTGACGTCCCTGGCGACGCGCAGTGCGGCGATCTTCTGGACATTGTCCAGCATGTGCGCGCGCAGATCCTCCTGCCGCCGGTTGCTGGGCGCCAGATCCAGGATCGCAAGATAGGCGCGCTCGCGGGCATCCCAGGCGGCCTGCGAAAGCCGACTGTCGGTCGCCAGAAGCGGCCATTCTTCGGTTAGGACAATGCGCACGTAGTCAGACAGCGCGCCGCGCACGACTTCTTGGATAGCCTGCGGTGCACCATACCGCTCGATGTCGTAATAGATGTCTGCAACTGCGCTGGCCTCTTGCACCAGCGAACCGTGGAGCGCGTGGTGATCTGCCAGTTCCTCTGCGAAGACCAGTGCCAGGATCAAGCCGTGTAGGGCCGCAACCCGGAACAACACAGATCCGGCAAGATCTCGGGTACGCTGGTCCTCCGGGTCACCAGCAATGCGGCGTGAGATTGCGTAGCATGACAGCGCCACAGCCACCGTGCCGGCAATGAAGAGTACGCCTATGCCTAAAGAGTACAGATCCATCAGCCCCCCATTGCTTCGCTATAAACCACCATTCCCCAATGGAAAGCGCAAGGCAAAGCGCTGGTCTATTGGCCCAATCCAGAGTATCCGGTGCCGGCCCCGCCGGAGAAAACTATGCCCGACATCGACCTGAAAGACCGCGCCACCTATCGCCATTGGAGCCCCGTAACCATTCGGTTTTCCGATCAGGACAGCCTGGGGCACATCAACAACGTTGCTTTGGCTCAGTACTTTGAGGTCGCGCGAACCGCTTTTGTTTATGACGTGATCCGACTGGCGAAGATGGAAGGCGCAATCGAGTTCATTCTGGCGCGCGTCGTGATCGATTTCAGGGCCGAGTTGCACTACCCGGGCTCGGTCGAAGTGGGTGCGCGTTTGACACGGGTTGGCAACAAGTCGTTGTCGTCTGGGTACGGGATCTTTCAGGGTACAAACTGCGTTGCGACGTCAGAAGCGGTAAACGTGTTCTACGACATGGAAACACGCCGGTCGACGATGCCCCCGGACAGAGTTCGCCAGATCTTGAATGCGGAGGTCGAGAATCCAAGCCTGGAGTCAACCCCGATCTGGCCGCCCGCCTGAAGGTTACTCCGCCGCCTGTCGGGGCACGGGAATGTGCTGCACAGCAGCCGGGAACACCTTCCGAAATTGGAAGTACTCCCGGTCGGTCATCTCGACCGACAGGTGAACGCCGTCGGCATCATCGCTGCGCTCCTTGACCGCGCCATGATCATAGAGCCAAGCCACCGCATCGCCATGATGATGCGAAATCTGAAGGTTCAGGGCGTGGCGCACTGGGAAGAGCCGAGACTCGATGGTGGCCAGCACTGCATCGGCGCCCTGCCCCTGCTCTGCAGACATCAGGATTGCATCGGCGCGCTGGGCGCGCGTCTCGGCGGTGGCACGGTCGTCTTCGGACAAGAGGTCTGCCTTGTTCCAAAGCTCGACCATCCTGGAAAGCGCCGCCTCGTCCAGACCCAAATCGCCAAGAACCGCGTCGACATCGGCCTTTTGCGCATCACTTCGAGGCGCCGCAATGTCGCGAACATGCAGGATTAAATCAGCCTCTAGCACCTCCTCCAATGTGGCCCGAAATGCAGCAACCAGTTGCGTGGGAAGATCAGATATGAAACCCACCGTGTCTGACAGGATGCAGGTCCGGCCCGAAGGCAGTGTGATCAGTCGCATCGTCGGGTCTAGCGTGGCGAAGAGCATGTCTTCAGCCATCACAGATGCCTGGGTCAGGTGGTTGAACAGGGTCGACTTGCCGGCATTTGTGTAGCCGACCAAGGCCACCACAGGATGCGGTATCTTCTTGCGCGCCGCGCGGTGTAACGCGCGGGTTTTGACCACTTTCTCCAGTTGGCGACGCAACGCCGAAATACGGGCATCCAGCTGACGCCGGTCGGATTCGATCTGGCGTTCGCCAGGGCCGCCCATAAAACCCGCCCCGCCGCGCTGGCGTTCGAGGTGTGTCCACGACCGCACGAGGCGAGATTTCTGATAACTGAGATGGGCCAGGTCCACCTGCAGAACCCCTTCGCGGGTGCGAGCACGGTCCCCAAAAATCTCCAAGATCAATCCGGTACGGTCCAGCACCTTTGCTTTGATCGCCGTCTCCAGATTGCGTTGCTGCACCGGTGAAAGCGCACCATCAACGACGACAAGGTCAACACTGTCGCTCTGTACCCGTTCGGCCAACTCATCGACCCTACCGCCGCCAAACAATGTCGCTGGGTTGCGCTTTGACAGCCATACGACTTCACCGTCCAACAAATCGAGCTCGAGCGCCCGAGTTAGGCTTTCACCCTCGGCCAAACGCGCATCTGCGTCATCGGGTGCGTCCGCACTGCGAAAGGCCGGATGCAACACCAGAGTTCGCATCGCCTTCGTGCCGGTGGTGCCGACCTCAGCCGTCACCCTCTCCGTCGTACAAGCTGAACGGCTGCGACGGCATCACCGTCGAGATCGCATGTTTGTAGACCAGCTGGCTCTGCCCATCGCGGCGGAGCAACACACAAAAGTTGTCGAACCATGTGATAACGCCCTGCAGTTTCACGCCGTTGACCAAAAACACTGTCACCGGAACTTTTTGCTTGCGAATTTGGTTCAGAAAGCTGTCTTGGAGGTTTTGTCTTGCTTCTCCGGCCATCTCTTTGCCTTGCTAACCTTCTCTTTGGGCAACCACGCCTGTTGCGGCGCAGCATCGCCTACCACTTGGACAGTGGTGCCTCCCCCCCAAGATTTCCAGTCTTTTTTGTGCGTGCCCAAGCGTCGGGATTGAAGAGCGCAATCACCGCAAGGGTCTCTACGCGTCCGAGCACCATCACCACGCCTAAAATGATACGCTCCGCATCCCCGAGATCGGAGAAGCGCAGGCCCGCATCGGTGATCGATGCAAACGCCGGTCCAGTGTTCGAAATCGCCGCAATTGCAGCAATCAGGGCATCTGCGAAGGGCATACCGGCGAATGTGAGGCCGAGCACGGCCAAGAGTAGCGCCATAAAGAACAGCATCATGAATGCCCAGGCGATGAATGCACCGTCGCGCCGAAGTCCCCGCGGTCCAGCACTTTGGCCTGCGACCGAAAGAGGCACTGCGATCCGCTCGAGCTCGCGTTGGCCGTGGCGTATCAGCGCATAGGCGCGGATCAACTTGATCCCACCGGCGGTCGTTGCCGCACCACCACCTATTGTGCACAGGCACAAAAGAACAAGCCCGGGATTTTCCAATCCGGACCAGTCGCGCGCACTTGCCCAAGCGTGGCTTTCAAAACCTGTGGTCGTAACGAAAGAGAGCGCAGTGAAGAACGCCCCCCATACGGCCGCGGCAGCATCGAGACTTTCGGTGTCTACGTCGATCGTAAGCACACCGACCCAATGGCGCAGAACAATCATTGCCGTGGCCAAGAGCACCAAACACAACATCAAGATCAGCTCTGGATCACGCCAGGGGCGCTCGGCCTGACCGATACGCACCGCACCCGGGTATGCGAGCCGCGTGGCTGCCAAGACCATGAAACATGCAGCAAAGGTCTCAGCCAAATAACTCTGGTTCTCGGCAAAGCCGCCGTCCATCGGGGATATCCCGCTGGTCGAGACGATCGACATGGCGTGCACCGCAGATACCACCCCGGTCTTCTCCGTCGCATTGAAGACCAAGCCCATAACGAGAGTCAGCAGTAGATAGACTGGCAACACGGCCCGTATCGCCCTGGCAAGACGGCTCTCGAAGGCGGCTGCTTTTACCCGCAGATCGAACCCGGCGCCTTCAGTCAGGCCCTCGGCTGCAGCAATCACTTCGAACCCACCCAGGCGTCGAGGGGCGAGGATGACATAGGCGGCCAGCAATGTGATTAGGCCGCCAAACCATCCCATGAGACCACGCCAAAGATGGATGGCCTCCGGGACAGAGGACGCTTTGGTGTAGACACTACCGCCTGTGGTCGTTAGCGCGGCGATCATCTCGAACCAGGCGCCGACAAAGCCGATTTGTGGCGTCAAAAACCAGAGCGGGAGGCAGGCATAGGCTGACAACAAGATCCAGCTGACCAGAAGAGTGCCTAGCTCGCGCTGAACGGTATCTCGGCCGTGTCGCCCAAGCATCAGAACCATCAACGAGATCGCGCCGAGAAATCCGAACAACGCTGGATAAAGAAACCCACGCGCAATACGCCATTCAGCCTCCAGTGCTGCTTGCAGAGCAGGCACCAGCATCAAAGCGGCGATAAACGCCATCAAAAGACCCAGAACCGGAAGGTTTCGAGCCTGCATTTAGAAGTATTCCATGGAGACCCGGAACAACTGCTCGACTTTACCTACTGTCTCTCGAAGAGCAAACACCACCAACTGGTCACCAACGTGGATGATTGTCTCTCCCCTGGGCTGCACGACCTCATCGTTGGACAGTACGGCGCCAACGATCGACCCAGTGGGGAATGCAATGTCGCGAAGGCGCTTACCCGCGATCGGGGAAGTGGCCATCACCTGGGCTTGCAGAACCTCTGCCTCTCCGCCTCCAACAGAGTATACCGCCCGTATCTTACCGCGGCGCACATGACGCAAGATCGAGGACACAGTCGTTGCACGGGGGTTGATCAGGGCATTCACACCCAGAGTTTCTGACACGCGTTCAAATACAGAGTCTTTGGCAAGCGCGATGCCGATTGGACAACCTGCCTCCTGGGCCAATGCCGTAGCTAACAGGTTCACGCGATCATCATCCGTCAAAGCAACAATCGCATCGGCATCGGCGATGCCGGCCTCATCCAGCACCTCTGCATCCAATGCATCGCCGTTGAGTACAATTGTGCGATCCAGATTGTCGGCCGCAAGCTCCGCTCGCGCGCGATCTCGCTCGATGATCTTCGCTCGAAGGTTCGATCGGCTCTCGATCATGCGGGCGACGCGCAAGCCGATGTTTCCGCCCCCAACGATCACGATCCGCTCTGCGATCAGATTCTCCCTTCCGAATATACCGAACGTCCGTTGAATATCGTCCTGATGGGTCACCAGATAAACGTCATCACCTGGCAAGACTTGATCATCCGCTTTGGTGACAAACATCCGGCCACCGCGTTGAACCGCGACGACAATGCAGCGCAGTGTCGAGAACAACTCAGTCAGTTGGCGAAGGGGCGTGTTCACCGCTGGGCAGTCTTCATCGATATGCAGCCCCATGAAGGCCACCTGCCCATCCAGGAACGGTTCGATATCGAACGCGGCTGTTGCAGCGAGACGGCGCATAGTGACCTTTGCCACCTCGGCCTCCGGCGAGATTACGACATCGATCGGCATATGGTCCCGCCGGAAGAGATCCGACCACTCGGCACCCAGATAACTGTCTGTTCTGACGCGAGCGATTTTCACGGGAACTTCGAAAACCGAATGGGCCACCTGGCACGCAACCATGTTCACCTCGTCCATTGAGGTGGCCGCGATCAGCATGTCGCAATCCTCGGCGCCAGCCCTGTTAAGCACGTCTGGATGAGACGCGAATCCCATTACTCCGGTAACATCTAGACTATCGGTCACCTGACGCACTAGCGCCGGGTTCACATCAATCACGGTAACAGCGTTACCTTCGTCAGATAGCGAGCGCGCAATCTGATAGCCAACTTGGCCTGCACCGCAGACAATCATCTTCATGAAAGCTGGGCCTTCCGCTGACAGCCGCTCATGCTTGGAACCCTAGGCGCCAGCCTTCGGGGCGTCAAATGCGGCGGTCAATCGCCGCCGCCATCTCCATCGCCGCCGTCATCACCCAAGCCACCTTCTCCTGACCCTTTACGTCGAGATTCTGGCAACTCGATACCAAGGGCAGTCGCGATGACAGCAACGACGGCAATAAAACCAATGCCAAACAGGATGGGGTTTTCTGCAATCCAGCTCACGCGGCCTTTTCCTGGAAAGCCTGTGCCAATCGTGCAATTGCAGCATCCAGAGTGGCCCGCGGACAGGCAAAATTTAAGCGTAACCAGCCGTCGCCGCCTTTGCCGAATGTGGGCCCCTTGTTAACTACCACCCGGGCTTCGTTCTCGACCTTGTAGCGAGCCTCCTCTGCGGTGAGGCCAGTCTCGCGAAAGTCCAACCAAGCGAGATAGGTCGATGGCAATTCCATGAAGCGGGCGCCGGGCAGATGATCGGCGACTGCTTGCTGAAGACGGTCACGATTGGCCTGCAGATAGGGCAGCAGCGCATCCAACCAGGGCGCCCCGCCGCGATAGGCTGCCTCCGCTGCCGCCATCCCGAATGCATTTCGCGAACCCACGCCGGCTGCGCCAATCGCTGCCTGGAACTTCTGACGCAACTTTGGGTTGGAGATCGTCACCTGCCCCGTAAGAGCACCCGCAAGATTGAACGTCTTTGATGGTGCGGTAAGGGTGATTAGGTTGTCGGAGATTACCGGCGCGGCTTTCATCGTAACGTGATGTCTTGCACCGTCGAACACGAGATCATGGTGAACCTCGTCCGAAATCAGCAAAAGATCGCGTGACACGCAGAACTCGGCTAGCGACTTTATCTCCTCAGAGGACCACACCCGTCCGCCTGGATTGTGTGGTGAACAGAAGATCACCATCCGGGCGTTCGACGGCAGCTCTTCTGCCAGAGCATCCAGATCCATCTCGTAACGACCCTGGACCAACTTCAGTTCAGCCTCGTGGATCGGCCTTCCATTAGCCCGAATGACCCGTCCAAAGGCGTGATAAACCGGCGAGAAAACAACGATCGCGTCAGTTGGCTGGGTGAAGGCTTGGATCGCAAGCCCGACAGCTGACACTAGCCCATGGGTGTGTGTGATCCAGTCGGGATCGGGCGTCCAACCGTGACGCTCGGTCATCCAGTTTATGACCGCTTCACGCATCGAGCGATCATCGCCATAATAGCCGAAAATGCCGTGGCTCCCGAGCTTGGTCAAGGCGTCGGTGATAACGGGAGCCGCCTTGAAATCCATATCGGCCACCCACATCGGAATGGCGTCTTCAACACCATCCGGCGCCGGCATAGCGTCCCACTTGCTGGAATGCGTGTGTCTTCTGTCAATCACAGTATCAAAGTCGAACATCTCGGGCCTCTCTAACCAGCGCGCGCGTGTACCAACGCACCTGCTTCGGAACGGCGGGCCGGCCCAAGCCGGGACAACGCCTTATAAAGGGTCTTGCGCCCAGGAAATGGGTCTTCGAACGTTTGTAGGGACATCAATTGCCAGGGGGCAAGAGCCGAAAGGAAGTCTTCGATATCCTCTGCGGCAATGCCCCAATGCATCGGTGGCGCAACCAGAATATCACCAACTTTAAGGCCATCGCTCATCTTCTCGGCATCGGCTGGCGTAACGGTGTCAAAGAAAAACTCGGCACCCGGCAGTCGCGTGGAAATCTCACCAAAAAGTTCCACCACCTCGGTTGCGGCCCAGTGCATCAACTGGCCGGCGGCGCAGATGAAGACTGGACGCCCAGCAGGCAAAGATCCGATCCAAGCGGGGTCACGTGGCTCGCACTCAATCTCATGCAGAATTTCGTCCCCCGGTAGCAGGCCCGTCCTTATTGCAATTCCATCGAGCGGCCCGACATTGAACCATTCCAGCGCCTGCTTACCCAGTCGCCAGAACTGAGTTTCAAGTCCCGGCGCCAAAGCAACGACAATTCCAGCGCCACCTGTTCGATGGCCAAAGTCCCGGATCAGTTCATCGCAAAATCGTGCTCTAATCGCATGTTCGGCAGCGGGTTTTCCAAACTGCTCCAAAAGATCAGATTCGATTCTCGCAACAAGTTCTGCAGCAATCGGATCATCAAGCAGCGCCTCTGTCCGCGCGTGCTCGGCTGCTCGGTTCCATAGGCCCCAAAGCATATGCGGTGGAACGCTGCCAAGGCCTACATTATCGGGTCGTGCCATTAAGGCGCTCCGAAAAACACGGATTTCAACTCACCCCTGAGGGAGGCGCCGCGTATCAGCTTGCGTGTCCGCTCGCAAGGCTGCCCTGCCAGCAGTGTCGGTGTTTGGCGCAATCTAAAGATGCTCGTCAGTTGGCAGCAAAACAACGCGTACGCTTTCAATCTCAACCATCTTCAGCTTCTAGGGCACTTTCATCGTCAGTTTTGGCCACTCGAATGCCGCCGCGGGATGTCGTTGTCACCCCGAGCATTTTCAGCTTTCTGTGAAGCGCGGACCGCTCCATTCCAACGAAACTGGCTGTCCTAGAGATGTTACCGCCGAACCGATTGATTTGAGCCACCAAGTACTCTCGTTCGAATAACTCGCGTGCCTCCCGCAATGGGAGGGATGCCACAAGTGACATCACGGCACCCAAGCCCTGCTCTCCAGCATCAGGTGCAGGTGCGCCCGGCAGTTCGTCCGCTTCGACAACGTCGTTGTCGCCCCCCAAAATCAACAACTGCTCCATTAGATTACGCAGCTGGCGTACGTTGCCCGGCCACTCTCGTGTCTGCAGGGCCGCTATGCAGCCGGGGCTAAGTCTTCGACGCACCAGACCTTGCTCGCGCGCAAACAATTCCAAAAAGTGGTCACAAAGCTCTGGAATATCGTCACGGCGCCGATCTAACGAAGGCACGTCAATCGGCACAACGTTCAGTCGGTGGTATAGGTCCTCTCGAAACCGTCCGTCGCCAATCAGGCGATCAAGATCCAGGTTCGAAGCAGAAATGACCCTGACATCAACCCGCACGGTTGTCGCTCCGCCCAAGCGAGAAAACGACTGATCGACAAGAACCCTCAGAATCTTGGATTGGGTGCCTTGTGGCATGTCACCGACTTCATCGATGAACAATGTACCACTGTGCGCACGCTCGAAGACCCCGGTCTGCTGGACCACTCCGTCGACCTCGCGGCCGAACAGAACCTCTTCCATACGATCTGCTTCGATCGAAGCTGCGTTCACAACGATAAAAGGTTTCTCTGCACGCTCTGAATTCGCGTGGATGTACCGGGCCGACACCTCTTTACCCGAGCCCGGGGCGCCAGTGAGCATTACGCGGCTGCCGCCTTTTGCCACGCGGTCCAGCTTGGTCCGGAGTCCCGCCAGCACGTGACTGGAGCCGATCAGTTCAGCTGTGCCTTGCTCTGAATTTCGCAAACGCGCGTTTTCTCGACGCAGCCTGTTCGCCTCCAGTGCCCGAGCGACGACGACCATAAGTTGGTCCATATTGAACGGCTTCTCGATAAAATCGTATGCACCTTGGCGAACTGCCGCGACCGCGACCTCGATGTTTCCGTGCCCGGATATGATTACGACCGGGATACCGGGATTGTCACGCTTCACTGCTTTTAAGATCTCAATCCCGTCCATGCGGCTGCCCTGCAGCCAAATGTCTAAGATGATCAGGTCAGGCGCACTTACATTGATCGCTTCAAAGGCACCGTCTGCATCCTCGGCCATTCGGGTTTGGTAACCCTCATCCTGCAGCAGATCCGAAATCAGGTCACGGATGTCAGCCTCATCATCAACGATCAATATATCGCTCATGCGTTCACGCCGCCTTTCCTTCGTCATCTGTGGCAGTGGTATCTGCGGTGGTCGACGCCACCGACTTCGGGAGACGCACGATCACTTGCGCGCCATCTAGTCCACGGTAGCCATCGGCGTCGCCAAGCGCGACTTCACCGCCGTGCTGCTCCAAAATCTTCGCCACAATGGCAAGCCCAAGCCCCGTGCCCTTTGCACGATGCGTGACATATGGATCAAACAATCGGTCTCGCCCCACTGCCGGGAGACCGATGCCATTATCCGTGATCTTCAGACGCCAGGTGCGATTCCCGCCTTCAATCTCGACTAGCACGATGGCGGCTGGCGCGTCTTTGCCCTCACGTTCCTGGCGGCTTTCGACTGCATCGGCAGCGTTTTGCAACAGATTGGTAAGGACTTGACCAAGCAGTCCCCGGTCAACGGCAACAAATATGGGGCCTTCTGGAGCCTCCATCACGTAATCAATGCTTTGCCGCGCCTCGCGATTTAAGAGAACAATCTCGCGCACTAGCGGCAGGAGATCCTGGGTCTCTAAGCGCGGCTCAGGCATTCTCGCAAATCGGGAAAACTCGTCCACCATCCGACGAATATCTCCTGCCTGACGGGTTATGACATCTAGGTACTGGCCGAATGCTGCGCCCTCCTCTTCGCCAAACTGACGGCTCAGTTTTCGCCTCATGCGGTCGGCCGACAATTGGATCGGCGTGAGCGGGTTTTTAATCTCGTGCGCGATGCGGCGCGCCACATCACCCCATGCCGCCATGCGCTGTGCTGACGCCAACGCGGTCATATCGTCGAATGTCAGGACGGCACCTTCATCCGGGTCGTCGGCAGATTTCGGTGCTACGCGGGCCAGGAAATCCCTAGTTTCACCCCGAACAGACTGCCTGACTTCGCCGCGAGCGACCCCCGCAGGAGCCGACTTCGCCTGATCAATAAGTGCAACGAAACCAGGCGCAGAATCGGCGAGCCCTGCTGACATCGCCGCTGAACCGTCTATGCCTAGCATCTCGGCAGCAGCGTCGTTGATTAGATCAATACGGCCCTCGCGATCCAAGCCGATCACCCCGGCAGTGACGCCCAGCAGCACAGCTTCGATGAACTCCCGACGCCGCTCTGTCTCGTCCCTGGCGGCGATCAAGTCATCGCGCTGACCTTTCAATTGACCGGTCATGCGATTGAAAGCCCTGCCAAGACTTGCAATTTCATCGTGCCCGCTGTCCTCCTTGACCCGCACTTCCAAATCGCCTGCACCAACGTCTTCGGCGGCTTGCGCTAAGCGGCCCACGGGCTTAGCCAACCTCTCCGCAAACCAAAGACCAAATACTATCGCCCCAAGTATGACGATCAGGGCAAAGCCAAGGTAGATCAATGCATAGTTGAGCAGCGTTGAACCGCGCTCACGCTCAAGCCGGTCATAAAACTGAACCGTGCCGCGCGTTTCGTCTAACAGCCGAAGCACGTCTCCCTGCACAGGCTGGGACACGTACAAGAAGCTGTCGAAAAACCCACTAAGATACACCAATCCGCGGATCTCATTACGATCTGGATCGGGGATAATGACAAGTTCACCGCGTCTCGCACGTTCGATCTGGCTGTCTGTGGGCGCGATAAAATTGAACAGGTAACTGAACTCGCCACGCGCGACGATCTCTTGATCGAGATTAAAGATGTAGGCACGGGACAACTCCCGGACGAGCGCTTGCTTCGTGACCAATTCATCAATTTGATCCCGGTTCAATCCGGCCAGGATCGCGCGATTAAGATCGCCCGCCATGTTGATCATGTCGGTGCGCAGTTCGGCAGTATGTTCGCGCTCATAAGCTTCAGCAGTGGTCAGGGAATTCCGAACAACGGATCCGATCCGGTCGGTGAAGAGAGACTCCAACCCCACGCCCACCGTCAGTGTCGCGAAGACTGCAACAAGAATCGTTGGAAACAAAGCTACTGCTGCGAAAACACCAGCCAAGCGCAGGTGGAGGTATGTACCAGCCGACCGACGTCGGCGCGCGATTACCAAAGTTCCGACGCGCCAAGCGATCAATGCCGCCAGCGCAAGGACATAGCATGCATCGAGTAAAAGGATGACCCTTGTCAGAAGGTCGTTGCCGGTTGACTGCGCGCGATCACTGAGAACGTATGCAGTAGCAACAGCCAGGGTTGGGCCCGTAAGAAGCAGAATTAATCCGCTTCGCCGGATGATCCATTCAGCACTTCGCCGACCCCATCGGCGGGGCCCAATTCGGCTAGCCGTCATACTGACTTCAGCCACGTGCCCTCTTCAAACCGATGCGGCTACCCCCACGGAACCAAGGCAACCTGTTGCTAAACTACATCAGTTTTTTGCCACGTGTGACGGGGATGTCAAGTTCCCGGATCTTTTTTCGCAACGTATTTCGATTGATGCCGAGGAGCTCCGCAGCGCGTAATTGGTTGCCTCGAGTGGCGGAAAGTGTCAGCGCTATCAGCGGCAACTCGACTTCACGTACAACCCGATCATACAAACCAGGAGGTGGAAGGACTTCTCCGTGGCGTACGAAGTATCGTTCTAGGTGCATCTCAACTGCCGCACCAAGACTTCTGCCAGCACCTCCATCGCTTGTACCGATCGTGCCATCGTCCGACCGCAGTGCCAGCTCCGCCGCAATCATCTCAGCCGGGATCTGGTCATCCGGGCATAAAACAGCCAAGCGACGGATTAAGTTCTCGAGCTCCCTGACGTTGCCAGGCCAGCTGTGGTTCTTCAATGCATCGAAAGCCTCCGCGGCAATTGTCTTTCGCGACAACCCTTCCGCTTCTGCGCGACGCAAAAAGGCCCGCGCGAGATCTGGCAGGTCTCCCATACGCTCACGCAACGGTGGCAACCGAATGGGTACAACGTTCAACCGATAATAGAGGTCTTCACGAAACCGCCCCTCGTTGATCAAAACCCGCAGATTCTGGTGCGTTGCAGCAATTATCCGAACATCTGCGCGACGCGCTTGCCGTCCACCCACCGTGGTGAACTCCCCCTCCTGCAAAACGCGCAGGAGCCTCGTCTGCGCCTCGGCGGGCATATCTCCGATTTCATCCAGGAAAAGTGTGCCACCTTGCGCCTGCTCAAATTTTCCAGACGCACGTTCTGTAGCACCAGTGAATGCGCCTCTCTCGTGGCCAAAAAGCTCGGACTCAATCAACTCGCGCGGGATCGCCGCCATGTTAATGGCGACAAACGGCCCCTTGGAACGCTTGCCGAAATTGTGCAGCGCCCTCGCAACCAACTCTTTCCCAGTACCAGACTCGCCAGAGATCATCACCGTCAAATCGGTGTTCATCAGTCTAGCCATGATCCGGTAGACTTCTTGCATCGCCGGTGAGCGGCCGATCAACGGCAGGTTTTCTTCGGGCGCGCCAGCCTCTGCATCTTCCACTTGCTCTGCGCGGCGGGCTAACCCGGTCTGAACGTGACCCAACAACTCTTTGAGGTCGAAAGGTTTGGGAAGGTATTCGTAAGCGCCGACCTCAGCTGCCCGGATGGCCGTAAGCACTGTATTTTGCGCGGACATGACGATTATAGGAAGGTCTGGACGCTTGCGGCGTATTGCCGGCAAAAGATCGAGTGCATCCCCATCCGGCATATGCACGTCGGTTACAACAATGTCTCCTTCACCTTCTTCCACCATCCGCCACAAAGCAGATGACGAGCCAGTGGCCCGCACCCGGCAACCTATCCTCGTGAGTGCCTGGCTTAGTACTGTCCTGATCGAACGATCATCGTCGGCCAGCAGCACCGTCATGCCTCTCATGCCGCGTTCTCCTGGCCTGCCTGCAGCATGTCATCTCCGACATCGGCGTCGGACACAGGCAAAAGAATGCGGAAAGTGGTGAAGCCTGGATGGGAGTCACACGAGATAACACCGCCATGGTCAGCAATGATTTTTGAGACCAGCGCGAGGCCCAAGCCAGACCCGGTTGATTTGGACGTCACAAATGGCTCGAACAGATGTGGCAGCAATTCTTCTGGGACACCCTGACCATTGTCCGAAATCTCGATCTGCAGAGGCAGACTCTCCGAAGCGCCGCCGGATCTCACCTTCAGCCCCGCTCGGTAGGAAGTCTTCAACATGATGACGCCGCCAACCGGTGGCGCGGCTTCGGCTGCATTCTTCAACAGGTTTTGCATGACCTGCATCAACTGATCCGAATCCCCAAACGTCGGGGGCAGCGAGGGATCATAAGACTCGACGAACCTTACATGCTCGGCAAATCCTGCTTTAGCAGCTTTGGCAGCTCGATCGAGAACATCGTGGATGTTCACCGGCTTGCGTCGACCCAGGCCCATGTCGCCGAATGCCTCTACTCTCGTAACAAGTTCGGTGATGCGATCCGCTTCCTCCTGGATCAATTGGGCCATTTCGCGATCTTCTTCCGCCGCACTCATCTCCAGAAGCTGAGCCGCTCCCGAAATACCAGCAAGCGGGTTCTTGATCTCGTGCGCCAACATCGACGCCATACCAACGACAGAGCGCGCCGCATCGCGCGACCCCATTTGCCTTCCCATGCGCTCCGCATTAGCGCGCGGATGTATGGTAATCAGAACGGCACCATCACCCAGCGGCACGGCGTGCAGGTCGACCCAACGGCCAGGCGTATCGGGCCAATTGAACTCCACATTGTATTCGCTCAGAGCGACGGCGCCCCCTGAGGTTCGACTGATCAAATCCAGGACACGACTGCCTTGCCCGGCATGCTCGCTCAAAGGTTTGCGCGACATCCGCCGGCGCGACATCGCCAAAAATGCTTCCGCCGCATCGTTAATTTGGCGTGGATAGCCTTCGGCGTCGATCGCAAGGACAGGGTTTGGCAAAGACAACCAAAGCCGTTCAAAGTCTTCAATCACGCTGCCCATTGTGCCACCTCAGCGTCACGTCGACCGAGTTCCTGAAACCCTCGGAACAACTCATTCGGATCAGTCTCGCGTATCAACCTGTCCCGAAGGTCCCGTGCATTCGGCACTTGGCCGATGTAGGCATCCAAGTGTTTGCGCATTGCACGAACCCCCGTTCGTTCTCCGTGAAAAGCCATGTGGGCGCGGGCGTGACGCCCTACCAACTCGCCGAAATTTGCACCGATCGGACGCATCTTCAAATTGCGACCCTCAAGCGCGGCCGCGATCTCAGCCAAGATCCACGGCCTACCAATCGCACCGCGGCCAACCATCACTCCGGCTGCGCCAGAAAGGGATAGCGCTTTGGCCGCGCTTGGGCCATCGACGATATCTCCATTCGCGATAACCGGGATATCTACAGCGTCAACGACCGGCTTGATCGCCTTCCAATCGGCAGGCCCATTGTAGAATTGACACCGGGTCCGGCCATGAACTGTGATCATACGGATACCCAACTGCTCTGCGCGAAAAGCCAGCTCGGCCGCGTTCAATGAATTGGCATCCCAGCCAAGCCGCATTTTCAACGTGACAGGAACTTCAATGGCGCCGACGACAGACTGAATGATCTCCAACGCTAAGCCCGGTTCCCGCATCAATGCGGAGCCACCTGCACCAGACGTTACCTTGCGCGCAGGACAACCCATGTTGATGTCAACGATTTCGGCACCCTCGCCGACGACCAGCCGGGCAGCCTCAGCCATCAGAACAGGGTCGCGCCCCATAATCTGCACGGAAGTGCCGACGGCCCCCGCGGCCACCTCTGCACGGGCCAGGGCATCGCGATTTCCAGCGAGCACCTCTTGAGATGCCACCATCTCGGAGACGACCAAGCCTGCCCCAAAGCCGGCGACCAGCTCTCTGTAAGGCCTGTCAGTGATTCCAGCCATTGGCGCCAGCAGAACTGGCGCTCCAATGTCAATGTCGCCCACCTGAAGCATTTGTGCCCAGTTTTTAACCACCCGTGCTCTCGTACTGCGAACCTGCCTTGTTTGCAAGCAGCTGCGGTAGGCAAAGTCAGAAAACTGCGCATAGTGCTGATTTTCAAAGCAGCCGCTGCATGTCAGACTGGCGAAGAAATCGACAAAAACCTAAGCGCTTCGAAGACCCCTTCACAGGACTGCGCAGTTGTTTAAAGACGCTGGCCAATGAAGGCTAAGGAACCGATCGTTGCTCTGCTAGTCGCCGCCGGCAAAGGCACCCGATTGGGCGGGCCAATACCAAAGCAGTACCAACGCGTCGGCGATCAACCAGTTATCGCCCACGCCATTCGCGCAATGCTACGGTGCCAGCACATTGACCATGTTGTGTGCGCAATCAGCCCTGATGCCCGTGACCTTTACTTTCAATCGACAGATATGATCCGTGACAAGCGCGTTATGCCTCCGGTTGATGGCGGTGATAGTCGCGCGGCCTCAGTTAGGAATGCGCTTCGGGTGCTGGCGACATTAAGCCCGCGACGCGTACTGATCCACGATGCAGCGCGCCCGTTCATCTCGTCCGAGGCAATGAATGCGCTGTGTACGGCAAACGATGCCGCGATCTTGGCGGAACCCGTGGTTGACGCCCTCTGGAGGTCACAGGGCGAACTGGCACACGAGCCCGTGTCCCGGGCCGGTCTTTGGCGCGCACAAACACCGCAAGCGTTTCCGTTCGAAGAGATTTTGGCCGCTCATCAGGCCGACGCGAACTCGCTTTCACCCGCACTGGATGACGCCGAGACCTATCGCCGTGCCGGTGGCGATGTACGCCTGCTGCCCGGTGAAACGGACAACTTCAAGATCACGACAGCCGCAGACATGGCGCGCGCCGAACGCCTGATCGCACAGGAGAGACAGATGGAAGTCAGAACCGGTCACGGCTTTGACGTGCACCGATTCCGAGCCGGAGATCACGTCTGGCTGTGTGGCGTGAAGATCCCACATACGGCAAGCTTGGAGGGGCACTCCGATGCAGATGTCGGCCTGCACGCTTTGGCAGATGCCATCTACGGGGCATTGGGAGAAGGTGATATCGGCACCCACTTCCCACCGACTGATCCGAAGTGGAAAGCAGCCGAGAGCCACGTATTCCTGACGCACGCGGCAAAGCTCCTATCGTCTCGGAACGCTCGCTTGGTGAATGCAGACATTACCCTCCTTTGCGAGGCTCCGAAGATCAAACCCCACTCGGCTATGATGCGCGAGCGGCTTGCACAGATCCTTGAGGTGAGCGCCGATCGATTGTCGGTCAAGGCGACAACGATGGAGCGGATGGGCGCAATCGGTCGCGAGGAGGGGATGGGCTGCATCGCAACAGCAACGATCGAGCTACCGCGATGATTGCCCGCGCTGTCGCGACAGTCGGAGGTGTCGGCAACCTTCCGGGTGCGCCAGGCACGTGGGGGTCGTTGGCGGCGATCCCCTTGACGGTTGGCTTGCACTGGATTGGCGAAGCGCCTTTGGTGGTTGCGGTAACTATCCTTCTCTTCGCACTCGGCTGGTGGTCAGCGTCGCGCCACCCGGGCAGCGAAGACGGCGATCCATCGGAGATCGTCATCGACGAGGTTGTGGGGCAAATGATTGCGCTCTGGCCCCTGTCCGTCGGGCTTTGGCTCAGTGATGTACCCAGTAGCGTCTTTCCCTGGCCAGGCTGGGTTGGCGGGTTCCTGATGTTTCGGTTCTTCGATATCGTGAAACCACCGCCGGTCAGCTGGGTGGACCGACCGGGAGCGTTGTGGATTATGTTGGATGACGTGGTGGCCGGAGCTTTAGCGGCCGCCGTTGTGTTGCTCGCCGCGGGGATCGCACATGGTTGATCAAGCGCATATCACGAACCAGGCGCAACGGGTCTTGAAGGCTGCGAAGTCCATTGGCCTAATGACCGTCACCGCAGAGAGCTGCACCGGAGGTATGGTGTCCACTGCACTGACCGACATCCCGGGGTCCTCTGCCGTGGTTGACCGAGGGTTCATCACCTACTCGAATGAAGCGAAGCATGACCTATTGGGCGTGCCCTCAGAAGTCATTCTGGAGTTCGGAGCCGTGTCGGGACCCGTTGCTCGCGCAATGGCCGAAGGCGCGCTGGCCAACAGTCGGGCCCAAGCGGCTGTATCAATCACTGGAGTGGCGGGACCTGGCGGCGGGACCGCAGAGAAGCCTGAGGGTTTGGTGCACTTTGCCGCCGCACGAGAAGGCTACGAGACATGTCATCTTAGGGTCGAGTTTGGCGCGCTTGGACGCCACCAAGTGCGGCTTGGGGCGACAATGAAAGCGTTGGAACTTTTGGAGGCATGCATTCAGCAATCAAGCATTTAGCAATGACGACAAACTAAGACCCTGCAAGTACCCTTCCGCCGTATAGCACCTGGGCGCGCTGCTCAAACGCCCTGACGATCCGGCGCATGGCTTCATTGAAGACCGTTCCAATGATGGCCTGAAGGGTCCGTGAACGAAACTCGAAATCGACCATGAAGTCCACCTCACACTCCGTTTCCGAGATGGGCGTGAACCGCCAGCTGTTGTTCAGATACTTGAACGGCCCGTCGAGATACTCGACGACAATCTCGTGGCAAGCTGGATTCAGGGTTACCCGGCTACCAAAGCGTTCACGGAATACCTTGAAGGAAATTACCAAATCCGCATCGACAACTTCCCTATCATCCCGCGCTTTCCGACCGCGCACACGGCAGCCCGCGCACCAAGGCAAAAACTGCGGGTACTTTTCAACATCGGCAATCAGCGCAAACATCTCGCTTGCGCTGTAAGGCATCCGACGCTTTTCAGCATGATGCGGCATCTTAACCCGTTGTTTTCGCTAGTTATCTTTACCGACGATAGGTATCTAAGTGGTGAAGGTCAGAACGACCATGAGACAAGATGACCCCGTGTTACCCTGAAAAGCTGCTAACGGAACAAGAGATCGATGATCGCGTGACAGGCCTGGCTGGCGAAATTGACGGGGCTTTCGCTGGATCCGATAGACTGTTTGCGATTGGCTTGCTCCGGGGCTCGTTCATCTTCTTGGCAGACCTGGTTCGCAAGATCCAAATTGATGTCGAAGTCGACTTTATCGAAGCCTCTAGCTACGGCAACTCCACCGAGTCTTCACGAGAGGTCCGCATCCTCAAGGACTTACGCACTGAGATCGCTGGCAGGGACGTGTTAGTCGTTGAGGACTTGATCGATACCGGCCACACGCTCTCGCATGTGCTGGACATCCTGGCGACGCGGCATCCGGAGCGCATCGAAGTCTGCACGTTGCTTTCAAAGCCGTCGCGGCGCGAAATCGATGTACCTGTTCGGTTTGTCGGCTTTGAGATCCCAGACACTTTTGTCGTAGGATATGGCATAGACTACGCGCAACGGAATCGCGCCCTGCCCTACATTGGCGCAGTGAACCCCGGTCAGAGAACGTAGCCTAATGGCTGCCCAGCTTTTCTAATCTAGCCGTGCGCAGCCGTTCGAAGTCATCGCCCGCGTGGTAAGAAGACCGCGTCAGGGGTGATGCAGAAACCATCAGGAACCCTTTGGCAAACGCCAACTTTTCGAGCGACGCGAATTCATCGGGCGTCCAGTATCGATCAACGGAATGGTGCTTTCGCGATGGTTGCAAATACTGCCCGACCGTCAGGAAATCCACATCAGCGGCGCGCATGTCATCCATCACCTGCGACACCTGAAGGCGGGTCTCCCCCAATCCCACCATGATCCCCGACTTGGTAAAGGTCGAAGGGTCCAACTCTTTCACGCGCTGCAGAAGGCGAAGGGAATGAAAGTAACGGGCGCCCGGACGAACCTGCGGGTAAAGGCCGGGAACCGTCTCTAGATTGTGGTTGAAAACATCCGGTCGCGCTTCAACCACCGTCTCCAGCGCCTCCGGTCCACAACGCAGAAAGTCCGGTGTCAGGATCTCGATCGTCGTGTCGGGCGTTTTCCGGCGAATTGCTCGGATGGTCTGAGCGAAGTGTTCGGCGCCGCCATCCGCCAGATCGTCCCGGTCCACTGACGTGACGACCACATGGCTCAGGCCCAGCTTCGACACAGCGTGCGCGACACGTCCGGGTTCGAAAACATCCAGAGTATCCGGACGACCGGTCGCAACATTGCAGAAGGTGCAACCACGGGTGCAGATCTCTCCCATGATCATCATGGTCGCATGGCCTTGTGCCCAGCATTCCCCAACGTTTGGGCAACCTGCTTCTTGGCACACGGTCGCGAGACCATGCTCTTTCACCGTCCTGGCCGTATCGAAAAAGCCCTTAGAGTTCGGCGCCTTCACGCGGATCCATGGCGGCTTTGGCGGCGACGGATTGTCGTCGCGATGCGCCTTCTCCGGATGACGTTGGGCCTTGTCCGAGATATCTCTACTTATCATCTCATGAATATACGAGGCGACGACATAGCCGGCAACCGGGCGCGCCGCCGCGGGGCCGAACTTTCGCTACGCTGCAACCTTCTCTGGAAACAACTTGGCCAAACCGCGTGAAGAGGCGAGGGTGATACCCCGCTCGGTGATCAAGCCACTAACCAAACGAGCGGGGGTCACATCGAAGGCTGGATTGGCAACCGCAGAGCGCGGCGAAACCACTCTTGTCCGAACGATCTGGCTACCCACCAGCCCAGTTACATCGGTGACCTCGTCACCCGAGCGCTCCTCGATCGGGATGTCTTCGCCATCTTCAACGGTCCAATCGATGGTAGGCGATGGCAAGCACACATAAAACGGCACCTTGTTGTCGGCAGCTGCCAACGCCTTCAAATAGGTGCCGATCTTGTTGCAGACGTCACCGGAACTGGTGACGCGATCGGTGCCGACCAGGCAAAGGTCCACCTGACCTTGCTGCATCAGGTGCCCGCCCGCATTGTCGACGATGACTGTGTGGGGAACACCGTGGTTCCGAAGTTCCCACGCGGTCAAATGCGCGCCCTGATTTCGCGGCCTTGTCTCATCGACCCAGACATGGACATCAATCCCTTCGTCATGCGCCATGTAGATCGGTGCCGTCGCCGTCCCCCAATCGCACGTCGCAAGCCAACCGGCATTGCAGTGCGTTAGGATGTTTACCTTGCCCGTTTTCTTGGCCAGCCGACGAATAAGGGACAGGCCGTGCTCACCGATCTTTTGGTTGATCAGAACGTCCTCCTCGACAATCTCTCCGGCACGCCGGAATGCGGCCGCCGGCCGTTTCACGCCGGCCATCGGTCGAAGGGTCTGCGCCATATCGTCGAGAGCCCAACGAAGGTTCACGGCAGTCGGCCGCGTTGCCAACAGTTGGTCATAGGCGGCCTGAATCGATGAGTCCGAGGCATCTCGGCGCATTGCCAACGCCATGCCATAGGCCGCAGTCGCACCGATCAAGGGCGCGCCCCGGACCTTCATCTCCCGAATGGCCTTGGCTGCATCATCGACGGTATGCAATTCGGAAGTCACGAACCTGAAGGGCAGTTTCGTCTGGTCGATAATGCCTACGTGACTGCCGTCTTGTGTCGCCCAGATTGGACGCCAAGACTTGTCTTCGATCATCATCGCTTCACTCTCCGGCTGGTGATTCTGCCGCACGTCGCCAAGACACACTAATAGTGGTTAATTCCCGGTGGCAGCGCAACCGTTGCACGAAATTCAGCTGCTGCGTCGCATCCAAAGCGAACCGCCACCAATCGCTCTCCCTTGATGAGAGTGCCAGACAAGGTACCCCGACCGGCACCGACCAATCGACTCGTCGCGCGGCGGCAGACGAAATCAAGCTGTAGAGCCGAGGATGCCAACCAGCCATTCAGTCGTTGCTGTTCAGCTCAGGCTCTGCGTTGCCAGGTCTCGGATAGGCGCCTGGCCTGACGTCGTCGGGCACACCAACCAGGCCGCCCGGTGCAAGCTTGGGGCGAATTCCTGTTTTGAACGACATCGGCGTCATGAACTGGGATCAACACACTCGCTCAGCTTCTGGGCAACAAAGGGGTGGATGCGGCACTTCAGCAATATGTCAGGATGGACCCAAGACGCCTTGCTCAGTCAGATCCAGTTTCGTCCCGCCCGCTCGAAACCTTTGCCGCGGCCAAACCCCGACATCAGAGATCACGCCCTTGACGCCAAGGCGCTGGCAACCGTCTAACACTCGCGCGAAGGTTTACGACCAGAAACTGCGTGAAGGGTGATCCGATGAATTTGCACTCAATGCTTTTGGCACGTGCGGAATATGCCAAACCCGTAAGGGTCGGCCTCATCGGGGCGGGAAAGTTCGGCTCGATGTTCTTGAACCAGGTACCCAGCGTGCCAGGCCTAAAGGTCACTGTCATCGCCGACCTATCGCCAGACCGCGCGCGCGCCGCGTTGCGGCATGTTGGTTGGTCTGCGTTGGACGCAGCGGATGTGGATATCGTCCCGGACGGGTTGGCGCTGGCAGCGCGTGACGATGTGGACGTCGTGATCGACGCCACCGGCCATCCGGGCGCTGGCATTCGACACGCCCGTGCCGCCATTGCGGGTGGCAAACACATCGTGATGGTGAACGTCGAAGCAGATGTGCTGGCTGGACCGTTGCTATCACAGGAGGCCAGAGAAGCGGGTGTCGTCTACACCATGGCCTATGGCGACCAACCGGCCTTAACGGCGGAACTTGTCGATTGGGCGCGCGCTTGCGGATTTGGCGTCGTCGCGGCTGGGAAGGGCACAAAATACCTCCCAACCTTCCATCAATCTACGCCAGACACGGTTTGGTCGCATTACGGCATGACGCCCGAAAGCGCGCAGGCCGACGGCCTTAACCCCCAGATGTTTAACTCCTTCCTGGACGGCACGAAGTCAGCCATTGAAATGGCTGCGATCGCCAACGCGTGTGATTTAGCGGCGCCAACCGACGGCCTCTCGTTTCCCCCGTGCGGGGTGGACGACCTGCCCCACGTTCTGCGCCCGCTCAGCGACGGTGGGATGCTGGAAGGCAAAGGGATGGTCGAAGTCATCTCGTCGGTAGAACGTGATGGCCGCCCGGTGTTTCGCGATCTGCGTTGGGGCGTCTACGTCGTGGTGGAGGCCCCGAACGAGTACGCAAAAACATGCTTCAAGCAGTATGGGATGGTCACTGACAGCACGGGGCAATACTCGGCGCTCTATCGCCCGACGCACATGATCGGGCTTGAGCTGAACATTAGCGTTCTGAATGCCGCACTGCGCGGTGAAGCAACCGGTAGCGCTCAAACCTTCAATGCAGATGTTGTTGCGACAGCGAAGCGTGATCTTTCCGTCGGCGAAGTCTTGGACGGCGAAGGCGGCTACACTGTCTACGGCAAGCTGATGCCCGCACGCGATTCACTGAAGGCAGGCGCCCTGCCCTTGGGTTTGGCGCACGGCATTCGGTTGCGTGTGCCCGTTCCTGCGGGCGCGGTTGTCCACTGGGACGATGTCGAACTGGATCAGACGGACGAGATTGTTCAGACGCGCCGCGCCATGGAACAGCGGTTCGGCCGAACGTAAGTGACTTCCGTTAGCGTCGGGGATGACGTGGGGCCAAAGGTGTGCTCTGTTCGTGCCCGTCAGGATCGGAGGATTTCATGGACGTCGTAGTTAGGCCAATCGAAGCCCGCGACGAAGAATCGTGGCGAGACCTGTGGACCGGGTACCTGGACTTCTACGAAACCTCGGTCGCAAGCGAAGTCTATGAAGAGACCTTCCGAAGGCTTCTCTGCGACGACCCGCACGAGTTTCACGGCCTGGTCGCCGAGCGAGATGGCGCGCTGATCGGGCTGACGCATTACCTGTTTCATCGCCATTGCTGGCGCATTGAGAACGTCATCTACCTGCAAGATCTCTTTGTTGCTCCGGCGGCCCGAGGCACCGGGGCCGGAAGGGCCTTGATCGAGGCTGTTTATGCTGCGGGCGACGCAGCCGGTTGTCCCAGGGTCTACTGGCTGACCCAAGACTTCAACTCGACGGCACGCAAGCTCTATGATCATGTCGCGACGCTTTCCCCATTCATCAAGTATGATCGGCCAGCTTGAGACCGGCTTGCCCGGGGTGTCAGGTCAGGGATTGTGCTTTTGACCCAGGACGTTCCTGGCCGGGCCGTCCCCAGAATGACCGCCCTGCCTCTGAAGCAGGTCATTCGCTCAGGTCTACGAGTGGCTGCTGTCTCGCTCTGTTTGGCTGGGTGCGCCGCCCCGTCGTCCACCGTAGGTACAGCGCCTCACGAAGCAGGTTCACTACCCGGCCATCCGAGATTGGGTTCAGCCCTTCCCGCCGGACACACGCGCTATGATAACGCCTGGATCACGGACGCCTTTGTCCGTCTGACGCATGACTTGGAATGGGGTCAGCGCCGCCCGCATCTCCTCCGTTACGAGGAGCCCATCAACATCGTGATGTCGGGGCCCGGCGCCGCCGGTTACACGTCGTTCGTAGACGCCTACCTCGCCGAACTGCGCACACGCGCAGGTGTCGCGATCGGTCGGGCACCAGGATCCGGCAATCTGCTGGTTCGGTTCGTACCAGGCGCCGACTTCCGCGCCCAGATCCCAAAACACAGCTGTGTTGTTGCCCCGGGTCGGCTTGAGTGGGAGACGTTCCGGCGAGATCCCACCAAATTTGGCACGCGCGCGTTCGAGAGACAGCGATCGCTACAAGCAATGACCGTGTTCATCCCGGCAAATGCCGAGCCATATTTGATCAGAACATGCCTGATAGAAGAAATCGCTCAGGCGCTTGGTCCGGCCAATGATCTTTACGAGCTCAGTTTCTCCATCTTCAACGACGATGCGGTGCATCTATGGCCGACCGCGCTCGATTATCTGATGTTGAGGGTCCTTTACTCTCCGCAGATGCGCTCGGGCCTTTCGCGCGGCGAGACGCGCAGAGTTGTCCGGAGCGTGCTGGCGCAGTTGAACCCGATAGGCGAACGCGCACCGCCACAAACGCGCATTAATCCCAACGACATGCGGGAGTGGTCGACCAAGATCAGCGCGGTCTTCGAACGCAGTCCATCAGCCGGTTCCAGGCGGCGATCCGCGAACCAAGCGCTGGCGATTGCCATCCGTCGTCGGCCGGGCTCAGCTTTCCATTGCCAAAGCCTGGTGACGCTGGCCCGGGTATCGCGAGACGAACCGGCGGCAGAGTTGGGGTTCCTGGAACGTGCAGAACGTATCTGCGCCAGAGTGCACGGCAGCGATGATCTCCGCATCGCGCTGATCAAGCTTTCGCGGGCCAGAGCGCTGTTTCGGGCGGGGCGCCCATCTGCCGCCCTTGGCCTGAGCGAGGGACTAGAAAGCCGACTGGCCTCACATGGCAAGGCCGAGCGCCTCGTCTCCCTCTACGCCTTGCAAGAGGCAGCGCTGCGAGCCATACAGCAGGGGTCTCGCAGCTTCGCCGCTCGCCGGCTTGCCGCTGAGTGGGGCGCTTACGCCTTGGGCAGGCGCCACCCCGAGGTCAGACGCTTGATTGGCAACTAAACTCCGGAGAGCCGTATGATACCCGCAATCGTCATCAGCTTGATTGCGGGGATCATCGGGTGGCGCAGAGCAGCGAGAGCTGGCGGGGTCACTGCCGACAAGCTGCAATACGCTGCTGCGCACGCAATCCCAGCCTTCCTTGTGGTGATGATTGCCATGGTCTTCATGGCTGAAATGCGTTGGCTAGGCTGGTAGCGGGCAAAGCGATGTTTCTGAACCTCTTCTTCGGACTCAAACAGGCCAAGGTTCCCGTTAGCTTACGAGAGCACCTGATGCTGATGGACGCCATGTCCCAGGGCTTGGTGATCTACGATGTCGAGGAGTTCTACTTTCTCGCCCGCTCGGCGCTGGTGAAGGACGAGCGCCATCTCGACCGGTTCGATCGGGTCTTCGCCGAGGTCTTCAAGGGGCTCGAGACGGTGTCAGGGTCCGAGGAAGGCATCGAGACTATGGAGCTGCCCGAGGAGTGGCTCCGCAAGATGGCCGAGAAGTACCTGACCGACGAGGAGAAGAAGGACGTCGAAAGCCTCGGCGGCTGGGAAAAGCTGATGGAGACGCTGAAGAAGCGCCTTGAAGAGCAGCAGGGCCGCCACCAGGGCGGCTCGAAGTGGATCGGCACCGCGGGAACCTCACCATTTGGCGCTTACGGCTACAACCCCGAGGGCGTGCGCATCGGGCAGAAGGAATCACGTCACCGTCGCGCCGTGAAAGTCTGGGACAAACGACAGTTCAAGAACCTGGACGATACCGTCGAGCTTGGCACCCGAAACATCAAGGTGGCGCTAAAGCGCCTGCGCCGATGGGCGCGTGAAGGCGCCGCGGAAGAATTGGATCTATCAGGTACGATCCGCGCAACGGCAGAGCACGGATACCTCGACGTCAAAATGCGCCCGGAACGCCATAACGCCGTGAAGGTGTTGATGTTTTTCGACGTCGGTGGATCGATGGACGATCACATCAGAGTTGTTGAGGAACTTTTCTCCGCAGCTCGCACCGAGTTCAAACATCTCGAGTACTGGTACTTTCACAACTGCCTCTACGAAGGCGTTTGGAAGGACAACCGTCGGCGCTGGGATGCACAGACGCCAACATGGGATGTGCTGAACACGTACGGACCCGATTACAAGCTGGTCTTCGTTGGCGACGCCTCGATGAGCCCCTACGAAATCGCCTATCCTGGCGGGGCCAACGAACACTGGAACGCCGAGGCGGGTGAAGTTTGGTTGCGGCGCGCGTTGGACAAATATCCGTCCGCTGTATGGATCAACCCAGTGCCCGAGAAGCACTGGAAATACACCCAGTCGATCGGGATGATCGATGAGATCATGTCAAAGCGCATGTTCCCGATGACCCTCCAGGGCTTGGATGCGGCAACTCGGGAGCTCAGTCGCTAACCGGAAAAGCTGGCGTTGAACGCTTTCACGTGCCGAAGGTTCCCGAAACACGCTTGGTTTCATTTCTCAACGGCAGCCCAGCTGACCCGGCTTAGGGGACACTCCACAGAATGCGCCGAGACGGGACGGGTCGGGCGAAACTGCATTGATCACTGGTGGCTCGGGCCTGAAAGGCGTACCGTTTCGCCAGCACCCGAAAGGCCAACCAGATGTCGACTGGCGCTAGTACCAGCAATGCTCGGCTGGGCATTCTCTTCATACTGATCGGCATGACCGCAATCTCGGTCAACGATATGCTGATCAAGGCATTGTCAGGCGACTATCCCCTTCATCAGATGGTCTTCGTCAGATCGGCAATTGCGATCACGTTCAGTCTAGTGCTGGTGCAGATCGAAGGTGGCTGGAAGATTCTCCGTACGGACCAACCGGGTTGGCACCTGGTGAGAGGGTTATTGATCGTCACCGCGAACATGACCTTTTTCGCGGCCTTAGCGGTGCTGCCGCTCGCCGAAGCGACCGCTCTGTTCTTCGTAGCGCCGCTGTTCATCACATTGCTGTCGATCCCGATACTGGGTGAAAAGGTCGGCCCATACCGCATCAGTGCCGTGCTAGTCGGCCTCTTGGGTGTGGTGGTCATGCTGCGCCCTTGGGAAGCGCAGAACGCTCACGGAGTAGAGCGATGGATGCTCCTGCTACCTATCTTGGCCGCCGCCGCGTATGCGGGGATGCAGATCCTAACCCGACGACTAGGGGTGACATCAAAAGCTTCCGCCATGGCGACCTACATTCAGGGTACGTTTTTGGTAGTGAGCGTGGTGTTCTTCGCGATTGCAGGCGATGGAGAGTTAGCAGACGGGCTGACCAACCCAAGCTTGATTTTTCTGCTGCGCGCGTGGGTCTGGCCCACAGGGAACGACATTTGGTTGTTCTTGTTGCTGGGCCTGTCATCAGGCGTGATCGGATACTCGATGTCACAAGCTTATCGGCAGGCGGACGTTGGGCTGATTGCGCCATTTGAGTACACCGCGCTGCCGTTAGCAGTCTTCTGGGGTTGGATGGTTTTTGGCGAACTGCCAGGCTTCGTCAGAGCGATCGGCATCAGCCTCATTCTAGCAGCCGGCATTTTCGTCTTTGTCCGTGAGCATCTAATCAATGGCCGCCGGTCCGGGCGGCGCCCCCTGCGGCGGCATTAAAGATCTGACGCGGTTCGAAGCACACGAAGATAGACTTCAACTTCATTAGTCCCGAATGGGACATTTCGCAGTAGATGCGAGGTGCCTAACGAACGGAATCTCCATGAGAAGTATACGATTCGAGACAAAAATAGTTGGATTGACTGGCGACGAGTTGAACTGCCCAGCTGGCATGAGGTGTCGGGCAGTGACTCCGCAGACCTACCCGATGGTGTATCGGATAACGGCCGCTAAGGTCTCGAAGCGCTCAAAACTAATGGATAAGATGACTTGCCGCGCCCAAGCGTTTTCAGTCTACTGCCACGCAGGGCGTTGGTGTCTTGGGCCGTGCTGTCCAAGCCGCCCGCAGGTGATCGGAAGGCAGGGCTCAGATATGAAAGTATGTGTTGGTTTGGTTTGCGTAGGCTTCATTATCTCTCAGGCCAATACCGCGGCCTCACAAAACGCAGATGTCATCCTGGAGGATGTGCTTCGGGCCGAATGGTGCGTGCAGGACACATCCACCTTGGACGCCGTTTATCGCACGATTGGAGAGGAAGCCCGTTTCTCGGAAGAAGACTTTACGGCTTGGGACTGTGATCCTCAACGCGAATACATTTCGGACGTTATCTTCAAGGCCGAAAGTAAGCTGCGATGGCAGGTGAGTTTCACGGGATGGATGATTGAGTGCAGTTGCCAGCAGTCGGGGCGTGGCAGCATCGGGCGCAGCAATGGGTTGCGGACTGACTGAGTCGCTGAGGACTTTTCCCACCACGGTTTGAACCAAGGACGATAAAGGCCTCAGAGCATCTCGCCGCATAGTGATGACCCTCGACACCCGAAACCCTATATCAACGAAATGTTGAAACTTCTGCTCCCCCTACTGCTGCTCGCCGGGTTCTGGTTCTTTGTTAAAGCGCGCGCCCAGGCTTCTGGAAATGCGTTGTTGAAGACGTCAAAACCACTTCAGCACGACCAACTTGATGCCCTGTTCCAAAAACTCGCTGATGCGGCCGGAATAGATCATGTTCAAGTCCGCTTGTTACCTGAGGCATCGATCAACGGTCTCGCGACTGACACTGGCGAAATCTACATCACCCAGGGTTTGTTCGACACGTATCGACGGGGCGAAGTCACGGCTCAAGAAATAGCCTCAGTAGCGGCCCATGAGATGGGGCATGTTGCGCTCGGGCATATGAAGCGTCGCATGATCGAGGTCGCCGGCCGTCAGGCAGCAGGCATGGTCCTGGGCGGTTTCTTGGCGCGGGCCATACCAATCGTTGGCGGGTACATCGCGGCATGGTTGCTCAACTTGCTAACGGCAACGCTATCCCGGCGAGATGAGTTTGAAGCTGACGCATATGCAACAGCACTTATGGTCAGGTCCGGACTTGGAGCTGAAGCACAGGCTTCGATGCTTGAGAAGTTACCAAAACTCGTTCCTGGCAGCACTGTAGTTCCAAGTTGGATGGCGAGCCATCCTCCAGCAGACGAGAGGGCAAGCGCCATCCGCGAAAATGCAGCGCGTTGGCAGATGCATACGCCCAACAATCAAATCAGCTCTTGAGGCACTGAATGACAACGGTACCGGGATCTTTGACCTCCGCAGGTTGGTCGGTTAGCGATGATGGCAAGGCAATTTCGAAGACATATCGATTTTCGAACTTCCGCGATGCCATGGCATGGATGATGCGCGCGTCGTTTGAAGCCGAAGTGGCTGACCATCATCCGGAGTGGTTCAATGTCTATAATCGTGTTGAGGTGCGTTTAACGACGCACGACCAAGGTGGAATTACCGATAAGGATATCACACTCGCAACCGCCTTCGATGCGCTATAAAAATCACCGCGTACGTATACGCCGGTAGTCTGAAATCATGCGCGCGAACGTATCGATCAAAACGACCAAGATAAATATCCTGACCACACCGGTTACGAACGTTCCCACAAAGTTGCCTTCGACCGAGAGTGCAGTGACGATTAATATAGGTGACATGAGAAATACACCAAAGTGATGCCTACCTTCAGTGGTGAACTTTATCCATTTTCTAGTAAACCAGCCCATTTGCAGACCTACAATCACAGATACCAAGATCAATCCTGGCCAACCAAGATTCCAATAAGCTTCACCAATGAAAGAAATGGCGAGACTGTTTTCGACGTCATAGCCGCGGTATGCGATGTCGAATTCTTGCCCGGGGGCAAAAACGGGTTTATCCGGCCATAAGAATCGTGGAATAAGATTTGTCCAGACTTCGTTCAGACTGTCCCCGGGAAACCCAGCATCGAATTGGGTCATAAAATAGGTTTGGAAGGGCACAACCGAGAACCGTAACATCAGGATTTCAGGCTCCACGCCTATGCGTCCGGATAGCACTTCACCTGCTACCCGCCAGGTGATCTCAGCGCGTTCAACCAGCCCACTTCTTAACGGGTCAAAGTCATCCTGATCTCGAGCGTAATTCACTACTTCGGCAACAAATCCGACATAGAAAAGAAAGGCCGTGACTATCAAAGCCACGCCCAACCGAGCCCTTGACCCACCTAAGATCAGGCCAATTGCAAAGAAGGTGATCGGCATGAAAACATTTGCTTTGTATAGGGTTGCAAACCCGTAGACGGTGAGTGCAACGACCAAAAGGCTCGTCAATACCTTTCGTTCAAAATTCAGTTGCGTCCAATTTGCCGCCAGCAAAATCAGACTGAGCAACGGCAACCCTCTCAGTAGATTATTGATGGAATCAATTGCACCGCCGCTACCGGGCGGGAAAGACGCGAACTGCAGGAAGACCACAACAAAGCTGATAACCAGCATTGGGGTCGAAAAGTTACCAGCACTTCTCAGTACAGAAGAAAGCCCTTGTCCTTCGGTGCTGCCCGTTTTCATGAACAAGAAAAATGGCCCAGCAATCGCCAGAACAATCAGGCCAACGAGTGAGTTGGCGGCGTTCACCATTGGCAGGGCTTGAGACTGGAGATCAACTGTGAACAACAGTCTCGCCGCTGCCTCGGGTGAGCTCAACATCACCAGTGTGCCAAATCCAAAGAATGCGCCGAATCCAATCAAAAAGTACGGCAGTACAGCGCAGATCAACCCTGCGCGCAGGAGCATTATGCCCCCAAAAATGCCGGATATCATGATTGCGGCGCCGACGGTAAAGTTCGACGACCAGGACCCCAAGTCCAAGCTCCACACCGCCAATGCGCTCACCGTTGTGAAAACAAACATTGACAAGGTGAGCGCATAGGCGCGACGGCGGTCGACTTCAATCACTGACACGCTCACTTCAGAAGCTCCAGAAAAGTCGGTCGCAGTGCTCCAGCGATGCCGTTCAAGGGAGGGACCTCATTTCGTCAGGATTTCTTTCGCTGTAGGCCTAATGAAGCTCCAGCCAATCGGTGCCGAGGCAAGTCAGAGTGAGCTTTCAGCAGGCTGTTCACACGCTCCATACACTCCGTTGGATACCCCGTCGACCGACGGGCGGTTAGATCAACATTCATCGAGATTGCTTCCCACGTCGCAGCCTCGATCCCTTTATCTATATGCAGCATCGTGACAAAAAGGTGCATGCGCTTGTAGTCGGCATCCAACAATTGAATGTCACACGCGAACTTCTGACCCACTAGCAATTCATCCAGATAATGAATCTGGCCCTGCAGCGCCATTGGCCCCATTCCATGCTGAGCGACGAGGTCCTCACCGAGACCCAACATGTCGAAGACTTCGTCCATCGCTTGGTCAATCGCCATCGTGTAGTAAGCAACGTTCATGTGACCGTTGTAATCGATCCACTCCTTCGGCACCGTTCTTGTCATTGTGCGGATTGGGGCGGCTTCGAAATTGTCGCGGGTCTTTGTCATTGGGCGCTCCTCGATTGCGTGGGAGATTAAGTCGGCTATTGTCCCGCGCAAGTGGGCACAAGAAGCTAGCCAAGCGGAGCAAAGCCATGAGTATCGAAAGCGCCATTGATGCCCTGAAGCCGCATTTTGGCGACCGCATCTCTACTGGGCAATCAGTGCTTGACCAGTATGGACGTAACGAAGCGTGGTACCCGCCAACGCCGCCGGACGCTGTCGTATGGCCTGAGACCACGGAAGAGGTCTCGTTGGTAGCGCGGACGTGCAACGAACACGGTTGCCCAATCATCGCCTGGGGGGCGGGCACATCGCTTGAAGGCCATATTGTAGCAGTCCAGGGTGGGATAACGCTGTCCTTTGACCGAATGAACAAGGTCCTTGAGGTGCATCACGAAGATATGGATGCAGTCGTTCAGCCTGGAGTTACGCGCAAGCAACTAAATAACGATCTGAGGGCAACAGGCTTGTTTTTCCCAATTGACCCGGGGGCCGACGCGTCCATCGGCGGCATGGCCGCGACCCGCGCATCTGGCACTTGTGCGGTGCGTTACGGCACGATGCGGGAATCCGTCATGGCTCTGGAAGTGGTCATGGCCGACGGCAGGATCATCAGAACAGGAAGCCGTGCTCGAAAAGCCGCGAACGGTTACGATTTGACTAAACTGTTTGTCGGCTCGGAAGGGACCCTAGGGATCATTACCGAGATAACTGTCCGCCTCCATGCGCAACCAGAGGCGATCTCAGCTGCCATCTGTGCCTTTGAGGATATCGAAGGCGCAGTGCAGGCTGTCCAGCAGACTATCCAGATGTCGATTCCCGTCGCACGGATCGAACTGGTGGACGATGTCTGCATCCGCGCAATCAACGCTTACTCGGACATGACCATGCCTGAGGCACCCCACCTCTTTATTGAGTTCCACGGCACCGAGGCAGGCGTGGCCGAGCAGGCTGAAACCGTCGGTGATATTTGCGGCGATTTCGGCGGCTCTGGGTTTGAATGGGCTTCTCGGACCGAGGATCGTACCCGTCTTTGGGCCGCTCGGCACAATTTCTATTACGCGATCAAAGCCATGTGCCCCGGTCGCACCGGCTACAACACCGATGCCTGTGTACCGATCTCTCGATTGGCCGAGTGCCTTCTTGAAAGCCGTAAAGACGTCCCGGAAGGTACATTGATGGCGACGACTATTGGTCATGCTGGCGACGGCAACTTTCACCTGAGTTACATGATCGACCCAAACGATGCCACAGAAGTCGCCTTAGCCAAGCAACTGGCGGACCGCATTTCGGAGCGCACGATCTCAATGGGCGGCACAGTTTCGGGTGAACACGGCATCGGTATTGGCAAACGCAAGTTCATGGCCGAGGAACACGGTGACGCGGCCTGGCAATTAATGGGTCAGATCAAGAGAACCTTTGATCCAGCAGGAATTCTGAATCCGGGTAAGCTGGTACCCGGAAACTAAAGGGATCAGCGAACTCTTCGCAGAGGATTGATCGAATTTTAACGAAAGCGGTGCAGGTTCTTGAGCGTTCCAGACAAGGATCGATTCAATGACCGACCACACCAGCGGTAGGCCGACCGAACAGGAAGGCTGCTCAAAATACGTCGAAGGCTGCCAAAAACGTGAGCTGGGTGACTGTCTCGCAGATTTACGCACCGCTCTGATCACCTATGCAGTCGCAAGTCGAAGGTCACCCAGGACCTCCCGCTGATCTAGATCTGAGCGGCAAACTTGGCCGCCAAAGCCGCAGTTCGCCGGACGGCGTCCTCCAACTCGGCCTCCGAAACGGTTAGGGCCACACGAACATGCCCCGCTGCGGCATCGCCGAAACTTTCACCAGGCATCACGCCAATGCGTTCTTCTTCCAGCAGCTTCTCGGCGAAGTCTTGACCCGACAACCCCGTCTCACGAATGTCCAACATCACGTACATACCGCCCTGGGGTGGCGAGATTCGAACTCCTGCTACGTTTCCTATTGCGCTTACGGCCAAGTCGCGGCGCGCCTTGTAGCGTTCTGCAATCTCGGCTTCTTGCTCACCCATTTGCGTAAGTGCATGGGTGGCAGCGTCTTGTATGAAGCCGGGCAAGCCATAGGTGGTCGCGTTCGATAGATCAGCCAACGCGCCCACAGCCTTTGGCGGGGCAACGACCCATCCAACACGCGCTCCAGTCATCGCGTAACCCTTAGACATCGAGCCGATGACAAACGTACGTGCAGCCATGCCAGGGAGATCGCGCGGACTGAGGTGAGAGCCATCGTGAACCTGGCTGTCGTATAGCTCGTCGGAAATCAGCCAGAGATCATGGCGTAGACAAAGCTCTGAAATGGCCTCCAATCGCTCGCGCTCGTACACGGCACCCGTTGGATTGTTCGGTGTATTTATCAGTATCGCCCGAGTACTCGGAGCGATCGCCGCGGCGATCCAGTCCGGATTTGGCTGAAATCCATTCTCAGCATCCGTCGGAACGATAATCGGCAGGCCAGAGACCGCGCGCACGGTAACATCGAATGTGGCGTAGAACGGGTCCAACAGCACACAGGCGTCACCGGGGTCGAGGGCCGCCATCATAGACGCAAAGATCGCGCCTTGTCCGCCAGCACAAACGACGATGTCCGATGCTTCGGCGCCGACTGTGTTGCGTCGCGTGACACGATCGGCGATGGCTGAACGCAGAGCCCCGACCCCCGTGGATGAGGTATAGCCCAAATGTCCGCCCAAGGCGGAGGCATGCATCGCATCGATGATCGACGGGGAGGTCTTGATATCGTGATCGCCGATCGACAGCATGATCACCGGCTCACCAGCGGTTTTGAGTTCCCGCGCCCGATAGTGCAGTTCCCAGCCGTCGCTGCCGTCGGCGACAACACCGCGAATACGTTCTGACAAGTCTGGCATGGGTTACTCTTGGCTTAGGAAAAGCCCGCTCCGCAGCGGTCAAATTCGAGTACCAGAGGAAAGTATCGCCCGCAATCTCGGCCGCGAAGTCTTGCGGCCAAGCGCGTTCTCGTCCGATCGTCAGTCCGCAACTGATAGGGGCACGAACCGCAAGTCCCCTTTTGAATGGATCAGGAACAAGACCGACTTCTTGTCCTTATCCCGCGCGTCGGTCACGCGCTCCTCGACCTCCGCCGGTGTTGATACCGGCTCTTGGCCAACTTCGACGATTACATCACCAGGCTGAATACCCTTTTCAGCAGCCGGACCGGTAGGATCAACTTCGGCGATCAGGACACCGGTGACGTCTTCTGCGATCTCGAACTCTTCGCGTGTCTCGTCGGTCAGAGGCTTTAGAACGAGACCAACGGGCCCCAACACGCGCACTTCTGCGTCTGCATCTGGTTCAGGGTCTTCAGCGGGGGCCGCGCCGGCGATGCGGTCTTCCTCTAGGAGACCAACAGTGACACGAAGGGTTTGGGTTTTGCCATCGCGGAACACCACGACCCGTACCGTCGCTTCAACATCTGTATCTGCCACGAGCCGGGGCAGATCTCGCATTTCTTCGACATCCTTCCCGTCAAATTTCACGATCACGTCGCGGGCCATGATACCCCCGGACTCTGCTGGTCCCCCAGGGGTCACCTCAACGACCAGCGCACCCTTCGGCTCATCCATCTCCAACGCCTCGGCCATCTCATCATTCACAGGCTGAATGCGCACACCAAGCCAACCACGTCGGGTCACACCAAACTCGCGCAACTGATCAACCACTTTAGCGGCCAGGTTAGACGGTACCGAAAAGCCAATCCCAATAGACCCGCCGGTTGGCGAGATGATCGCCGTATTCACGCCGATGACCTCGCCATCCATGTTGAACAGCGGACCGCCCGAGTTGCCCCGGTTGATGGCGGCGTCAGTCTGGATGAAGTCATCGTAACGGCCGGCATTTATGTCACGATTTCGCGCCGAGATGATCCCTGCGGAAACCGAGCCGGAAAAACCGAACGGGTTACCGATCGCGAGCACCCAATCGCCAACCCGGGCTGTGTCCGAGTCGCCAAACGGTACCGTCGGCAGGGGGGCATCGTGATCCAGCTTCAATACGGCAATGTCGGTCTGGGGGTCGGTACCGACCACGCTCGCGACAAGCGAAAGACCATCCGGGAAATTGACAGTGATCTCGTCCGCGTCCTCAATCACGTGGTTGTTCGTCACGACGAACCCGTCAGCCGAAATCACAAAACCAGAGCCAAGCGATGTGACCTGGCGTCGTCCATTCGGCCGTCCGTTCGGATAGAGGTCGCGGAACAGATCGTCCAAGGGCGAGCCATCGCGCTCTGGGCGCTCGATGTTCTGGGCCGTCGAGATGTTGACCACAGCCGGGCTCAACTGCTCGGCCAGATCGGCGAAGCTCTCGCCGGGGCCTTGGGCGCGCGCTTCCGAAGTCAGGCTGAGGCCAACGGCAAAGCAAACAAGGGCAACGACAAGGGCTCGTAAGGAGGCGGGCCACACACCTGCCCGGATCGTGCCAACGGTCATGAATTTCTACTCCCGTAGTCGGCGCTGTGACACACCGGATTTCTGTCCTGCCCCAATCGCAAGGGCAGCGCATCGCCAAAACGGATCAAATGTGCTGATCCGTTGGCTATCGCACCAGCAGATAGAGCGCGAAGCCACTAACCACAAGCGCGAACCCCAACACGCGAAGTGTCGCTGGCGTCATCTCTTGCAATGACGCCAGCAATTCAGGCAGCGAGCGGGCCAGAATGGCCAATGCGAGCCCCTCGATGACCATGACCAAAGCTAAGGCTGCGATCAGGTCCATGCCGCGCCCGTGGTCAGTTGGGCGCCGCGGCTCCCGTCGGGCGGTTCTCCTTGAGATAGTCGAAGAACTCGGAGTCGGGCGAGATCACAAGCGTCGCGTTATCGCCACGCAGGGCCTTCTCGTAGGCACGCAACGAGCGATAGAACGCGAAGAACTCCGGATCGCGGCCGAAAGCCTCGGCAAAGATGCGGTTCCGTTCGGCGTCTGCCTCACCGCGGATGATCTCCGCTTCACGTTCAGCGTCTGAGATCAACTCGACAGCTTGTCTGTCAGCGGTCGCTTTGACCTCCTGCGCACGTTCCTTACCACGGGCCCGCTCGTCTCTGGCCTCACGCTCACGCTCGGCGTTCATACGGCGGAACGTCGCTTCAAGGTTGGCGTCCGGCAAGTCAGCCCTCCGGATCCGAACGTCGATGATATCGACGCCGAGTGACAGGGCCCGAGCACGGGCAGCGTCGCGGATACGCGACATCAGGACCGTCCGTTCAGGGCTGAGCACATCTGCCGAGCGCACCGAACCAAGGACTTCACGCAGCGCCGCGTTTAGAATGCCGCGCAGTCTCGTTTCGGCGTTACGCTCGGTCTGAGCGGCCTGCCGGAAGAGGACCACATCGGTAATTCGCCAGCGCGCAAAAGCGTCCACAACGAGACGACGCTCGTCCAAAGGCGTTACCTCCAGCGGAGACGTCTCAAGCGGCAGGATCCGGCCTTCGTAGTAGTCGACATTGTCAATGAACGGCAGTTTCCAACCGAGACCGGGTTCGTTGAACACGACCTGTTTGACTTCACCAAAGCGAAGCACCAGCGCGTGTTTACGCTCATCTACGATATAGATCGAGCTCAGCGCCGTCACGACAATGGCCGCTAGGACAGCAAGAATGATCGGCACGCGACGCATCAGTTGGTCCTCCGGGTGTTGCCTTGAGCTTGACCGGTCCCACGACGCAGCTGGTCCAGCGGCAAATAGGGGACGACGCCTTGGCCGCCACCATCCTCATCGATGATGATCTTGTTCACATCGCCCATCACACGCTCAAGTGTCTCTAGGTACAGGCGTTTGCGCGTCACTTCGGGTGCAAGGCGATATTCATCGTAGACCGCCACAAAGCGTGCCGCTTCACCCTTTGCTTCGTTCACGACACTAGCGCGGTAAGCCTCGGCAGACTGGAGGATCTGAGCAGCTTCACCACGCGCCGCTGCAAGCGTTTGGTTTGCATAAGCTTCCGCTTGGCTTTCTTCGGTGTCACGGTCCTGTTCGGCCGCCTGAACGTCACGGAACGCTTCTAGCACCTGCTCAGGCGGGTCGGCGCCATCGAAGTTCAGGCGCACGATGTTGACGCCAGATTCGTAGCTATCGAGCGTTGCCTGGATCAGTTCCAAGACCTCCTGGCTGATCGCTGCACGATCTCGGCTGAGGATCGGCTTCAGTTCCGAGCGCGAGATCACCTCACGCATGGCTGATTCTGCTACCGCCTTAATTGTCGGCCTCGGCTCAGCCAGGTTGAACAGGAAGGCTTCGGGATCGCTGATGTTCCAGACTACCTGGAAATCGATATCCACGATGTTCTCGTCCCCGGTCAGCATTAAGCCTTCTTCCGAACCGCTACCAAGCCCAATCTGTTCGGTGTTCTCACGGGTGACCTGGACGATCTCGTACGACACGAGCGGCCACGGGGCAAAGTTAAGACCCTCGGTCCCGACATTGTATTCCGCCCCTAGGAACAGCTCGACCGAGGCTTCCTGCGTCTCGACGCGGTAAAGAGAGTTGTAGAACCAGACCAGGATCAGGACGACCGGGATCGCGATCGGCAGCCACTTCTCGAAACGTGGGTTACCGCCGCCACCGCCGCCGCGGTTCGGGGGGCCGCCACGGCCACCAAGCACGACACGCAATTGGTCGCGCCCTTTGCGCAGCAGATCGTCTAAGTCGGGGCCCTGGTTGTTGCCGCCGCCGCCACCGCCGCCGCCGCCCCAGGGGCCCTTGCCGCGATTGCCACCGCCGCCGCTGCCCCAGGGTCCGCCGCCGCCGTTGTTCGAGTTGTAAGGCATCTATCTCTCGCAGGTTGCGTCGTGTTGGCCCGTCCTATAGCGCCGTCATCGCCGTTTGTCGGCCTATTTTTCGCGCACGCGGGTTGGGGGACAGGTGGCGACCGAACCAGCGATTTCAAGTCCGTCTATCGGGGTAATCGGCGACAACACGGCGCAGATCGGTTTTGGTCCTGGAAGTTTCGAAGAGGCGACCGCCTGCAACGCCGCTAGGGGGCCATCGCAGGGGGTCATCGCATGGGTCATCGCAGGGGTTCATCGATTGTGACACCCGTCGCTGCGCAACCCGGCTGGGTTTCGCCCGCAATGAGGTCGTCTGACGTAGCCGCGCGACCTCATCGCCCCGCACGGATCTCATGGCGAGGCTTCAGTCAGCGCACCGGCGTCTTCATCGTCACCAGCTCTTCGGCCGCTGTTGGATGCACAGCAACCGTGCGGTCGAAGTCGGCCTTTGTGGCACCCATCTTCACGGCGATCCCAGCCATCTGGATCATCTCTCCCGCGGCATGACCGACGATGTGCACGCCCAACACTTTCTGGCTGGACTTTTCGACGATCATCTTCATCAGCATCCGCTCTTCGCGCCCTGACAGCGTCGCCACCATCGGGCGGAAGGCGGCGGAGTAGACGTCGATCTCGTGGTCGATCTTTGCGACATCCTCAGACAGGCCGACAGTACCGATCTCGGGCTGGGTGAAGATCGCCGTCGGGACGATTGCATGATCCGCCTTGGTCGGGGTCGCATTGAATACCGTATCTGCAAATGCGGCGCCTTCGCGGATTGCCACCGGGGTCAGCTCCAGCCGGCTGGTCACGTCACCAACGGCGTAAATGGACGGCACAGAGGTTTGCGAATAGTCGTCCACCGCAATGGCGCCGTCAGCTTTCAGCTTCACCCCAGCGTTTTCGAGACCCAACTCGTGTGTGTTTGGCACCCGTCCGGTAGCCATCATCACCATATCGCCAACCAGACGCTCTCCACCGACCAGGTGCACGACCAGGCCTTCATCGGTTTTCTCAATCCGCTCTGGCTGCGTGTTGAAGCGCAGGTCGATGCCCTTCTTGCGCATCTCGTCGGCCACATGTTCACGCACCTCGCGGTCGAAGCCGCGAAGGAACAGATCGCTGCGATAGGACAGAACGACGTCCGTGCCCAACCCGTTCAGGATGCCTGCGAACTCGGCGGCGATGTATCCACCCCCGATCACGATGGCACGCTTTGGCTGATCCTCCAGGTGGAAGATCTCGTTCGAGGTGATTGCATGTTCAGCCCCGGGGATGTCCAACTTGCGCGGCCAGCCCCCGGTGGCGATCAGGATTTGTTTCGCCGTGACGTCGCGTCCCTCTGCCACCAAGTGCACGGTATGCGGATCCTTCACGGTCGCGCGGGTGGCGAAATGCTCGACCCCTGCCCCGTCCAGCAACCGTTGATAGATTCCCTCCAACCGACCGATCTCGGTGTCTTTGTTGGCGATCAGCTTCTTCCAATCGAACGTGCTGTCGCCGACCGTCCAGCCAAAGCCGGCGGCATCCTCAAAGTGTTCATGGTATGTGGACGCGTAGACCATCAGCTTTTTTGGCACGCAGCCACGGATGACGCAGGTCCCGCCGTAGCGATACTCCTCGGCAATGGCGACTTTGGCACCGTGCTGCGCGGACATGCGGGCTGCCCGCACCCCGCCCGAGCCGCCGCCGATGACGAAGAGATCATAGTCAAAGTCGCTCATTCGTTTTGTCCTTGTTTTGACACCATGCTCGCCAGACCGGCGCGCGTCATTGGGAACCTATCACAAGATAGGCAGCAGGATCTTTGGCACAATGGCCCTCACGTCTGCGTGACGTTCATGTCGGATTGATCAGCCGCGCTGTGCCGTCGGGTTGGCCGACAATCACTGTCGACGCGATCCCGCAGAAAAGACCTGTCTCCACCACCCCCGGAACCGTGTTCAGCGCAACGTCCAGCGCAGCGGGGTCAGTGATGGTGCCCAACCGGCAGTCCAGGATGAAGTGCCCCTCGTCGGTCACAAAAGGCGTGTCCCCACCCCGCAGATCGATCGGGCAACCCCCATAGCCATGCGCATTCAGGCAGGCCCTAACCAGTCGTGTCGTGGACTCAGCCCCAAAGCGCACAATCTCAATCGGCAGCGGGAACGCGCCAAGCGTCTCGACCTCTTTCGATGGATCCGAAATCACCACCATTTGCCGCGACGCCGAAGCCACGATCTTTTCCTGAAGCAGAGCGCCCCCGCCGCCCTTGATCAGGTTCAACGCCCCATCGAACTCGTCGGCACCATCGATGGTCAGGTCCAGCGAGCCCGCAGCATCCAAGGTCGTCAGGGGAATACCCAACCCCTCGGCCTGCGCCTTCGTTCTGCTGGACGTCGGCACCCCGGTGATACGCTTGTCGCTGCCCCCCAACAGATCGACGAACCACTTGGCCGTCGAGCCCGTCCCCAGCCCCACGATCATGCCGTCTTCCACGTAGTCCAATGCCCGAACCGCCGACGCACGTTTCGCCAGCCCCGCCGGTGGCAATTCCTCGACCATGCGCTCCCCCCTATTGGACGCGCGCACCATATGCAGGCGCGGCAGGTCGCGCCAGCCCTCCACGACGTCGTCCTTGATATCGCGCCCTGGCGCCCCTTGCTTAAAGACGCGGGAAAGTATGGGAGCCTGGCCTTGTTTCTCAGCGTCTTCGACGTCTTCAAAATCGGCATTGGACCATCCAGCAGCCACACGATGGGGCCGATGGTGGCGGCTGCGCGCTTTCTGGAGCAGCTTCGCCTGCGTGCCAACAGGATCCCGGGCGGCCAGGACCCTGTTTCGGTGCGCTGCCGGTTGCACGGATCGTTGGCATTCACGGGCCGGGGGCATTCCACCGACCGCGCCGTCATGCTGGGGCTGCTTGGATTCGTGCCCGCCGATATGGGCCCGGCCGACGCCGGGCCCGCGTTGGAAAAGCTGCGGGCCGTCAAGCGCATTACCCCCGACGGCCTGGATCTGGCCTTCGACCCAGATGGGGACCTGATCTTTGACTTTGGCCCCGCACTGGACCTGCATACCAATGCGCTGGTCTTCGAAGCGCTGGATGCCCACGGCAACCTCTCGCACCGTGAAAGTTATTTCTCCATCGGCGGCGGATTTGTCGTCACAGAACGCGAGTTGCGCGATGGCTCCCCGGCGGACGCTACCCCGTCAGAGCCGGTCCCCTTCCCGTTCGAGAGTGCTGAAGAGATGTTGGCCATGGCCCAACGCTCAGGCCTTTCGATCGCCGAAATGAAGCGCCGGAACGAGGAAAGCCGCCGTGAGCGGGAGGCGCTTGATCGCGGCCTCGACCGGCTATGGGCAGTGATGAAGGGCTGCATGGACCGCGGGCTAGCCGCGCAGGGTATTCTGCCCGGTGGCCTGAATGTCCGGCGGCGCGCCGCGCACATCCATCAGCAACTGATCGACGAGCGAGGTCGGAACCTGCAGCTGCCGCATGTGGCGAATGACTGGTTGTCGGTCTACGCGATGGCCGTGAACGAGGAAAATGCCGCGGGTGGACAGGTGGTCACTGCACCAACCAACGGGGCGGCGGGCGTGATGCCGGCGGTTCTGCGCTATTATCGCGACCATGTGGTCGGCGCGACCGATAAAGGCCTGCGGCAGATGCTGCTGACCGCGTCCGCAATCGGCGGGATCGTCAAGCACAACGCGTCGATCTCGGGCGCTGAATGCGGTTGTCAGGCCGAGGTGGGATCAGCCTCCGCCATGGCCGCGGCGGCGCTGGCCGAGGCACTTGGCGGCAGCCCAGGGCAGGTCGAGAACGCGGCCGAGATCGCCCTGGAACACCATCTGGGCATGACCTGCGATCCGATCAAAGGTCTGGTCCAAGTCCCGTGCATTGAACGCAACGGTCTGGGGGCGATCAAGGCCGTCTCCGCCGCATCCCTGGCCTTGCGTGGGGATGGGCAGCACCTGGTCTCGTTGGATGCCTGCATCAAGACGATGCGCGACACGGGCCGCGACATGTCGGAGCGTTACAAGGAGACGGCGCTGGGCGGTTTGGCCGTCAACGTGCCGGAATGCTAAGCGGCGCCTACAACAAGCCCTGAGAACGGAAGCTGACCACCTGGTCTTTGCCCACGACGACGTGGTCGTGCACCGTCACCCCCACGGCGCGAGAGGCGGTCTCGATCTGGCGGGTCATGTCGATGTCCGCTTTGCTGGGCGTCGGGTCGCCAGAGGGATGGTTGTGCACCAGGATCATGGCGGAGGCGTTCAACTCCAGCGACCGTTTGACCACCTCCCGCGGATAGACCGGCACGTGATCCACAGTGCCCTTTGCCTGTTCTTCATCGGCGATCAGAACGTTCTTGCGGTCGAGAAACAAGATCCGAAACTGCTCGGTATCCCGGTGGGCCATGGCGGTCTTGCAGTATTCCATCAGCGCCGACCACGACGACAGCGCGTGGCGGTGCATGACGCGCGCGCGCGCCAAACGATGGGCGGCGGCCTCGACGATCTTCAGTTCACAGACGACCGCCGGACCCACCCCCGCGGTAGCGGACAAACGGGGGATCGGCGCAGAGATCACCCCGTTGAAGTCGCCGAACTCATCGATCAGCCGTTTCGCCAATGGTTTGACGTCGCGTTGCGGGATGGCCCGGAACAACAGCAGTTCCAGCATCTCGTAATCGGCAACACTGTTGGGACCGGCGTCCAAGAACCGCGCGCGCAACCTGGCACGGTGGCCCTGCATGAAGCGGCGCGCATCGGCCTTAGAGCGCGCAGGCGGCCCATCATCCCAAAGTTCAACCTGTATTTCGGCGGGCTGCGTATCATCCATAGGGGTCACGCGCGCTCCTGATAACTGCTGCGCCAGTTAAGCAGTCATCAAGGTTACCAAGGGGTTACCAACACGCCGGGCGCATTCCTGCACCGGGTCAGACGTGGGCCTGCTTGGCGTACTCCTCCCGCAGGACGGTTTTCAGAACCTTGTTCGCCCCCGACAGCGGCATGGGTTGGTCGCGAAAGCTGAACGACTTTGGACACTTGTAGCCGGCGAGGCTTTGCCGGCAGTGCTGGCGCAGATCGTCCTCGGTCGGCGTCCGGTCGCTTGTAGGAATGACTACTGCGTGCACCGCCTCGCCCCATTTGTCGTCGGGCACGCCGATCACGGCCACCTGGGCCACGTTTGGATGGCTGGCCAGCACATCCTCGACCTCGGTCGGATAGACGTTCTCGCCGCCCGTGATGATCATGTCCTTGGCACGGCCCGAGATATAGAGCAGCCCGTCCGCGTCGAACCGGCCCATATCACCGGTGTGAAACCAGCCGCCGCGCAACGCCTCGGCGGTTTCTGCCGGACGCCCCAGGTATCCTTTCATGACGGTCGGGCCCCGGGCAACGATCTCGCCGACCTCACCTTGCGCCAATTCGGTGTCGTCCGGCCCAAAGATGCGAACATCCAGGTACGGCACCGGGCGGCCAACCGATTGCAGGCGCCCGGCCATCGGCCCCTCGAGCACGTGGTACTCTGGCGTCAGTGCCGCGATCAGGTTCGACATCTCTGTCATGCCATAGCCATTGGTGAATTGCGCCCCCGGAAACGCCGCCAGCGCCCGCGCCAGCAGATCAGGCGGCGTAGGCGAGCCACCCAACATGATCGGCCCCAGGGATGACAGATCATGCTGCCCGAACTCGGGATGCTCCAGCAGCATGTGCATCATCGTGGGAACCATCGTCACCGCATGCACGCGATGCTGGGCGATCAGGGCCATCATCTCGACCATGTCGAAACGCGGCACGATGATCGTGTGCGCCGCTAGCAGAACGGAGGAATAGATCCGTGATCCCGGCGCCATGTGGAACATCGGCCCGATGATGATCTGCGGCTTGCCGATCTCGCACCGCATGATCGGCGGCGCGCCAAGTGCATTGGTCATCATGTTGGCGTGGCTAATCATCACGCCCTTGGAACGCCCCGTTGTGCCGCCCGTGAAGTAGATGATCATCGTATCGTCGCCGCCGCTGCCTGGGCCGGTCGGCATTGCGTCCACCGCCGCCATCGCCTCGAAGGCCGTCGTGTCCAGGATCTCCGCGCCGCTACCGCTTTGCGTGAGCGCCTGATCGGCAAGGTCTGCATGATCCTGGTCGACGACCAGGATCGCGGGCTGGGTATCCGACAGGGCCGCGCCCGCTTCGGGCGCAGACCACCGAAAGTTCATCACCACCAGTTCCAGACCTGCCATCGGCGCGGCGAAGTACAGCTCGAACAACATGTCGGAGTTGAAGCCCAAGTAGGCGACCCGCCCGCCTGGCCCACGCGCCACCCGCTGCAGGGCGGCGGCCACGTTGAGGCAGCGGCGGTAGACTTGGGCCCAACTGCGCGTCCGGCCCAGAAACGTCACAGCGGGCGCATCCGGGTAGCGATGCGCCACGTTCTCCAGCATCTGCCCAAAGCGGACCGTCATCCGAACCTCCCCCATCGTTGTTCTGATACCGTCTGGCGATGGGCCGCGCGCGTCAAGCGCGCCTGTTGCCGAGGCCTTATCCTTGGCCTACCGTCGCGCAAAACACGGCAACAGGATCTCCCCACCATGGATGTGCTCGACGCGATCAAGTCCCGCAAATCAATCCGCGCCTTCAAACCGGACCCGATCCCGCGCGAGACCATCCACGCGATCCTGGCGGTTTCGCAGCGCGCGCCGAGCGGCACAAACACCCAGCCCTGGCACACTTGGGTTTGCACGGGCGCCGTCAAGGACGCGATCAGCGCGGATGTGTTGAAGATGGCCGGCGAAGGCGGCGGCAAGGGCTATCACGACTACGACTATTATCCCGAGCGCTGGCGCGAGCCGCACCAGTCCCGCCGCCGCGGTGTCGGCTGGGGCCTCTATGGGTTGTTGGGCATCGAAAAAGGCGACCGCGAAGCGTCGGCCAGACAGGGGGCGCGGAACTTCATCTTCTTCGATGCACCGGTCGGCATCTTCTTCACAGTCGACAGTTATCTGACCCGGGGCAGTTGGGCCGATGCGGGCATGTACATCCAAACGGTCATGCTGGCCGCCAAGGGTTATGGGCTGGAGACATGCCCCCAAGCCGCTTGGATCCCGTTCCAGGAACCGATCCGCCAGCATCTGGGCATCCCGGACGACCACGAGCTGGTCAGCGGCATGAGCTTGGGCTACCCCAACCCTGACGCCATCGAAAACACCCTGGTCAGCGAACGCGAAGACGTGACCAATGTCGCGCGGTATCTGGGGTTCGACGACTGACGCCAGCGCCAGTTGGTGCGGGCATCTGGTGTGGGCAGCTGGCACAGACAGCTGGTGCGGGCGGTGGGACTCGAACCCACACTTCCATTCGGAAAACGGATTTTCGTACCAGCTACGGCTTTCGCCGCCCCCATCACGGGGTTTGTGGTCTGGACTATCCCTTCACCCTGGCGCCGAGCGCTTTAGGCGCTGCCCGTCTAGTCTCTACACCTTCCCGGAACGCGGCTGCGATCTGGGCTTGGCTCGGGGTTGCCATCTGACAGGTTTCCCCGAATTTGAGCAGTTCTACGTCCCAAGTTTCCCCGGGCGCACTCAATCATTTAAGTCCGTTGCGTCTACCGATTCCGCCACGCCCGCCGTGACAGCTGGGGTATAGCAACGACATCCGGGGTCGCCAAGGGACCGAAGGCACCAGACCGTTTATCGGATTGCAAAACTTGAAGGGCCATGGATAGGGTGCGCCAACCCTGCGGGGATTTCGTTGTCGGAGGAGTATCCATGCGCCGCTTTGCAAGTGTCATCGCTTTTGGCCTGATTTTGGTCACGGGATCGGCAAAGGCCGACATCGCCACCGGATTGCAAGCGCTGGAGGGACAGGACTACGTGGCCGCCGCCACGGCCTTCAAAGCAGCGGCTGACGCTGGGGAAGCCGACGGCCTGTTCTATATCGGTCGCATGCAGGAATTGGGCCTGGGCACCCAGCAAAACCTTCAGGGGGCGGCGGGCGTCTACCGGGTCGCCGCGGAACAGGGCAGCGCCCTGGCCGAGAACCGCCTGGGCCTGATGCACCTGAACGGCGAAGGCGTGCTGCAGGATTACGCGCAGGCCGAAGAACTGATCTGCAGCGCGGCGGGCAAGGGCTTGGCCAACGCCCAGTTCAATTGCGGAGTGTTGCTGGTGGACGGCCGCGCCGGAGAGAAGGATCAGGCCGCCGCCACCGGTTGGTACGCCAAGGCCGCCGACCAGGGCCATGTGGGCGCGATGAACCTCTATGCGCTGGCCCTGATGAACGGCCTGGGCACCGACATCGATCTGGAAGCGGCACGTGGCTGGTTCGAGAAGACCGCTCAACAGGGTAATCCGCTGGGTCTCTACTCACTGGGCCAGATCAACGACGAGGGGCTGGGCATCGCCGCCGACAAGGTGAAGGCGCATCTCTATTACAATCTGGCGGCCGCCGCGGGTCATCCGCAGGCCGCGGAAGCACGGGCCCGGGTCGAAACCACGCTGACGCCTCAAGAGGTACTAGAAGCTCAGGCCGAGGCACGTAATTGGTCAGCACAGGCACCTGCCGCCACCGAATAGCGGCCGGTTCGTGACCACGAATCGTGTTACTTTATAGCCAGTCGATTGTTCGACCAGCGGCTTTGTAGCCGCCTCAACTCTGGACGTCACAAGCGTGTTGGTTGTCTCCACCGTCCCAGTTTGGGCAACAGTTCGAATTTTCGGCTAATTTTATTGCAATTCAAAATCTGATCGACCAGCCTTGCGGCCCTAAGGGGTGGAGCGCATGTTTGTCGCGCTCCTGAGGGACGTCGCGGGGTTCGATCAGGATGAAGTTTGATCCGACTGCATTTTGCGGTCACGGCCTTCGTGGCGTGACAGCGCTAACAATGTTGTTGACCTCCGGCACGCTTGCTTGGGCCGGCCCCCTCAAGAACCCCTACACCCCGGACGAAGACGACTGGAGCGACGCGCGTGACACCCCTGCAGCGCGGAAAAACCAACCGGCTGGCGCCACCCTAGAACGTATCCCCGCCACAACCCTTTCAGTGACAATTGATCGTGATTCCGGAACTGAGACGGGGATCACAAGTTTTGGTGGCGCTGCTCCCGGCGCCACAGCTCCTGCACAGCCCAGCACCCGCGCGCCGGCGCCAGCACCGGCCAGTGCACAGGTATCTGCGGGCGCTGGATCGACCGCAAGCGGCCAACCTGTAAGCCAAGTTGCTAGCGGTGCAACGGCGGCCATATCGCTCGCAGATCGCGTCCAACCGCGCATCAGCCTGCAACTGGAAGCGGGCAACGACCGCGGCATCGGCACGGCCGACGTCTTTCTGCCGTTCTTCCAGGACGAGCGCTCGGTCGCGTTCTTCGATCTGCGCGGCGTGGCCACGACGCAGGAAGAGTTCGAGGGGAATGTCGGCGTTGGCTATCGCCGGGCGGTCGGCGACCTGTTCGGCGAAGAGGTCGTACTGGGCGCCTATGCGTTCTTCGATCTGCGCGAGTCCGAGAACGACAATCAGTACTATCAGGGGACTTTCGGGGCCGAGTTCCTAACCGATACCTTCGAGGCCCGGATCAACGGCTATCTGCCGAATTCGGACCGCAACGTGATTGTGCCCGGCGGGTCCGGTATCGGCGTCTTTGGCACCACCGTCCAACAGTTCTCGCTGGTGGGTCTGGTTGAACAGGCCCTGCCCGGCGTCGAGGCCGAAGTAGGTGTCAATCTGGACCTCAGCGACGATGTGCGGTTCAGCGCCACGGGCGGCTACTTCCATTTCGAGCGTGACAGCACCCAGGTGGCAGGCCCCAAGGGACGGCTGGAGCTGCAATGGTCCGACCCTTTCGATATCGACGGCGCCCTTCTCAGCGTCGGGGGCGAGATTAAGAACGACCGGGTGCGCGATACCCAAGCGACCGGCTTTATCCGCTTCTCGATCCCGCTGAGCGCCAACCCAACCCCACAGCGCGACCTTTCTGCGCGCGCCCGTAAGCTGGGCAGTTATGTCTACCGTGACGTGGACATTGTCGCACCGGTCGTCTTCGACAACGGCTTTGCCGGACCGAATGTCGACGTGACCGGCGGCCCGCTGGCGCCGAACTCTGCCGCCGGCAGTCCAAGCGCAGATGGCGAGACGATCAATATCTTCCACGTCGCCGATGCCCCGGTCGGGACTGGCGACTGTTCGTCGGCGGCCAATGCCTGTGCGTTCACAACGGTCGAGACGGATCCGGCCTTTGGTGCCGGTGACGTCATCGTCGTCGTTGACAGCGCCGGCGCGACGATCACCAGCGACTTCCTGCTGACCGGTGACCTGCAGCGCGTGCTGGGCGCCGGGCCGAATGGCACCCTGACGGTGACATTGCCGGACGCGAACAACTCCCAGGTCAATCTGAGCAATCTGGGCGGGCGCGTCGGGATCCAGGGCACCGTCAGCCCCGAGAACGGCTCGACCCTGGAACGCTTTGATCTGAACGGCGGAACGGGCCCGGCGATCCTGGTCGACAACGATATCGGCGTTGGCACCGCGCAGGTGATCGACGTGCCGATCTGGGGGGGCAGCGAAGGGTTCTACGCCAACAACTCGGCTTCCGGTGGGATCGCTTTTGATACGGCGTCCTCGATCACCGGTGTCTCGGGCACCTCGGTCAGAGTTGAAGCCCCGACCCTGGAGGCGACCTTCAACGCGCCGATCACCCACACCGGTGCCGGCGCCGCGGTGGAAGTTACCGGCCACAATGCCGGCCAGATCACCTTCAACGCCCCGATCACCTCGACAAGCGGCGATGGCGTCGCGATCACCGCCACCGGGCCAGGCAGCCAGATCGCGTTTGGCGCAGACCTGATGCTGAGCAGCCCGACCGGGACAGCCTTCCAGGCCATGGATGTCTTTGGGTCGCTCAGCGTGTCGAACGCGCCGACCGTGACGCTGGAGACGACCAGCGGCCAGGCGCTGAGCCTGACCAACGTCACCATCGGTGGCGGCGGCTTCTACACGGACACGATCATCGCATCGGGCGGATCGACCAGTGTGCCCGTCAGCATCAACGGCGCTTCGGGGGGCGATGTTTTCCTGGGCCTGATCGACGTGGACGGTACCGCGGGCGCGAACGTCGATGCGCTCTATATCGCGGAGACATCAAACACGATCACCGCAACGTCGATCATCGCTGACAACATCAGCGGCGATGCGATCGAGATTGCGGGCACCAACTCGCTGGTGTCGTTGGGCTTTGTCGATGCGGACAGCGTCGCTGGCATCGCCCTGAATATCGACAGCCTGACCGGCACGGTGGACGTTGGCGGCGGCGCTATCGGCGGCACGACCACCAACGGTCAGACGGCCCGGATCAACGCGCTGACATCGGGCAGCCAGGTCAATCTGAACAATTTGACGCTAAGTGCGGACGACGCGCTGGGGGTCGAGATCATCGACAGCGCTGGCACCGTCAGCCTAACAGGCGGCGGCATCACGCAGGCCGGCTCTGGCCCTGCCCTGTCGATCTCGGGCGGCGCGGGCACGCTGCTCGCCTCGGGAACCACCGATGTTTTGAACACCAACCCGACCTCGGGTCAGGGCGTCGTGATTGACGGCTTGTCCGGGGGCCTGATCGACATTGACGGCAACGTGTCTGTGGCGGGGGCCGGCGAGATCGTGCAGATCGGGGCCGCCAACTCACTGACCGGCGGCACGGTCAACTTCGATGGCGATGTGGTTGCCGATGGCGGCGCGTCGGTAGATGTGTTCGGTGTGGGCAGCGGCGTATCGGTCGCGTTCAACGGATCGACGTCAGTTACCGGGAACACCGGGCCCGCCATCGACATCGCGTTCCTGGACGGCGATGTGTCCTTTGCCGACGTCGACATCACCAATCCGGGCACGGCTGGTGTGCGGGTCGCGAACACCATCGCCGGCACCCTCAGCTTTGACGATCTGGACATTGCACTGGAGACGGACGGCAGTGTCGGCGTCCACCTGTCGTCGTCCACCATTACGGGCAGTGTCACCGCCACGGATTTCGACCTGACGTCGACCAGCACCGTCAACACAATCGGCATCTCGATCGAGGGGACCACCGGCACCGGTACCGTCCGCTTTGGGGATACCGATCCCTCGGGTCAGAGCGCGTCGATCGCGGGCACGGCGATCGGCGTCCAGGTCTCCTCGACCACCAACATCGGCATGTTTGTCTTCGGCGATGGCGAAGATGGCACCGATCAGGGATCGACGATCGAGGCCACCATCGCGATCAACTCGGCCGATCTGCTGCTGCCGACACTGGGCAGCTATGACTTCTTGGATGTCGACTTTGCCACCCCGCCCAGCGCCGCCACCCTGACGGTAAACCTGCAGGGCATCGACATCTTCTATGTCGACCAGGACGGCACGGCCGATGTGAACTCGCCGTTCGCGGCCGGGTCGGTCTTTAACCCAGGCTCCATTGCCCAGGCGAACGCGGCCACCGGCATCGATGTCATCGCGCTGATCGACACGAATGTGGATGGCAACGCCGACACGATCGACGCGGGCGCCGCCAGCCAGGGCAGCGGCACGTCGCTGAGCCTGGACGACGAGCAGATCCTCATCTCGTTCGGCACTGGCGGCGGGTCGATCGACCTGAGCGATTTCGGACTTGTGGCGACCAGCATCCAACCGCCGTTCAAGTTCTCGGGCCTGTCGCCCAGCCTGACCGTGGCCGAGCCCAGCAATATCGACGTGGCCCCGATCCTGACGACCACGTCAGGCACGGCAACCGAGGTTGTGACCATCGTCGGCTCGGCCGGCATCGCCAACACAACCATCACCGCCAGCGGTGTCGACGGTGTCTCTGGCACCAGCTTTGCCGATACCGAGGTCGTGCGCCTGCGCGATGTCTCGATCAGTGTGACGGGCGGTACGGCCCTTGATTTGGCAGACAATGGCCAGGACCTGTCTGTACAGTTGAACTCGGTCACCCTGACCGGGGATACGCCGCTGGACATCGACGGTTCGGGCGGCGGCACGCTGACGGCCAACGAATTCAACGACATTAGCCTTGATGGTGGGGTCAGCACCCTGACCGGCATGGTCTTCGATGGGACCACCGGCGGCACGGTCCAGACCGTCACCGGGGGCACGCTTTCCGCGACTGGCGGGGTGCTCTTCGACAGCGTCACAGGGTCCTTGGCCTTCGACAGCGTCGACATCACTGCCACGGGCGCCACGGCGCTGTCCGTGACAGGGACGCAGGATTTCTCGCTGAACACCAGCGGCGGCACCATTACCGCCACGAACGGCACCGCGATCGATATCGACGGCGCCCACCTGTTCGTCCTACTGGACCGGGTCAGCAGCTCGAACGGCACCGGCATCGCGGTCTCCGGCGCCAGGGGGATCATCTCGGCCAACCAGGTCGACATTGCCTCGGGCGATAACACCGGCATCACCGTCAGCGGGGACAGCAGCTTCGGCCTGGGCATCTCCGGCGGTACCGTCACCGCGAACGACGCAACGGCCATCGACCTCTCAGGCATCGATGTCGACATCACGCTGGACCAGGTGAACGCCAGCAACACCGGGCGGACCTCGATCGACCTCGACAACCTCGGCGGATCGGTTTCGATTCTGGGCGGCACCATCTCGTCGACGGTGACGGGCACGTTCAACCTGGTCGATATCGTTCAGAACGACGCCGGCAGCGCCCGCGACCTGACCGTAAACCTTGCAAACCTGACGATTGCCGAGGCGACCGGTGACCTGGGCGGCACCAACTTCGGCATCTCGGCCAATGTGTTCGGCGACGACCGGCTGGCCATCGGCGTTTCGGGAACAACCATCACCGGTGTCGATGCCGGAGTGCTCTTCCTGAACACCAGCACGTCTCGAGACGGCCTGACCGTTACCGATTTCAGCAACAACACATTCCTGGCCTTCGACCCCTCACCCCTTGCCCCGACTTCGGTACAGTTCGGCGCGATCTTCGACGGGGTGACGTTCGATGCGGACACGGCAACAGCCGGGTTCCAGAAGGTGTCGGGTGGCACACTTACCTTCGGCTCTTCGACGGCGGTAACCCGGCAAGGCCTGATCCTCACGGCCGGCGTGTTTACCACTGCGCCAGGTGGCAGCCAGGGGACGTTCGAGATTGCTGACTTGCAGGCGCAGTCGGACGGTTTCCTCGCACAAATCGCCGCGGGCTCAGACCTGACGCTCAACGTCCTCGGCGGCGATGTGGCGGGGGCCAACTTCACTATCAACGACGCCACCGTCGACATAACGCTGAATACTGCGACGCTGACCGGCTCGACCTCGTTCACGGACGTGTCGGGCGTGGTCAACGTTCAGGACGGCGTGATCGACGATCTGCGTGTGTTCGGTGGCGATGCGGCTTACACAATTGGCGCGGACATCGGGAACGGGACAACCGGGTCGCTGAGCATAGCAGCCCTGACCGGCGGCAGCGTCACGGTCAGAGGTGACACGGACCTGACAAGTTCGCTTCAGATCGCGAACATCAACAGTGGCAACCCTGTCACGATCAACCTGACCGGCGCCATTACGCTGAGCGGTGCCGGCATCCGGATCAACGATACGCCGGACGCCGACATCACGATCAGCGGCAACACGACGATCATCGCCCCCGGCACCAATGCCATCCGGTTCGACAACCCCGGCGGGACGGTGACGATCAGCGGGGATCTGTCCGTCAGCGGCGCCACCGGCACCAACCCCGTCATCTTGTTCGAGGGCGCGCAGGGCAGCGTCTCGATCACCGGGGCCACCTCGTTGGCGGCGTTGGATGGCGATGCGATTGGCTTCAACACGGCCGAGACGGTCACGGGCGACATCGTCTTCAGCGATCTGGACATCGAACTGCAGTCCGACAACGCCACCGGTTTGGACTTTGCGAACGTTACATTGGACGGCAACTTCTCGGCCGATGATATTGATATTGTTGGTGGTTCTCTGCTGACTGGCGTGACAGGTGTGGACCTTGCCGGGGCGACCACCAACACGATGGGGCAGATCCGCCTGGGCGATACGGATGTCGCAGGTGCAGACGCCACGATCGGCGGCAGCGTCAATATCGGCGTCAACTTCTCGGCCACGACGGCGATCAACTTCGTCTTTGGCGACGGCGAAGATACGACCGATCAGGGCTCGATCATCAACGCGACCATCCAGATCAACGCGCCGAACGCGCCGACGAACGGCAGCTACAACTTCCAGGACGTGAACTTCACGGCCACGCAGCCCGGCGGTGCCGGCTCACCGAGGCCTGAAAACGTGGTCTTCCCGATTGGCCTGGACGTGGTCTTTGTGGCCGCCAGCGCCACGGGCGATGGATCCGGGCGCGATGTAGATAACCGCGCAACGGTCGTCACCGCGGACGCGATCACGCGCAGCGGCGTGACGTTTGTGCTGATCAACGACGGGAACGCCATCAACGACGTCGACGGCTTCACGCTGGATCTGGGGCAAAGCATTGACGGCTTTGGCAATGCCAACCAGATCGCCGCCGGCCTGCAGGTGCCGTCCAGCTTCAGTGGTATTCCCGGTGCCTCGGGCACCATTTCGGACCCCACCGGTAACGGCGCCGCCACCCTGACCAGTTTGTCGGGGGGCAACCCGGTCGTCACGGTCGCGGGCGACAACACGATTGCCAATGTTATCATCAGCGCGAACGGTAGTATCGGCATCGCCGCTGGCGCCAGCACCGCGCCGGTGGTCTTGGGCTCGGCCGAGGGATCGCTGATCGTCCGCCAGGACGGCCCGCAGTTTCTCTCCCCGGGTGTTGATTTGCAAAGCACCACGGTCGCCGGGCCGAACGTCACATTCAAGGATGCCGTGATCTCGGGCTTCTACGCCAACGTTTGGGTCAGCGGCTCCGGACAATTCGACGTGGATAAGCTGGAGATTGACGGCGGCCTGTTCGGGATGCTCTTCAGCGGCAATTTTGGCACCCGAAATGTGGCGACAGATGTCGGTGACATGCTGGTCATCAAGAATGCCACGGTGAATGCCACGGCTCAGCTGGGCACCGGCCAGTTGAACTTTGGCGCCGGCACGACGCTGAGCGAAGCCATCAACATCGATCTGTTCATCAACAACAATAACGGCCCCGTCGGCGTCAATTTTGCCGGAACCATCAAACAGACCGGCTTAAACGCCGGGGAAGACCGCGCCGTGTTTATCGGTACTGGATTTGGCGTGGCGAACGCAGGAACCATCACATTCACGCCGACGTCGATCATTTCGACGGACGGTGCTGGCGTGATCGAGGTTTCTGACACCACAGGGACGGTGACGTTCTCGGGCAAGATCGACGCGAAGAACGGGACCAGTAACGGTATTCGTCTATTCAACAACTCCGGCACGGTGACCTTCGACGGCACGACCGATGTTCTGGGTGCCAGCAATGCCGGCATCGTGTTGGACAACAATTCCGGGCCGGTGACTTTTGGCGCGAACACGACGATCACCGACAGCGCCAGTCAGGCCGCCCTGCGGATCGCGAGCGGCTCGGCCAATGTCACCTTTAACGGGACAATCAATCAGGCGGCCGCGGCACGGGCCGTGTGGATCAGCGGCAAGACCGGCGGGACGATTGACATCACCGGTAAGGTCACGGGCAATACGGGCGCGGCAGACGCCATCACTCTCGCGAACAACACCAATACCACGATCAACTTCAGCGGCGGCCTGGATCTGACGACGACGACCGGCACGGCTTTTGCGGCAACCGGTCAGGGCACGGTGAATGTTGCCAACGGCGTGGTCAGTAACACGCTGACGTCCAGCGGGGGCTCGGCGCTGAGCCTGAACAGTATCACGGTTGGCGGCACCGGGATGACCTTCGGCAATGTCAATTCCAACTCTGGCATCGACATCACGAACGTCAGCGGCGGCACCATCCGGTTTGCGGCCGGTTCTAGCGTGAACGTGACGAACCCCACCGCGTCAGCTGGCATCCGGATCAACTCGACGTCTGCGACCATCGACTTCGCGGGCGATGTGACCGTGACCGGTGCCGCGTTGGACGGCGTGGCGATCGTCAATAACAGCGGTGACATATCCTTCGCCAAACTCGACATCGCGATTTCCGGGCTCAACAGCGGTCTGGCATTGTCCGGGACGATCGGGGCCAAAGTCGACGTGGCCGATCTGGACGTGACCTTCCAGGCAGCAGGCATTGGCAGTGCCCTGTCGTTCTTCGGCGCGACCATCAACGCCAACGTCTCGATCACCGATTTCGACGCGAATGCCACCGGCGGCGCCGTGGGCACGGGTACAGGCGTCGACCTGACCGGAACGACCGGAACGGGCATGATCCGGGTGGGCGATACCGATCCAAACGGCGCCGGCGCGACGATCGGCAGCGGACTTTCCGAAGGTTTCCGGGTCGGGGCCAGCACGAACATAGACTTTATCTTCGGCGACGGCGAAGAGACGATCGACACCGGCAGCCAAGTGCTGGCCTCCACCTTCATCACAGGCACCCTGCCCACCAATGGGTCCTACAACTTCGTGGATGTGGGGACGATTACCGGCGACGTCTCGAACCTGGGGACGCCGTCGGTCTATTTTGTCGACCAGGCACAAAGCGCGTCGGGCGATGGCAGTTCGGTGGCGAATGCCGGATCGATCCTGAACGCCGAGACGTCCACGGCCGATGTCATCGTATTGGTAGATACCGACATTGATGGCACCCAGGACCGGATCGCCACCTTCCAGCCGCTGACGCTGGACGACGGCCAGATCCTGCTGAGCTTTGCCTCGGGTGATGGTCCGATCAACGTGGCGGACCTGGGCTTTGCGGGAGCCGCGGCACCTGCCAGCTTCCAGTTTGCCTCCAACGCTGGGCTGGGCACGGTCATCGCGACGCCCACGGGGATCGACACGGTGCGCCCAATCCTGGATAGCGCGTCGACCGCGGTGAGGATCCGGGGCGGTGCAGGCATCCAGGGGCTCTTCGCCGAAGGCGGGGTCTCGAGCAGCAATCAGGCCATCGAGGACACCACCGAGCTGCCCGGCGCTGTCTTCCTGGTCGATGTCGATCTGAGAAGCGGCGGCAACGCTTTCCGGATGTTGAACGTCAGCAATGACCGTACGCTCTCGGTCAACGGGCTGACGGCGCGAACAACATCAATTAGCGCGCCCATCGTGATTGACGCGCAAGTTGCCACCCTCACGATCCAGCGGTTCGAAAACGTGACCGCCGAGGGCCCCGGCTTCGGCATCGCGATCAACGCCGCGGGCGGTACGGGGTCCGTTGTCTTCGACGCCGACCCCAATACCCCCGGAAACCAGCAGGTCGCGGGCGGCACGCTGGACATCACCGGCGGCTCAACATCCAGCGTCGTGAGCGGCCTCGTCATCACCGAGGCTAGCGGATCGATCCGCTTCGACAAGACCACGGTCGACGGCTCGACACGCGGCATCTCGATCTCCGGCCTCTCGGCGGGTGATGTGATCGATTTCGGCGACACAACGGTCACCGGAAACACGCAGATCGGCATCGGTCTGCAAAGCAACAATGCCGCCGCGACGGTGGCCTTCGACGATCTCAATGTCACCGGCAGCGGCATCGCGCTGTTTGCCTCTGACGGCGGTATCTTGGACATCGACATGCCGACGTCGACGCTGACCTCCTCCGGGAACTCGGCGGCTCAGATCTCGAACACCACGCTGCAGCGCGGCGGGGTCAGCGGGATTACGTTCGCCAGTCTGACCGCCACCCCCGGGCCCAACACCGGCCTATTGTTCAGCGGTCTTTCGGACAACATCACGGTGACCGGGGCGACCTCGATCACTGGGACCGGGACCGGTGCCGAAGCGATCCGCTTGACGGGGACAATCGGCGGCGACATCGATCTTGGTGACGTCGACATCGTGCTGGACAACCCCACCAGCATGGGCCTGAACGCCGGTGGCGCGACCATCAACGCCGCGGTGTCCGCAGATGACTTTGACATCACCGCGACGGGCGATCTGCCGGGAACCGTCGGTGTCAATTTGGCTGGCGTGACCGGCACCGGCTCGATCACACTGGGCACCAGCACCGATCCGGGCACGGGGCCGTCCAGCTCGATCGCCGGCGGGATCGCCATCGGCGTCAGCCTGGATGCGACGACCAGCATCGATTTCGTCTTCGGCGACGGCGAGGGCGGCACCGATACGGGCTCGTTCATTGGGGCGACCACACAGATCTTCTCGAACCCCGGTCCGGCCGGCGGCAGCTACAATTTCGACGATGTCGACTTCACCACCGGCGGCACGCGCACACCGATCAACGAGTTCCCGCTTTCTGGCGGCGCCCTGTTCTTTGTGGACAGCGACGGCGCCACAGGCGGGGGCGATGGCTCGGGCAGCGATGTCAACAATCCGGCGACGATCGCCGCGGCCGATGCGCTGACCGGCGCGGTTACCATCGTGCTGATCGACAACGGCAACGCGATTGTCGACAGCGACGGCTTCACGCTGGCCGATGGGCAAAACCTGGACGGGTTCGGCAACGCCAACAGCTTCATGGTCGGTCAGGAAATTCCGGTTTTCTTCTCGGGCGTGCCCGCGGCCGGAACGAGCACGATCACCGACCCCACCGGTAACGGCGCCGCGACCCTGCAGCGCGCGGGCGATGTCTTGACCGTATCTGGCGACAACTCGGTCGAGAACATCATCATCAACGTCTCTGGTGGCCTCGGCGATGCCATCAAGTTCGCGGGGGTCACATCTGGCGAGACGGTCAACCTGGGCGGCCCCGACGGCGCGCTGACGCTGACGGCATCCGGTGACAGCGACGACGGGATCGACTCAATCGGGCTGACGGCGGGCCAGCTGAACATCCGCGATGTCGAAGCCGACGGGCTTGGGTTCGGCCTCTACATCTCCAGCGATACCCGTGACAATGCCGTCGACGTTGATCGCCTGATCATCAGGAACCCCGTATTCCGCGGCATCCTGATCAACACATTCGGTGCCGCTGATACAGCCGCCAGTCAAAGCTTAGCGACCGATGCCGGCGATATCTTGCAGATCACCGGCAGTCAGGCGACCTCGATCGAGGTCAGAGGTATCACCGCCGGGACAATCGCGATCGGCAACGCCAATCCCGATGTGGGCGCGGGCACGTCCATCACCTCGCCAAACGGCGTGGGCTTCGATGTCGCCGGAGGCGCTGCTGACATCACCTATAACGGTACGTTGACCCAAACTGGCGCCGCCTCGGCCGTGTCAGTGCAGAGCATGACCGGCGGATCGGTGCGATTCAACGGGATGGTGACCGCGGACACCTCCACCGCGAACGCAATCCTCATCGACACGAATGCGCCCACCAACACCGTGACCTTCGCGGGCGGTCTGGACATCACCACGACCACGGGCAGCGGGATTTCGGGCAACAGCAGCACGCTGAACATCCTGAACGGCACCGCCACCAACCAGATCACCACCGGCAATGGGGTGGCCGTCAATCTGAACGAAATGACGGTCGACATCACCTTATCGAACGTCATGTCCACGCGCACCGACGCTGGCAACGGCATCAACCTGACCAACCTGTCCGGGTCCTTCACGCTGAATGACGGCACCTTCAGCAGTGTCGTCAGCACCAGCCGCCATTCGGCCATTCAAATCACCCAGAACGACCCGACGGCAACGCGGACGCTGACCGTGGCGATCGATGGGATCGAGGTCACGCAAGATGCCAGCGGCGGCAGCGGTAGTGACGAGTATGGCGTGCGCGTGCTGGTCGGGGACCAGTCCAGCCACGCGGTGACGGGCGAGGATGACCAAGTCATCATCTCGGTCACGAACTCCAGCTTCGCCACGGAAGACCAGGCGTTGGACTTCATCAATTTGGGGGCGGGCCTGACCGTCACCGATCTGTCCAACATCACGTTGCTGGACGATCCGAACGCCACAGGTCGGGCCGAGTTCCTCTACAACAACGGTGTCTTCTTCAGTCAGGTGACCTTTGACGCCGACCCGTCGACCATTGCGCTGGATCCGGTCAGCGGCGGCACGTTCCTGGCCGGCACCTCAACGAACCGCGTGTCGCGCGGGCTAACATTCTTCCAGAACTTTGCCGGTGGCGCGGCCAGCGGCATCAGCAATCAGGGCACGCTGGTCTTCGACAGCTACACAATCTTTTCCGAAGACATCGGTCTGAACGCTCAACGCGATCAAAGCGCAATGACGTTGCAGATCAACGCTGGCGCGATCGACGCGTCCTCCGTTGCTATCAGTGACCTCGTCGCTGATATCACCCTGTCGTCATTGACGATCAGACCGTCGATAATCGCGTTTGCTGTCAACGGTGTCCGTTTGGAGGGCACCAGCGGCAGCTTCACGGTTACTGGTGCGACGACCCTGACCACCCCGGACCGCGTTACGCCGACTGGTCCTGGGTTTGCTATCAGGACACGTCAGACTGCGTTCCTTGCCGACAACAGTTCCGTCGACATCGCGTTGAACACCTTGGTCGTTGGGACCGACACCAGTTCTGTCGCGAGCCCAAGCGTGCTGGATCCGACAACCGGGGGCGCGAGCGTCGGGATCAACCTGCAAAACACCTCCGGCAGCTTCTCGATCAGTGGCGCGACCACGATCACAGACGTTGTCGAGGATGCGATCATCCTGGACGGTAACTCCGGGGACATCGCCTTCAATCAGGTGATCATCAACCGCCCGCAGGCGCCTGACCTCTTATCCGGCATTGTCCCGACGCCAGCGCTGCCCACCGACAATGCAGCGATCCGCATCAGGGGCACCAACACGGGCACGATCAGCTTTGCCGACGTGGATATCGACCTAGAGGGCGCTCGCAGCACGGTGACCGGCATCGACCTGGCCGATGCGGTGATCAATGCTGACGTGTCGATCACGGACCTGGACATCGTGGGCACGGGCGCCACGCGCACCGTCGGCATCGATCTGTCGAATACCACGGGCAGCGCCGCTGTGACGTTCGGCGACACGGCGAACGTCGCCATGGCCAGTGCCAGCATCGGGGCTACGGGCAACGCGCCCGATGTGGGTGTCCTGTTCTCCGCCGGCACGAACGTTGCCTTCACCTTCGGCGATGGCGAGGGCAGCACCGACACGGGCTCGATCATCGGGGCAACCGTGCAGATCTCGGCGAACCCCAGCCCGGCCGGCGGCACCTATAACTTCCAGGACGTGGACTTCACCTCGGGCGGCACACGCACGCCGAACAACGATTTCCCGGTCTCGGGCGGCAACCTGATCTTCGTCTCGGCGGGCGGGACAGCGACGATCGCGAACAACGACGTCAACAACCCCTCCTCAGTGAGCACTGCCGACGCCGTCACGACCTCCGGCGTGACCTTCGTGCTGATCAACGATGGGAACGCCATCGTTGATACAGACGAGTTCTCGCTGAGTGACGGCCAGAACCTCGACGGATTCGGCAACGGCAACGAGTTCACGACCGGCCAGGTCATTCCGGTGTTCTTCTCGGGCGTGCCTGCGACCGGCACTGCGATCACCGATCCGTTCGGCAGTGACGGGAACGCCGCGACCGGTGGTGCCGCGGTGCTGACCAGTAGCGGCGGCTCGGGCGGGGCGATCGTACGGGTTGCGGGCAACAATACGTTGTCGAACGTGATCATCGAAGATCAGACCGGCAGGTCCGGCGTGTCTCTTAGCGGCGCAACGGGCGCCGTGACGCTGGGCTCGGCCGATGGCCCGCTGATTGTCCGCGGGGCCGCGGGCGCACCGAGCGGCAGTAGCGGCGGCATCGCCGTCGACACGACAGGTGCCGCAATCACCATCACCGACCTCGAAGTGCGCGACTTCGCGGGTAACTCTGCCGTCAGCATCAGTACCTTCACCGCTGGCGGTTCACTGGACGTCGACCGACTGCTGCTCAGCGGTAACGAGAGCGGAATCCTGTTCAACGGCAACGTCGGCACGCTGAACATCGCGGACGAACCGGGGGACGTCCTGACGATCTCCGGCAACCAAGTCGGGATCTTTGTGAACCCAACGGCGGCTGGCACGGTGACATTCGGGGCTGGGACGACCGTCACCGGCAGCACAGTTGCGGGCATCGTCATCGCCGGCGGGTCGCTGAACGTCACCTACCAAGGCAGCCTGACGCATGCGGGGACGGGCGGAGCCGTCGATGTCTCCACCGGGCACACGGGCACGCTGACCTTCGACACCGGCTCGACCGTCAACGTCACCGGCGGCACGGGCCTGCAGTTCGGCAACTCTTTCGGGGCCGCCAACGGCACGTACAACTTCAACGGCACCACGACGCTGAACGGCGGAGACGCCGGGATCGACATCACCAACGGCTCGACCGGGACGTTCACGTTCGGGGCGAACACGTCGATCACCTCGCCCACTGGTATCGCGTTCAACGTCAACGGTGGTGCGCCAACCGTCACCATGAACGGTGCAATCACGCAGAACAACATTTCGAGCGCCGTTCGAGTGTCGGGGATGAGTGGAGGAGCGGTTACATTCAATGGGCTCATAACCGCGAACACGACAACAAACGGCGCGGTCGCGCTCGTGAGCAACACCGGGGCGACACTCAACTTCAATGGCGGATTGGATCTGACAACAAATAGCGGCGTCGCTTTCTCGGCTATTCTTGGTGGCACGATCAACGTTGCCAACGGCAGCGTATCCAATACGGCCACAAGCTCGGTCGGGGCTGTGGTGCAGCTGGCGGAAGTCACCATTGGCTCGACGGGGATCACCTTCTCGTCACTCTCCTCGACCAACACGTCGCCCAATGGCTTGACTCTTGACAATGTCTCGGGCGGCACGTTCCAGGTCACCGGACTGACCGATCTCCAGAACACGTCATCTAGCGGCGGTTCCATCCGGTTCAGCGGAACGAACTCAGCGACGTTCATCTTCGAGGACGTGAACCTCACCCAGACGAATGCTGGCGCAAACACCCCTAGCGCCTTGCAAATCGCCGGCGCGTTCACCGGATCGCTGACCATCCGCGACTTTGACGCAACGTTCGCCGATGGCACCGGATCTGTCGGTATCGATCTGTCGACGGCAACCGGCGGCGGCACGGTGACGATCGGCGATACGTCGGCGCCCTTCGCCGATGCCGATCCGCTGGTCTCGCCCAGCGCGACCATCACGGGCGCGGACATCGGGGTTCAGTTCAGTGCGACAACCGATTTGGCCTTCACCTTCGGGGATGGCGAGGAGGTCACCGACGTCGGCTCGTCCATCAGCGCGACCACGGCCATCGGCGGCACCCTGCCCCCGGCGGGCCAGGGCACCTATAACTTCCTGGACGTGACGTTCCCGAACGGCACCGGGCTGGCGGGTGCGCCGCGGATCTTCTTCGTCGACCAGGCGCAGAGCGGCAGCAATGGCGGCACCTCGGTCGCGGATGCGGGCTCGGCCTTCAATGCCGCGGCGGCCGCAAACATCGATGTGGTGGTGCTGGTCGACACGGATATCGACGGCACGCAGGACCAGATCTCGATCACCGACACGTTTGTGCTGGATGCCAATCAGTTCCTGATCTCGTACGCGGCCGGCGACACGCCGATTGACCTGGTCGACCTGGGCTTCACGGGCGGCTCCGTACCGAACAACTTCAGCTTTGCCGCGTCGGCGGGCATCGGATCGACCATTGCCGTGCCGACCGGCCTGGACACGGTCCGCCCGATCCTGTTCAGCAGCACCGACGACGTGGTTGAGGTGAATGGGACCTCGGGTGTCGCCAACGTCTTCATCCGCAGCACGGGTGCGGCAAACACCGGCATTTCCGACACGACTTCCATTTTTGATGTCTTGCCCGGAACGGTGACGTTCCGCAACTTGGACGTCCAGACCGGTGGTCAGGCGTTTATCCTGAACCCGCTGGCGACACGATCCTACGATTTCGACACGATCACCGCTCAGTCGACCTTTTCGAACACGATTGATGTTCGCAGTTCTTCGGCGACCCGCGCCATCACGATCACGCGGTTCAACGACATCACAGTGACGGGCTCGGGCACGAACGCCAATGGCATTGTCTTCGCGCCCAGCAGCAGTGGCTCAATCACGTTCGACGCGGGCACGAGCACCTCGGGGCTCCAACAGGTCACCGGTGGCACGTTAAACATCTCTGGCGCCGGTGGTCCCAGACTTGAGGCGACTAACGTCCGCGGATCGATCCGCTTCGACCGCACGCAAATCTCCAACACGGCTGCGGGATCGGCTGCTGGCGGCATCGAGCTAAGTACGCTCAGCGGTCAGTTCGACTTTGGCGACACGAATATCGAGTTCAGGGGCGGGGTCGGCGTTCAAGCGTCGCTTAGGGATGCATCCTCGACGTTGGCCTTCGATGATCTGACAATTATCCAAACCGGGGGCGGATTTGGTGCACGAGGCCTAGACGTGTTTGGCAACGGAACGTTGGACATCGACTCCAGCACGTCGACTGTCACGACCGTCAGCGGTGACGCGATCTTCTTTTTCAGCATCGGCTTGGAGACAAACGGCACCTCGGGCATCACCTTCAACAACGTGACCAGTGTGGGCGCGAACGGCTCAGGCATTCTGCTCGGCGGTATCAGCGATGATATCCACTTCACCGGAACGACGACCATCACGAACCCGGGTAACGTTGGGTCCGGCGTCGCGGCCGTTTCCGTGGAGAGCCGGCTGTCGTCAACTGTCACGTTCGACGATCTTGATATCGCTCTTCAGCGCGCGAACACCCGCGGTATCAGCCTGGCAGATGCGATACTGAGTGGTTCGTTCATCGCGACCGACTTCGACCTGACCAGTACGTCGGCGACGAACACCGTGGCGGTAGATCTCACCAACACCATAGATTTCGGGACCGTCACGCTGGGGGACACCGTCTCACCCGCCGCCAGCAGCGCCAGCGCCACGATCGCAGGTGCCGGCGGCAACGCCGCGGGTCCGGGCATCGGTATCCGGATGTCGTCCACGACAAACGTGACGTTCACCTTCGGCGACGGCGAGCTGATCTCGGATATCGCCAGCTCGATCACGGCCTCGGACGTCTTCGTCTTCACCGGCGGGATCCCCGCCGGGGGCACCTACAACTTCGAGGATGTGAGCTTCACGGGCGACACCTCCGATCTGGCGGGCGGTATCTCGGTGTTCTTTGCGTCGGATGGCGGCGGCGGTGGCGGCACCTCCTTCACCGATCCCGGGACCATCGCGCAGGCCAATGCGGCCAATGTCGATGCCGTGGTGATCTTTGGCGATGACGGCAACAACATTCGCGACACGATCTCGCTGGGCAGCAATATCTTCGACCTGAACGACGGCCAGGTGCTGGTGTCCTTCATCCGCAACCAGGTCACTGATCTGGCCAATTTCGGCTTGAGCGGCGGTGGTCCTGGCAACAACTTTGTCTTCAACCCCGCCTCTGTGCCGGCCGGCGGCACGATCATCGATGCCACCGGCGCGCCGATCGACGGAGTGCACCCCGCCCTGACCGGGACGGGCGACGCGGTGGTCGATCTGAACAATGTCAGCGGCGCCATCGTCAGCGTGCAGGCCGAGGGCACGGGCCTGAATACCATCCGCTACCTCGGCCTGGGCACGGGTAAGACGCTGCGGCTGGAGAACGTGCTGGCTGAATCGACCGGCGGTGTCGCGATCAACATCGACCCGTTTGACAGCACGACCAGCGGTCTGGAGATCACCGGTTTTGGCAACCGTGCCGTCGGCACCGGTGGCCGGGCACTGAGGATCGCCGATGGCGTCATCGGCGCCGCGGGCCTGGGCTTTACCACCGTCACCACGACGGGCTCGACCACCGGCCCCGCCGTCACCCTGACCGAAGTATTGGGCAGCGGCACCTTGGGCATCGCCAGCGTCAATCTGAACGCAAGTGGCAGCGCTGACACCCTGGTGATCAACCGCTCCACCGCCGCGATCACGATCTCGGCAGGCACCATCAACAACAGCGGAAGCGGCACGACGGTCGAGATCGGCGACGGCACCAACACCGCCGGCGGCAATGCCATCAGCATCGGCGCCAATCTCAGCACCACCGGCACTGGCCTGGCGGTGCTGATCGACAATCGCACCGGTGGCATCCTGGACTTCACCGGGCGGCTCATCGACACGGCAGCGACCGGTGGCCAGATCAACATCAGCGGCGCAAACTCGGGCAGCATTCGCTTTACCGGGGGCAACGCGGTCCTGACGAACCAGGTGGGCAGTTCGGTTGGTAACGCCGTCGACATCAGCGGCAGCGGCAACGCGACGTTTGTGTTCGAGAATTTTGATATCACCAGCAGCGGCCTGAACGGGTTCGCGGTGTCCGGCAGTCTGACCGGATCGTTGACCCTGACCGATGTGGACGTGTTCAACACTGGCGGAATTGGCTTCAACATCGATGCCGTCACCGACGCGCTCAGCGTCCAGGGTACAGGCAACTCGGTGACCGCATCGTCGAGTGGCCGGGGCGTGCGTCTCAGGGACATCACGCTGGGCGGGGCGCTGGTCTTCGACTTTGTTAGCGCGACCGCCAGCAGTTCGTTCGGTATCGACGTCTCGAATCTTGCCGGCGTCGGCCAGACTCTGACCTTCAGCACGGTCATCCTGAACACATCCTCGACCGGTAGCGGCGGCGGTATCCGCTTCCGCAACAGTGTCCCCAAGATCAACGTCAACGCAGGCTCGATCACACATCGCAGCAGCGGCGTCGGCATCGAGATTGGCGAGACCCTTACCCCAGACTCCGGTGGGGCAAATGACATAACGATCAATGCCAGCATCAACTCGTCCACCGCGACCGGTCTTGCCGTCAGTGTCCTGAACAGGGCCGGTGGTACGCTGACTTTTGCGGGCAACCTGCTGGACGATGCAGCGGCCGGCGGCGGCATCGCGATCAGCGAGACGAATGCCGGGGTCATCACGTTCACCGGTTCCAGCAATACGGTGTCCACGCTCAACCAACTCCGGGCCGTCGATATCCAAGGCAGCGGCACCGTCGACATCTCGCTTGCCAACCTGACCATCAACGCGGCACGGACGAGCGGTGCGGTCAACGGCCTAAACGTCATTGGCAGCTTCAGCGCCGGCGCCTCGCTGTCGTTGAATAACGTCATCGCAAACGCCGATGGCGGCGGGGCAATCGCCATCAACCTCGACACAAGCTCGCCCCTCGAGCTCAGCGCCACCGGCACGCTGGAGGCGAACGGCACAAACGGCGCCCGTGCGCTGCGGATCGGCGGCATCAACCTGGCCGCGGGTGGCGTCACGTTCACCTCTGTCACGACGACCGGGACGGGACCGGCGAGCAGCGACGCGGTCACGCTGTCGGACATCACAGGCGGCGATCTGACGATCGCAAGCATTGGCGTGACGGCCAGCGGAACAGGCGGCGGGGTCGAGATCTACCGCAACACCTCGAACATCAACATCAATGCGGGCGTGATCGGGCGCAGCGGGTCGGGAACAGCGCTTCAGATCGGGTTGCGCGACGCCATTACGACCAATCCGATCGGTCTGTCCGGCGGCGGCAACGACATCACCATCGCGGCTGACATCGGCTCCCGCGGGGCCACCGGTTTGGCCGTCGATATCTTCGAGCGTACCGGCGGGACCGTGACCATCTCGGGCGCATTGATCGACGATGCGGCAGCCGGTGGCGGCATCGCGATCAGCGGCGCGAATGCAGGGGCCATCACGTTCAGTGGCGGCAGTTCCGCAAATCCAAACCTCATCCTCACGGATGGGAATGGGATTTCAATCAGCGGTTCCGGTAATGCCGCTTTCACGTTCCAGAACTTCGATGTCACCAACACCTCGCTGAACGGCCTTGCTGTCTCGGGCGCGCTGATCGGGTCGTTGTCCCTGACGGATATCGACGTCTTCAACTCGGCCGGGATCGGCTTCAATATCGACCCCAGCACCAGCGCGTTCAACGTGTCAGGCACGCAAAACTCGGTTGCCGCAACGGCCGGTGGCCGGGGCGTGCGCTTGCAGGACATCACGCTGGGCGGCCCGCTGACATTCGACCGCGTGACCACCGCTGATGTAACGTCCTTCTTTGGGATAGACCTGAGCCGCGTGAACGGCAGCGAAACGCTGAGGTTCACCAGCATCGATCTGAATTCCACCGGCGCCGGTGGTGGCATCCGCATCCGCAGTAGCGCCGCCAACATCACCGTGTCGGGCGGTGTCGTCGATCACGAAGGCAACAATCCTGGCGTCCAGATCGGTGAGACCGGGACTGCAGGTTCCGGCGGGTCCAATACAATCACGATCAACGCGACCGTCGACTCGTCTGACGCGATGGGTCTTGCCGCTGACATTCAGGAGCGCACCGGCGGCACTCTGACCTTCAGTGGCCGGTTACTGGACAGTGCGGGCGGCACCGGCACCGGCGGCGGCATCGAGATCGACGGCGCCAATGCCGGCACCATCCGCTTTACTGGTGGGTCATCCAGCAACCCGAACCGGATCCTGACTGATGGCAACGGAATCGACATCAGCGGGTCCGGAAATGCCGCCTTCACGTTCCAGAACTTTGACATTACCAACACCTCGCTGAACGGCGTTGCCGTCTCCGGTGGTTTGGCAGGCTCGTTGACCCTGACGGACATCGACGTCTTCAACTCGGCGGGGATCGGATTCAACATCGACACAAGCAGCAGCGCGCTGAGTGTGTCCGGTTCGCAGAACTCGGTGACCACCAGCGGGTCAGCGCGCTACATCCGCTTCCGGGATTTCACCGTCGGCGGGCCGCTGGTCTTCGACACGATCGGGAACGCCGACCCTACGAACGACGCGGTCGGTGCGTTCTTCGGGATCGACATCAGTAATCTGGCCGGTGCCGGCCAGTCGGTGACGTTCACCAATGTGGCCCTGAACACAGACAGCGGGGGCGGCGGTATCCGGATCCGGTCGAGCGCGCCGACGATCAACGTGAACGGCGGCAGCATTACCCATCAGGGCAGCGGCGCCGGCGTTCAGATCGGCGAGGACGGCGTCGTCGGCTCGGGTGGGTCAAACAGCATTACGATCGCAGCGAGCATAAACAGCTCGGACGGTACCGGTTTGGCCGTCGACATCCAGGAGCGCACGGGTGGCAATCTGGCCTTCACCGGTCGCCTGCTAGATAATGCCGGCGGCGGCGGCGGCATCGACATCGCCGGCAGCAATGCCGGTAACATCAGCTTCACGGGCGGCTCGTCGGCCGCCAAGAACCAGATCCAGACGCCCTTTGACGCGATCGAGATCGACGGATCTGGCAGCGCCGCTTTCACGTTCCGCGACTTCGACATTGCAACGACCGCCGGCAACGGCGTCTTCATCTCGGGCGCGGTCACCGGGTCGGTGTTCTTCACCAATATCGACGTGGCAAACTCGACGGGGATCGGCTTCAACATCGATCCTACAACCACAGCGTTCGACGTGCGTGGCGTCGGGAACTCGGTCACTGCCAGCAACGGCGGGCGCGGCCTGCGGTTGCAGGACATCGACATCAACGGCGCGCTGACCTTTGACAGCGTCGTCGCGCCGGACGTCACCTCCGGTTTCGGCATCTTAATGAACCGGATCACTGGGACCGGCCAGACCATCACGATCACCTCAGCCACGCTTGGCTCCACGGGCGGCGGCGGTGGGGTCAGCATCTCGGACACGGTGCCAAACGTGCTGATCAACGGCGGGACCATCACGAATACCGGCGGCGGCTCGGCTGTCGCGATCGGCAGCGCCGCGACCAATCAGTCGGGCGGCTCGAACACCATCGAGATCGCGGCCAACATCAATTCGACCGGCGCCACTGGCCTGGCCGTCGACATCGACGAGCGTGTCAGCGGCAGCGTCGTGTTCTCGGGCAACTTCCTGGACAACAACGCCACGGGCGGCGGGATCTCGATCGAGAACATCAACAACGGCTCGACCGCCACGATCACTTTCAGCGGCACTAGCAAGGTGATCAATACGGCGATCACCGACGCTGTCGACATCAGCAACTCGACGGCGAATGCCTCGGTCAGTTTCACCAATGGCGGGCTGGACATCGACACCACCGCCGGCACGGGTTTCCGGGCCGTGGGCGGCGGGATCGTCACGGTCACCGGGGCGAATAACACGGTGCTGGTGACCTCAAGCGGTCAAGCCGTGGAGATCAAAGACACCACCATCGGCCCGGGCAACGTCACGTTCCAGGCGATTAGCCAGATCGGCGGCAGCACCGCGATCGAGTTGACGAATACCGGCTCGTCCGGCGATTTCGACGTCACGGGCACTGGCACCACAAACAGTTCCGGCGGCGTCCTGAACGGGACCACCGGCCCATCCGTGCTGCTGACCAACGTGAACGGCGTGTCGTTTGCGAACCTGCGGATTGCCAACCCGGGCGATATCGGGATCCGGGGCACCACGGTGGTCGACTTCGATCTGTCCAACGTCAACATTGTCTCGCCGGGCAATGCCACGGGCGAGCACGGCATCTTCATCACCAACCTGTTGGGCACGGCATCGGCGGGCACCGACAGCACCTGGAACGACCTGGCGATCTCGCAGGCGTCCGGCGATGCCATCCGGATCGAAAACAGCACGGCCACCAGCGCGGGCAATCTGTCGAACCCGGACCTGTTGACCATCAACGGCGCCACGATCCAGCGGTCCGCCAACAGCGGCGTGCAGTTCATCGCCTCGTCCGGCGGCACCGCCAACATGTCGCTGGTGGTGACGGGCAGCCAGTTCGTGAACAATGCGGCCGCCGGCATCGCCACCAACGCCGATGCGGGCGACGTTCAGTTCCGCCTGACCGGCTCGCAGATCATCGAGGGCGCCGGTGGCCAGATGAACAAGGCGCTCTCGGGCGGCACGACCAACAATGGCGATCTGTACTTCACGATCCTGGGCAACACGCTGTCGGCGTTCGAAAACACGCCCGGCGTCGGCCCGGCCGTGATCGCCTATGCCAACATCGGCACCGGCACGGTTCAGGGCCAGATCGGCGGCAACGGATCGGGTGAGGGCAACACCATTAGCTACGCCGACAACAACACCAATGTGGCCGGGATCGAGCTGCGCAACAACGGCAATGGCGGGTCCATGACCGTCGAGATCCTGAACAACCAGATCACCGTCGTCGATGGCTTCGGGATCATCGCCGCCCTGCAAGGCTCGAACGGCGCGTCGACGGCCAACTTCCAGATCCAAGGCAACACGATCGAGGTGTCCTCCACCGACGGGGCCGCGAACACCGCCATCGATCTGGTGAACACGTCTGCGTCCAGCGGTCTGCTGTGCGTCGATGTTTCGGGCAACACCCTGACCACGAATGGCCTGTTCCCGCCGCAGGGTGACATCCTGCTGTCGAACTCGGGCACCGGCACGTTCCAGGTCGTCCAAAGCACCACCAATACGGCGGTCGGGGGCAGCGCAGATTTCAGCCCGAACACCGAGCAGGTGGAAAAGGACATCCAGCTCGCCCAGTTGGACTCGGTGAACGTTCAGGTCTTCATCAACCCGCTCACGAACTTTGGTAACTACACCGCTGTGGGCGCCTGCACGTCGCCGACGAACCTGCCCTGATCGGGTAGGCGGGGGCGGCCAATACAAGCCGCCCTGCCCCAGTCACGACCGCCCTGCGCTGGACCTTCAGCGCAGGGATAAGTGTGGCTGCCGCATCCAGGGCCAGGCCAAAAATCCCTGAAATTCCCATATCTTACCTAGCGTAAGCCGGACCATTGTGGGACAATACACCTGTGGGGGTGTCCCCACTGTTTCAAAGAAAAACAAAGGGGGGGATATGTCTGAACCGTTCCTGGCAGAAGTCCGGATGGTCGGTTTCAACTTCGCACCGCGGGGTTGGGCCTTCTGCGACGGGCAGATACTGCCGATCAATCAGAACCAGTCGCTCTATTCGCTGTTGGGTACGACCTATGGCGGCGACGGGCGCACCAGCTTTGCGCTGCCGGATCTGCGGGGCCGGACGCCCATGCACGTCGGGCGCGCCTCGCCCAGTGGCACTAATCACCCCCAGGGCCAGAAAGAGGGCACGGAGACGCACACCCTGGCGATCAACGAGATGCCCGCGCACGGGCACGGCGCGAACGGGACGTCCAGCGCGGTCTCCACCAACAGTGTGACCGGCAACATGCTGGGCACAAATACGGGCAACCCCTACGCGCCCCTAGCTGCCGCGCCTGCCGCGCAGAGCATGAACGCCAGTACCATCGGCACTGTCGGCGGCGATCAAGGCCACGAAAACATGCAGCCCTGGCTGGCGGTGAACTTCTGCATCGCCCTGCGGGGCCTGTTCCCGTCGCGCAGCTGAGGAGGTCGCCATGTCAGAACCATTCGTTGGCGAAATCCGTATGTTCGCCGGAAATTTCGCGCCACGGGGCTGGGCGCTGTGCGACGGCCAATTGTTGGCGGTCAGCCAGAACGATGCCCTGTTTTCGTTGTTGGGAACCATCTATGGCGGCGACGGACGCTCGACGTTCGGCCTGCCCGACATGCGTGGACGCTTGCCGATCCACGCGGGCAGCGGGCCTGGCCTGTCGCCGCGCCGCGTGGGCGCCCGGGGAGGGTCCGAGAACGTCACCCTGACAGCCAACCAGCTGCCGGCCCACAGCCACGGCTTCCAGGCCGATGGCGCGGTTGGCAACAGCGCGTCGCCCCAGGGCAACACGGTCGCGGCCGTCACCGCAGGCAACCCCTACTTCCAGGTATCGGCGCAAGTGCCCCCGCTGACGTCAATGGACGCCAACTCGGTCACGTCGACCGGGGGGTCACGCTCGCACACCAACTTGATGCCCTTCCTATGCGTGAACTTCATCATCGCGCTGGTCGGCATCTATCCCAGCAGAACCTAACAGGAGGCGGACATGTCAGAACCATTCATCGCTGAAATCCGCATCTTTGCGGGGAATTTCGCGCCGCGCAGCTGGGCCTTTTGCGACGGGCAATTGCTGCCGATCTCGCAGAACACGGCGTTGTTCTCGTTGATCGGGACCACCTATGGCGGCGACGGGCGCAGCACGACTGCCCTGCCCAACATGCAGGGGCGCGCGCCCATGCATCCGGGCCGGGGGCCGGGGCTGACGTCGCGCAGGCTGGGTCAGCAGGGCGGCGTCGAAGACGTCACCCTGACCGAGGCGCAGATGCCGTCGCACAAGCACAGTGTGCAGGGCGTACAGCAAAGCCAGTTCGCCCGGGGCAATAACCTGTCGCCGTTGGGCAACCTGTTCGCGCCGCCGCAAACGGGCAACAGCTATGCGCCGCCGGGCGCAGCCGTGCAGATGGCCGACGTGCTGACAGATACCGGCGGCAGTCAGGCCCACAACAACATGCAGCCCTACCTGGCGATGAACTTCATCATCGCGTTGGTCGGCGTGTATCCCAGCCGCAGCTGAGAAGGAGAATCCCGATGAGTAAACAAGGCATCTCCCGCCGCATGGCCCTGGCAGGGGCCGGCGTGGCGGCGGCGGCGTCCACCCTGCCGGTATCGGCCCTGGCGGCCACGGAAATTGACGCGGCCCGCAAGCTGGTGGGCCAGCGCTACACGGTCGGGGCCGCGGGCCACACAGCCGTGCTGGAGGAGGTCGTGCCCCTGTCGCCTACGGTGCGCCCGCCCCTGACGGTGGTGCACCGCACGCCCTATGCGGCGGTCTTCCGGATGGACGGCGACGCGCTGGAGGACGGCACGTATGGCTTTTCAGCGGACGGTCTGGTGGCCGAGCCGCTGATGGTCAGCGCCTTCACCGGCGCTGATGGCCAGCCTCGGCTGGAAGCCGTCTTCAACTGACCCGGGACGGGGGGCGCCGCTGGGCGCCCCCCGTCCTGTTAAACGCTGCCTCTCCCCACCAGATGCCCAAGACCGAGACCCCAAAACCCAAACGCGCGGCCAAACACGGGCTGGCCTACCGGCCCACGACCAAGGCCGACAACAAGGTCCTTGCGCGCATCTACGCCTCGACCCGGGCCGAGGAGGTCGCGCGCACCGGCTGGGACCAGACCCGGCAGCGCGACTTTCTGCAAATGCAGTTCGACGCCCAGGACGTCCACTACAAAGCGCATTACCCCGATGCCGCGTGGCTGCTGATCGTCCAGGGCATCATCCCTGTGGGGCGGCTCTACCTCGAGGATTGGGACAGCCAGCTCCGCATCATCGACATCGCCTTTCTGGCCGAGTTTCGCGGCCGCGGCTGGGGCGAGGCGGTGCTGCGCGATCTAATGGAGACGACAGGCGCCACCGGCCGCGCGGTCTCGATCCACGTGGAAAAGCAAAACCCAGCCATGCGGCTCTACAAACGGCTGGGATTTCAGATGATCGAGGATAAGGGCGTCTATGACCTGCTGGAATGGCGTCCCACCCCTGGGAGCGCGAAGCCGCCCCGATAGCCCCCCACCCTGGTCCGTTGTGCGACCCGGCACGGATGCCGGATCACCGGTTGGCAAGGCCACAACCCTCGGTCGGGGGTCGCAGCAGCCCGTTACAGCCTGAACTTCGGCTTGGTCGATGCCGTCGGCTTCAGCTTGCTCTGGTCCAGCTTCGGCTTTTGCATCCCGCTCAGGTCGACCTTGGGCTGGTGCATCTCGCCCGGGAACGATTCCGGATTGTGCATCTCGCCCGGAAAGGCTTCCGGGTTGTGCATCTCGCCAGGAAAGCCGCCAGCCGCGGATTCCAGTTCATCGTCAGAGATTGCCTCAGGTGTCGACTTGTCTTTCTCGGTCATTCGCGAACGTCCCCTTCTGTCGCTAACGCGCGCCCACCCCTGTGATGGCCGCCTGACCAAACCCTAAGCGCAACACACGTTCGGTGACAGTGACGGATGCTACACATCCTGCCCAATCCCTCGTGGCGGGCAGACCGCCCAAATTCGATCGCCCAAATTCGCCAGCTGCGACGGCCAAGCGCGATTGGATGAAACACCAGCCCGCCAATCCAGGGGTAGCGCGCTCAGGTGTAGACGGCCTCGTAGCCCATTCCCTGACCGAAGGGGCCGATCGGCACCAGGAAGACGTCGATCTCGTGGCCTGCCCCCGTCAGACGGTAAAGGCCCTGTTCCAGATGCGCGCCCTCCGGCCCTTCGAACACCGCCGAGAACCCGCCGCCCGCGCGCTCTGCCCGGGCGAGGCCGGCCACCTCGGTCAGTTTGACACTGAACGAACCGTCCTCCAGCGCCACCTGGAACGTCTGGCCGATCGCCGCTTCGAATTCCGTCTTGCTTTGCATGGTGTCTCCCCCGCCTTTGGTGCGGTTATGGCTGATCAGGGCGCGCCCGTCGACTACCCGGGTGCGGGGCGACGCCGGCATCCCAACACCACCAGACTGGAAGTGCCCCGCGATCCCGGTCAGACTGCACGAAAACAGAACGGGAGGATCATATGGCTCAGCTTGGCGGCATCATCGCCCCCTTCACGACACCCTTTACCGAAGGCGGCGAAATCGACCTGTCCGCCGTGCCCAGTCAGGTCGACTGGCTGATCGCGAACGGCGTGCACGGGCTGGCCGCCGGTGGCAGCACGGGCGAGGGCCATGCCCTGAACCGCGACGAATATGTCAGCCTGATGGGCCAGACGGTCGAGGCCGTTGATGGCCGCGTACCCGTGGTGGCGGGGATCATCGCAAACTCGACCGCCGAGGCGGCGGCCCGTGGCCAGCTGGTCAAGGGCCTGGGGGTGGCGGCCCTGCAGATCACGCCGCCGTCCTATCTGTTCAAGCCGGATGACGACGCCCTGGTGCGCCACTTCCAAGAGATCCATGCCGAGTGCGACGTGCCCATCCTGATCTACAACGTGGTGCCCTGGTGCTACCTGTCGCCCGCCCTGCTGCTCAGGATCATGGACGAGGTGCCGGGCGTCCTGGGCGTCAAGCAAAGCGCCGGGGATATGAAGCTGTTTGCCGATTTGGTGCGCCAGGCAAATCCCCGCAATCTGATTTTCAGCGCGGTCGATGCGCTGCTCTACCCATCCTATCAGCTGGGGGCCATCGGTGCGATCGCCGCGATCCTGACGGCGGCACCCGGGCCGTCGGTCAAGTTGTGGGACGCAGTCGGGGCCGGTGACTGGCAGACGGCGCGCGACCTGCACGAGCGGTTAATGCCGCTGTGGGACGCCATCGGGCAGGACAACATGCCGTCGCTTTGCAAGTACGCCCAGCAATTGCAGGGGGTCGATGCGGGCGTCGCCAGAAAGCCGACATCCCCCGCCACCGAAGATCAGAAGCAAGCCGTCCGCGCGGCGCTGACCGGGCTGGGACTGTTGGGCTAGAGATCAGGGATGTTTGGCGCGCCGCTGACGCTGGTCCAGCGGGACCGCCAGCGCAAGGATGCCGAACGCTTCGGCAGGCGCGGGCTCCGATCCGTTGGACGGGTTGCGGCGGCATCGGTGCGGGTGGGGCTTTTGAGGGGGTATTGCCCGGGCGCCCGAGGGCAATTCCGAGATCATCCGGAATTAGGTGACGGCGCGTGACATTATTCCGGATAAAATCACAAAGATCGGGTTAGCGACAAATTAACGGCACGATATCACTTCGGAAATGTCACGTAATTCCGGATGATGGTTAACGGACATCGTCAGGCCCTACCGGGCCCGCGGCAGACATGCGCCACGGGCCCGGCCCCCAAGCATCAGCTGCGGTTCATGCGGTTCTCGATCAGGTCCTCGACCACCGCCGGTTCGGCCAGGGTCGACGTGTCGCCCAGGCTGCCGAAATCATCCTCGGCGATTTTGCGCAGGATGCGGCGCATGATCTTGCCAGAGCGTGTCTTGGGCAGGCCCGGCGCCCACTGGATCAGGTCCGGGCTGGCGATGGGGCCGATCTCCTGGCGGACCCAGGTGCGCAGTTCTTTGCGCAGATCTTCGGTGGGCTCTTCCCCGGCCATCAGCGTTACATAGCAGTAGATGCCTTGTCCTTTGATTTCATGGGGATAACCGACGACCGCGGCCTCGGCCACCTTATCGTGGGCGACCAGGGCGCTTTCCACTTCAGCGGTGCCCATGCGGTGGCCCGAGACGTTGATCACATCGTCGACGCGGCCCGTGATCCAGTAGTAGCCGTCCTCGTCCCGGCGGCAGCCGTCGCCGGTGAAGTAGTAGCCTTTGTACTGTTCGAAGTACGTGCTCACAAAGCGGTCATGGTCGCCGTAGACCGTGCGCATCTGGCCGGGCCAGCTGTCCTTGATGGCCAAGACGCCCTCGACCCCGTTGCCGTCGATCTCGGCCCCGGTCTGGGGGTCCAGCACCACCGGCTGCACGCCGAACATGGGCAGCGTCGCGGAGCCCGGCTTCATGGCGATGGCGCCTGGCAGGCTGGTAATCATGTGGCCGCCGGTCTCGGTCTGCCACCAGGTGTCGACAATCGGCACTTTGCTTTTGCCGACAACCTCGAAATACCAGTCCCAAGCTTCGGGGTTGATGGGCTCGCCCACGGTGCCTAACACCTTGAGATCGCTGAGATCATAGGGTTCGACAAAGCCTGTCCCCTGCCCCATCAGCGCCCGGATCGCGGTAGGCGCCGTGTAGAACTGGTTGACCTTGTGCTTCTGGCAAACGGCCCAGAAGCGGCCCGCGTCCGGATAGGTCGGCACCCCTTCGAACATCAGGGTGGTCGCTCCGTTCGCGAGCGGACCGTAGACGATGTAGGTGTGGCCCGTGACCCACCCCACATCGGCCGTGCACCAGTAGATGTCGCCGTCGTGGTAGTCGAACGTGTACTGGTGGGTCATCGAGGCCCAGACCAGGTACCCGCCCGTGGTGTGCAGCACCCCCTTGGGCTTGCCGGTGGAACCGGACGTATAGAGGATGAACAGCGGGTCCTCCGCCGCCATCGGCTCGGGCGCGCAATCGGCCGAAGCATCGGCCATCAGGGCCTGATAGCTGTGATCGCGGCCGGCCTTCATCTCCATCACCGAGCCTGTGCGCTCGACCATCAACACCGGCACATCCTTGCCCATGATGCCCTGCGCCTTGTCGACATTGGCCTTCAGGGGCGTGTTACGCCCCCCGCGCGGGCCTTCATCCGCCGTGATGATCAGCGCCGCCTCGCAATCCAGCACGCGCGATGCCAGCGCATCGGGGGAGAAGCCGCCGAAGACGATGGAATGCACGGCCCCGATGCGCGCGCAGGCCAGCATGGCATAGGCCGCTTCCGGGATCATCGGCATGTAGATGATGACCCGGTCGCCCTTCGAGACGCCCAACCCCTTCAGCACATTGCCTAATTTGCTGACGTGCTGGTGCAGTTCGGCATAGGTGATGTGGCTGTCGACCGTCGGATCGTCGCCTTCCCAGATGATCGCCGTCTGGTCGGCACGGGCCGCCAGATGCCGGTCGACGCAGTTCGCAGCGACGTTCAGGACGCCGTCCTCGTACCATTTGATCGACACGCCGGGATAGGCATAGGTCGTGTTCTTGACGGTCGTGGGCGGCGTCATCCAGTCCAGCCGCTTGGCCTGATCGGCCCAGAACCCTTCGGGATCGGCGATCGAGCGCGCGTACATCTCGGCATATTGCGCTTCGGTGACGTGGGCGCGCGCGGCGGCATCGGCCGGAATCGGGTGCATTTCTGACATGGCGTGTCTCCCCCTGGCGTTGGTTGGCTGCCGGGGGACCCCGCCCCCGGCGCGGATTATTGGATCGCGGGCGCGATCAGATGGCCAAGTATTCCTGACGCAGCTCGGCGTTGTCGAGCACCTCTTGCGCGGTGCCGTCAAAGACCACCTGACCCATGTCCAGGATGATCGCCCGGTCGGCCAGGTGCAGGGCTGCAATGGCGTTCTGTTCCACGATGATCGTGGTCATGCCCAGCGACTTGATCTGCTCAAGCGTCTTCTCGATCTCCTGAACGATGACGGGAGCCAGCCCCTCATAGGGCTCGTCCAGCAACAGCAGTTTGACGTCGCGGGCCAGCGTGCGCCCGATGGCCAGCATCTGCTGTTCGCCACCCGACAGGGTCGTGCCCTCTTGCTTGCGGCGCTCGCCCAGACGCGGGAAGAGGTCATAGATCCGCTCGATCGACCAGCCGTGCGGCGGGGCGATCTGGGCCAGTTTCAGGTTCTCTTCGACAGTCAGGCCCTGGATGATGCGCCGGTCCTCGGGCACCAGCCCGATGCCGTTTTGCGCCGCCTGGTGCGACTTCATCTCGTGCAGGGGCTTGTGGTCCAGCCAGATCTCGCCATGCGTCACCTGCGGGTCATCCACCCGGGCGATCGAGCGCAGGGTCGAGGTTTTGCCCGCCCCGTTCCGCCCCAGCAGGGCGACGATCTCGCCTTCACGGACATCAAAGCTAATGCCTTGAACGATATAGCTTTCCCCGTAGTAGGCGTGGATATCCCAGCACGAGAAATAGGCTGGCGCGCCGCCCGTATTGGGCTTTGGTGCCACCCCCGGCGCCTGACCCTGGAACTGATCTTCCAGCAGTGTTTGGCGCTCTTCCGTGTTTGACATGGTTCTCTCCGCCAATTGTACGACGCTCATAGGTGCGCCCCCCCAAGGTAGGCTTCCTGGACCTTCGGATTACCCTTGATGTTTTCGGGGATATCCTCGGCGATCACGGTGCCCTGCGCCAGCACGCTGATCTTCTCGGCCAGCGAGAAGACGACGTGCATGTCGTGTTCGATCACCACCATGGTGATGCCGCGGGATGCAATGGTCCGCAGAAGCTCGATCGTGTTGTTGGTGTCGGCGCGGGCCATGCCGGCCGTGGGCTCGTCCAACAGCAGCAGTTTGGGCTTCTGGACTAGGCCCATGGCCAGCTCCAGGCGCCGCTTGTCGCCGCGGCTCAGCTGGTTGGCGACCGCATCGGCCTTTTCGCCCAGACCCACATCGGCCAGCATTTCCATGGCCTGCTGGTAGATCGAGCGTTCACCGGTCACCGGGTTCCAAGCATTGATCGTGAAGGCGCCGTCGCGTTTGGCCAGCGCCGGGATCATCACGTTTTCCAGCAGCGTCAGATCGCCAAAGATCTCGGGCGTCTGGAAGACGCGGCTGACGCCGGTCTGGTTGATCTCGTGCGGTTTGATCCCCAAAAGCGATTTGCCGTCGAACATCACGGTGCCCGTATCGGGCGTCAGCCGCCCGACAAAGCAGTTCAGCAGCGTCGACTTGCCGGCGCCGTTCGGGCCGATGATGGCGTGGACGGTGCCTTCCTCGACCTCCAGGTTGACCTCGTTCAGGGCCTTCAGACCGCCAAAGCGCTTGTTGACGTTCTGAACTTTCAGAATGGTGCTCATGCGCTCTCTCCTCACTCGGCCGGGACGGACGCGCCGGTTGCGCCCTTGTCATCGGTGCCTTTGCGGCGGAATAGACGGAACAAGCGGTTGATGCCTTCCATCAGCCCGCCGGGCAGGAAGATGACGATCAGCATGAAAACGATGCCCAGGGTCAGCAGCCAGCCGTCACCGACGAAGGTGCTGGCGACCTTGACGACGGCGTCCTGCAGCCCGCCGGGCAGGAAGTCGAAGGCGGCGGCCAGGGTGTTTTCGTGCATGGCCGAGAAGATGTTCTCGAAGTACTTTATGGCGCCTGCGCCGATCACCGGGCCCAACAGCGTCCCCGTACCGCCCAGAATGGTCATCAGAACCACCTCGCCCGAGGCCGTCCAGATCATCCGCTCGGCCCCAGCCAGCGGGTCCATGACCGCCATCAGGCCACCGGCCAGACCGGCATACATGCCCGAGATCATGAAGGCCGCCAGGGTATAGGGCTTGGAGTTGATGCCCGTGTAGTTCAGGCGGTTCTGGTTGGTCTTGATCGCTTTCAGCATCATCCCAAAGGGCGAGCGGAAGATCCGCATCGACAGGTAGAAGCAAAGGATCAGCACCACCGCGCAGAAGTAGAAGCCCACGTTGAACTGGAAGCCGCTGACCTCCCATGTCTGGGTCATGCTGAGGCCGAAGAGATCAGGCGACGGCAGGACCGAGCCGTAGTCGCGCCCGAAGACCGACGTATCCAGCCAGCGCGCGTCCGCCTGCTGCAACTGCAGGCCCGTCTCGCCGTTGGTGATCGGTGTCAGGACCGAATAGGCCAGGCGATAGCTCATCTCGGCAAAGGCCAGCGTCAGGATCGAGAAGTAGATCCCCGACCGCCGCAGACTGACAAAGCCGATGATGACAGCGAACACCGCCGACATCAGCACCGCCATGATCAGCGCCGGGACCGGGTTCATCGAAAACAGCTTGAACGTCCAGACCGCCGTGTAGGACCCGACCCCCAGAAAGGCCGCGTGGCCAAAGGACAGGTAGCCGGTCAGGCCGAACAGGATGTTGAAGCCGATGGCGAAGATGCCGAAGATCGCGAACTTCTGCAGCAGGTCCGGATAGGCCGCCCCCAGCGGGTACAGGATGATCGGCCCCGCCAGCACACAGACCGAGAAGACGGCCAGCAACAGGAAGTCGTTCTTTGAGGTGCTTCTCATGGCTCAGGTCTCCATCACGCCCTTGTGGCCCATCAGCCCCCGCGGGCGGACCAAAAGAACGATCATTGCGACGAGGTAGATGATGATCTGGTCGATACCGACGATCAGGTTCACCAACAGCTGGAATTGCAGGAATTCGGGGATGATGCTGATGATCGTATCCTTCAGGATGGTCATCGAGGCAAAGCTCTGCAGGATGCCCAGCAGGAAGCCTGCCGCGACCGCCCCACCCAGCGATCCCATGCCGCCAACCACGACCACAACGAAGCTCAGCACCAGGAAGTCCAGACCCCAGTGATAATCGGGCGGCTGGATCGGCGTGTACATCACGCCCGCAAGGCCCGCCACAACCGCGGCAATCCCGAAGACGGTGGTGAAGCGCCGGTCGATATCGATGCCCAGCAGGCCCACGGTCTCGCGGTCTGCCATGCCGGCGCGCACGACCATGCCCCAGGTCGTGAACTGCAGGAAGGCAAAGACCGACCCGATCACGACCAGCGAGAACAGGAAATAGACCAGCCGCCAGGTTGGGTAGGGCACCGTGCCCGGGTCAAAGCCCAGCATGACGCCAAAGTCCACCATGCCGGTGAAGATCTCGGGCGCATTTTGCGGCACCGGGTTGGCGCCGTAGAATTTCTTGACGATCTCGCCCAGCACGATCGCCAGGCCAAAGGTGACCAGGATCTGCTCGGCGTGCGGGCGCTTGTAGAAATACCGGATCAGCCCGCGCTCCATGATGATGCCCGCAAGCAGCATCACGGGGATGGCGATCAGGATCGAGACCGGGACTGAGTAATCCAGGATGGCACTGCCGAAATCGCCCAGATAATACTCGATATAGGGCGTTCGGATCTCCATCGGGGTGCCCCAGGCGGTCAGCTGATTGGGGTCGGTGGCCACCAATTCCAGCCCCAGCAGCGTCTTGACCGTGACGGCGACGAATGCCCCCAGCATGAACAGCGCGCCGTGGGCAAAGTTCACAACCCCCAGCGTGCCGAAGATGATGGTCAGGCCAAGCGCGATCAGCGCATAGGCGCCGCCCTTGTCCAGGCCATTCAATACTTGCAGGATTATTGCATCCATCGCTTGGTCCCCTCCGATGATGGGGCCGGCCGCGCCCTATGCGCGACCGGCTTTTTTACAGGCGCGGATTACGCAGCGCCGTCGTTGATGTCGCCCTTCGAGCAACCCAGCAGATCGGTGCCGTACTCGACCTGGGCGCGCGGCGTGACTTCCACGACTTCCAGAACGTCGAACTTCGATGTCGGGTTCTCTTTGCCCTTCACGACCAGCACGTCCTTGAAGCACTGGTTGTCAAAGCCGCGGTAGGTCGTCGGGCCGTTGCCCAGACCGTCAAAGTCGAAGTCGGCCAGGGCCGCACCGACAGCCGACGGCTGGAACGTGCCGGCACGCTGACAGGCATCCGCGTACAGGATGGCCTGGCAATAGCAGGTGTGCGCGGCCTGCGACGGCGGGAAGCCGTACTTCTGACCGAACGCCGTGACAAAGGCCTGAGAGCCTGCATCCTGCAGCGACCAGTGCCAGTTCGTCGAGCCGTAGATGCCCTTGACGTTCTCGCCAGCACCCTGGGCCATCAGACGCGAGTACAGCGGCACCACGATGCCGAAGTCCTTGCCGTTGACCTGACGGTCACGCATGCCGAACTGGACCGCCTGGGTCAGCGAGTTCACCATGTCGCGGCCGTAGTGGTTCAGCACCAGCACGTCAGCGTCCGAGTTCAGCACCTGCGTGATGAACTGCGAGAAGTCCCCGGCGCCCAGCGGCGTGCGGACAGCAGCTTCCGTCTTCCAGCCCAATGCCTCGGTGTACTTCTGGATCGAGCCTTCCTGGCTCCAGCCCCAGTTGTAGTCGGCGGTCAGGTGGTAGGCGACGCGATCGGAACCAAACTGGTTCTTCAGCACCGGCGCCAGGGCAGCACCCGACATTTCGGTGTTGAAGAAGTGGCGGAAGCCGTTCGCACGGCAGTCTTTGCCGGTCGTATCGTTGGCGTGGGTCAGGCCGGCCATGAAGATGATGCCGGCGGTCTGGCAGTAGTCCTGCACAGCAACAGCCACACCCGACGAAGAGCCGCCGGTGACCATGATGGCGCCGTCCTTTTCGACCATGCGCTTGGCGCTGGCGCGGGCAGCGTCAGACTTGGTCTGCGTGTCACCCGTGACGAACTCTACGGTTTTGCCGTTGATGCCGCCCGACAGGGCTTTGGACGAGAACGTGTCCAGCATGCCGCCGCCGCCGGCGTTGATATGCTCGACCGCCAGCTCGTAGGCGCGCAGCTCGTCCGCACCTTCGTCGGCATAGGCGCCGGTCTGCGGTACGTTAAAGCCCAGCTTCACCGTCGCGCCGGTCGGCTCGTTGGTGTAGCCCGCAGCCCAGGCTTGGCTGGTAAAGATCGTCGGCGTGGCCAGGCCTGCACCCAGCGCAGCCGAGCCCTTTAGCAGACCACGGCGGCTGACATTCAGCTTACTCATGATGCTCTCCCTTGAGTTTCCTTCGTTGGGCTGACGGCCGCGACGGGCCTTTCACCACCCACAGACCGTAAAGGTCCGCACCGCCCTTCTGATTGATCTGTGTCAATTTCTCAATAACACGCTGATAAACATAGATAATTTTGTGAATTCTTTATGTTGCAACAGCAAAGATTTGTAAATAATTTACATTGCAGTGGCGAAACGCCTGTCAATTCAGGGAAATCACAGATGGCCGAGACTGTCCTGGGCGCCCGAATTCGCGACCGCCGGCGCGATCTGGGGCTGACGCAGGCCGAACTGGCGCGCCGGGTGGGCATCTCTGCCAGCTATCTCAACCTGATCGAACGCAACAAGCGGCGAATCGGCGGGGCGCTGCTGCAACGCACCGCCGCCGAGCTGGGCGTGCATCAGGAAGCGCTGGACGGCGAAGAAGAACGCCGCCTGGTCCGGGCCCTGCAACAATTGGGCGATGGCGCCCGGCTGACCCGGCACGGCCCCGAGGCCGAGCGGGCGGCGGAACTGGTCGGCAGCTTTCCCGGCTGGGCGCGGGCGATTGCGGATTTGGCCGAATCCGAACGGACCGCGCACGAGCGGGCATCGGCCCTCAGCGAGCGCCTGTCCAACGATCCGTTCTTGGCGGATTCCGTGCACCGGATGCTGGGCGGGATCGCCGCCATCCGCTCCACCGCCGAGATCCTCGAGGACTACGCCGACATCTCGCCAGAGGACCGGCACCGCTTTGACCAGATCCTGGTAGCCGAGGCGCAGGCCCTCAGCGAGATCGGCGAGAACCTGGTCCGCCACTTCGATGCGCCGGAGGTCGCCGTCCAGCTGCGCACCCCCCAGGACGAGCTGGACGCCCTGCTGGCCGAAAACCGCAACCGCTTCCCCGTGCTGGAAAGCCTGGCAGACGCCGCTGCCCGCACCGTGCAGGCCGCCACGCGGAGGCAACGCCTGCAGACCGCCCAAAACCTGGCAGAGGATCGCTGCACCGCCGAGGTCGACACCATCATCGCGGCCTCGGGCGCCATCACCACCGAAGAGGGCCGCGTCCGTGCCCAGAAGGCCCTGCTGGACCACGCCGCCCAGGCGATACTGCTGCCCATGGTGCCCATCTCGACCGCGGCCCAGGCCTGTTCCTACGACGCCGAGATCCTGGCCCACCACTTCGACGTCCCGCTCGGCGACATCTTCCGCCGCTTCGCCACGCTGTCGCCCGTCGCCGATCACCCGCGCATGGGCTATCTCAGGGCCAATGCCAGTGGCGCGATGATCGAGCTATTGCCCTATGACTGGCTGTTGGCCCCCCGCCGCAATCCACCGTGCCCCAACTGGATCCTGCTGGATGCCCAGCGCCGCCCGGGCGAGATCCGGCGCCACCGCGTCCCCTCGCCCAGCGGCGACGACATGACCGTAATCGCCGTCGCCGCGAACATCGGCCAGCCGGGCTTCGGCGCGCCCCGCAGTTATGTCACGGACGTCCTGTGGATGCCGGTCACCGACGCCGAGCGCACGGTCTACGGCGCCGAAAGCACCGCCCAAATGCCAAGCAATCCATGAATTCCGTTGCTCCTGACCCCGAAAACCCCTCATATAAAACCCAACCCGCAATAGACGGGATCAGGGGAGGATGTCAGAGCGATGCCCAAGCGCATTCTTTTGGCAGAAGATGAACCGAACATTGTCGAGACGCTGCGTTTCCTGCTGCAGCGCGCCGGCTTCGA
>JBCCML010000002.1:0-161964 GCA_039026375.1 Pseudomonadota bacterium
CGCCGCGCGGGGTGGGTGGGCGGGCGCGCGCCGCGCCGCCGTCCAAAGCCTGCCACCCGCTAGAACTCCGCCACCATCTGCACCCCGGGCACCGCCTTGATCGCGCCCCTTATCTCGGTCGAGATCGCATACTGCCCGGGCAGATCGATCTCGATGAGCTGATCTTGATCGGGCACCGGCAGGACCAGCCGCACCGGCCCCTCGCCGCGGCACCGTCTTGCCTCGGTCGAGACCTGCTCAAGACGTTTCCGAATGGAATCGAAGGCGTCCGGGTGCTCGACATGGACCTCCAGGCCCACCTGGGCTGCCCCTTCGGCCACCTGCTCGACCCGCTGCACGGCCCTCAGCATCAGCCGCGCATTGTCACCGCCCGTGTCCATTTCGACATGGCAAACCAGGTTGGCGCCCGCCTGCAGCAGATCATCGGCCTCCGTCAGCACGTCCGAGAAGGCCATGACCTCCCAGATCCCCTGCGGGTCCGAGAACTCGATGAACGCGAACCGCGTGCCCCTGGCCGATTTGCGCTCGCGCCGCGAGGTCAATGTCCCGGCCACCCGCGCCGCCCCGCCCGAGTTCATCACGTCCAGCGCGCGCTTCACGCCCTTTCGCCCCAGCGCGCCCATATAGTCGTCCAGCGGATGACCGGACAGATAGAAGCCCACCGCGCCGTGCTCCTCGCCCAGGCGCGCGCTGGGCAACCAATCCTCCGGCGCGCTCAGGCGCGGTGGCGGCAGGGCATCGGCGGCACCGAACAGCCCCCCCTGGTTCGAGTTCTGCTCGGCATGGCAGGTCGCCGAATAGTCCACCAGCTTGTCCAGGCTGTCGTGAACGCGGCGCCGGTTCGGTTCCAACGCATCGAAGGCACCGGCCCGGGCCAGATTTTCCAGCGGCCGTTTGCCCACCATCTTCAGGTCGACCCGGCGCGCCAAATCGAACAGATCGTGGAACGGCCCGGCTATGCGCGCCTCGACGATCAGCTTCATCGCCTCGACGCCGACATTCTTCAAGGCACCCAGGGCGTAGAGCACCTTGCCGTCGCGCACGGTGAACGTCGCCTCGGACTGCTGCACGCAGGGGGCCACGACCTCGACGCCCATCCGGCGGCATTCCTGCACATAGACGTTCAGCTTGTCGGTCAGATGCAGGTCCAGGTTCATCACCGCGGCCATGAACTCGACCGGGTAATTCGCCTTCAGATAGGCCGTCTGGTAGCTGACCACCGCATAGGCCGCGGCGTGGGACTTGTTGAAGCCGTAATTGGCGAACTTGTCCAATAGGTTCCAGACCTCCAGGGCCTTGGCCTCGTCGACGCCGTTCTCGGCCGCACCGGCCAGGAATTTCGGCCGCTCGGCATCCATGGCTTCCTGGATCTTCTTGCCCATGGCCCGGCGCAAGAGGTCGGCACCGCCCAGGGAATACCCCGCCATCTTCCGGGCGATCTCCATCACCTGTTCCTGGTAGACGATGATGCCCTGCGTCTCGTCCAGGATGGCGTCGATGGTCGGGTGCAGGTAGTCACGTTCCTCGCGCCCGTTCTTGACGTTGCAGTATTTGGGGATGTTTTCCATCGGCCCTGGCCGGTAAAGCGCAACCAGCGCCACGATATCCTCGATACAGGTGGGCCGCATCTGGCGCAGCGCATCGCGCATGCCCGGCGATTCCACCTGAAAGACGCCCACCGTGTCGGCCGCGGAGTAGAGATCATAGGACGGCGCATCATCCAGCGGGATTCCGCCGATATCGATCTCGACGTTCCTCAGGCGCAGCAGATCCAGGCAGTTCTGCACCACGGTCAGGGTCTTCAGGCCCAGAAAGTCGAACTTCACAAGACCTGCCGGTTCCACCCATTTCATGTTGAACTGGGTCGCCGGCATATCCGATCGCGGATCCTGGTAGAGCGGCACCAGCTCGACAAGCGGGCGGTCCCCGATCACCACCCCTGCTGCGTGGGTCGAGGCATTGCGGAACAGCCCCTCCAGCTTTTGGGCATAATCCAGTAGCGTCTCGACCACTTCTTCGCGCCGCGCTTCCTCGTTCAGCTTGGGCTCTTCGGCGCGGGCCTTGGCGATCGAGACCGGCTTGACCCCTTCGATCGGGATCAGCTTCGACAACCGGTCACAGTGCGAATAGGACATCTGCAGCACGCGGCCCACGTCGCGGACGGCCATTTTCGACAGCAGCGCGCCGAAGGTGATGATCTGCGCCACGCGGTCCTGGCCGTATTTCTCCTGGACGTAGGCGATCACCTCCTCGCGGCGGTCCTGGCAGAAATCGATGTCGAAATCGGGCATCGAGACGCGCTCGGGGTTCAGGAACCGCTCGAACAGCAGGCCATAGCGCAGCGGGTCCAGATCGGTGATCGTCAGCGCGTATGCCACCAGGCTGCCCGCGCCCGAGCCGCGTCCCGGCCCCACCGGAATGCGCCGCTGTTTGGCCCATTTGATGAAGTCGGCCACGATCAGGAAATAGCCGGGAAAGCCCATGCCCTCGATGATCTTCAGCTCGAACTCTAGCCGGTCTTCGTACTCCTGAACGGCGGCCGCGTGGGGGATGACCGCCAGGCGCGCGGCCAGGCCGTCGCGGGCCTGGCGGGCCAGTTCCGTCGCCTCGATCCGGACCTTGGCCTTGGCGGCCAGCTCTTCCTTGGGCAGCGGGTCCTCGCCCGCCTCGGCCCGTTCGGTGGCGATCTCGATCCCCTTGGCGGTCAGCACGTCGGCGGGCGCATCCACGAAGTTGGGCAGGATCGGCGGATGCGTGCGCGGGCGGTAGGCGCAGCGGCGCGCAATCTCGACGGTGTTCTCGGTCGCTTCCGGCAAGTCCTGGAAGCGCGCCAGCATGTCCGCTTCGGACTTCAGGTAGTGCTCGGGCGTCAGACGGTCGCGCTTGGCATCGTTCACATAGGTGCCCTGCCCGATGCACAGGAACGCATCGTGCGCCTCGGCCATGTCAGGCGTCGCATAATAGACCGAATTTGTGGCCACCAGCGGCAGGTCCAGGTCATAGGCAAGGGTGACGAGGCCGGGCTCGGTCGCCTCTTCGGCGGGGGTGCGCCGCGTGTCGCCGGTGCCGTGGCGCTGGATTTCCACGTAGAGACGCCCGGGGAACAGTGCGGCCAGCCGTTCGGCCAGGGCGCGCCCGTCGCGGCCCATGGCGATCTCGCGGCCCAGCGGTCCATCGGCACCGCCGGTCAGGCAGATCAACCCGGCGCTGCGGCGGTCCAGATCCTCCAGCCGGACCTGCACCGGCAGCGAAGGATCGGCCTCAAGATACGCCCGCGAGGTCAGCCACATCAGGTTCTCATAGCCCTGCCGGTCCTGAGCCAGCAGCACCAGGGGCGCGGGCGCAGGAGGCTTCGTGCCCGGCGGTGCCGCCAGATAGGCCACGTGCAGCTCGCACCCGATGATGGGCTGCAGGCCGGCCTTGGCGGCGCCCTCGGCAAACTCCAACGCCCCGTAGAGGTTGTTCGTATCGGTCACGGCGACGGCGGGAAAACCTGCCTTGGTCACCAGATCGACCAGGCCCAACTGGCCGCTGCCTTTCGGAGCTTTCAGGTGGATGGCGCCGGCCAGCAGGGAATAGGCCGAATGAACACGGAGGTGGAGGAATCGCGGGGTCATCGGGGGAAGATACAGGGGGCCAGGCGCCCTTGGCCACCAGATCTTGCATCGACTTCGGCGATTTGGGCGCGGACAGTAGGGCGCCAGCCCGACACCTGATCTGACAGTGTAATGCCGAGCAGATCGGCGAAACCGGTCCGCCACCAGCCGCGTTTTCCCAACGTTATCTGCGGCTTAACGGGTTTTTCACCGCGACTTTCAGCAGTTTATTCAGACATTCCCGCTAATCCCCAGGCATCTCATTGCTGGAGGGGCCGATGACACCGCTGGACAGATCTTCACTGCAGACCGAAGCCGACCAACAATCCTGGCAGGATATCCTGACTGCCGACGACGCCCGGGCGCTGTCGCACCTGAACGAGCATCTGCTGCGTGACATTGGCCTGAGCCGCGTCACCATGGACCTGACGTCGGGCGACCTGTTCCGCAAACTCCGCTAGGGCCCGCACGGCGCTTGCCAGACGGCTGAGCATCGGACAGTCTCGCGCGCATCCTTCCTTTGACTGGAGCGCCCGAGATGTCCGACCGCGAAGCCCTGATGTTTTCCGACCCGATGCAGCGGCCGCGCTTCACCGGGTTGGCCTCGTTTTTCCGGGCACCCTATGTCGAGGATTTCGAAGCGGCGCCGCCGCAGATCGGCGTCTGCGGCGTGCCCTATGACGGTGGCGTCACCAACCGCCCGGGGCCGCGGCATGGCCCGCGCGAGGTGCGCAACCAGTCCAGCTTGATGCGCCGGGTCAACCAGGCCACAGGCGCCTCACCGTTCGAGAAAGCCACCGTCGCCGATATCGGCGATGCCTGGATCGCGAAACCCTACGAGCTGGAAGGCGCCCATCGCGAGATCGAGGATTTCTTCACCCGCGTCCACGGCGCGGGCATCAAGCCGCTGATCTGCGGCGGCGACCATTCGATCAGCCTGCCCATCCTGCGCGCCCTGGCCAAGGACCGCCCCGTCGGCATGATCCACATCGACGCCCATTGCGACACGGGCGACAACTATGGCGGCAGCCGCTTCCACCATGGCGCGCCCTTCAAGGTGGCCGTGGACGAGGGGCTCTTGGACCCCAAGCGCACGGTGCAGATCGGCATCCGCGGCTCGATGTACATGGCCGACATGTGGAAGTTCAGCTTCGACAGCGGCATGCGCGTGATGATGATCGAAGAGGTCGAGGATCGCGGTTGGCGCGCCTGCATCGACGAGGCGCGCGCGGTCGTGGGCGACGGCCCGATCTATGTCAGCTTTGACATTGACAGCCTGGACCCCGCCTTTGCCCCCGGCACGGGCACGCCCGAGGCGGGCGGTCTGACCATGCGCGAGGCGCAGGGCATGGTCCGCCGGCTGGAAGGCCTGAACATCATCGGGGCCGACATGGTCGAGGTCTCGCCCCCCTTCGACGTTGGCGGCATCACGGCCCTGAACGGCGCGACGGTGATGTTCGAGCTTTTGTGCGTGATGGCGGGGCGTTAGAGCGTGCCGCTCTGGGGGCCGGATCGTCCCCTTTGGGCTTAACTTTTGCCGCCATACCCCTATGTTTGGGGCATGCAGATCGTGCGGATGATAACGGGTTTTCTGGCTGGCGCCTGGGGGCTGATGGCGGCGGCTGCGCCCGCCGTTGCCGCTGATCTTGACGTGGTGATCGACCGCTACGACGATAGCATCGAGGTCTACTTCACCACACGGGCAGACCGGCTGGTTCAGACCTTCGCACTGGACCCCCGGCATCTGACGGACGCCGAGGGGCGGGTCCATTTTTCGGAACTGCGCTCGGGCACCTGGGATATCGGCGATGCGCTGATCAGCGAAGCACCTTCCAGCATCGACGGCACGCCGATCACGATGGAGGCCATGTCCCTGATGGTCCACCCGCTGGACGAGGCGTTGCCGATGACCACGCCGTTCGAGGCGATGACGGCTGTCGGCGTCTGCACGGCGGAAGATCCGCTGACACCGCCGGGTCTGGCGGATCTGCAGGGCTATGTGGGCTTCATCGCCTATGTCGACGACTCGCACGGGGCGCTGACCATTGACCTGCCGCAGACCGGCGTCGGCGTGACCGAGGTATCGATCCGCGACTTCGTGGGCGGCGAGCCGGCGGGCGAATATGCGCTGACGGTCTCCGATGGTGGCGCCATTGTGGTTCCCGCCGCCGCACAGCCGCCGGTGGTGGGCCTGGCCTGGGTGCTGTTTGGCGGCTTTGGCGCCCTGGCGGCCTCTGCCATGATCTGGGCGCGGCGCCGGCAACCGCCGGAAGCGCTGGGCACCTGATTGGCGCCGTGAACGCCGAGGCGGAGCTGGCGCAGCGCGTGCGCGACGAAATCGAACGCCTTCACGCCTTCATCGCCGGTTGGTTCCAGGGGACCATCGCGTAGGATCAGTTCGACGCGCAGTTCACGGCCTGCCTTCATCCTGACTTCGAAAACATCCAGCCATCGGGCCAGGTCCTGACCCGCGCGGATTTGCTGGAGCCGATCCGTCGCGCCCACGGACAGAACCCAGACTTTCAGATCCAGATCCGCGATGTCCGTATGCTGGGCGCGTGGCCCGCCGCCCATCTGGCGCTCGCCACCTATGTCGAGGCACAGACCGGCGCGCGAAACACCACGCCACCCGACAACCTGCGCCGCTCGACCGTGCTGTTCGACACGTCCGCGACACAGCTGATCTGGCGCCACCTGCAGGAAACCGGCCTGCCCCAGTAACAAGATCATCAATTGGCGCGTCTTCCGCGCGGGCGGCGACCTTGGTAAGTCGATCACCCCTGCCCCTTCCGGAGACCGAAGATGTCCGAGATCATCCTGCACAACTATCCGCAATCGCCCGTGGCCGAGAAGGTGCGCAAGGGTCTGGGGCTGAAGGGCCTGGCCTGGCGCGATGTCGAGATCCCGCGCCTGCCGCCCAAGCCGGACCTGACCGTGCTGACCGGCGGCTACCGGCGCACCCCGGTTATGCAGATCGGCGCCGACATCTATTGCGACAGCCAGTGCATTCTGCGCGAGCTGGACCGCCGCCATCCGGAGCCGACCTTCTTCCCCGGCGGGGCGCAGGGCATGGCCGTCGCCGTCAGCCGGTGGACCGATGGCGAGCTGTTTGATCTGGCCGTCAAGATCATCCTGGGCGCGGCGGGCGATGCGCTGGACCCGGACTTTGCCGCGGACCGCGGACGGCTGTACCTGGGGCCCGACTGGGCCGATCGCCTGAAGGCCGCCAATGCCGATCTGCCCCACCTGGCGGCGCAGATGCGGGCGGCTTTGGGATGGGTCGACCAACGTCTGTCGAAAGGGCGGGATTTCATGCTGGGCACGGCGCCCGGCCTGCCAGATGTGCTGAACTGGCATGTGGTCTGGTTCCTGCGCGGGCGCTGGGCGGATGGCCCGGCCTTTCTGGAACAGTTCACGCACCTGACCGCGTGGGAGGCACGCATGGAAGCCCTGGGCCAAGGCAATCCCACCGCGATGACGGCAGCCGAGGCGCACGATGCGGCCCGAAGCGCCCAGATCGCCACGCCAGAGACCACCGATCCTGGTGACCCTCAAGGTCTCACCCCCGGCCAGCAGATCGCCGTCGCGCCCGATCTGGACGGCGGCGAGCAAGCGGTTGAGGGGGTCTGTCGGCTGGTTGGCCCGGATCAGGTCGCCCTGGTGCGCGAGGCGCCGGGTATCGGCCCCGTCTGCGTGCACTTCCCAAGGGCTGGTTACCGCGTCGAGATAAAGGGCTGAGCTAGTCGCCCAGGATCTCGACGACCTGGACCGTCTGCGGATCCGGCCCGCCAACCTGCAATCGCACGCTTAGGCCGGGCGCCAACGCGCCCGACCCAACGTCGATCCCATCTCGCTTGACCAGGGCCATGTCATCCAGGTCGACGATGCGTTCTTTAACGCCGTCCAGGACGCGCAATTGCACGGGCCAGCTTTCCATCACTTCCATGATGCGCACGGCCCCGGGGCCGTCAGATGGGGTATCAGCTGCCAAGATCCTTCCACTTCTTCATGTTGTCGAAGACCGACTTGTTGATCCGGGTCGCCTTGTTCGGGCATCCGCCATAGGCGTGGATGCCGACCGCGTGGCGTTTGCCGTCTTTATAGCGCCAGACCGGGCTGCCGCTCTGACCGCCTGCGGTGTCGAACATGTAATACAACCGCTTGCTTGTCACGCGCGTGATGCGGCCTGCGTTGTACCATTGCGTCCCGAACGGCTTGTCCCCCGGATAGCCCGAGTTGTTCGCCAGCAGATTGCGCAGCGAGCCCGACGACAGGTTGGCAAAGCCGAACCAGCCGACCCGGTTGCCCAGCGTGTTGTTGGGCAGGATGATCGCGCCATAGTCGTACTCGGGCTTTTTCTTCTTGGTCCAGCCCGAGACCGAGCGGAAGGACGTGCCCACCATCGAGCCATAGGGCCTGCTGGAGGCGTCCATGCCCGGGATCACCTCGATGCGTTTGGCCCATCCCCCAGCAGAATGGCTGTAGACGCAGTGGCCCGCCGTCATCACCGTGCGTGGACCGATGAACCAGCCGGTACACCGGCTTTGGCGGTTATCGGCACGGGTCATGATCAATTGGCAGATCATGCGCCACGGGATCGAGGTTGCCGGGCTGATGCGGCGCCGGTCATCGCGGCCACACACCGATTCCGGCTCGTCCCCCGCATATTCCAGGTCGCAGGAGCGCTGCAGCGCCTCCATTTCCTCGGTGATCGCGACGGTTTCCGGGTTGAAGCCCTCTGTCAGGGCGTGGCTCATGTCAAAGCCGCCGACGGCCTCCAACTGGCCCCCGCCATGGGTGGCCATATCGAAGCCGTCCTCCATCAGGTCGCCGCTTTCGCCGCCCCCCGCGCCGTCACCGCCGGCGTTTTCGCTGGAGACCGAGTCATGACCTTCGGTGAAGTCGTCCTCATCCAGGTCGTTTTCGCGGCTGTCTGAAGACATTTCGTCGTGATTAGCCATTTTCCGTTCCCTTCCCTTTTTGGTCCGGGAATTTTACCACTCAACCCAGGCTTGATTGAGCGCTTCTTTTGAAGCTTAAGCGTGATTCTGCGATTTTGAATCTGGCGCAAATGTGGTAATTGAATCGGGTGAACGAAGCTCAATTTCGGAACGATCTTGGGAACGTGGAAGATCAACCTGACGTTTTATCCGACCGCGCGAATCACCCGCTATGCCGCAATGTGGGCAGGCCGATGCCCGTTGCGGCGAACCCGCCATCGACCGCGATCGTCTCTCCCGTGACATAGCTGGCACCATCCGAGCACAGGAACAAAATGACCGACGCGATCTCCTCCTCCAGCCCATAACGGGCCAGTGGGATGGCATCGTGATAGTCGGCGCGGATCTCCGGACTGTGCACGGCCTTGGCCATGGCCGTGTCCACTGGGCCGGGCGCGACGCAGTTCACGCGGATGCCGCGCTCACCCAGCTCCGCGGCCAATTGCTTGGTCAGGTGCATCACCCCCGCTTTAGAGGTCCCGTAGGCCACCCGAAGCGTCGAGGCCCGCTGCCCGGAGATCGAGGCGATGTTGACGATGGCGCTGCCTGCGGCCATGTGGGGCGCCGCGGCGGTGGCGCATAGAAACGGCCCCGTCAGGTTCACATCCAAGACCCGGCGCCAGGCATCGGCGTCCGTCTTGAGCACGGGCTCGAAGACCGCGATCCCGGCATTGTTCACCAGGGCGTCTATCCGGCCAAAGCGGGCCATCGCGGCCTGTATCGCTGCGGCGACCGCTGCCTCTGACGCCACATCGGCGGCCATGGCCAGCACGCGATCCGGCGCGTCCAGACTGGCCGCTGCCGCCTCTTGCTCGGCCCCGTCGATGTCGATCAGGACAACCGCCCAGCCGGCCTGCAGAAAGGCCCGGCCGGTGGCCAGGCCGATGCCGCGCGCCGCGCCCGTGATCAACGCCACCTTGGTCATCTGTGATCGTCCCCTCCGATGAGATCAGCGGCCTGGCTGATCAGACGATCAAGCCTGCTTCCAAGCGCACGATTCTGTCCATACGCGCGGCCAGCTGGTGGTTATGCGTGGCGATCAGGGCGGCCAATCCGGTCTCGCGCACGACGTCCAAGAGCAGCGCAAAGACCTTGTCCGCCGTCTCGGGGTCCAGATTACCGGTGGGCTCATCGGCCAGCAGTACCTTCGGCGCGTTGGCCAACGCCCGGCAGATCGCCACACGCTGCTGCTCGCCGCCGGACAGCTCCGCCGGACGATGCCCTGCCCGGGCGGTCAGCCCGACCTTTGCCAGCAGCTCATCGGCCCGCGCATAGGCCGCGTTGCGCGCGCGCCCGTTCGCCAATTGCGGGATGGCGACGTTCTCGCGGGCCGAAAACTCGGGCAGCAGATGGTGGAACTGGTAGACAAAGCCCAGCAGATCGCCGCGTGCGGAGGTCCGCGCATTGTCGTCCAGGGCCGTCAGCTCGCGCCCGGCCACGCTGACCGCGCCGCCCGTGGGCGTGTCCAACAGCCCGGCGATCTGCAGCAGCGTGGACTTGCCCGCCCCGGAGGGCGCCACCAGGGCGACGATCTCGCCCTCGTTGACCGCCAGATCGACGCCGCGCAGCACCTCCAGCCGCTGGGCATCGCGGCCAAAGGCGCGCGTGACACCCGATAGCTGCAGCACCTCACTCATAGCGCAGCGCCTCAACCGGATCGAGACGCGCCGCCCGCCAGGCCGGATACCAGGTCGCGAACAGCGACAGCAGTAGCGCCACGATCGTCGTCGCCACAACGTCCGAGGCGTGCATAATCGCGGGCAGCGTCGACAGGCCCCGGACCTCTCGGGGCCACAGCGAGATGCCCAGCAATCCCTCCAGGAACAGCTGGATCTCGTGGATGTACGTGACGAACAGCATGCCGCCGATCACGCCCAGGACCGTGCCCAATACCCCGATCGACATGCCGCAGATGAAAAAGGCCCGCAGGATTGCGCCGCGCGTCATCCCAAAGGTGCGCATGATCCCGATGTTCCGGCCCTTCTCCTTCACCAGCATGATCAGGCCCGAGATAATGTTCAGCGCCGCCACCAGGATCACCAGCGACAAGATGACGAACATCGCCCCCCGCTCGGCGTCCAGGGCACCCAGGAAGGCACTGTTCTGATCCTTCCAATTGTAGAGCCAGCCTTCCGGCGGCAGCACCGCGGCGATGGCGACACTGGTCGGATCGCTGTGTACGCGCGTGAACGCATCGCGGCGTTCCAGGGCGTCCGGCAGCTCGACATTGACCCCGATCCCGTCCACTTGGCCGCGCTTGTTCAACAGCGCCTGCGCGCGCTCCAACGGCAGGAAGACGAACTGGTTGTCGTAGGGGTAGTAGCCGGTGCGGAAAATATAGGTGACGGTATAGGTGCGCTTGGTGCTGATCCGCCCACCGACCGTGTCGCGATTGGGCGGGGTGATCAGGGTCAGCTTATCCCCGACGTAGATGCCCAGGCGCCGGGCCACCGCATCGCCCATGGCCAGCCCGTCCTCGAAGGCGTCGATGGACCCCTCGAAGTACTCGGGATCGGCCACGGCGGGCAAATCCATCAGATCCTCGAAAGCCAGACCTCGGACCAGCACCCCCGTCGCCTCGCCGGAGGGGCCCGAGGCCATCACCGTCTGTTCCATGCGGGGTGCGGCCCGCGTGACGCCTGGCACGGTCTTCAGCCGGTCGGCCAGCGCCTCGAAATCGCGCAGGCCGTCGCGCGAGGAGCCCACCACCAGGACGTGCGGCTGGGCGCCGACGATCTGTTTGACCAGCTCGGCGCGGAAGCCGTTCATCACGGACATCACCACGATCAGCGCGCCCACGCCCAGCAGAATGCCCAGCAGCGAGAACCCGGCGATCACCGAGATCGCCCCCTCCTTGCGCCGCGCGCGCAGGTAGCGGCCGGCGATCATCCATTCCAGGCGTGTGAACATCCGCGCTCCCGGTTCGGCTGTGGCAGGCCGGCTTGCGCCGGGGCTCAGGCGTAGATCTGTTTGACGCGGTCGATGGCCGCTTCCGGCGACAGGTTCTCGGTCTCACCGGTGCGGCGCGAGGTCAGCTCGACCGTGCCTTCCTTGAGACCGCGTGGGCCCACGGTAATCCGCCATGGCAGGCCGATCAGGTCCATGGTCGCGAACTTCTCGCCCGCCCGGGCGTCGCGGTCATCGTAGAGCGGCTCCAACCCTGCCGTGGTCAGTGCGGCGTAGATCTGGGCGCAGGCTGCATCCGAGGCCTCGTCACCTTGGCGCAGGTTGACGAGGCCTGCGTGGAACGGGGTGACGCCCTCGGGCCAGATGATGCCGTTGTCGTCATGGCTAGCCTCGATGATGGCGCCGACCAGGCGGCTGACACCGACACCGTAAGATCCCATATGCACGGCGACCTTCTCGCCGCCCGGCGCCGTGACCAGAGCGTCCAGCGGTTCGGAGTACTTGGTGCCGAAGTAGAAGATTTGGCCCACTTCGATCCCGCGGCCCTCGACCCGGCGGTCCTGGGGCACGGCGGCTTCAAAGGCTGCTTGGTCGTGCGTCTCGTCGGTCCGCGCATAGGGCGCGGTCCATTCGTCGAAGATCGATTGCAGTGCGGCGCGGTCGTCCCAGTCGATCTGGCGATCCCCGAGGGTCTTGGACGTGATCGCGCTGTCGTAGAAGACGCCGCTCTCCCCCGTGGGGGCCAGTACCAGGAACTCGTGGCTATGATCGCCGCCGATGGGCCCGGTCTCGGCCCGCATCGGAATGGCGTTCAGGCCCATGCGCTCGTAGGTGCGCAGGTACGCTGCCATCTGCTGGTTATAGGAATGAATGGCGCCCTCGCGATCCAGATCGAAGGAATAGGCGTCCTTCATCAGGAACTCACGGCCGCGCATAATACCGAAGCGCGGGCGCATCTCGTCCCGGAACTTCCACTGGATGTGGTAAAGCTGCTTCGGCACATCGCGGTACGAGCCGGAATAGGCGCGAAAGATCTCGGTGATCTGCTCTTCGTTTGTCGGCCCATAGAGCATGTCCCGGCCCTGACGGTCGGTGATGCGCAGCATCTCGGCGCCATAATCGTGATAGCGCCCGGATTCCCGCCACAGATCCGCCGACTGAATCGTCGGCATCAGCACCGGGATCGCGCCGATGCGCTGCTGTTCCTCGTGCACGATCTGCTCGATCCGCCGCAGCACCTTGTAGCCCAGCGGCAGCCACGAATAGATCCCCGCCGAGGCCTGCCGGATCATCCCCGCCCGCAGCATGTAGCGGTGGCTGACGATCTGCGCGTCGGCCGGTGTCTCCTTGAGGACCGGCAGGAAGTAACGGGTCAGGCGCATCGGATCACGTCCCCACAATCACGTCGTTGGCCGGTTCTTAGGCACTCCGGGCCGGGGCCGCAAGCGGTGGGGCATGGCCGCAGGCAGGCATTGCCATCAGGCGGCGATTTCCCAATCCAATTGCAAGGCCTTCGCCGCCTGGCTGAGGCGTTTCGAGACCTCGGCCCCCATGATGGGCTCCGCCTCTGGCGTGGGGGACAGACGCAGGGTGCCGCCCTCCAAAACCAGCGGGCACAGCGGCAGGAAACCGGGTGTGGCCCCGGCCAGCGTGGCGCCCAGGCGCATCGCGGCACCCAAGGCAATGGCGCGGTCGAGCGCCGCCTTGTCCAAAAGCTGCAGAGCTGGCTCGTCCGTCATGGCCCGGCGCCCACCCTTATAGCGCGCGATCAGCATGGCGCCGATGAAGGCCCGGCCCACATGCCCGACGCCGGAGACATTGACGCGGGTCACCACCTCGATGCAGGCCTTGGCCCGGTAATCCGGGTGCGCCCGCCATGAGACGTCTGACAGGTGGCAGGCCGCGCGGATCAAACGCTCCTCCTCAGGGCTTTCGGCCGGGATCGCTGCCAGAAGCCAGGCGGCCAGATCCGCGCCGAAACCGGGGGCCCGGGCGCGGGTGCGCTCCTGCCCTGTGCAGGTCGACAACAGCGGATCCTGGCGCCGGATGGCGGCCGGTAGGCACTCAAAACAGACACCTTCGCGCAGGCCGAAGCCCGAGATTGCCACGCGATCGGGCCCGAAGCGCTGCAGCAACTGGTCCAGCAACAACCCGGCATGGGGCAAGGCCTGCACCCGGTTGCTGGAGACACCCGGCTTAGACGCCAGCGCTTCCGGCGACGATCCCTGCGCCTCGACGGCGAGGGCGGCCGCCTCACCTGCTGAAAAGGCAAATTCGTGCAGCACGGGCATCGGATGGTCGAGGCGGTTGATCTGCAAGCGGCCCAGCGCCCGCCAGGTGCCCCCCACCAGGTACAGCGTCGGCCCGAGATCGGCCAATCGCCCCTTCAGTGCCTTGAAGGCGTCTGCGATCAGTGTCTCGGTCTTCGAACGGCTGAGCGACGCGAACTGCAGGTGACCAAGCGGCAGGGAGACCGCCTCCCCCGGTTTGCCGCCCTTGATGGCGCACAGCTCCATCGACGCGCCACCCAGATCGACAACCAGGCCGTCCGCCGCCGGATCACCGAACAGAACCCCCAGGGCCGCCAGGCGCGCCTCATCCTCGCCAGAGGCAACGTCCAGGCGAATGTTCGTCTCGCGCACCACGCGGCGGCAGAACAGCGACCCGTCACTGGCATTGCGCACCGCTGCCGTCGCAACCGCCGCCAACGCGCCCACCTGCAGGCCGGGGGCCAACGCCACGAAACGGCGCAGTGCCTGGATGGCGCAATCGATCCCGTCCGGGGACAGGCGCCCGGTGCGGTGCAGATCGGCGCCAAGACCGCACATCACCTTTTCATTGAAGACGATGGCCGGACAGCGGCGCCCCCCTTCGAAGACCACCATGCGGACCGAGTTCGATCCGACATCGACCACGCCGATCCGATTGTGACCACTCCGCGGGCGCGAGAACGAGGGAAGCTGATCGCCAAATAGGCTCTGCTGCCGCGGCAGGCGCGGCTTCCCCCGTGAGCCAGTTTTCCTCGGCGCTACTGACAGGGTGCCAACCCCCGTTAACCGCTATTCCGCCGCTTCCGCCACCTGGGTTAAGCGCGGCGCATCTGCGGCACCGCTGCGTCCCCTGCCGGACAACGATGGATACTTCATAAAGAACTCGTGGCAGTTGAAAAGCTCTTCTCCGGGCTTGCCCGTTGCGCGGACGTAATTTCCATCCGATGTCAGGATCCAGCTTTGCGCCTCGTCCCGCAGATTACCGGCCATGACCTGATGAATGATCTGGGCGTGGACCGTAGGGTTGGTGACCTCGACCAGTGTTTCAACCCGGCGGTTGAGGTTGCGATCCATCCAGTCGGCCGAGGAGATGAAGACCTTGCCCTGGTCCGATGGCAGGCCGTGGCCGTTGCCGAAACAGACGATGCGGCTGTGCTCCAGAAAGCGGCCGATCACGGATTTGACCCGGATGTTGTCTGAAAAGCCAGGGATACCGGGGCGCAACCCGCAAATGCCCCTGACGACCAGGTCCACCTTCACGCCCGCCTGACTGGCCCGGTAGAGCGCGTCGATCACTTCGCCCTCGAACAGCGAGTTCATCTTGCCCCAGATCTGCGCGGGACGGCCCGCATTCGCACGCTCGATCTCGCGCTCGATCTGATCCAACAGCGTTGATTTCAGGGTCAGGGGCGCGGTTTGCACGGCCTCCAGGCTGGCAGGTTCGGCGTAGCCCGTGATGAAGTTGAAGATCTTGGCGGCGTCGTGCCCGTGCGCAGGATTACAGGTGAAGAGCGAGAGGTCCGTGTAGAACCGCGCCGTGATCGGGTGATAGTTGCCCGTGCCAAAGTGCGAATAGGTGACCAGTTCGCCCGCTTCACGGCGCACGACCAGCGAGATCTTGGCGTGCGTCTTCCATTCAACGAACCCGAAGACGACCTGGACCCCGGCGCGCTCCAACTGGCGGGCCAGCTGGATGTTGGCGGCCTCGTCAAAGCGGGCCTTCAGCTCCACCAATGCGGTGACGGATTTGCCGTCTTCGGCGGCGACGCATAGCGCCTGGACAATCGGGCTGTCCTTCGAGGTCCGGTAGAGCGTCTGCTTGATCGCCAGAACGTTTGGATCGCGCGCGGCCTGGCGCAGGAAGTCGACCACCGTCTCGAAGCTTTCATAGGGATGATGCAGCAGCATATCCTTCTGGCGCACGGCCGCAAAGATATCGCCGTCGTGGTCGCGCACCCGTTCCGGCAGGCGCGGCTGGTAGGGCTCCCAGGCCAGATCCGGGCGGTCGTCGGTCAACAGCTGGGACAGATCCTCGATGCCGACGACGCCGTCGACCTCGATCAGTTCGTGATTGTCGACTTCCAACTGGTCGGCGACCAGGCGCTTCAGGCTTTCCGGTGCCTCGGCGTTGACCTTCAGGCGGATGGCGCGGCCTTTACGGCGCCGTTTCAGCGCCGTCTCGAAGACGCGGACCAGGTCTTCGGCCTCTTCCTCAATCTCGATGTCCGAGTCACGCAGCACCCGGAACAGGCAGCGCCCCGTCGCCTCGTAGCCCGGAAACAGCTGGTCCAGGAACAGCAATAACAACCGTTCCAATGGCAGGAAGCGGATCTGCCCCTCCGGCCCATCGGACAGCCGGATGTAGCGCTGCAATTGTGCGGGGACCATCAGCAGGGCGTCCAGCACCTCGCCGTCCGACAAGCGCTCCATGTGCAGGGCCAGGGCCAGGCCCTTGTTCGGGATGAACGGGAACGGATGTGCCGGATCGATGGCCATAGGTGTCAGCACCGGGAAGATCTGGCGCAGAAACCGGTCTTCCAACGCCGTCAGATCCTCGGCGGTCAGATCTTCGCGATCCACAACGAAGACGCCGTTTTCCCCCAGCAGTTCGCGCAGCTTGTTCCAGGTTCGTTGCTGGGCGGCCTGCAAGCGGCTGGCATCGGCATCAATCAGGGCCAATTGCTGGTGCGCGGTGCGCCCGTCCAGGGACCGTCGCTCGACCCCTGCCCGCATCTGGGCGCGCAGGCCAGCGACGCGCACGTTGTAGAATTCGTCGAGGTTCGAGCCCGAGATCGACAGAAAGCGCAGCCGCTCCAGCAGCGGGTGGCCTTCGTTTTCGGCTTCCTCCAGCACGCGCCAATTGAAGGCCAGCCAAGAGACCTCTCGGTTGAAGAAGCGGCTGGGGCTGGTCGCATCAACGCCGGGCACGTGGGCCAGGCCCGTACCTTCCACGAAGGTATTCAGAAAATCTGCGCGCATGGCGTTCTGCCCTCCGTCATCGTTGCGTGTCTTGCCGAGCAGCCAGCACTTCACTGGCCAGTCGGCGCGTAATGGCGCGGCGCCGCGCCAGCGCCGTGGCATCCAGTTCGGCGACGATCTCTTCCGCCGCCGCGAAGGACCGTTCGGTCCTGTCGATCAGGAACGATAGCACATCTGCGCCAACATTTAGCTGCCGGTCTTTGAAAAGCTTGGATAAAAGCCTCGTCAACAGGTCGTCATCGGGCAGATCGACCGAAACATGCGCCAGGGCGCTTAATCGTGAGACCAGATCCGGCGTCGTGACCTGCCATCGTGCTGGCGGCGTTCTGGCGGTCAGCAGCAGGGGCGTCCCCTCGGCCTTTGTCAGGTTCAGCAGATGGAAAAGCCCGACCTCCTGGGACGCCCGTTCTGGCCCAGCGTGCTCTAGCGCCACATCGGCGTCTTCCAGAACCACGGCCGGCGCGACGGGGATCTGGGCTAACGTCGCGTCGTCCAGCGCAGGCAGGCTGAGCCTGACGGCCCCGCGGCTTTGCGCCCAAATCGATGCCAAATGCGTCTTGCCAGCGCCTTCAGGGCCCGAGATCGCCAATCGGGCCAACCCGGCCCCATCGTCAGATGTCACGGCGCGAAAGGCCGCGCGATTGCAATCTGACACCAGAAAATCGGTGAGGCCCTGCGCTGGACGATGCGCCAGCGGCAGGGTCAGCTGTTTGCCCAAGCTCATTCCTTGTCTTGAGCCTCAGCGTCTTGCAGAGCCCCGGTATCGTCCAGCCGTCTGGCGCTGCCTGCCCCGGCGTATAGCCGCCCGCTCTTGTACTTTGTCAGCATAAAGCGGCCGACGACGCCGATCGCTGCCGCAGCGGGCACGGCGATCAACAGCCCCACAAAGCCGTACAAAACCCCGAAGGCGGACAAGGCAAACATCAGCCAGACAGGGTGCAGTCCCACCTTATCACCCACCAGCTTCGGCGTCAGGAAGTTCCCTTCGATCGCCTGACCGATGACGAAAATGATCGCCACAGCCACAATCCACACCGGGTTGTCCCAGAACTGTGCCGTCGCCACCCCGATCGAGATCACGCCGCCCAGCACCGATCCCACATAGGGAATGAAGGATACAAGACCCGCGAAGACCCCGATCAACAGGCCGAAGTCCAAGCCAACAAACATCAGGCAGACCGCATAAAAGCACCCCAAGATCATGCAGACCGTCAACTGGCCGCGCACGAACCCGGCCATCACCCGGTCCAATTCCTTCATGATCTGATGGATCGACGCGCGGTGCTCGCGGGGCAGATAATCGTCAAAGCCCTCGACCATGCGGTCCCAGTCCATCAGCAGATAGAAGGCGACGACCGGCGTCACAAACATCACCGCGATGAAATTCACCAGGGCAATGCCGCCGGACCAGATCTTGGCCAGCAGCGAGACGCTCCACTGTTCGGCATTGTCGCGCAGGTTCGAGACTGCTCGGTTTAGAAAGGTGCCTTCTGTCTGCACTTCCGGCAGCAGTGCGGCCATCACGCCGCGGATCTGATCGATATAGACGGGGGCATCTGCCACGGCCTGGCGCACCTGATCCACCAGGACCGGGATAATCAGCAGGATCGCAACGACGGCAATCGTCAGCGAGACGACCGTGATCAGCACCGTTGCCAGAACCCGGCTCAGCCCTTTGGCTTCCAGGAAATCGGCCAGCGGATCCGTCAGGTAGGCGATCGCCGCGCCCAGAACAAACGGTAAAAGCGCATCGGACAGAAACCACAACGCCAGGATCAGGCCGACAAAGGCGATGCTCCAGTATTGTACCTGTTCCCTAACCGTCATCGTTTCGCGGGCCTCTTTGCGCGTCTTCCTCGGGTCGTCGCCGCCGGATCATACAGTCGGTTTATACAGTCGGTTCATGCCGTCGGTTCATGCGGTGAATTGCTCTCGCAGCAGGCGCTCTTCTAACCCGTGACCGGGGTCATACAACAGCTTCAGTTCAATCTCCGAGGCGGCGGCAATGTCGACCTGCTGCACATCGCGGACCTCGGTATGATCGGCGGTGGCGGAGACCGGGCGCTTGTCGCGCTCCAAGATTTCGAAGCCCAGCTGGGTCTCCCACGGCAGCAGGGCGCCGCGCCAGCGCCGCGGGCGGAAGGGAGATACCGGCGTCAGCGCCATCAGTTTGGACCGGATCGGCAGGATTGGCCCATGGGCCGACAGGTTGTAGGCGGTCGATCCCGCAGGCGTCGCCGCCAGAATACCGTCGCAGATCAGCTCCTCCAGCATCACGACTCCATCGATGCGGATGCGGATCTTGGCCGCCTGGTGGATCTGGCGGAACAGGGCCACCTCGTTGATGGCCAGGGCTTCTCGCTGGGTGCCGTCCGCGGCGCTCGCGACCATGCGCAACGGATTGATCACCGCGGTTTTCGCTTCGGCCAGCTTGTCCAGCAAAGCGTCGTCCGAATAGTCGTTCATCAGAAAGCCGATCGAGCCACGGTTCATCCCGTAGACCGGCACCCCATGCGCCATGTTGGCGTGCAGCGTCTGCAGCATGAAGCCGTCGCCGCCCAGGGCAACGATGATCTCGGCCTCCGCCGGGCCCACGTGCCCATAGCGGTTCTGCAGATCCTTTGCTGCGGCTTGCGCCACGGGCGACTGGCTGCCCAACACACAGATTTTCGGCATGCCATCCCCGTCGAACGCTTGCAGATCCAGCGTAACGGCCCGGGCTTGGATCGGCAATTCGCCATTCACCCGAAATTCACGCTGGACTACGGACAATGCAGTCATTACGCGCCCGTGACCTATCGACCAGCCGCGCTAAGTGCAGTCACCAGGAAGACAATAGGAGGATGCCGCCGTGGACGCATTGACCCGAGACCAGGGCTTTTTCAGCGAAGCTTTAGCCAACCGTGACCCTGAGCTCTTTGGGTCCATCACTGGCGAGCTGCGCCGTCAGCGCGACGAGATCGAGCTGATCGCATCGGAAAACATCGTCAGCCGCGCCGTGATGGAAGCGCAGGGCTCGGTGATGACGAACAAGTATGCCGAAGGGTATCCGGGGCGCCGCTACTATGCGGGCTGCCAGCACGTAGACGTGGCCGAGCAGCTGGCCATCGACCGGATTTGCCAGCTGTTCAACTGTCAATTCGCGAACGTGCAGCCCCATTCGGGCGCGCAGGCAAACCAGGCCGTGATGCTGGCGACGATCAAGCCAGGTGCCACGATCCTGGGCATGGACCTGGCATCGGGCGGGCACCTGACCCACGGCGCGCGGCCCAACCTGTCGGGCAAATGGTTCAACGCCGTGCAGTACGGCGTCCGCCAAGAGGACAACCTGATCGACTATGACAAGGTCGCCGAACTGGCCGAAGAGCATAAGCCCGAGCTGATCTATGCCGGTGGCTCGGCCGTGCCGCGCCAGATCGACTTTGCCAAGTTCCGCGAGATCGCCGACTCGGTGGGCGCCATCCTGCACGTGGATATGGCACACTTCTCGGGTCTGGTCGCAGCCGGTCATCACCCGAACCCGCTGGATCATGCGCATGTGGCCACGTCAACCACACACAAGACCCTGCGCGGTCCGCGCGGCGGTATCATCCTGACTAACGACGAGGCGCTGGCCAAGAAGTTCAACTCGGCGGTGTTCCCCGGCCTGCAGGGCGGCCCTTTGATGCACGTCATCGCCGCGAAGGCCGTGGCCTTTGGCGAGGCGCTGCGCCCCGAATATCGCACCTATATCGCTCAGGTCATCAAGAACGCGCAGGCGCTGTCGGACGAGCTGATCAAGGGCGGGGTGGACATCATCACCGGCGGCACGGACACGCACCTTTGCCTGGTCGACCTGCGGCCCAAAGGCGTCAAGGGCAATGCGGCGGAGCAGTCGCTGTTGCGTGCGCACATCACCTGCAACAAGAACGGCATCCCGTTCGATCCGGAGCCGCCGATGGTCACCAGCGGCCTGCGTCTGGGCTCGCCCGCCGGCACCACACGCGGCTTTGGCGAGGACGAGTTCCGCCAAATCGGCCGCCTGATCGTCGAGGTGATCGATGGCCTGGCCGCCAATGGCGAAGAGGGCAATGCCGGGGTCGAGGCCGCGGTCCGCGCCAAGGTGCAGACGCTTTGCGACGCTTTCCCGATCTACGAAGGCATGTGAGCAGAGGCATTTGAGGACGTTTAGGGTGGGCGCTGAGCCCGCCCTACACGCTCAAACGCCGTCCCGATCCTGCGCGGTCAGAGGTCGCGCAGGACCAACGCTTCCGGGATCTCGATGACCGAGGGGCCTTTCCGGGCCGCAGCCTCGGTCAGCAAACCCGGCAGATCCGCCAGATCTTCCATCAGTATCGCTTCGCAGCCATAGGCTCTTGCAATGGCGACGAAGTCGGGCGTGTGCAGGTCGACGCCTACGGGCGAGATCTGACGGGCGATCATGTAGTCCTTGATCTCGCCATAGCCCTGGTTGTTCCAGACCAGCAGGATCAGGGGCAGCTGTTCCTCAACGGCGGTGCCCAACTCGGCCAACGAGAACTGCAGTCCCCCATCCCCGCAGATACAGACCACAGGGGCGCCCAGGCCTCGTGCCGCCCCCACGGCAGCGGGCAGGCCATACCCCAAAGCCCCATACCCCGTCGCCGCGTTGAACCACTTCCGCGGCGACGGCGCCGCATAGTAGAGGTTCCCGGCATAGGCGGCCTGGGTTGAATCGCAGACGATGGGCGCTTCGGGCAGCGTGTCCCGGATGGTGTCGAGAAAGCCGACGATGCTCCAGTACTTCGGGCCAATCTCGTCCCATACTTCAGCCCTAGCGGCGGCAGCACCGTCGCGCCCACCGCGTTCCTGGGGCTTCAGCGCAGACCGAAGGCGGGGCACGACATCCATCGCATTTGCAATGATCCCGATGTCCGCAATTGCCCCGCGCATCAGCTGATCTGGATCCAGATCGATCCGCACCAGCGTACCGGGAACATCGAACCCACCCGTATCGTACATGTCATAGTCAGTCCGGCCGATCTCGGCGCCAATTGCAAGCACCACGTCCGAGGCCTGGATAAGCCGCCGGACGGACTGCAAGGACGGACTGGCCGGCACAGAGAGGGGGTGTTCATGAGAGGTCAAACCGCGCGCATTCGTTGTCATTATGACCGGTGCGTCCCAAATCTCGGCGAGTTCGGCGACCGACGCGCCGACCGCGCCACCACCCGTTAAGACAACTGGCGCCTTAGCGTCGTTCAGGACGGTCGATACGTGATCGATATAGCTGTCACCCAACTCGATCATGGGTCTGGTATCAGTTTTCGGCAGCGACACCTCTTTGCTGAAGAGATCCAAAGGGACTTGGATGTGCACGGGACGTGGGCGGGCCCCGTGGAAGACAGCAAAAGCGCGGGCGAGAACCGTGCCTAACTGATCCGGGTGGGTGATCGTGTGGCTGAAGGCGGCCGCCTGCGCCGCGATGAGGCCCTGGTTGCTGATCTCGTGCAGGTCCCCGCCCATCCCCAGGTTCTGAGTACGATTTACCGACGACACCACCAGCATCGGGATCGAGTCCGCATAGGCCTGCGCCATCGGCGTCAGGATGTTCGTCACCCCCGGCCCCGTGATCACAAAGGCCGCCGCTACCCGCCCCGTCGCCCGGTAGTAGCCATCGGCCATGAAGCCCGCGCCCTGCTCGTGGCGCGGCGTCACGTGGCGGATCGATGACCCCGCCAGCCCCCGGTAAAGCTCGACCGTGTGCACGCCCGGAATGCCGAATACCGTGTCGATGCCATAGGCCTCCAGCCCCGCGACCAGCGCTTCCCCCAGCGTTGCCATCTTCGTGCCTCCGTCGCCGATGCTTGCCAGTCCACCCAGTAGTCTCTACATCGCGATGAGGAAAGCATATCCACGGATGACCCATGCCCGTTCCCGCAACTGAAATCGAACGCCTGATCCGCGAGACCTTCCCGAATGCCCGGGTCGAGATCCGTGATCTTGCGGGCGACAACAATCACTATGCGGCGACGGTCGTAGACGAAGCCTTTCGCGGGAAGAACCGCGTGCAACAGCAACGCATGGTCAATGCGGCGTTGAGCGATATTCTGGATGGCCCGAACGCGCCGCTCCATGCGCTCGCGCTGACCACCAGCGCCCCAGATTGAGGAGACGACGATGTTGGACACCACCTCGGCCAAGGCCGAAATCAAGGACGCCGTGGACAGCCACGATGTGGTGCTGTTCATGAAGGGCACGCCAACGATGCCCCAGTGCGGGTTCTCTTCGCGCGTTGCCTCGATCCTGAATTACATGGGCGTCGAGTGGCACGGTTTTAACATCCTGCAATCGGACGAGCACCGCCAGGGTGTGAAGGAGTTCTCGGACTGGCCGACGACGCCGCAGCTCTACGTGAAGCAAGAGTTCATCGGCGGCTGCGACATCGTCACTGAAATGACGATGTCGGGCGAGTTGGACCAATTGCTGGAAGCCAAGGGCGTCGAGTACGACCGCGCGGCGGCCGAACGGATCCGCGAAGCGAACCGGCCGGACGAAGAATAAGCCGGGCGCCCGACACCGCCGAACCTCGAGGGGTCCGTGAACAAAAGCACGTCAGGTAAGGGCTTCGCCACCGGCGAGGTCATTCTGGTCGTTGGGCTGGGCAATCCAGGTCCGAAGTACGCGGGTAATCGCCATAACATCGGCTTCATGGCGCTGGACCAGGTGGCCAGCGATGCAGCCTTCGGGCCGTGGCGTGCCAAGTTCGACGGCGAGATTGCCGAGGGGCGGCTGTCGGGCAAGCGCATCGTCCTGCTGAAGCCGCACACGTTCATGAACGAATCCGGGCTGTCGGTGGGCAAGGCGGCCAACTTTCTGAAGATCGCGGCCGAGGACATCATCGTCATCCACGACGAGCTGGATCTGGCACCCGGCAAATGCCGCGTGAAGGTCGGCGGCGGGCATGCGGGCCACAACGGCCTGCGCTCGATCCACGCCCATATGGGGCCGGACTATGCGCGGGTGCGCTTAGGCATCGGCCATCCCGGCGACAAGAACCTGGTGTCGTCCTACGTGCTGCGTGACTTCGCGAAAAGCGACCGCGATTGGCTGGACCCTTTGATTGACGGCATTGCGGATGGGTTCGACCGCCTGGTCACAGGCGATGACGCGGGCTTTCAGAACGCCGTTGCCCTGAAGCGCCCGCCCGCGCCCGCCAAGGCCAAGAAGGGCACGCCCCACCAGGCCCGCGCCGCCGCCAGTAAGGCCGCGAAACAACGCGAGGCGGTCGAGAAATCGCTGTCCGCGGCCCCCGACAATCCCTTGGCCCGCCTGCTACAGAAATTCTCGAAACCGCGGTAGACTCCGGGTGGGCGGCAGAACCCGTCCGAAGAGGCGGAGAACACCGATGCAGAAGACCCTAGCCCTGTGTGTGGCCCTTTGCCTGGCCGCGCTGATTGCGGCCAGCGCCCCACCGGCCCACGCGCAAGCAGCCGCCTGCCAGGCAACGCCCGCCGTCAAGGACCAGACCACGCTGCGGGAGCTGTCGAGCATCTGGTTCGGTGACCCCAGCTTCCGCTTCGCCATCCTACTGGCCACGAATGCCAGGGCCGCCGACCCGCGCTTTGGCTACCTTGCCAATCCCAACCAGTTGGTCAGCTACACCCCTGACGGCACCCGCAAGGGGCCCCGCGCCGTCTGCATCCCGGCGCTGGACGAAGCGCTGCGCCTGCGCAACCGCTTTGCGCGCTACATGGAAGCCGTCAACGACATGGCGCTGGCCGAGCCGTCCGAGATTGTCAGCACGCTGGACCCCATCCCCACTGGTGGCCCCATTCGCGTTGTCAGCTGGGTGCGCGCCGACCAGGCGGCCGCCCTGCCCGCGGCGGGAGGAACGCACACCACAGGCGGCGCCACCTGGGTCACCCTGGACCCCCATGTGCGCGACTTTTGCACCGGCTATACGGCGGCGCATTCGGACGATCCCGCCGCCGTCACCCTGCGCCTGGAGCAACGCCTGGGCCTACCGCCCGCTGCCTCGAAGACGCACTTCGTGACCTTCGAATTGGCGCGTGTCGACCAAACCACCATCTTCCGACCCTGCGCCGACACCGAAACCAGCGACCAAGCCTGCACGCTGGGCCCGCCCAAGGCCTGCGCGGAAGGCGACGCCATCTGCAATGCCCGGCGCGACTTCTTCTTTCAGCAGTACTACGGCTCCTATGGCGGGCAGCGCCCGGTGGAGTATCCCTGGACCTCGCTGGGCTACACGTTCGACTGGGCGCCCGCCGCCCCCGGCGTGGGCAGCGGCATCGGCTTTGTCACCGTCGGTGAAAGCGAATACGTCATCCCGGGCGGGGTCGATCTGACAGTCATGGCCATCGAGCCGACCATGGCCTTTTGCACGCGCTAGCCGAAGCCGGGCCAGATCTTGCCCCCACCTTGACCTGGGGCGCGGCCTGTGTGAGATGCGCGCGCTTCAACATCTAACCAAGGATCGCGCGCATGGGCTTTCGCTGTGGCATCGTGGGGTTGCCGAACGTGGGCAAGTCGACGCTTTTCAACGCGTTGACGCGCACCGCCGCGGCGCAGGCGGCGAACTTTCCCTTCTGCACGATCGAGCCGAACGTGGGCGAGGTCTCGGTCCCGGACAAGCGCCTGGGCATCATTGCCGAAATCGCCAAATCCAAACAGGTCATCCCGGCCCGTCTGACCTTTGTCGACATTGCGGGCCTGGTTAAGGGCGCGTCCAAGGGCGAGGGGCTGGGCAATCAGTTCCTCGCCAACATCCGCGAGGTCGACGCCATCGCCCACGTGCTGCGCTGTTTCGAGGATGACGACATCACCCATGTCGAAGGCCGCGTGAACCCGGTCGAGGATGCCAAGACCATCGAAACCGAGCTGATGCTGGCCGATCTGGAATCGATCGAGCGGCGGTTGGAGAACCTGTCCCGCAAGATCCGCGGGGGCGACAAGGAGGCGGTTGAGCAAGAGCGCCTGCTGAAGCTGGCCCTGGCCGCGATCGAGAACGACCAGCCGGCCCGCACCGTCGACGTCGCGCCCGAGGATGCCAAGACCTGGCGGACCCTGGGGCTGCTGACCGCCAAGCCCGTCCTCTATGTCTGCAATGTCGAGGAGGACGCCTCCGCCGACGGGAACGCGCAGTCCGCGGCTGTGGCCGAGATGGCGGCGGCAGAGGGCGCGGCTTCCGTGGTGATCTCTGCCGCCATCGAAGAGGAGATCGCCCAGTTGGCCGATGACGAGCGTGAGGAGTTCCTGGTGGACCTGGGGCTGGAGGAGCCGGGCCTGGATCGCCTGATCCGCGCCGGCTACCAGCTGCTGGGCCTGATCACCTATTTCACCGCCGGCCCGAAGGAGGCCCGTGCCTGGACCATCGCTGAAGGTACCCTGGCGCCGCAGGCCGCCGGCGTCATCCACGGCGACTTCGAGCGCGGCTTCATCCGGGCAGAGACGATCAGCTACAAGGACTACGTGGACCTGGGCGGTGAGAACCCGGCAAAGGACGCCGGCAAAATGCGCGCGGAGGGCAAGGCCTACCGGGTCGGCGACGGCGACGTGCTGCACTTCCTGTTCAACACCTGAGGCGCGGCCCCGGGTTTGGCCCACATAGTCTCGCCCAAGGCCGTCCGCCTGCTAGCGATGGCTGAACGGCTTTGGCCTACTGGCTGCGGCTTGACGAACGCAGCTTGACGGCGGAGGCGCACATGACTATCTCGCGCCACACCGCCATTTGGGGAATAGGTTAACGGTAGACCCGCGGACTCTGACTCCGTTAGTCCTGGTTCGAATCCAGGTTCCCCAGCCAGATCCCTTGTGCACCATCCTAACGCATTTCGGCACCCTCCGACCGACACTAGTCGTGGCCGGGACGATCCCGCTGGCATTGCGTTTGTCTGCACTGCTCAGCATCAGCCCGACCTTGACCAGCAGGCGTTGTGGTGTCGCCAAGGCGCAGGTGACGCCGGGCCAAGTCGACTGGTCTGCAGCACACTTGGCATACGCAAGTCATACGGAAATCATACGCGGATCATACACCGGTTTTGACAGCGCCGGGGCCATTTCAGCGCCCTTACTCGCGGTCTCGGCATTTGCCTACTGCCCCCAGTCCCCCTGTGCGGAATCCCACATCGCCGTCACCTGATTCGTGGCACCCATCCTGAAAGATCCAGAAAGGTGCTGCGATGACCCAGAAATCGAAAACCCAAACCGCCCCGCTGCAACCCATGTTTGTCGACGTCAGCACATCGCCAATCGGTGAATTGGCCGCAATCAGCCTGTTGCTGCTGTCCTTTCTGCTGATCTGAGAGCGTTGGGCGGCCCAAATCGACGCCATCCATTTGCTTGTCTGCCCCCTTTTGTCGAAGGATGACATGAGCGAAGTCGTCAACCAGTACGACCAGAGGGGGCCCGATTGCTGGCGCGGTACGTCATGAGCGTGTGCATTGCGGGTCTGCTTGCCCTGCTGTCGGTGTCGCCGACGGCCCAGCGCTTCGAAGACAAGACCGGTCTGGGTCTGCTTTACATGCTGCGTGGATCGGTAGAGGCGCCGCCGGGTGCGCTGGTCATTGCGCTGGACTCGCAATCGGTGGCTTGGCTGAACCGAAACGTCAGGGACCTTGCCGCCGGTGACCTGCGAGGCTGCTTGACCCCCCATGCGGTCGAGATCCTGGAACGGACGCGCAATATCAACGCCGTGCCACGCGCCGTGCATTCCTGCCTGCTGCAGACCCTTGCCCCGCTCCAGCCGTCTGTGGTGGTCTTTGACATCAACTTCAATTCGGACGGTCCGGACGATCAGGCCTTCGCGGCGGCCATCCAACAGCATGGCAACGTGGTCCTGTTGGAGCGGGTCATCACCGATGGTTTGATCCGAAGCCTGGCCCCGGCGCCTCCGCTATCAGACGCCGCGGGCGCCCTGGCCATGTTCAAATCCGACGGATCGAACAGCGAGGTCGCCACATCATACCCGACCAGGCTGGCATTGTTGCCGGATAAGGAGGCGATGCCGCTGGCCGCCTTACGCCTGCAGGGAGGCCCAGCACCTGACCGGGCCATGCCGCCCCTTCAGATGGTCTGGTTCTATGGGCCGCCGCAATCGATACCGACGGTCAGCATCCGAACAGCGCTTTCGGACGCCAGCGCATTACCGGCCGATCTGTCGGAAACCGTTGTCTTTATCGGCGCCTCTGACCCCGCCACACCGCAATCCGCTGATCACTTTTTGATGCCCTCGTTTTTCGGATCCGAGCAGAAAATTGGCGGGGTTGAGATTGCCGCTACCGCTTATCTGAATCTGCTGCAGGGCGCCCTGCCCCGCCGTCTGGCAGCAATCGAGACGCTTGTGGTTGTCTTCTTTGTGTCGCTGGCAATCCTCGTGGCCGGCTTGTCCTTCGCCGGTCGAAAGGCGGTCTTTGCAGTTGTGATCGTGGCGGCGGTCTATCTCGGCATCAGTGCGCTTTTGTTCACCGCGGCGACACTGTCGCTGCCCGTGGCGATGCCGCTTCTGATCAGTGCGCCGATGGCAATTTTTCTGGCGACAATCCTGCAGTACCGGGTGGCTCAGGAATTTGTGCGCCGCCTGGCCCCGCGCCGATTGGCCGATGAATTGTTGAGTCTGTCCTCGGCTCAGCGTTCGTCGCCGCGCAAGGAAGACGCGACCGTGATGTTCATCGACCTCGAGGGGTCAACGTATCTGGGCACGCGCCTCCCACCAGACCTCTACCATGACATGGTCGGCGCTTACTACGAGATCGCCGGCGCCGAGATCGAAGCGCGCGGCGGTTCAATCGTCGAGTTCAAAGGCGACGGCGTTTTGGCGATCTTCGGCAGGGCCGAGTTGGGGCCCCGGCACGCCGCGGCAGCCGTTGAGGCGGCAACCAACATCAGCGCGCGGATTGACGGCCTCGACTCGCATCCGGACGCCACAGGCACAAACCGGCTCAAGCTGCGATTTGGGATCAATTCGGGCAACGATCTCACCCTGGGGGCGGTCGGCACGGACACCCGTTTTAACTTCAACGCCGTGGGTGACACGGTCAACACGGCCGCCCGACTAGAGCAGTTGGGCAAACGGTATCACGAAGAGAAAACCGACGTAATTTTGCTGAGCGGAGAAACGTTTGACGCCTCCGGCCTGACGGACGCCGACGCGATTTGGACGGACGCTGTTCAGTTGAGCGGCCGCACCGAACAGACCGACATTTACCGTATACTTCCCAGAAGATTAAAAACCGTTGAGTAATCGCTCCCAATTTGGCACATTCATTAATCACGGGGGTGATGACGTGTCTTATTGGAACAGAAAAATTTTTTATACGGCTGCGCTACTTGCAGCTATTTCGGCGTCACCGTCGGCGGCGCGCGACGCATGCCCCGGTGGGGCTGAACCAAGGGGCGAGATTGTTGCGCTAGACGGAACTGTCACAGGCCGTGCGTCCGACGGCACACCGTTTCAGATCGACGTCGGCACCCGGCTTTGCACCAGCGATCGGATCGAAACTGGCGCACGCTCGCGTGTTGAATTCCGGTTGACCGGCAAGAACACCACGACCGGCAGTTCCAGCAACTCGGTGACGATCATTCCTGACAGCGAGGACGCCTGCCTGGAACTGACGTCGGGCGTCATTTCGTTCATCAGTTCGGTCGTCGGCTCGCACTGTATCCGAACGCCGTTGATCGACGCGGGTATCGACGGCACCGAAGCAATTGTGGCCGTCGACCCTGTCACCGGCGCGTCCTTCGTGCTGGTGCGCGAAGGCGTGGTCACGGTCACTGACCGGCGGTCAGCGGCGTCGGCGACCACGCAGCTGCGCTTGACCGCCATGGCCCTGCAACAGCGGCCGGCGGCATTTGCGACGCCTGACCAAACGCTGATCTTGGCAACGCCGGAAAACGTGCCGCCCATCTTCCGGGAACTTCTGCTGAACCCAGAGGGCGCAACCGATTGGGCCGTCTACTTCCCGCCGATCCTGCTGGCCGCGGGGACACAGAACGCCGATGTGCAGCGTGCCGCGCGCCTTTTGGATCAGGGCGATCCCGCGGGCGCCGAAGCTTTGTTGAAGCAATTGTCGCTGGACGGCTTCGACAAGGGCGCGGCACTCAGTCTGCGCACCATCATCGCCCTGTACCTCAATCGTACCGAAGACGGTGTCCGCTTTGCCGAACAGGCGCTGGCTGCGGCGCCCGGCCTTGGGGCAAGCCACATCGCGGTCAGCTATGCTGAGCAAGCCGTTGGTAATCTGCCGGAAGCACGCGATGCCGCCGAAAACGCGATCGACGTTGATCCCGGTGACGCGTACGGCTGGGCGCGTCTGGCCGAGCTGGAGATGACCATCGGCAACGTCTCAGCCGCCAGGACGGCCGCCAGTCGATCCTTGGCCATTACCGAGACAGCGCTGGCCCACGCGGTAATGGGCCTGGCGGCCCTGTCGCGGTCCGACATCGCCGGCGCGGAGGCATCTTTCACCCGCGGCATCGCCGTGGACAGTGAAGCGCCCCTGCCCCGGCTGGGCCTGGGCCTCACGCGGATCCGGGATGGCGAGCTCGACCAGGGGCTGCTGGAAATCGAAACGGCCGTCGCTCTTGATCCGCGCCGCGCCGCGCTGCGAACATGGCTTGGGCGCGCCTATGCCGAAGGCGGAGATGCGGAAAAGGCGCTCAGCCAATTCGAACTGGCGACCGAAGCAGATCCCGATGATCCCAACGCCTTCCTCTTCCGCGCGCTTGTGCTCTACGGCCAGAACCGCCCCATCGCGGCGCTGGACGCCCTGGAACAAGCCCAACGCCTAGGCGATCGTCGCGGGACGGTGCGCTCGACCACCGGGCTTGGCGAGGACCGGGCCGTGCGCGGCGCCGCGCTGGGCCGCATCTACGACGTCCTGGGGCTGGAGCAACGGGCCCTGGCCGCCGGGGCCGCCTCCGTCGCCGCTGACCCCCGCAACCCCGAAGCACGCCGGTTCCTGGGCAACATCTTCCGCACGCAGCGCGACTCCGAGATCATGCAGACCAGCGAGCTCTTGATGGCCGATCTGCTGAGCCCGCCGTCGAAGACCCCCTACCAGCTGCAACTGGCCGAGACGGACCTGGCCCTGCTGGAGACGTCTGGCCCCACGCGGATCACCTTCAGCGAGTTCGGCCCCGCCTTCGAAAGCAATGGCTTCCGCCTGGACCTGTCGGGCGTGGTGGGCAGCTTCGGCAACGAGACAGCCGTCACAGTCCTTCAAGACAACGTCTCCATCTCACTGGGACAGCTGTTCTTCGAAGACGATGGGTTCAGGGCAAACAACGACATTGAACAGAAGGTGTTCGGTGGTCTGGTAAAATTTGCCGTAAGCGAGCGACTGACGTTGCTGGGCGAGTATAGGAATCGCCAGACCCAGGCCGGAGACCGCGAGCTAGATTTCTTTGGCAACTTCGACCCAACGTTCAGACAGACGTTTGACAGGGAGTTTTTCCGCTTCGGTTTCAATTTTGAGGCTGGGGCAGGCACGAACGTTCTGGGCGCCATCACTGGGGGTAGCCTCTCCGCTGTCACAACCTCGGTTCAACCTGGCTTTTTCGTCGATACAACCAATACGGTTAACGAGGGCGAAGAAGCGCTACACGTCCAAACTCAGATGATCAGTGATCTCGTCGCGTTATTGGACGTAGGTGGGACAGTTACGCTGGGCGGCAGCTTTGCAAGGACTGATGTGTCGCGAGTTACAAACGCGTTCACACCAGGTTTTGTAACTCCCCCTCCGTTCCCACCGATCCCATTTCCGCCAAATACGCTCGTCACCTCGCAGGCCTCTGTGGTCGACCACATCAATGTTTATGCTTACCTAAACCTCGAGCCGTTCGAAGGAATCGAGGTCGAAATTGGCGGAAGCTACGACCTGTATGATGATGAAGCTGGTATTGGTACGCGTTCGCGCTTCAACCCAAAGTTTGGCTTGCGACTTACGCCAATGGACAGGCTTGAAATCAGGGCGGCATACACACAAACCCTCACACCAAGACTTGTGACGAACCAACTGCTTGAGCCCACTTCGATCATGGGTTTCCAACAGTATGTTGACACCATCAACGGTGCCTATGTTGAAAGTGTAGGCATCGCATTTGATGCTGAACCGTTTCAAGACTGGCGCATCGGGGGAAGCGCTGCGCGGCGTGTTTGGGACTCTCCTGCGGGCGGAGTAGTGGCTCCGGAAACACAGGATTTCATCGTCCAAGGCTATGTCCAAAGGAGCTTTGGCGACAGGATATCCCTGTCAATAGGCGCATACCACGAAAGCGCTGAGTCAGATTTTTTGTTCGATGTCGACGACTTTCGGTTGACGTCTTTCCCAATCACGGCGCGCTTTTTTGATCCCAGCGGATTCTTTATAGCCTTGGACGTAGAACCAGCCTTTCATCGTTTCACGCTAGACAATTTTGCTGGCAACCAAAGGGGAAGCGACCAATTCGTCGTTGTGAACCTTGGAGCTGGTTTTCGCCTTCCTGACGACCTTGGGATTGTCAGTCTCGAAGCACAGAATCTCCTGGACGACGACATCCGTGTCCAGGATCGCTCATTCCGGCGCAATATCTTCACAGTACCGCGCTTTGCGCCGGATTTGACAATCATGGCGCGCGGTACTCTACAGTTCTGAGGAGAGTAAAATGTTATTCCGACAAGGTATTCTATCTGCTGCAAGTTTGGCTTTGGTAGTTCTCACCGGTACGTCGCTCGCGCACGCTGATGCGCCGACCACCGCAGACGAATTGGCGGCACGTTTGAACGAACTTTTTCCTAACAATACGGTTGAAGCCGTCTCAGTTTCTGGCACTTTTGACCAAGCAGGGACCGTTACGCCTTTCATTTATTTTCTTGAAGATGGTCAGGAAAGTTTCCAGCCCGGCAGCGAAGCCGCCTTGTATTCTGCCACAGGTGTCGAAATTAGTGTCAGAGCAACTCAGTTCGTCTTCGAACCATCAACTCCACCTTCACAGACATTTAAAAGATGCAACCCGGCAACTGAGATTTATGGCAGCGTAGCGACACCAAATTTTGCAGTAATATGGTGTTATGATGACTTTGAGGCGGGCAATCTTGGAAGACCCGGCACCTTTAACCTCAAGCGCGAGGAAATTACGAACGGCGAAAATGGGACCTGGGAGTGGTCAACCCGAATGTTGAATTGTAGCAACCCGGTTGACAGGTTCGTGCTAATGACCCGTCAAGTTGCTGAGCTTGCGTGCCAGTAATCTATCCTGATTGAGTGTAAGCTTAATTTACCGAGAGTGGGGCGAAGCAACTAGTTGAAACTTCATCAGCTAGTCGGCGTCCCACTCATTTTACAAAGCGCCTTCATTAGGTGCTCGTTGCAGATCAGCGGCATTTGAGCTGGCGCCTGCACTATGCAGGGTACTCCGACAAGTCGCAGCAAGGCTGAAACAACTCCATGAGAATATGAGAGAGTTCCTTTGCCGCTTGGCGGGTGCGGCTAACTGTTTTGTCGAAACAGGTTGTGGCCACGGAACACTATGAGCTAGCGAGAAATAGGTAGCACAGACATGCGCGAAGACTGTTACGCGCACCATTGTCATCCATAAGTCGACTGCTCTGCAACACGTTTGGCATACGCGAGTCATACGGAAATCATACGCGGATCATACACGGGTTTTGACAGCGCCCATCCGGTACGGTGCCTCTCGCTGATTGGAGCTTTCACGGCAATCTGCGGGTAGTCTGCAACCGGCATTAGCGCGCCGACTGGGGCTAACACATCAGGCGATCAGCTGATTTCGCTGGACGATCCGATCAATGGGCGGTACGCGAAAAGGCGTCAACAGTGTTGTGCCCCGGTCCCTGACCGAGCGCAGGAAGAGAGTTGCTAAATGCCTAGAAAATATCACTTTATTTCGGGCCTTCCGCGTTCCGGATCGACGTTGACGGCGGCATTGCTGCGCCAGAACCCGCGGTTCCACGCCGGCATGTCCAGTCCCATTGCCAGCCTGTTCGACGGGATGATCGCGCAGGTGTCGGCAGGGACTGAGCTATCCTCGACCGTGACCGCCGCCCAGCGCGCCCGACTGCTGCGCGGCTTGTTCGAGAGCTACTACGCCGATAACACCGAAGACGTGATCTTTGACACCAACCGTGCCTGGACTGCCAACCTCCCCGCGCTGATGGAGGTCTTCCCAGACGCCAAGCTGATCTGCCTCGTACGCGATGTTTCCTGGATTATGGACTCGATGGAACGTCAGTTTCGCCAGAATGCCTTTGAACACACACGACTTTTCAATTCGCCCGGCGAGCGCTCCACCGTCTACACTCGGGTCGAGGCGCTCGCAGGTGCGAACCGCCTGGTAGGCTATCCTTGGCACGCGCTGCGCGAGGCGTGCTATTCGGATTTCGCTGATCGGCTTGTGATCGTTGAGTATGATCTGTTGACTCAACGACCTGCCGAGGTCTTCAAACTGATCTATGAATTTCTAGAAGAGCCCATCTACGACCACGAATTTGCTGAGGTCGACTACGATGCACCAGCCTTTGACGCGGGGCTGGGGCTAAATGGGCTGCACCGGGTACACAAGAAGGTAGCTCCCCGTCCCCGTCAGACGATTATGCCGCCTGATCTGTTCGAAAAGTACAGCAAACTGGCATTTTGGCGTGACTTACCAAACTCCAAGGCGTTTCGGATTGTGGCCAATGCGCCGGAAGGTGGCGCGGATGCCGAAATGCCAGGCCCAACCGAGCCGGTCGGCGCCTAACGACCAACTCACCGCGGCGCCCCTAGCGAGGGTTAGGCATCCAATACCCGGATGAACCCAGCCAGACCGGTCTTCTGGTGTTCGATAACGTGGCAATGGAAGGCCCAGTCGCCAGGGTTGTCGGCCACCAACGCGACGTCCAGCGTTTCGTTCTTCAACAGCATCGCGGTGTCAGTCCAGTTGGACGGCAGCACACGCTTGTTCGACTGAATCGGGCGGAAGACCAGTCCGTGCAGATGAATCGGATGCGCGTTCGGGCTTTCGTTCCGAAGTCTCAAGACCACATGCTCGCCCCGCTTGAACGTCGCCAAAGCGCCTGTGCCCTGGGCTGCATCGCCAGCCCAGGGGATGCGATTTACCGACCAGAATGTATATCCCAGCGTACCACAAAGGCCGTTATTGGGCAGATTGCCGTCCGGCGACCAGCCAAAAACAAACTCTTCCAGGCGCGCAGACGCCAGATTGACGTCCGGTATCGGGTTGGGGACAAGCCGGGGAAATGCCTTGCCTGTGTTTGCGCCACTCGGCCCACTGCTCTCTAGCGTGGCTAAAAGACGGACCTGCCCGGCGGTGAGAGCCTGGACTTCAATGATGCGGCCACTCTCAGGCGGCATCCTTATAGCCAAGTCAGCGCGTTGCCCTGGGCCCAGGATCAGCGGCTGTTCCCTTGTCGGGAAGTTCTCTTCCTGACGAACCGGGTGACCATCGCGGGCCACAATCACCCCGTCCGCGCCAGGTAGCACAAGGCGGTAGATACGGGCTGTATCCGTGGCAGCGATCCGCAGGCGAACCATCCCGCCGCTCGGCGCCTTGTAACGCGGGCTGCGTCGCCAGTTGGTTGTCATGACGGTGCCCAAAGTGCCGCCCCTGGCTGCACCACGACCAGTCCATAGATCTAGCCATTCGCCGTTTGGTCGAACGCGAAAATCACGAAGGTTGAGCGCAATTTCGGCATCGAAGCCGGGATCCTTCTCTTCGTCAACGATCAGAATCCCCGTGAGACCCAAAGCCATCTGATCCATCGTCATGCAGTGCGGGTGGTACCAGTAGGTCCCCGCATCAGGTGAGATGAAGCGGTAGGGAAACGTCTCCCCCTGGGCGATTGGCATCTGAGTTAGATACGGGACGCCGTCCATTGCATTCGGCACGCGCAAGCCATGCCAATGCATGGTGGTGTAGTCCGGCAAGAGGTTCGTGACGTCAGCCGCGAAGGGCGTTCCTTGGCTCATTCGAATAACCGGCGGCGGGCCATCCGGCGACGTCGAGACCATGCCCTGCGTTATCGGCCCTGCGATCGGATAGGCCGCCGACTGGATTGACATTTCCAACGCTTCAGGCGTTGAGGCGAGCCCGGAAAGTTGGGTCACGCCAAGCGCTGAGGCTGCCCCAACGAAGCTGAGCGCCGTGCGCCTCGTGATCGGTTTTGGCTGCAACATGCAATCATCCTCCGCGGGGCATCGCATAGGAGGCTTCAGTAACGGCTTGGTACGATGCGACGCAGTCGGCAAATTGACCCACTCAAACTGTCAGGAACTCGAGCATTTGTCTGCGGCGGTCAGCCCAACTCAAACGTCGTCTCACCGTAGATGCGTTCCAGTTGCCGCTTGACCTTGCCGTAGCGGTACATTCGGGCGCAGGAGAACACCTGTTGAAGCCCAAGAGCCTGGACCATGTTGACCGCGACTTCGTTGGGCTGGGGCACGTCGATCATGATCTGCTGCGCGTCAACAAGGGCAACTAACCCACGCAGTGTCCGAACGGCGCCCTCTACGTCATCAGCGAAGAGCGGGCCAATTTTGTGACCGATCTGGCACGCGCGGATCGTGCCAACGGCGCTGATGTGGCCGCCAGACCGAAGCACCAGCGTCTTTCGGGTGGGTGTCTCTTGTAGCCATGCCGCCATGTAGGCCTGCCGATCAGCGCCGGAGACTTGTCGGTCGCAAACGAGAAGACTTGGCATCAGCTCTGATGTAACAGGAACGAGGTCAAGATCGGCTCGCCCTTCAACATGGCCGCTGTAACGGTCAGACTGGTGGGCGAATTCGAAACCCGACGCCCGGTAGTTGTCGACCTGCGCCGGCACGCCATCCAACCCCACAATCCGATTTTCCATGTGGGCCATTCCAGCCTGCCAAGTGGCGTAGCCGATCCCCCTGCCCCGAAAGCCCGGCTTGGAGATGTAGAGACCCAGAAAACCGAATGTGTCGGAGTGGCGAACGACAGAAATCGCGGAAACTGGCTCGTCTGCCAATCGGCCGATCAAGAAGCCGTTTGGATCTGCGGCGTAAAAAGCCTGGGCATCGCCGATGCCGGGATTCCATCCCTCCTCCGACGCCCAACCCAGCACCAGATCCAGATCCTTTGGTGTCATCGGTTCGATGACCAAGTCATCAACTGCCTTACTCACGACCACCTCGGATCTTCTTCCCACCACGAATTGTCCAGCGAACACCGCGTCCGATTCGGGTCAACCCCCGGTCGAACTGACTACGGATTGATCATCGCGTGATGCGAACGATGGTGTTTTCAGCAGAGTTAGAAATCTTACGCTCCGATACGGTAAAATTCGAACGTGGTATTTGCCGGAGGCCGTAGGGCGACGCACATTCCCCGCGATGGCAGAAGAGAAGACGCGCTCACCGCTCGACCTGGAGTTGGTGGCTTTGACGAAACGTTATGGTGACACGCTTGCAGTGGACGCCATCGATCATGTGTTCCCGGCTAGCTCGTATGTTTGCCTGCTGGGTCCGTCGGGCTGCGGGAAGTCGACCACATTGCGGATGATCGCAGGGCACGAAGCGGTCAGCGACGGCACGATCGTCTTGGGTGGGTCCGAGATATCTAGGCGGCCGCCTGCGGAGCGCGGGACAGCCATGATGTTCCAGTCATATGCGCTTTTTCCGCATCTGAGTGTCATCGATAACGTTTCGTTTGGCCTAAAGATGCGTGGAATTGCGCAAGGACCGCGGCACGCCAAGGCGAAGGAACTGTTAGACCTTGTCGACATGGTCGAGCTGGCGGACCGGCGGCCGGATCAGCTTTCGGGTGGTCAGCAGCAGCGGGTCGCACTGGCCCGTGCCATGGCTTCCGAACCACAGGTCTTGCTGCTGGATGAACCGCTTTCGGCCTTGGACCCGTTCCTGCGACTTCGGGTGCGCGCCGAGCTAAAGCGCCTGCATCGCGAACTGGGGATCACTTTCATCCACGTCACCCACAGTCAGGACGAAGCCATGGCGCTGAGCGATCAGATCGTGGTGATGAATGCAGGCAAGATCGAACAGGCTGGCAGCCCACGGGATGTCTTCAATGCACCGGGCACGGCGTTCGTGGCGCGCTTCATCGGCAATCACAACGTGCTTCAACTGAGCGACGGCCAGTATTCGATCCGGTCAGATCGGGTTCAGGTTGGGCCAGTCGCTAACGCGAAACTGCCCGCCACGGTGTCGGCAATCGAATACCAGGGCACGACTGTGGCCGTATCGGTCGAGACTGAGGACGCCCAGGAACTGACGGTTTTGGTCGCCGAGGATCAGTTCTTTGAAGTCCCGCTCAATCACAATGAACAGGTCGGCCTGACATGGCACGGCGAAGACCTTCACAGACTCGGGAAGTGAGGAAACGTCCGCAAAGCGGCGACAAACCTGCGACAAGGAGAACCATCATGACCACCAAAAAATCGGGCGGTGTCACACGCCGCAGCATGTTGAAAGGTACCGCAGCGGGGGTTGCGGCTTCGACATTGGGCGCACCAACGATTTGGGCCCAGAACATCAAGGACATTACGCTCCGTCAATTCGGGACCGGCGTCTCGAACCTGAACGAAGTGGCTGCCAAGGTGAAGGAAGATCTTGGCTTCACGCTGGAGATGACGGCGCTTGATTCCGACAGTGTAACCCAGCGCGCCGCCACACAGCCGAAGTCTTTCGACATCGCAGACCTGGAGTACTGGATCTGCAAAAAAGTCTGGGCCGCTGGCAACCTTCAGGCCATGGATACCTCGAAGATTGCCAATTACGACAAGATCGTCGGCATCTTCCGGAACGGCAAGCTGACACCCACGTCGACCATTGCTCAGGGAACGGCGCCGCACTCTGTTGGCTTCACAACAGGCGTCGACGGCAAAGAGTTCGTCCAGGAAGAATCCGGCTGGATGACCCTGATCCCGACGATCTACAACGCAGACACGTTGGGTATTCGCCCGGATCTGATCGGCCGCCCGATCAGCAAGTGGTCGGAGCTTTTGAACCCCGAGTTCAAGGGCAAAGCTTCGATCCTGGACATCTCATCGATCGGGATCATGGACATGTCGATGGTCGTCGAATCCCTCGGTGAGTACACCTACCCCGACAAAGGGAACATGACGAAAGAAGAGATCGACATGACCCTCGGGATCTTCACCGAGGCGAAGAAGAGCGGTCAGTTCCGGGCATTCTGGAAGACCTTCGACGAGTCGGTGAATCTGATGGCTTCGGGCGAGGTGGTGATCCAGTCGATGTGGTCGCCTGCCATCACGGCGGTCCGCTCGAAAGGGATCCCGTGCGTATACCAGCCGCTGGAAGAGGGCTACCGCTCGTGGGGCGGCGGCCTGGGTTTGTCGGCAAACCTGAGCGGCCTGGAGCTGGAAGCAGCTTATGAATACATCAACTGGTACTTGTCCGGTTGGGTCGGCGGCTTCCTGATGCGTCAGGGTTACTACTCGGCGGTGCCAGAGACCTCCAAGGACTTCATGAGCGCCGACGAATGGGGCTTCTGGTTCGAGGGCAAGGCTGCCCAGGGCGACATCACCAACCCGTTCGGCGACGTGATGGAGAAAGCCGGGGCCGTTCGCGATGGCGGCAGCTTCTACGACCGCATGGGTGCGGTTGCCTGCTGGAACGCAGTCATGGACGAGAACCAGCACATGGTGCGCAAGTGGAACGAGTTCATCGCCGCCTGAGCCGCGCATGACCGCTATTCATGAAAACGACATTGTGGCCCCGGTGAAAACCGGGGCCACGCTTTCTGCGGACGAACGACGCCTGCGGGTTCGCACTGGGCTGTCCGGGTTCTTGCTTGCGGCACCGATCTGGGCGGTGCTGGCGTTCTTCCTGGTTGGTCCGATCGTGATGATCGTCGTGGTCAGCTTCTGGGGCGCGACAGAGTTCTCATTCTACCCCGATTTCAACCTCGAGAATTACGAGTTTCTCTTCGGTTCTTCAGTCACTTACACAGTTTTTCTCAACACGTTCAAATACGCGGCACTCACCTGGTTTTTCACGCTGGTGATCGGGTTCGCGGTCGCCTATTTCCTGGCATTCCACGTGCGTTCGCAAACGTGGCAGATCGCCCTTTTCCTGCTGTGCACGATCCCGTTCTGGACGTCGAACATAATCCGGATGATCAGCTGGATCCCTTTCTTGGGCCGCAATGGTATCGCGAACTCAACGCTGATCTCCTGGGGTGTCATTGATGAACCGCTGGAATGGCTTCTCTTCAGTGACTTCGCGGTGATCTTAGCTTTTGTGCACCTGTACACATTGTTCATGGTGGTACCGATCTTCAACACGATGTTGCGGATCGACAAAAGTTTGATCGAAGCTGCCCGCGATGCCGGCGCGTCGGGCTTCCAAATCTTGACCAATGTCATCATCCCCCTGACGAAGCCAGGGATCATGATCGGCTCGATTTTTGTTGTTACCCTCGTCATGGGCGACTTTATTACCGTTCGCTTCATGTCCGGGTCACAGTCGGCAAATGTCGGCCGCCTGATCTCAAATGATATCGGGTTGCTAGCCTATCCCTCCGCTTCGGCCACGGCCGTGGTGCTGCTGGCAACCGTGTTGCTGACAATCGGGATCATGCTGCGGTTTGTGGACATCCGGAAGGAACTTTGACGGTGGAGAAGCGCCCCCTTTCATTTTACGCGCTGGCGGCCGTCTTCGGGTTGTTCATGCTGTTCCTTTATGGTCCGACCATTACGATCGCGATCTTGAGCTTCCAAGGGCCGCGGGGTGGTTTGACGTTTCCGATGAACGGTGTCTCGACCCACTGGTTTGTGGATCTGTTCGAGCAGCAGGCAGTTGGCGACATCTGGGGCTCGTTCGGTCGGTCGTTCACGCTAGGGCTGATCGTCATGGTGACGACGGTTGTGTTCTCGGTGATGGGTGGGCTGGCGTTTCGGAAGCGCTTTCCCGGTTCAACGCTTCTGTTCTACCTGGTAATCACCTCGTTGATCATCCCATCCATCTTGGTGTCGCTGGGTGTCGGCCTGATTTTCAACCGATTGGGCCTGGACGTCCACTGGGCAACCTCCGGCCTGGGCGCGCAGCTAACCTGGACCCTGCCCTTCGGCCTACTGATCATGTTCGCGGTCTTCAACCGCTTCGACAAATCATACGAGGAAGCCGCGCGAGATCAGGGTGCAAGCGCCTGGCAGACGGTCCGATATGTAGTGTTGCCCATCATTGCACCTAGCTTGATCGGCGTGGCATTGTTTGGATTCACGCTCAGCTACGATGAGTTTGCCCGCACCCTTTTGACAGCCGGATCCTACAACACGCTGCCGTTGGAAATCTTCGGCATGACCACCAATGTAACCACTCCGGTCATCTACGCGTTGGGAACTTTGACAACCGCGTTCAGCTTTTTGATCGTGGGCGCCTTCCTGACATTTGCTATCCTGGCAAACAGGCGCCGCGCCCGCCGGGTCAGCGACTCGGGCGACGGCATGGTTTGATGCGCATTCTGGTCTTCAACCCCAACGCCACTGAAAGCATGACACACGGAATAGCGGCGGCCGCAAAGGCCGCAGCACCGCTGGATGTCGAGATCGTCGGCCGCACCAACCACGGCGCACCTGCGGCCATTCAGGGACCCGAAGATGGCGCCGCGGCCACTCCAGGTGTGATCGCCGCCGCAGCCGCCGCTGCTAGCCAGGGATTTGAGGCGATGGTCATCGCCTGCTTCGACGATGTGGCCCTTGCAGAGGCCCGCGCTGCTGCGCGCATTCCCGTGGTCGGCGTTGGCCAGGCTGCCTACCATGCAGCGATGTTGTGGGGCGGCCAGTTCTCGGTTGTTACGACACTTCCTGTTTCGGTTCCGGTGATCGAACAAGTCATAAGCGGCTACGGTTTCTCGGCCCACTGCGCGCACGTGCGCGCAAGCGGCCTGCCGGTATTGGTTTTGGAAGATGACCCGGACCGGTCAACGCCCGTCCTGATCGCCCAGGCCAAGGCCGCCGCTGCCGAAGACGGCGCCAAAGCGCTTGTACTCGGTTGCGCCGGGATGGCACCCTATGGGCCGGCGATGAGCGCCGCTTCTGGCCTTCCTGCGGTAGACGGCGTCGCCGCGGCAGTGGGTCTTGCCCGTACCCTCGCCGCGGCAACCAGCCGATGAGGCCTTTGATGACTGACTACCCACGTGACCTGCAAGGCTATGGTGCCACGCCGCCGGATCCTCAATGGCCGGGCGATGCCAAAATCGCTGTGCAGATTGTATTGAACTACGAGGAAGGCGGCGAGAACAACATACTTCATGGGGATTCCGCTTCCGAAGCGTTCCTGTCAGAAGTCGTGGGTGCTGCAGCCTGGGAAGGCGAGCGACACTGGAACATGGAGACAATCTACGAGTATGGCTCGCGCGCGGGGTTCTGGCGGCTGCATCGCCTGTTCACCGAGATGGAGATTCCGATCACAGTCTATGGCGTTGCCCATGCACTGATGCGCGGCCCCGAGCAAACCGCAGCCATGGTCGAGGCCGGATGGGAGGTCGCCTCTCATGGGCTGAAGTGGATCGAGTACAGGCACTTCTCCGAAGAAGATGAGCGTGCCCATATCGAAGAAGCCAAAGCGATTCACACTCGGATTACCGGCACGGCGCCCCGAGGCTGGTACACGGGCCGGTGTTCGATGAACACCGTGCGCCTGATCGCCGAGGACGGGTCCTTCGATTACGTGTCGGACAGTTATGCGGACGACCTTCCCTATTGGCTGCGCCTCGGCGGCCGGGACCAATTAGTGATCCCCTATACGCTAGATGCCAACGACATGCGGTTCGCAACCCCACAAGGCTTCAATGCAGGCGATCAGTTTGAGAACTACCTGCGTGATACGTTCGATGAACTTTATCGTGAAGGTCAAACCGGATCGCCAAGAATGATGTCTATTGGCCTGCATTGCCGGTTAGTGGGTCGCCCCGGGCGCATCGCAGCACTGCGGCGCTTTCTGGACTATGCACGTGGACACAGCTGCGTCTGGTTTGCCAAGCGGATCGAAATCGCCGAACACTGGCGCCGAGTGCATCCACCGGAGAGCCTATGACCAGCTATCACGTACCGAGGGGAGGCTTGCCACCGCAAACGCAACTTTTGACGGATCGCGCCATCTTCACAGATGCCTATGCGGTCATCCCGAAGGGCACACTATCGGATATCGTAACAAGCTTGCTGCCCGGCTGGCAGGGAACCCGGGCCTGGGTGCTCGCACGTCCCTTATCCGGTTTTGCCGAGACCTTTGCCCAGATGATTGTGGAGTTATCCCCCGGTGGCGGGAGCACCACGCCTGAACCCGACCCGATGGCGGAAGGGGTTGTTTTCGTCGTGGGTGGCGAGATCGTCATGAGTATCGATGGTGACATCCATCGGCTCGGCCCAGGCGGCTATGGTTTCCTCGCGCCGGGCGCAGACTGGCAAGTCAAGAACGATACCTCACAGCCGGCGACTTTTCACTGGATCCGTAAGCGATATGAGCCGGCTCCAGGGATCGACCCTCCAGTCTCGTTCATAAAATGTGAACAAGACATCGTGCCGTCCCCGATGCCGGACACCGAGGGCGTCTGGTCTACCACCCGCTTTGTGGATCCAGACGACCTTCGCCACGACATGCATGTGACCATCGTGAATTTCGAGCCAGGCGGCGTGATACCTTTTGCCGAAACCCATGTGATGGAACACGGGCTCTTCGTGCTTGAGGGCAAGGCCGTCTACCGGCTGAACGGCGATTGGGTCGAAGTCGAGGCGGGCGACTTCATGTGGCTGCGCGCATTCTGCCCTCAAGCATGCTACGCGGGTGGTCCAGGTCGCTTCCGCTACCTGCTGTATAAGGATGTGAACCGCCATATGCCGCTGTCATCGCCTCGATGAGATTGATTGCAACGCGTCTGACCGCTGCCGCCTTCGAGCCATTCGGTGAGGTTGTCGCGTTAGGCCAGGGTCAAGTTTTAGAGATCAACCAGGGTCGGTGTCACCGTCATCACGACCTTGCTCGCTTAGACTTTTCGGATGGCAGTGCAGGGATTAGCCTGTTTCATTCTGAAGTCAGACCCATTCCTTATCATTTTGATCTGCTAGAGCGACATCCAGACGGCAGCCAGTGTTTTCTTCCGATGGGAGGATCTGACTATCTGGTTGTCGTCGCACCAGATGCTGATGGCGGCCCAGGCGATCCACAAGCCTTTCTGGCCGCTGCCGACCAGGGAGTAAACTATAAGAGAGCTACATGGCATGGCGTTTTAGCACCAATCTCTGGCAGCGGTCTCTTCGGCGTCGTCGATCGCATTGGTGCCGGGAAGAATCTAGAAGAGCATTGGTTACCTTGGCCAATCAGTGTGGATTTGCCAAAACACGGATGATCAAACGGTAAAAGCGACGAGCACGTCAAAGTGTGGGTTGACCGCACCATTTTCAGCGCGTCATGGTTCTAATCAGCAGCCGAGCGGAAGAGCCAGAGGCGCAGGTAAAGTTCTTACCGAAAGATGGAACCGGGCTCTGGATTACCGTCCACTTCTTCGAGGACTTTGGCTAGTCTAGGACAACTTCCCCCGTAACAGCCGATTCTTCACCGAGCTTACCAGGTGGAGTTGCGGACCAATCGATCATCTATCAAGTCTGCTGAGACGAAAGTCGCACACTGCGTAAACGAGTGCACCGAACAGTAGCAGCGCCATTGCATACCAGGTCACCGCGTAGCTGAGATGAGAGTTACGAAACTGAAGCTTGGTTAGGCCACCGCGCGGCCAAGTCTCTTCCGGTCCATGATGTGCCGCATCAATGAAGAATGCAGCTGCTTGCGACAATCCCACGATGTTGGACAAAGCCGCGACATCTCTGGAATACCACCGACCATTTACAGGATCATTGCTCTCGAGGAGTGTTCCATCTGGTTCTGAGACACGCAGAACGCCGTTGATACGTATCGTTCCTTCTGGCATGTGCCATTTCGGCGGCTCTGATCTGGCAGGTATAAAACCGCGATTTATCCAGATGTGGGTGCTTGGGGTCTGCAACGGCACCATTAGCCAATGGCCAGCGCCAAAATCAGTCAGTGCTTTGACCCGGACGGCTAGGTCATGCCGCAGCAGCCCTGTTGCATGAACACGAAGATAATCGGCATCATCCAGATCAACGCGGCCTACCGGGGCGGGCACCGGCTCACCGAACGCGCGTTTCTCAACTGCTGCGATCAGGGCGCGCTTTTGAGCCAGCCTGTCAATCTGCCAATTGCCCAATGCTGTGAGAACCACGACGCAGAGAAGGCCTAGCGACAAGAGCGCCCAATCGCAGCCGCGCACTCTCTGCAGATGGCTATCAAGTTTCATGGCAAGCTGCGAGCGCGCTCAATCTGCTCGTGCGCCGGCATCATATTTTCGTGCAAATGGAACATCACCCAAATTGACCCGGCCAGAATGATCACAAGGACAATGCCAGTGAAGATCAAGGACATTAGTTGCCAACCATCTTCGGCCTTCACCGTGACATGGAGAAAGTAGAACACATGAACGAGGATTTGGATGGCACCCAAACCAAAGATGATGAAAATCGCCCAGGCCTTGTTATCGGTCAGTTCCTCCATAACGACCCAAAACGGAATGATTGTCAGGATTACCGATAGAACGAAGCCGATCAGGTAAGAGCGGTAAGATCCATGCGTATCACTTCGTTGGTCGCTCAAAGGATTACTCCAGTCAGGTAGACGAACGAAAACACGCCAATCCAAATGAGATCGAGAAAGTGCCAGAACAGGCTGAGACAGATGATCCGACGCTCGTTCGCGGGTGTTAAGCCGTGGATCTGGAGTTGAGCCAACAAAACGCAAAGCCAAATGCAGCCCGCTGTTACGTGCAGGCCGTGTGTTCCGACCAAAACATAGAAAGACGACAAAAAGGCGCTAGCGCTCGGCGTTGCGCCAAGATGCCATAGATGGGTGAATTCCATCACCTCCATCGCGAGAAAGCCAACTCCGAACAGCCCGGTGATCACAAGCCACACTTTGAGACCCCAAATGCTCTTCTGATGCATGCTAATCATCGCTAAGCCGTAGGTGATCGAAGAGAACAGCAACATGAATGTGGCCAGCAGTATGAGATCTAGCTCGAATAGGTCAGCTGGAGACGGCCCTGCCGCATAGTTTTGGCCTAGAACCGCGTGAACGGCGAACAGGATCCCAAACAGGAGGCAGTCACTCATCAGGTAGATCCAGAAACCAAGCATGGTTCCGGTCTCGTGATGATGATCAGCGCCGTCGGCATGCACCTCTTCGGCGACTTCGAATACGAACTCTTCGGGTGCGGTCGTCTGCATCTTCTCTGGCGACGCGGCAAAGCCAGTGTTGGTGGGATCCATGCTGGTCATTCAGCAGCCGCAATTGCCGGTCTGGCGCGCGATGCTTCGATGTCTTCCACCTCATGAGCGGGGATGTAGTAATCCCGATTATAATCAAAGGTGTGACCGATCCCGTAGATCAGTGTCGTTACAAAGCTGACCGCTACCAACCACCAAATGTGCCACACTAAAGCAAATCCCATGACCGTCATCATTGCGGAGAGGATCACGCCAGTGGCAGTGCGCTTAGGCATATGAATTGGACAGAAGCCAGTTGTCCGCGGTGCAAATCCATGGGCTTTCATGTGGCTCCATGCGTCCAATTCATAGACGCGCGGCGTCACCGCAAAGTTGTAGTACGGTGGTGGAGACGTCGTTGACCACTCAAGTGTACGGCCGTTCCAAGGATCACCCGTTGTATCAGCGAGGCGCACGGAGTGGCGATCACGGATAGATACGTAAATCTGGACAAAAAATGCTGCGATGCCGACCGCAACAAACACTGCACCTACCGCCGCCACGACAAAGTAAGCTCCGTAGACCGTGTCCTCGAACTGGTTCAGGCGCCGGGTTACCCCCATTAAACCAAGGACATACAGAGGCATGAATGCCAAGTAGAAGCCAATCAACCAGCCCCAGAAACTGACTTTTCCCCAAAATTTATCCAGTTTGAAGCCGAAGGCCTTCGGGAACCAGTAGTTGATGCCGGCAAAGATCCCGAACACGACGCCACCAATGATGACGTTGTGAAAATGGGCCACCAAGAAAAGGCTATTGTGCAGGACATAATCGGCCGGAGGCACAGCCAAAAGTACGCCAGTCATTCCACCGATGACGAACGTCAGCATAAAGCCCATAACCCACAGCATCGGGACCGAAAACTGGATCCGTCCTTTGTACATCGTGAACAGCCAGTTGAAGAGCTTAGCGCCTGTGGGGATCGATATGATCATCGTCGTTATCCCAAAGAACGAGTTCACGTCGGCCCCAGCGCCCATCGTAAAGAAGTGGTGCAACCACACAATGTAACTGAGGATCATGATCACGCAGGTGGCGTAGACCATCGATGTGTAACCGAATAGGCGCTTGCGCGAGAACGTCGGCACGACCTCAGAAAAGATGCCGAAGATCGGAAGCGTGAGGATGTAGACTTCCGGATGGCCCCAAATCCATATCAAATTCACGTACATCATTGGGTTTCCACCCAAATCATTCGTGAAGAAATTGGTATCCAGATATCTATCAGCGGTCAGCAATGCCAACGTTGCGGACAGAACCGGAAAGGTCGCGACAATCAGAACGTTGGTGCACAACGTCGTCCAGCAAAACACTGGTAACTTCATCCAGGTCATGCCTGGTGCACGCATCTTAACCAGCGTCACAATCAGATTGATGCCAGAAAGCGTCGTGCCAATGCCGGCTATGTTCAACGACCATAGGTAGTAGTCCATTCCAACGCCCGGACTGAACGTCAGCCCAGACAGTGGTGGGTAGGCTAGCCAACCAGTCTTCGCGAACTCACCCACGAACAGCGAGACCATGATCAACACTGCACCTGAGACGGTGAGCCAAAAGCTGAAGTTGTTCAGGAAGGGAAAGGCAACGTCTCGCGCGCCGATCTGTAGCGGCATCACGTAGTTCATGAAGCCGGTGATAAACGGCATCGCCACGAAGAAGATCATGATCACGCCGTGCGCGGTGAAGATCTGGTCGTAATGATGCGCGTCCAGATAACCGAAGTGCCCCATTGACGCGAGCGCCTGATGACCGCGCATCAGTAGAGCATCCGCGAAACCACGCGCGAGCATCACCAGCCCCAGGATCATATACATGATCCCAATTTTTTTGTGGTCGACCGATGTGAACCACTCGCGCCAGAGGTATCCCCAAAGTCTGTAGTACGTGAGCACGCCCATCAACGCTAAGCCGAGCACGATCGTTCCGATGAACGTCGAGAACACGATAGGGTCATAAAACGGGAAGATATCCCACGTGAGCTTGCCAAAAATGGGGTCGGCGACCGGCGCGCCTGCTGTGCCATGCAATGAATTTGGTGAAGCCATTTTGGTCACTCAAAACGCTGCAAAGTCGACGCCAATGACTGTCGTACAGGGCCAGAATACGACGGCATCAACGATGCAATCAGCGCGTCGATATCCGGGCGATCTTGCAAGCTACGCGGCTTGAGTATCGAAAACAGCGCACGCGGGTCTTCCGCAGAACAGAGTCCGCGATAGAGGTCGCGATTGTATAGTCCGGCCAACCCACCACCGCCCAAAGCGTCGACCATCATCATGTCGTTCAAGCACAAATCGTCTGGACCAACGCACATGTTCAAGATCCGGTTCCAGAGCCCCTCCTCGACACCCGCAAAATAGACAATCGGATGATTGGTAGTTGGCTTTTCAAGCTTCAGATAAGCGTCTCGATCAAAGGCTTTCCCCTCTGATCGAACGGCCGCGGCCCATGCATCAAAGCCGTCTTGATCAAAGGCATGCATATCAAAATGCATATGCGAGAACCCGGAGCCACTGTAGTTGGCAGAGAGGCCGTGATACGTACCAACCTGGTTCATCACAGCATTAAGTTCTGTCTGCATGCCCGCCATGGCATATATCTGCCCCGCCAAGGCAGGAATATAGAATGAGTTCATCACGGTCGCCGAGGTGATGTGGAACTCAATCGGCCGGTCCACGATTGCCGCCATCTCGTTGACGGTGGCTATGTTGTGTTCCGGGTAGATGAAGATCCACTTCCAGTCCATCGCCACAACCTGAACGACCATTGGTTCAACGGTGGGGTCAATAGGTTGAGTCTCTGATATTCGCCGAAGTGGCTCATAGGGCTCGAGGCGGTGGGTAGCGACCCAAGTCAAACCTGCAAGACAAATGATGATCGCCAACGGCACTGACCAGACCACGATTTCAAGGCTGATGGAGTGGTCCCAATCCGGCTCGTATGTCGCTTTCTCGTTACTCTCGCGATACTTTATCGCGAAGAAAACCGTCAGCGCCATCACCGGAACAATGACGATCAGCATCAGCACGGTCGCGTAGATGATCAGGTCACCTTGCTGTGCAGCGACATCTCCCGGCGCATCCAAGACCACCAATTCACAACCCGCCAACACCACTGAAGCAATCGCCAAAATCAGTAAGTTAACGGGTTTCATCCGACCGCCCTAAAGCCGCTGAGGAGTTAACCGAACACGCTGCCACACCGAAACCACTCGACTTTCAGTGAGCCTCGGGTCATCTAACGTCTTAGTTAACCGAGTATAAAGACGCTGGAGCGCAACACAACGCCGCGGTAACCCATGTTGACAGAAAGCCAGGTGATGAACGCTCAAAACGGGATGGAAAGTGGCAAACGCTAACACGTCTCAAACACAAGCCGCTACGATAGACGAAGTGATCACGACTGTCATCATGGCGCGAGTCACCGACTTTTTCGGCTTTTTCGTGTACGCGATCGCGTCTGCATTGGTCTTCCCAAGGCTGTTCTTCCCGACTTTCGACCCTGTCACGGGGACACTGCTGTCATTTGCAGTGTTTGCACTTGCGTTTCTCGCACGTCCCGTTGGTAGTGCGATTGGGAACGCCATCCAACATAGAACAACCCAAGCTGTGCGCGTCACCGTAGCGCTGATGATTCTTGGCAGCTCTACCGTCGCGATCGGGTTATTGCCGAGCTATGAGGCGATCGGATGGCTGGCGCCAGTCTTGCTAGCAGGCTTGCGGATCGCACAGGGATTGGGCCTTGGCGGAGCATGGGACGGCATCACGTTACAGTTACAGAACGCGGCCCCCCAGAACCGCCAAGGTCTCTACGGAATGGTGCCGCAATTGGGCGGGCCCATCGGGTTTTGTGTGGCGGCATCCCTCTTCTATGTCCTGACTGGCTTTTTGACGGATGAGGAGTTCATCAATTATGGATGGCGCTTCGCGTTTTTTGGCGTGATGGCTGTCAACGTGGTTTCGTTGTTTGCGCGCCTACGGTTGTTAACCACCGACTTTGGCGCAACCCAATCTGATCCGAATTCAGTGTCGACCGCGACGCTGTTAAGAAAGCAGTGGAGGCCAATTTTCATTTCCACTTTCATGCCGCTAGCCAGCTACGCCTTATTCCATATGGTAACAGTGTTTCCTCTGGCCTACGTCATCCTGTATTCCGACCAGAGCATTGATTATATCCTGTTATTGCAATTGATTGGCGGCATGCTTGGCGTCTTCGCAACGGTTGCGTCGGGCGTTCTTTCTGATCGGTTCGGTCGTCCGCGCGTGCTGGGCATGTGCACCCTTATGATACCGATTCTGTGCCTGACCATTCCCACACTGGACAGCCAGCCAGCTATCTACATTGTCTTTGGGTTTGTGTTGTTGGGGCTAGCGCACGGGCAATCCAGCGCCATCGCACCGTCACGCTTCGAGGAGGATTATCGCTTCTCAGGCGTTGCAATGTCGACAAATCTATCTTGGATTTTTGGTGCAGCTTTCGCGCCATTAGTGGGGTTAGCACTTACCGCCTTCTTCGGCTTGGGCGCATCGTCGCTCTACCTGATCTCGGGGGGAATCGTGACCGCCTATGTGTTGTATATTCGCTACGGGTGGGACACTTTCCGGTTCATCCGTTCTGAAGAGGAATAAAGCCGAGCGACAGTAAGCAAATAGCTGAAATTGTGCCAAAAATCCACGCTTGCCAGGCCGGTCCTTCGTTTTTCCAGACTCTCCGATACTGAAAACCAGCTAGGCAGGCCAATACGAAGATTGCGGTTGCAGTCACTGGCGTTAGCAAAAGTTCGCTCGTTTGCATCTTGATCATTTTCCCAAGGCCTGATGCCGCGCTACATTCCGTTAAAACGTCGAGATAACAGTCAAGGAGAGAAACGCCATGCCTAGCTCGTATCAATCTCCGATGCGGCGAGACGTACAGCAGCACCGTACGGTCAGCCAATCGGTCGCCTCAAACGTTTCAAAAGACACGGCAACAGTCGGCAAGCTTATCTCATCGAAGGGATCTGACATCTTTTCGATTTCGCCAACCGATACGATCTCTGCAGCTGTACAGGTGCTTCGGGATAAGCGCATTGGCGCGTTGCTCGTAACTGATACCGACGGCGGCCTCGTCGGTATCCTCTCGGAGCGCGACATTGTCCGGAAGCTAGCCGAAACGCCGGGTCAGACCCTACCGCAACGGGTAGAGGAAAACATGACGCACGACGTGGTTACATGTACGCCAGAGGACGCGCTGGTGACCGTTTTGCGTAGAATGACGGAAGGTCGCTTTCGCCACATGCCCGTATTGGAGAACGGCAAACTTCGCGGAATGATCACAATCGGCGACGTGGTCAATTATCGGCTTCAAGAGTTGGAGCATGAGGCGCTTCAGTTGAAGCAAATGATCGTCGGCTGAACAGCATCTTAGCGATTGCGGCGGCCGCCAGTTGTGAAAGACCTGGGGGATGACCAACACCCCAGGTCTAACAAGTGCGACGCTATCTCTTGCGCCAAACCTGGAGAGCCCGCATTAGGGTGCTGAACGATGCGTCGAGGGCGGGATGGCAAAAAAAGGCATAATGATTTGCGGGCACGGCAGCAGAGCAAAGTCGGCCGAGCAAGAGTTTGGGTTGCTAGCAGCTGGACTCAAGCGCCGCTATCCTGACACGCCGGTGGAACACGGCTTTCTGGAGTACTCCGCGCCCAACATACACATGGGTTTAGATGCTCTGCGAGATGCCGGTGTTACAGAGATTATCGCCGTGCCCGGTATGCTGTTCGCCGCAACCCACGCTAAGAACGACATCCCTTCGGTTCTGACGACGTATCAGGAGCGCAACCCTGGCTTAACAGTTCGGTATGGCAGAGAGTTGGGTCTGCATCCGCAGATGATCGCCGCGTTCCAGGCACGTATTCTCGAGGCGCTCAAATGCGATCACGTTCATGACGGGGATCTTTATGACACGATGTTGGTGGTGGTCGGGCGGGGAACTTCGGACACCTGGGCCAACGCCGAGGCCGCGCGCCTTACGCGGGTGGTTGCAGAAAACATGGGCTTCGGCTGGGCTGAGACTGTGTACTCAGGAGTAACATTTCCGTCGGTTGGCAGGGGCCTGGAGTTACTCACGCGCCTGGGCTTCAGTAAGATCGTCGTGGCGCCTTACTTCCTTTTCACTGGCCGCCTGATCGATCGAATCTACGGATACGTAGATCGTGTTGCAGAAGCCAACTCAGAGATTCAATTCCTAAAGGCTCACTATTTGGCGGACCAAGACCACGTGATCGACACGTTTGTCGCACGAATCGAAGAGGCCAGCTCCGCGTCAATTCCCACGACATCAAACTTAATGGCATCTTTCACAGAGCGCTCGGAGCGTGGCGAGTTGGAAGTACATCACCACCACGCAGAGTATCGTGATCCTTTGGATGATGAACAACTAACCGGCCACAGTCACGACCACGATGATGCTGGTGACCATCACCTTGACGACACTCACGCCGGCGGACACAGCCATCATCATGGGCATAGCCATGGGACGTACAAGCACATTGCCCATCCACACGGGCCTAGGAGCATGATTGATCAGGGGGTATGCTGTTGCTTTATGAGCCAGTTTCCCGAGGGACTGATCGAGGAGGAACGCCTTTTGCGAGCGCAGTTCGAAACTGTGCAAACGGCACAGAAACCCGACAAGGCGTCTTCATAACCCACTAAGCAGACGTGTTAATCCACTAGCAAACGTGTCAGACGCCAACGATCGAGCGTAAATCCACCAGCCCAAAGGGATGCGCCTCCCTATCAGGTTTGGCGCTCCGCGTTCATCTTCGCGGCCATCAACTTTGCACGGGGGCATTGAAGCCGTTCGCGCAGCGGACTATTGGGATCAATGTCCTTGCTACAAACAACACATTTGTCGGCGCCGGATATGGCGTTTAATCCACCGCAACTCCCTTTGATGGTTTTCCCCATCAAAATTACGCCCAGTGCCATCCCGACCATCAAGAGCAGCAGCAGCCCGAAGGCAAAAAGGAAAGTGGACATCGATATCTCCCTACTGCGCTGCGGCGTACTCGACGAAGTGTTGGTTTGCCACAGACTCGAATGCAAGAGCACCAGACGCGTCGTCGCGGACGATGAACAGCACGGCCAATCCCAAATCCTCCGAAATAGCCATGCCGCGTTCTAGCCCAAGAGCCAGTAAAGCGGTCGCCCAAGCATCCGCAAGCATTGTCGAGGTCGCCAAAACTGTGACCGATGCAGTCTTGTGTGTGACTGGCCGACCCGTCACTCCGTCAATTATATGGGAGTATCGCACGCCGTCCTCTTCAAAATAGTTACGATAATCACCAGAAGTGGCCATTCCCAGACCCGAGACATCGATCACTTGCTCAACAGCCCTATCTGCTGGGTCAGGACGCTCAATTCCAATCCGCCAAGAAACACCGTCGGGATTCAAGCCGGTCGCGTAAAGGTCCCCCCCAATTTCGACCATGAAGTCTTCCAGACCAAGCGACCGCAGTGTTGCCGCAACCTGATCAACCCCGTAGCCCTTGGCGATCGCTGCCAAATAGACGGTGGTATCCGGCGCGGCCTTTGCCATCGTCGTAGGGTTTTCTGTCAGGGTCAGCAGCTTGGCTTGTCCGACCTTTAACATAGCAGCCGCAATTTCCGCGTCAGATGGCTGTGTTCGGCCTGATGTGGGCGCCCCAAACCCCCACAGCTCAATCAAGGGTCCCAGCGTGACATCGAACTGCCCCGCGCTGTCCCGATGAACTTCCATCGCAGTGGTCATAACAGCAAACAATGCGTCTGAGACCTGTCGTGCTTGCGTTCCATTGTACTTGTTGAACTGCGAAATCTCGGATGCGGGATCCCAATTCGACATAATGGCATTCACGGTCCGCAGTGTTTCTTCGATTTGAGCCGCGACAACGGCCGGAGCCAATTGCGCCGTCTTATCGACCGCCACGACGTTGTAAGTCGTGCCCATCGTTTCACCGGTAAACTGCAACGTCGCCGGTGGCTCGTCGCACGCGCTCAGGGTAATTGCGACGCCAGCAAAGAAAGCCGTCAAAAAAACTCGCTGCGTGAAAACCTTTGCTTCAGCGATCATCGCGATACTCCAAGTCGACGTGCGACAATTTACGGCGCCAATGCATTGACGATTTTCCATCACGTCATCGGTTGGTTCATGTAGTGGGATTATTGGACCCAGTCGTTGGTTTCGCAACCGTCGCGAGCTATACCGAGGCAGCCAGAACCAGGATCCAAGGCCGTGCAAAAATTTCGGCTCAAACGCGGGCTAAATCTTCCGATCACGGGAGAACCAGAGCAGAATGTCGACAGTGCGACGCCCGTACGTACCGTCGCAGTACTTGGGGCAGATTACATCGATCTCAAGCCCCGATTGAGCATCGCTGAAGGCGACCGCGTTAGCGTGGGCCATCCTTTGTTCACGCACAAGGATTTGCCGGACGCACCAGTCGTTGCTCCAGCATCAGGGACAGTGAAGGCGATCAACCGCGGATACCGTCGTGTGCTGGTGAGTGTCGAAATCGATGTCGACCAAGAAGATGAACAGTTTCTGGACTTCTCTAACGTCGGAGACGATCAAACGGCCGACGGACTAGCGAAGAAGCTGTGCGCAGCCGGTCTTTGGAGTTCATTTCGAACTCGTCCCTACTCAAAAGTACCCGAGCCGGCAACTCGCCCGTCTGCGATTTTCGTCACGGCGATGGATACAGAACCACTTTCACCGGACAGTTCGATCATAATTTCCGACGCTGCGGAGGACTTCGCGAGCGGATTAGATGCGATCGCCAAGCTCTGCGACGGAAAAGTCTTCGTGTGCCATGAAGATGGCAGCGATCTGCCCAGTTCCAGCGCTGCCAACGTCGAGGAAGTTACTTTTACTGGACCTCATCCGGCTGGACTACCGGGAACGCACATGCATTTCCTGGCTCCTCCACAAACGGATAGGGTTGTATGGACAATCTGGTATCAGGACGTCATCGCGATCGGTCGGCTAATGTCTACCGGCAGATTGAACCCAGAACGAATCGTTGCTCTCTCTGGCCCACTCTGCAAGCGCCCCAGGCTCTTGAGGACCCGCATGGGGGCCTCGATCGACGAGCTTACGCGTGGTGAATACGATGCCGGTATTCCTGTCAGGAAACTCTCCGGATCAGTGCTCAGCGGTCGCGCAGCTGACGGGGAAGGCGCCTATCTAGGCCGCTACGCGCGACAGATCACTCTTATCGAAGAGGATCACAAGCAAATCCCAATGGGTTGGATACGCCCGATGGGCGCAAAGTACGCAATCCAGCCCGTGCTCGGATCAGCTTTCGCGAAAAAGCTCTACGCGCTGACCTCCAATCTGAACGGTGGTCGCCGCGCCATGGTGCCGCTGGGAACTTTTGAACAGTTGATGCCGCAAGATTTTTTGCCCACCCAACTGCTCCGCGCGCTTTTGGTCATGGACACGGATCAAGCTCAGCAGCTTGGCGCGCTCGAACTGGACGAGGAGGACTTGGGGTTGGTTGGTTTCGCTTGTCCGGCAAAGTACGAGTACGGGGTTGCTTTGCGCGACTGTCTGACGAAAATCGAGAAGGAGGGCTAGCCAAATGGGCATTCGTAGCTTCTTCGATCGCATCGAACCGCATTTCGAAAAGGGCGGAAAGTGGGAACGCTACTTCCCCGTCTACGAAATGATCGAGAGTTTTCTCTACACGCCTAAGACCGTGACCACGGCTGCACCACACGTTCGATCATATATCGATATGAAGCGGATTATGACCTACGTGGTCTTGGCGACAGTCCCGTGCATCATGATTGGGCTCTATAACATCGGGCTTCAGGTAAACTCAGCCATTGCCATCCACGGAGCGGCAGGTTGGCGCGCCTCGTTGATCGAGTTCCTTGGTGTTGGTTTTGACGCACAAAACCCGATGGCGAACTTCTTCCACGGTGCGCTGTACTTCCTGCCAATTTATATCACGACTCTCGTCGCTGGCGGGCTTTGGGAAGTGTTGTTCGCGACCGTTCGCAAGCATGAGGTTAACGAAGGTTTCCTCGTTACTTCAATGCTTTACGCCCTGATTTTGCCGCCTGACGTGCCCCTTTGGCAAGTTGCGTTGGGCATCTCGTTTGGTGTTGTGATTGGAAAAGAGGTGTTTGGGGGCACCGGGAAAAATTTCCTCAATCCAGCGCTGACTGGTCGCGCTTTCTTATACTTCGCCTACCCCGCACAGATGTCAGGAGACACGATCTGGACACCTGTAGACGGTTTCTCGGGCGCTACTGCGCTTGCCGTGTCCGCGGCGGAAGGAGTTCAAAACTTGGCAGCCAGCGGTGTCACCTGGATGGACTCTTTCCTCGGGACAGTTCAGGGCAGTATAGGAGAGACGTCAACACTCGCCTGTTTGATCGGATTGATCTTCTTGCTCGCGACTAAGATCGCTAACTGGCGCATGGTGGTTGGTTGTTTAGGCGGCATGATTGCTTTCTCAACCATGCTGAACTTGATCGGCTCGGATACGAACCCGATGTTCGCAATGCCGTGGTATTGGCATTTGGTGGTTGGTGGTTTTGCCTTCGGGCTCGTGTTCATGGTGACGGAGCCAGTGTCCGGCGCACACACAAATATGGGCCGCTACATCTATGGTGCGTTAATTGGTTTCATGGTCGTCATGATCAGGGTCATCAATCCGGCATTCCCTGAAGGTATGATGTTGGCAATCCTGTTTGGTAACGTGTTTGCACCTCTTATCGACTACTTCGTCGTACAAGCAAACATTCGAAGAAGGGCACGCCGAAATGCCTGATGCACCACAAGATAAGAAAGGGCTGATCAGTCGCTTTCTATCGTTGCCGCCGGACTCAATTCCGAAGACGGTGTTCGTAGCAGTTTCTCTTTGCCTCGTGGCATCGATGGTGGTGTCGGCTACTGCGGTTTCTTTACGACCGATGCAAGAGGTCAACAAACTCAAAGACAAGCAGGCAAACATTCTGCAGGTTGCCGGGTTGTATGATCCTGAAGTTAGCGTCGCCGAGGCGTTCCAGGCGTTTGAACCGCACGTGTTAGACCTGGAAACTGGACAATTCACCGACGCATTTGATGCGGCTACGTTTGATGATCGGGCGGCGGCGTCAGATCCTGCCACATCCATCGTACTGGCGGATGACCCTGCAGGGATCGGCCGACAAGCAAAGTACGTGACAGTCTATCTGCTCCGCGATGGGGCCGGGGAAATCGACAAGGTGATATTGCCGATCCATGGCTACGGCCTTTGGTCAACTCTTTACGGCTTTATCGCCTTAGAAGCGGACGGGAACGAGATTTACGGCCTGCAGTTTTATGAACACGCTGAAACTCCGGGCCTAGGCGCCGAAGTCGACAATCCGCGTTGGAAAGCCCAATGGAGTGGTAAGCGTCTCGTGGACAATGACGGCAACCTTTCAATAACCGTCGCCAAGACTGCGCCTCCTGCCGGAGAAGACTACCACGTAGACGCTTTAGCTGGCGCCACTCTGACGTCGGTTGGCGTTGATAATCTGGTCAAGTTCTGGATGGGTGAAACAGGGTACAAGCCGTTCCTCGAGAACCTGAAGGCGGGAGAAATCTGATGCCGCAGACACGTAGGGAAATGCTGGTCGATCCGTTGGTCGACAACAACCCGATTACGCTACAGGTTTTGGGTATCTGTTCAGCCCTTGCCGTGACGACGTCACTTCAAGTTGCGTTTGTCATGTCGATCGCGGTGATCTTCGTGACGGGGTTTTCATCGATGTTCATCTCGATGATACGTAGCCAAATTCCGGGCTCGATCCGGATCATCGTGCAGATGGTGGTGATCGCATCGCTTGTTATTATGGTCGATCAGATGCTTAAGGCGTTTGCGTTCGAGATCTCAAAGACACTTTCCGTCTTTGTTGGGTTGATCATCACAAATTGCATCGTTATGGGGCGCGCTGAAGCGTTCGCCATGAAAAACCCACCTGCTGCTTCGTTTATCGACGGCGTCGGGAACGGCTTGGGTTACGGGTTGATCTTGATGCTTGTCGGTGTGGTGCGCGAGCTTTTTGGTGCCGGCAGCCTCTTCGGGATTACGATACTGGAGTCGGTCAATAACGGTGGCTGGTATGTGCCAAACGGTATGCTGCTGTTACCGCCGTCCGCGTTCTTCATTATCGGTCTGATCATTTGGGCTTTCCGAGCTTGGAAGCCTGAACAGGTTGAGGAGCGCGAGTACAAGATTCAGACGGTCGGAGCGCACTGATGGAAGGGCTCATCTCTCTCGCCGTAAAGGCGATATTCGTTGAAAACCTTGCGCTCTCTTTCTTTCTAGGAATGTGCACATTCATCGCTGTGTCGAAGAAGATTTCGACGGCGATCGGATTGGGCATTTCCGTGATGATCGTACAGTCGATAACCGTCCCCGCGAACAACCTTATCCTCAGTTATCTATTGGCACCGGGAGCGTTAGCTTGGGCTGGTTTTGCGGATGTAGATCTTACTTTCTTGGGCCTCATTTCCTATATCGGCGTGATTGCGGCGCTGGTCCAGATCTTAGAGATGGTCCTCGATAAGTACTTCCCACCTCTCTACAATGCTTTGGGTGTCTTTCTGCCGCTGATCACAGTGAACTGTGCGATCCTTGGAGGGTCACTTTTTATGGTCGAGAGAGACTACAACTTCGCAGAGTCCGTAACCTACGGGGTTTCATCGGGCTTTGGATGGGCCCTGGCGATCGCGGCAATGGCGGGCGTGCGCGAAAAGCTCAAATACTCCGACATACCAGATGGTCTTCAAGGCTTGGGTATCACCTTTATCACTGCAGGTCTTATGGCCTTAGCATTCATGTCCTTTAGTGGCGTGCGACTGTAAGCGGGGGCTAGCATGGCGACATTCTCCTTCGGGATCCTTCTATTCACGTTGATCGTCTTAGTACTGGTAACGGTCATTCTTGCGGCGCGGTCTCGTCTGGTTTCTTCCGGAAACGTGAGCATCACGATCAACGGCGAGAAGACAATTTCGGTTCCAGCCGGTGGCAAGCTTCTACAGACGCTTGCAGAACAGAAGCTGTTTGTGCCATCGGCGTGCGGTGGTGGCGGCACCTGTGCTCAATGTCGTGTCAAAATCCACACTGGCGGGGGTTCCATCCTGCCCACTGAGGAATCTCATATTACCAAACGCGAGGCTGCATGTGGCGACAGGTTATCCTGCCAGGTAGCCGTGAAACAAGACATGGAAATCGAAGTTCCTGAAGAGGTCTTTGGCGTCAAGAAATGGGAATGCACCGTCCGATCCAATGAGAACGTAGCAACGTTTATTAAAGCGTTGGTTCTCGAACTCCCTGAGGGAGAGGACGTCAACTTTCGTGCGGGTGGCTACATCCAGATCGAAGCGCCCGCACACATCGTAAAGTACACAGAATTCGATGTAGAGGACGAGTACCGCGAGGATTGGGATAAGTTCAATTTGTGGCGCTACGAGTCTTCAGTCGACGAGCCACTCGAGCGCGCTTATTCGATGGCGAACTACCCGGAAGAAAAAGGGATGATCATGCTCAACGTCCGTGTGGCCTCGCCTCCGCCGGGTAGCGATGGGATACCGCCGGGAAAGATGTCATCGTATATCTTTAATCTGAAGCCAGGCGATAAAGTTACGATCTCCGGTCCTTTTGGTGAGTTTTTTGCCCGCGAGACTGAGAAAGAGATGGTGTTCATTGGTGGCGGTGCCGGAATGGCGCCGATGCGCAGCCACATCTTTGACCAACTGAAGCGGCTCAAGACTGACCGGAAGATCACGTTCTGGTATGGCGCACGCTCAAAACGAGAAATGTTCTTCGTAGAAGACTTTGATGAGCTCGCGGCGAAGTTCCCGAACTTTACATGGCACGTGGCATTATCTGACGCGCTGCCAGAGGATGACTGGGGCGGGTATACTGGATTTATCCACAACGTCCTTTACGACAACTATCTAAAGGATCATCCGGCTCCCGAGGACTGCGAGTATTACATGTGCGGACCGCCGATCATGAACCAGTCTGTGATAAACATGCTCGTCGAACTTGGCGTCGATCGCGAAGATATCATGCTCGACGACTTTGGCGGCTAACCGAATTTAGTTTCCAGTGCCCCGTGTAGGCGCGGACCACTGGAGGCTCAAAATTAGACGGTGACGCGGACCTTGGCAATTCACGTCGGCAATTAGGCTTGACGTGAAACCGCTACCCGAAGGTCGCGTGAACCTTCCTTACGGGTCGCCGTTATCCTGAGTGTTCAGAGGAATATCTGATTGTGTCTACTGCCAAACGACATAGTCGACATCTATCGATCGCTTTACGCTCAGATCGCCAGTTTAAACTTCGCACATAAAATGGTTCCCCAAAGACTTCTTGACAAGATTTGCTTCGCGCGCAAAGCGCACAGTAAGCAACCGTAAAGGCAGCTTTCGCAACGTGTCGATACGACGGGGACCTTATGGACCTTAATGCTGCTCACGTTGACGCTGCTTACCTGGCGATTCGCAACGCTACCATTCATACACCGACCGTGCGGGCGACGCGTCTATCCCTGCAGCTCGGTATCGATCTTTTTCTGAAGTTGGAAAATCTCCAACACACGAATTCCTTCAAAGCACGCGGTGCGTTAGCGAAGCTTTTGACTCTGAACCAAACCGACCGGGCTGCTGGGGTAATTGCCTGCAGCGCAGGGAACCATGCGCAGGGTGTTGCGTATCATGCGTCACGCTTGGGGATCCCATCAACGATCGTGATGCCGGAAGGGACGCCCTTCAACAAAATCAAGCGAACTGAAGATTTCGGAGCTGATGTTGTCATCCACGGGTCAAACTTCGACGAAAGCGTCCAATTCACCTTGGACATGGCCGCGGCACGCAGCCTGACATTCATTCATCCGTTCGACGATCCCGTAGTCGCCGCTGGTCAAGGCACAGTGGCAATTGAGATGTTGGCAGAACAACCAGATTTAGATGCTCTGGTCGTGCCGATTGGCGGTGGAGGCTTGATTGCCGGCATGGCGGTGGCTGCGAAGTCGATCAACCCGGAAATTCAACTGATTGGCGCTCAGGCCGAGATGTTCGACGCTGTGAAGGCTCGATTGGATCATACGGCAACACATCTGTCGGGATCCAGCCTGGCAGAGGGTATTGCAGTACGCGCACCCTCAGAAGCAAATCTCGCAGTGATCAAGGCAAACGTTGATCGTGTCGATAGTGCGACAGAAGCTGAAATTGAGGACGCCATCTTTGATTTGCTGAGCCATGAAAAACTCGTTGCAGAGGGTGCGCCCGGCGCGGGTCTCGCTGTCATCAAGAAGCATTTGGCCGCTTACAGAAACAAAAAAGTCGGACTAGTCATTTGCGGCGGGAACATCGACTCCCGGATACTTTCGACACTGATCCTACGTGGCTTGGTTCGCGACGGACGGATCACACGGCTGACGTTCGAAATCGATGACACTCCTGGTCAATTATCCGAAATCTCTCGGATCATTGGAGAAGGGGGCGCGAACGTGATCGAGGTCATTCACCAACGGATGATGCAAACAGTGGCGCTTAAACAGGCCGAGTTAGACGTCGTGATTGAAGCCAGGGACAGGCATCATGTTGAAGACATTGTCTCCAAATTGCGTGCTCACGGCTTCAGTGTCCGTACCGACAACGGCGTCTGACTGCGGGACGGACGAAGCCGATAATCACACTGCGGGCATTACGCAGCCATCTTCCGGAACCTTAGGTTGTCGCGGCTTAGCTGATCCAACTGCGTGACACCCATAAGTTTCATGTCACGCTCAATCTCTGTCTTTAGATTGCCAAGCGCCTTCTCAACGCCGGCCTGTCCAGCCGCCGCCAGCGCGTACAAGTAGAGTCTACCACCCGAACACGCCTTCGCCCCCACAGACAGTGCTTTCAGCACGTGAGTGCCCCGCTGGATGCCGCCTTCGCAGATAACGTCAATCTTGTCGCCGACCGCATCACAGATCTCCGCAAGTTGGTCGAATGGACTGCGCGATCCATCCAATTGCCGGCCGCCATGGTTCGACACCATGATCCCAGTGCAGCCTATATCCACTGCGCGCCTGGCGTCTTCGACACTCATGATGCCTTTAAGTGCAAATTGGCCGTCCCATTTTGCGCAAAGCTCTTCCGCATCTTTCCAATTCATCGATTGGTCCAGCATGGATGAGAAGTAGTTCCCGACGGATACGGCAAGGTTTGTGCCAGCGTCGACATGCCCAGACAGGTGCGGCATGTCGAACTTCTCTTTCGTATAGAAGTTCCATGCCCACATCGGATGCGTCGCGAAACTAACAACAGAGCCCAGCGTGAGCTTTGGCGGGGATGTGAAGCCCGTGCGGAGATCTCGTTCCCGATTACCACCGGTGATCGTATCCACAGTCAGCGCCATCACATCGAATTTAGCGGCTTTCGCGCGCTCCAGCAGCGCATCGTTTAGTCCGCGATCCTTGTGGAAATAGAACTGGAACATCTTTGGGGTGTTCGCGATTTGCGCAATTTCTTCGACGGTTACTGTGGCCAGGGAGGACACGCCAAACATCGTCCCGTACTTTGACGCGGCTTTTGCAACAGCGCGCTCACCCTCGTGGTGAAACAGCCGCTGCAAAGCCGTCGGCGCACAGTAAACTGGCATGTCGAGCTTCTGGCCCATAACCTCGACAGACATGTCCACTTCTTCAACACCGGCCAGAACGTTGGGGACAAGATCGCAGTCCTCGTATGCCTGGGTATTGCGTTGGTACGTGTTCTCGTCGTCAGCAGCCCCGTCAATGTAGTGAAAGATGGGACTGGGCAGACGACGCTTTGCCAGTCGTCGAAAGTCTTGGAAATTATGGCAGGATTTGACACCCATAACACTCTCCATTGTTCGCTGGAGACGCAAATAGCATAAATTGGTAAAATGAAAAGACCAATTATGCGTTTCTTGAAGGTGATGGTTAGGCGGATATGCCGGTCCAAACCAGGATCGAGACGACCAGTCCCCCAATGAAAAGCGTTTGGGCGACCAATAGGGCGATCGCCGCGCCACCCACATCGACCACGTCCTTGAGTGACGTCTTTATGCCAACCGCAGCGATTGCCGTGAGCAATGCCCAGCTGGAAACACCAGCAGCTGCGTCTTGAATGCCACTAGGAATGAGCCCGAGCGAGTTGATTCCAACTAAGACGAAGAAGATCGCCACAAAAATTGGAACCAACGGCGGCCTTTCACCAGACGCATTTTCGTCGACAGGCAGCCGACGAATGACAAGAGCCGCTATGAAGATTATGGGGGCCAGCATGGCGACGCGAAGCAATTTCACGATCGTTGCCACTTCGCCTGTCTGATCAGAGACCGAAAACCCAGCGCCGACCACTTGAGCGACATCATGGATCGTCGCACCCAGAAAGATCCCTGCCTCGCGGTCCGATAGACGTAGAACCTCTGCGAAGGCGGGATACAGTATCATCGCTGCGGTGGACAAAACAGTCACGCCAACGACTGTAAAAACCAAGCGTTCTTCGCTTCGGTCGTCCTTCGGAAGTATTGCAGAGATCGCCATCGCTGCAGAGGCGCCGCAAATGGCCACCGATCCGGCCGACAGAAAGGCAAATCGCGCTCGAAAGCCGAAGAAACGGGCAAATAGCATCCCAAATGCGATCGTCGCAATCACGCCACTCACAACAAGTAGCAAAACTGGCCAACCAAGCCCCACAGCCATATCGGCGCTAATCCTGACCCCCAGGAGAGCGACGCCAACGCGCAGCACAGTCTTCGATGCAAAGCTGATGCCCGCGCCACAGGTTGGGTGCTCGGTCAAGAAATGCAGCGCTATACCGAACAACAAGGCCATCAACATCGCCGGCGCGCCATAGTGATCGGAAACAAAACGAGCTGCTAGGGCGACTATTCCTGCCACAAAAAGCCCAGGCAAAAGGGATCGCGCGTGCGCGGAGTTGATGAACTTGAGCTTATCTGCCATCCGCTGCCGTCCTTGGGCCATGTTGCTGTTGTGATGCACAAGGCGCGCAATTCGCCGTTTTGCGCGGTGTGATCAACGTTCTGTGGGGTCAGGGCATTACCACCGACGGTGTCCTCATGCCCTATGCCTAGAGCAAGCGTGCTACAGCGGTTCTCGATCTAGCGTCAATGGTCCGTCGATCGATCGCATCTTAAGGTGATGCGACGCCTGCACACTTGACGGCACCACGATTATGCAACATTCCAATTGTACACAATTGCACGCCGAAATTTATGCCAGGTAACTCGGGGCTGAAACGCGGCGTTGATCGGTAAGCGAGGACGAAATCATGACGGTTTGGGACACGATTGTTGTTGGCGCAGGGAACGCGGCATTCTGCGCTGCTCACGCTGCTCGCGAGCATGGCGCCAATGTGCTGGTGCTGGAGTGTGCACCGGAAGCCGAAAGTGGCGGTAACTCGCGCTTCACGGCTGGCGCAATCCGTTTCGCGTACGATGGCGTCGAGGACATCCGCGCGTTCTGCCCCGACTTGCCGGAAGACCAGATCGCGATCACAGACTTTGGTACTTACACCACAGACCAGTTTTTCGACGACATGTTCCGTGTCACCCGTTTCCGGACAGACCCTGCGTTATGCGAGCGATTGGTCACCACATCGCGCGAAACCATGCATTGGATGCGAGACAAAGGTGTTCGCTTCATGCCGATCTACGGTCGCCAAGCGTTTAACGTTGGCGGCCGCTTCAAGTTTTGGGGTGGTTTGACCCTGGAGTCGTGGGGCGGTGGCCCTGGCCTCGTCGATGCGCATATGGAAATCGCGAAAGCGACGGGAATTGAAGTTCGCTACGAGACCCGCGCCTTGTCACTTCTGACCGATGGGCATGCCGTCACCGGTGTTCGTGTGCGCCACAAAGGCGAGATGTTCGATCTTTCCGCACGCACCGTGGTTCTAGCTTCAGGTGGCTTCCAAGCGAACACTGAAATGCGGACGCGCTACCTGGGTCCGGGCTGGGAAATGGCGCGTGTGCGGGGAACGCGTTTCAATACCGGGGACGGTATTCGAATGGCAACCGACATAGGCGCATCGACACAAGGCAATTGGTCTGGCTGTCATGCCGTAGGTTGGGATTACAACGCTCCAGAGTTCGGTGATCTTGATGTCGGCGACGGCTTTCAAAAGCACTCCTACCCGTGGGGTATAATGGTCAATGCTACCGGAAAACGCTTTGTCGACGAGGGGGCGGACTTTCGGAATTACACTTATGCGAAGTACGGGCGCGTTATCCTAGAACAACCCGACCAGTTTGCTTGGCAGATTTTCGATGCAAAGGTCTCACATCTTCTTAGGGACGAATATCGAATCAAACGGGTGACCAAGGTCACAGCGAATTCCTTAAAGGAGCTGGCGCCAAAGTTGGAAGGCGTTGACCCCGTTGCATTCCTAGATGAAATGCGTCGTTACAATGCCGCGGTCGATACAGACACCCCCTTTGATCCGAATGTGAAAGACGGGCGTGGAACAAACGGGCTGACGGTCCCAAAAACGAACTGGGCAAACACGCTCGACGAGGGTCCCTATGAGGCCTACCAAGTCGGTTGTGGCATCACGTTCACCTTTGGGGGCCTGCGTATTGACCCAGAGACGGGTCAGGTGCTCGATAATGACCACCTTGCAATCCCCGGCTTGTTCGCAGCAGGAGAGCTTGTCGGAGGTGTTTTCTACTTCAACTACCCAGGTGGCACAGGTCTCATCAACGGCTCGGTCTTTGGACGCCTTGCGGGTGACAACGCAGGAAAAGCAAGCGTTGAAAGCGGAAGGCTGTTTACAGCTGCCACTGGCTGATGAGGCCAAATCTATGATGGCTTATGCGCCAAATTGGAAGCAGTTGTATCCGCGTTGCGGGACCGCGGCCAACCGACCTAGGCGCCATTGCAAGCCAATTCACCTAAGCATCTAACGACGCGGTTAAGTTAAGAACTTAAGCACCAGCCGCTTGCAACCCGCCAAAAATTACCCGGCGAGCGTCTGGATCGGGCATCGGGAAGTCATTCTCGTAGAGCAGAATGCTTGCGTCGGGCTCCGCCACTTTTAGTCTTTTCAGGGCGTCTGCCGCTTCGTCGAGCCGGCCAAGGTGCCCCAAACAGGCTATCTCCCCCATGAAAGCTAGCAAACCAGCATTTGGTAGCATCTGCGCCATTCGCGACAATTCAATTGCCTCTTCGAAACGGTTCAACAAAAGCAATGCACACGACTTCCCCCCAGTAATGGTCAGACGAAGTGAATCCTGAGGACTTGTGTCAAGAGCGCAATCAAAAGCTGATAGTGCCTCTACAGCGCGGTTAAGTTGGAATAGGATCATCCCTTTCAGCGCGTGCGTCCATCCCAACAATGGATTTAAGTCTAGACTTTTCTCGCAAGCAGTGAGTGCGAAGTTCATTTCGCCCATTCCCGCGTGACACCTGGCCAGCGCCGTCCATGCGAACGGAAGTCTAGGCTCAATCGAGATGGCTTCTTGGGCCAACTCTCGCGCTCGCTGTCTGCTTTGCGTCATTCGGCCATTGACCGGAGGCCCTGCATTATGATGTTCATGCTGTCGGCTCATGCAAAGCACATAGGCTAGCGTAGCGTGTGCTGCCGCGAACTTTGGTTCCATCTCCAAAGCACGTGTCAACATCGTGACGGCGTCCGAATGCAGCCGGGAGTTCATCGTACAAAGGCTTTCGTACGCACAGCAGTAGCATTCCCACGGTGATAGGTCCCCGAACTCTTTCAAGCGCGCGTGCTTCGCTTCGGTCTCATAGATCATCGTGATAGCGGATGTGGCAACGCTGGTCGTGGTGCGGTCTTGACTGTCGTTCAGCTCGTACGGCGCGATGTCGTAGCTGCTGGCCCATACATGCATTTCATCTCTAGCGTCGACTAATTGGACGCTGAGCCTTATCTTTGCGCCAGACTGCCGAACATTCCCTTCCAAAATGTAGCCTGCGCCAAGTTGCTTGCTCAACTCGCTAAACGAGAGGCGAGCATCTGCGAGCAAGAATGAAGCATTACGCGACAGCATCCGGATCAGTCCAAATTTTGAGACTTTTGAAATGACGTCATCTGCAAAACCGTTCGCCAAATGTTCTATTTGGGGATCGCTCGAATGCACCTGGAACGGCAAAACCGCGACGGTGCTCGGTTGTGCTGCATCTAGTGGCTGCGCATTTCCTCCGCTTGTCGCAAGTGCCTCGCGCAAATCCGGCACAACGAACCTAAATCCGCGGCCGTAAACAGTGCGGATAAGCCCCGACTTTGCTGAGCTCTCGCCCATCGCCTTGCGAATATCACGCACAGCTGTCGAAATCGCTGCATCGGTTACAACTCGACCATCCCAAACAGCGTCAAAAATCTCTTCCTTGGTTACAATGCGTTCTCGATTGGCGATCAGATATTCAAGAAGAGCATATGGGCGCGCCGTCAGACGAATTGGTACGCCAGATTTGCGCACTGCCATCTTGTGCGTGTCGATCTCTATGTCACCAATCCGATGTATCATTTCACCCCACCGACTCAGCAGGTCAGCCACGCACCACAGAAAATAACTTAGTTTTCCCTAGAATCCCCAGCTTTGATTTCAAGGATATAGCCGAGACGAAATCCCGCAGTGTTGGTCTAGAGGAGATGCCTGGGAGGACTCTGACTGCTTGTGTCAATGGCCCGCAGTCAGCCGAGCTTCGATGCTTTTGGTGGAGTTCCCCCGGGTTCGTGGACACCCTTTGACTGAAGAGAAAAGGTGTTAGATGCCACGAACAAGGAACCCCTACCCGGCGTCTTTCCGGGAACAGAGCGTCGAGTTGCATAGAGCTGGGCGGAGCGCCGAGGATCTCGCGTGGGAGTTCGATCCCTGCGTCGCGACGATCCATACCTGGATCAGTCAGCTGAGCGGGACGACGGCAATCGAGCCGACATCCTGAGCAGCGAAGAACGGGACGAACTGCGTCGTCTTCGCCGTGAGAACAAGCAATTGCGTCAGGAGCGCGACATCCTTTCAAAGGCGGCGGCCTGGTTCGCGCAGAACGACACGACCGGCCCGCCATCTTCGAGTTCATGATGTCGAACCAGGCCAAGTTCCCGATCGAGACCATGGCGCGGAGCATGTGGGTGTCGCGCAGCGGCTTCTATGCCTGGCAGTCTCGAGAGCCATCGGCACGCGATGTCGCCGACCGCGAACTGACGGAACTGATCCGCCAGATCCATGCGGCCTCCAGGGATAGCTACGGTGCCCCACGCGTCCACGCTGAACTGGCCGATAGCGGTGTGCATGTCGGTCGTAAGCGCGTGGAACGATTGATGAAAGCGGCTGGCCTGACTGGCGTCAGCCGTCGCCGGGGCACTCGGACAACGATCTGCGATGATCGTGTGCGCCCCTCTGCCGATCTGGTCGATCGCAACTTCTACGCGGACAGGCCGAACACGCTCTGGGTGGCGAACATCACCTATGTTCCGACCTAGGCGGGCTTCCTCTATCTGGCGGTCGTGCTTGATGCGTTCTCGCGACGGATCGTCGGATGGGCGATGGGGACCAACCTGAAGACCCAGCTCGTGCTTGATACGATGAACATGGCGATCGGTCAGCGCAAGCCTTCGGATGTAATCACCATAGCGACCAGTGGTCCCAATACACGTCTGTTGCCTTCGGCATCAGGTGCAAGGACGCGGGTGTCAGACCGTCCATGGGATCGGTCGGGGACGCCTACGACAACGCCATGTGCGAGAGCTTCTTCGCCACGCTCGAACGCGCACTGCTCGACAGACGCAAGTTTCAGACAAAGGCGGAGGCCCGCACGGCGATCTTCGAGTTCATCGAGAGCTGGTACAATCCTGGCCGCCGACACTCGGCTTTGGGGTATCTTTCGCCCGCCGACTACGAAAGAAGCGCCCTCGAGACGCTAGAGCTCTATAGCCCGTAACTGTCCACGAAACCGGGGGAACTCCATGGTTCTTGCCTGGCTTTACGCCCGCAATGCATTTTACCGGCGACCACGAGCACCTCTCAGGATGTGCCGCCAGCCTTTGCTGACTTGCGTTCAGTAAACATCCCGCTGGTAGCGATGCGCAGCTCGAAGATTCTCAAGGTGTTTTGCTGCGGCCTCTTCATCCAAATGCTTGTGCACACGGAACAAATCGAGGATTGAGTGCTCGACGTTGACAGCCATGCGAGAGGCGTCCCCGCACACGTAGATCACCGCACCATCATCCAGCCATTGTATAAACTCAGCACCCTGGCGCTGGATTAGATGTTGAACATAAACCTTCTCAGCGGCGTCTCGTGACCAGGCCAAACTTGCCCTATCCAACAAGCCATTCTGCAACCATGCTTCAATTTCGTTTTCATATAGGTAGTCGGTTGCCGCATGCTGATCGCCGAAGAACAACCAATTGCGACCGGATGCACCTCTAGCTTGCCGCTCCTCCAGGAATCCTCGAAACGGCGCGATTCCAGTGCCAGGGCCGATCATGATGACAGGCGCCGCATCGTCCGAGGTAAGGTGGAAGTGCGCAGATCTCTGCACATAAACGCCCACTGTGCCACCAGGACCCGATCTAGCGCCAAGAAAGTTAGACGCGACACCTTTGCGCGCTGATCCATGCAGTTCGTAGTGCACCTCTCCGACGGTCAGATGCACTTCGCCAGGATGCTCCTTTGGACTTGAGGAAATGGAGTATAGGCGCGGTTGAAGGGGACGCATGCCATCTACAAGGCCCTGGGGTGTGAGATCTTCAATCCCAGAGCGCAAGAGGTCGATGAGTTGCCAATCATCTTGACTCTCACACTGCCAAACCTCGGTTGTCTTCGGTGAAACAGTGGCCAAGTCTAGCGACTGTAGTAATGCAGCGCGCAGTGTTGTTGGCCCCGATTTCAACACAACATGTTCGCTGCCTTGGAACCCAGCTACCGACAATACAGCTGCAACCTCGCTTTGATCGTTGGTTGGCCAAACGCCTAAAGCGTCACCTACCTGATAGTCGAGATCGTCTCCACCACCGCTCAGCGAAATCTCAATGTGGTTTACGCACTTCGCCGAACCTACGCCAGAAAGGCGGCGGACATCTAAGACCGTCCCCATGAACGGTGTGTTTTTGTCAAACTGTGCGGTCTGCTCGTCGGTGACGGGTGCTTGTGCTTCTCCAGCAGCTGCTTGGAACGTCTCTGTAGCGAAAACTGCCTTCCGCCAGGCTGCGTAGTCATCGTCGTAGGCGACATCGCAAATGGCCATTGGCGTAGCGCGCGTGGCCCCTAATTCAGCCAGGCGCCGATCAAGATCGCGACCGATCTTGTTGAAGTGCGGGTAGCTAGAATCTCCCATGCCACAAACACTGAAATTCAAGGTCGCCGGCAGCTTCGACGCGTCTTTTGCCATTAGGGCGTCATAGAAACTTCTCGCGTTATCTGTTGGCTCACCTTCTCCAAACGTCGCTGCGATGACTAAAAGGTGTTGAACAGATCCAAGATCATTAGCGACCTGGGTGTTCAACTCAGCAATCGTCGCATCGAAACCCTGACTTGCAGCGTACTTTTTGAGATCTTTGGAAAGCGCTTCGCAGGTTCCGGATTGAGACCCGTAAAGAATAGTCAGCGCGGCACCAGCCGCAGGGGAAGCCGAGCCCGCCTTGGCCGCTGCGGACAATGCGTAAAGACCCGCAAACAGTCCACTAAGCCAGGTGCGCTGTTCCTCGTCGAATGGCGCGTCGGGCGGAATAAAATCTGGAATCTTAGATTGCGGCGGGTTGGCGAGCGTATCCGCCACACGCTGCATGAGCGTTGTATCATGCTCTGTCATAGAATGACCTGTTTCGGAGTTTGATCACGCTGCAATCTCCAGGGGCGACAGCAATTCAGGTAGATCGACATCTTCAATGCCGCGAACAAAAGACAAGAACGTTTCATTGCTGGCGCGACGCCTGAGATAATTCCCAACGATTGCTTCAACCACGCGATTAATGTCGTCCGACGGCACAGGACCGCACAGTGAACGCGCAATTGCCTTGTCGTGATCACTGCCTCCCCCGACGACGATGTAGTAACCCTCACCACCCTTAGTGAGCGTCGTGCCCATCAGGCCTATGTCCCCAATGTAGTGCTGGGCGCACGAGTTAGGGCACCCTGTCAGATGAATGTTCAGGGGTTCGTCTAGCGTGAACCGACCTTCGAGATGTCGAACCAACGCTGTACCGTCTTCCTTGGTGAAAGCGTGGGCCAGCTTGCAACCGGCCTTGCCCGTACAACCCACGGCACCAGCGGCGAACGACGTTGCCTCGGTACCAAGACCCACCTTCGCAAGGCCTGAAGCCACCTGGGCAACGTGCTCGTCACGTATGTGTGGAATCAATACATTCTGCCAAACGGTGAGTCGTAGATCGTTCCGTCCATGCTCGATCGCAAGCCGTCCAATTTCTCTCATTTGGTCAGGGGACAATCGACCCATTTCTTGTGCGACACCGACATAATTCACGCCCAACTGGCGTTGTTGGTGAACACCGATATGTGCTTGGCGACGTACGGTGCTTCTCGACCGATCATGCCGCTCAGATACAGCAAGCAGTTGGAAGTCGGCGCCTAGATCCTGCAACTTCTGCTGCGTGCGCTCGATAAACCAGTCGGTACCCTTTGCATCCAAAAGATACTTAAGACGCGCCTTCTTGCGGTTCGTCCGGTCCCCGTGCTCACAAAAGACGTAAAGCATCGCGGCGCCGGTCAAAACGGACTGCTCAGGCGTGCAAATCATACCCGTGCTGCGGGTGAGCTCGCGATGCCCACTTATCCCGCCAAGCCCCAGTCGACAGTAGGTACCAGGTGTGACCGGAGCGTCTTCATCAATCTCCACCGCCTGAAAACAAATGTCATTACTGTCGCCGACACAAGAGATCGTACCGCCAGCATCGAATGAAACATTGAACTTGCGCGGCAATGCCCGAAGTTCGCGCGTGTTCAAAACCAGATCCGAGAGGTGCCGCGCAAATGGCGACAAGTCTATCAGCTCTGACGCATCGAACCCTGAAGTCGGCGACGCTGTCATGTTCCGCGCAGAGTCAGCGCCTGACCCTTGGCAGGATAAACCGGCGTCACCCAAAGCCTGAAGAACACTTAGGACGTCCCTAGGCTGTATCTCGCGCATCTGAATGTTCCCGCGTGTGGTAACGTGCGCATATCCTCCGGCGTAGGTCTCGGCGATCTCGGCCAGAGCCTGCATTTGGTCACCGCGTAAGCGACAGGCAGGCAACCGCAGGCGAACCATGTATCCCGGGCTGGTTGGTTCGACGTTAAAGAAACCCAAATGCCGCAGCAGAAATTGGTCCAGACCTTCTGCCATCTCGTTCTTTGCCGTCCATAGCTGTAGCCGAGGCCATAAATCCAACGGATGCTGCTTGTACTTCGCCAGTTCCTCCTTGCAGAGATCATCGATCGGAGTTCCATGCACGGCCTCGGGCTCGGGCGTGTTGCCGCCGTTTCCCTGAAAGATTGCATGCAATTCAAGCTTGCCGAGAGCATCAACCAAGCAGTTTATCTGCTCTGGGCTGAAGCCTTGCTGCCGAGATGATCCTGACATCAGGGTGTTCCTTTGGTGACCGGGCTTCAGGCTTAACTCGCTGCCACCAGGTTGAGATGCTGACTATCTCGATCTACCCACCGTTGCCCCGCGGCCAGCTGTTCAATCGGCAGATTCCTTTTTGGAAAATGGCTATGATCGATCACGATGCTTCGGCGGGAAAGGTAGACGACATTTCTATCGGCGGCGGAGTTACACAACACTCGCCAAAGGCCACGCGGATTACGGCGTCCACTTTCAGGATCGACCCAGATTCGCTCGGCGTCTCTTCGGGCCAACTCTAGCGTTGCTTCCGGCACATCGCGCTCAATGTGGATTTCATCCGCCTCCTGTAGCCGCTGGATCGCAGCTAAGGGCAACAGCTCAGGATCTTGCGCACCAGAAACCACGCACAGGTGTCCAATGCAGGGCCGGTGGCCGTTCTGGATTGCCGATTTGACGATTTTAACTGCGTCGCGCTCACGACCGGCAGAGAACAACCTCCATGGCGTGTCCCCAAAGACCCAACGCCAAAAATCCCGACGATCCGAACTTTTAACTCGAAGCGACACTTCCTTCCGCAAACGGCCTGACAGCGCTGCAAAGGCACCTAGGCGCGGATGCAACATTTGTTCGATCCGAGTCTTTATTTGACGGCCGAGTAAAGGTGCGTTGCCCTCGGTGCCGATTGCCACAACCACCGGATCGCGGTCCACTATGGACGGTGTCATGACATCACAGAGTTCTGGGAAATCGACTACGTTGACCAGTGCCCCCGACCGCTTCGCATGGGCCTGCCAAGCCGCGTCCGCGCCTTTGCAGCCAGTCGCCACAAAGACCAACGCAACATTATCGAACAGGTTAGGATCCGACGGATCTGAATGGCTAGCGCGTCCGGTAGAGACCAATTCCCGGAGCTCTGGCTCAAGAACAGGACTTACCAGTCTGATATCTGCATCGGTTTTAGTTGCCAGACGAGCCTTCTGCGCGGCCTGTTCCCCACCACCGACTACGATGATTGCGCGACCCGTCATCTTCAAGAACATAGGGAACGTCCTCATGGTGACCTCACGCTGCGATCCGCTCAGAACGATTGTACCAGAGGTCGCGCGCTGCAACTTCAGCCTGCGAAACGGACATCGATGGCGTTAGTGCATTCAGCGCCAATGCTGCAGTGCCGGTCACAACAGCCTCTGCCCAAGGATCTTGGCACAGACCAAGCCACACTGACTTCAAGTGTCTCAGGTCCAACTCATGGTCGGCCAATCGTCGGTGCTCGTTCAACAACGGACTGGCGGCATCTTGGTAAGGAACGCAATGCTTCAAGCCGAACATCGACACTGTCTTCGCCGGATGACGTTCAAACTCTCCCCCACCACCCTTTAGTACGATTAAGTGATGTCGCCCCAACAAACGCCCAGCGTCTTGCTGCAGTTCTCGGTAAGGTGGATGAAAGACACCTTGCACAGCGACTGCTGCATCGGACGGGTTCAGCATCCGGCAAACCGTATTCACGCACGAGCGTAGGCCAAGAACATCGCGCAGCCGCAATAGCGACAACAGCTGCGGTGAAATCGCCTCAAGCGGCACGTACGCAATGCGACCCCGGTCTAATGCGGTTTTCGCGTAGACTGGTCTACCGGTAACCGGGATGGCCAATGAGCGTACTGCCTCCCGGACATCGGCAGTAGTATTCTGATGCGAGTTCCAACCATGCAACAGCACACGGTGCCCGGCTTGGGCGACCAACAAGGCTGACAACAAAAACCACGGAAGGCCTCGCGACCGTCCAGCTGCGTAGGACGGCCAGTCGACGTCAGTCGAAACCTTTGACCACTCACTCAACGTGTTTTTGACCGAGGTCGTGAATCCGGCAATCTCATGCGCGGTCTCACCCCTATAGCGCATCAGCATAAGCAATGCACCCACGGCTTCTGGCGCCACGTCCCCAGCCAAAATCTGCGCCATCGCATCTCGCGCCTCAGCTTGAGAGAGCGAGCGCGCCTTCGAAGGACCACGGCCCATGGCATGGATGTAAGGGGCCAAGCTCATTCTGCCGCCAGCTTAGCAGATTGCGGCAAAAGAAATGCCTTTAACTCCGGGCGACAAGAACCGCAGCTTGTCCCTGCTCCTGTCGCTTCGCAGATATCGTCCACGGTCGCGAGCGTTCCCGCTGAAACAGCACGCGCAATGGTGTTGGAACCAACACTCATACAAGAACAGACGATCGCACCTTGATCGGCTTGCGCGGTTGAAGAACGGCCGGCTAACAACTGTTGCGGGCTCAATTCGACCAATCCAGCGACAATGTGGGTCCGCGCAACGGCGACCGGCTGCCGTGCGAGAAAGATAGCCCCGTACGTCGAATTACCCTCGAAAATGACAACGTTCTTGCGACCAGATACGCGATCTTCGTAGGTCGCCGAATGAGCACTGTCGGGGGCCTTGAACAGCTCCTTGGCCGCAACAACCCAATCAACTGGATCAATGCCACCTGCTAGCTCAAGCCTCCATCCCGTCTCTGTAATGGCCTTTGCCCAATACCCTAACCCCTTCAGTGCGCTGGTTCTCGGCTCCAGCGCGGACGCTGCAAAGGCGTACCAAGCCGGCTGATAAGGTGCGATTGAGACGGGTGTCCCTTTCAATTCTGGCTGACCTGAAATGGGATCTGTGGCAGGTGTGACTGCGACGTCTACGCAGCCGTCAGATGCCCACTTCGATGCCCAGTGCATTGGCACAAAAATCGACCCGGGCATGCTGCGCTTAGTGACTAATGCACGTGCCATGAGTTGGCCAAAATCCGAGGTGATCTGCACCAGATCCGCTGGAGCGATACCTGCTTCGGAAGCGTCGACAGGATTCAACTCGACGTAGGGTTCCGCGATGTGCTGGCTAAGGCGCGGCGTCTGGGCCGTGCGTGTCATCGTGTGCCAGTGGTCCCGAACGCGACCACTGTTTAATCGAAGAGGCCGTGCAGCGGTGACTGGATCTGCCATTGGTCGGCTGACAACGGGTACTACACAAGCTTTGCCATCGGTCGTGAAGAAATGGCCATCGGCAAAGAAGCGCCCGCCTTCCCGATCGGCTTTAACCGGCCACCTAACCGGCTGAAGATCGTCATATTCACGATCGGACAAGCTGGAGAGCCCGCCGATATCGAAATCCCTGCCCAATGACCCCGCAATGTCAGACAACGCAGCATGTTCACGAAAGATCGCCGCAGGGTTGGCGAAGTCAAAAGCATCGCCCCACCCCATCGCTCCGGCGACATCGCAGACAATCCTCCAGTCCGGTCGTGCGTTGCCGGGCACAGGTAAAAAGGCGCGCTGGCGACTAATTGTACGGTCGGAGTTCGTAACGGTGCCGGACTTCTCCCCCCAACCCGCAGCTGGCAAAACAACATTTGCAAGCTTCGCTGTATCTGTATCGGCAAAGATGTCTGAAACGACGACAAATGGGCACTTGGCAATCGCCTCTCGAACACGATTGGCCGCCGGCATGGAAACCGCTGGATTAGTGGACATAATCCATATCGCTTTCACCGAGCCATCTGCACAGGCCTGGAAAAGATCTACGGCTTTCAACCCAGGTGTTGCTGCCATTGCAGGCGCCTGCCAAAACCTCTGTACAGCATCGCGGTGAACGCGATCTGTCAGTTCGAGATGAGCTGCCAACATGTTGGACAGTCCACCGGTCTCACGCCCGCCCATCGCATTGGGCTGACCAGTCACCGAGAATGGCCCCATTCCGGCGCGACCGATACGCCCCGTAGCAAGGTGGCAATTCAGGATCGCGTTCACTTTGTCGGCGCCCGAACTCGACTGGTTCACACCCTGCGAATAGACCGTGACTACTTTCTCATTGCTGATCCAAAGATCGAAGAAAGCCTCAAGATCGTGGCGCGCCAACCCGGTAACATCCGAACTGTCACTATACGCCGCAGCCAGCGCATCCGAAACACCTGTCAGATGCGCTTCATCGTAGGATTGATTTATCGCCCCACGGCGATCTATTTCTGCGAGTAATCCATTGAAAAGCGCGACATCCGAACCTGGCGCGAGCGCAAGGTGCAAGTCCGCCAAGTCCGATGTCGCGGTTTGCCTGGGATCGACATTGACCACTTTCATCGACGGTCTCGTCGCTTTTGCCGCCGCTATCCGCTGATACAGTACAGGATGACACCACGCGAGGTTAGACCCGACTAGCACGATCAAATCGGCAAGTTCCAAGTCCTCATAGGTGCCCGGCACTGTGTCTGCACCAAACGCCCGCTTATGGCCGGCCACCGAGGATGCCATGCACAGGCGAGAGTTGGTGTCGATGTTCGCTGATCCGATGAAACCCTTCATCAGCTTGTTCGCAACGTAGTAGTCTTCGGTCAGCAACTGCCCCGAAACATAGAAAGCAACGCTATCGGGACCGTACTTCTCGATAGCGCTGGTGAAACGACTAGCGGTTAGTGTGATCGCGTCGTTCCAAGTGCTGGCTTCGCCCTCAATTAGCGGCTGCAGAAGCCGCCCGGTCAGTCCTATTGTTTCACCCAGTGCGGAACCCTTGGAGCAAAGACGACCATAATTGGCCGGGTGATCAGGATCGCCTTTGATGTGAGCCGTGTCACCGCCGACTACCGCAGCGGCGAGCACACCGCACCCGACACCGCAATAGGGACAGGTCGTCTTTTTAAACGACTCAACGGTGTCCTTGGCCATCAGGCCGCACCGTGTTCGACAACTTGATCTCGGTAAATCATCCCTACCCGACCCTGCATTTCCAGTTCGCCGCTGCAGCCGCAGAAGTCTGCCTCACCCGGCAATGCTGCAACGGCCGCCATAGGGTCCAGCGGGGCGCCCTCAGCGTAAGTCGGCCCAAAGATCAACGCCTCTCTCATTCCAGAGACGTCTGTTTGTTGCTTGAGGTGGGACAACAACCAAGCGCCGTCGGTGGTGTCGCCATACATTACCACCCCGACAACCCGATCATCTTCGAGGACAATTCGCTTGTAGATGCCGCCAAAAGCATCACGCAGAACTATCTCCTCACGATTGGAACCGTTGGAAAAATCGCCTGCACTGAAGAGGTCTATACCGGTGACCTTCAATTTTGACGAAACGTACGAACCTTCGTATACTTTACGCTTACCAATCAACGTGGCCGACGCGACCTTCGCCATGTCGTAGAGCGGAGCAACCAGCCCATAGCAAACGCCGCGGTGCTCCACACACTCGCCCAAAGCGAAAATGTCGGGGTCTGAAGTTCGCATATGATCATCGACCTGCACCCCGCGACCGCAACTGAGGCCAGCGTTTTTCGCAAGGGCGGTAGAGGGGCGGATCCCAACCGCCATGCAGACCAAATCACAGGTGAATTCGGTGCCGTCATCTAGCCTAACTGCCTCCACTTTAGTGTCACCGACGATCTCTTGGGTATTCGCAGCCAGGCGCACCTTGATACCACGGTGTTCGAACGCTCCGCGCAGCATCTCAGCGGCATCTGGATCAAGCTGGCGCTCCATAAGATGAGGCATCAGGTGAAGCACCGTAACGTCCATCCCGCGCAGCCTGAGTCCCGCAGCCGCTTCAAGGCCGAGAAGGCCACCGCCAATCACAACCGCACGCCCCCCAGGCTTGCTAGCCGCGGCGATCATTTCATTCGTATCGTCAATGTCGCGGTAGCTAACCACACCCGGCAGGTCGCTGCCTGGAACCGGAATGACTACTGGGCTGGAGCCGGTCGCAATTACCAACTTATCGTAGGGCGTCTTACCTTTCGCGGTTGTGACTACTTTCCGTTGCCGGTCAATGCCTGTCACCGCCTCGCCGAACCGACACGAAACGTTGTTTTCCGCATACCATTGCGCGTCGTGCGTAACGATCTGATCGAATGTCTTCTCACCCGCCAGGACGGGAGACAACTTGATACGATCGTAGTTCCCCCTTGGCTCTGCACCGAACAGTGTGACATCGAACCGTCCAGGTGCTTCTTCGAACAGATGTTCGAGCAGTCTGCCCGAAGCCATGCCCGCACCGATGATAACCAGCTTCTTGGTCATGACACCGAACCTTCGTGATCAACCTTGATCTCTGCGTAGGCACTCGAGACCATTGCTTCTGAGATCAGCGTGTAGGCGTCGATCCAGGCGTTCTTAACCTCTGGCGTAAATGCGTCGCCCAGGCCTTGCTCCAGTGTCCAGATCAAAGCCTCACCCACCGGCTTGTACATCACAGGTGTGACGCCGTAGACGACATGGCGACCCGCCAAGCCCTGCGCTACAGGTAAGATCTTTTCCAGGTCTCGCAGACCGTTCACCACAACGCCCAGCGTTGCCATCAACTTCTGTCCCTGTTCAGCCATATCGCCTTTGAACAGGGGTTTGACCTCCGGCGCGATGTCGAAAAGTCTGCCATAGAACATAGCCGCGGCGGCGTCGGCGATCGGCACCACCTTCCTGAAGCTGGCTTGGACAACATCAATCTGATCAGGCTTCATCAAGCAGCCTCCTTCTTGTGAGCCCCGTGCTCGTACTCTTCCAAGAAGTCCAACAGCTCCTGGCGGTAGGCATAGTAATCTGGATGGTCGAGCAAGGCGCGGCGGGTGCGTGGACGCGCCAGGTCCACGTCCATGATCTTTCCGATTGTTGCCCGAGGACCGTTCGTCATCATGACCACTCGGTCAGCCAGCAAAATGGCTTCATCGACATCGTGTGTCACACAGATCGCGGTGACCTTTGTCCTTGACCACACCTCCATCAGCACTTCTTGCAGTTCCCAGCGCGTGAGACTGTCCAGCATTCCGAAGGGTTCATCTAGCAACAGCAGCTTTGGCGACAGCGCAAATGCCCGTGCAATGCCCACACGCTGCTTCATACCGTTCGATAACTCGCGGGCCGGCTTGTCCATCGCGTCGGCAAGCCCTACCCGCTCCAGGTAGTACTCCACGACATCCTGACGTTCGGCCAGACTCGCCTTCGGGTAGACGCGATCGGCGCCGATAGCGACGTTCTCCTTTGCAGTCAGCCAAGGAAACAACGAGGGCGCCTGGAACACCACCGCACGCTCTGGATCCGCATCGACGACATGTTTGCCGTCAAGGACAATCGCACCATTAGAGATTTCGTTGAGGCCAGCGGTCATCGTCAGGACAGTCGACTTCCCACAGCCGGAGTGGCCGATCAGGCTGACAAACTCGCCCTTGTTCAGGGTAAGCTCAAAGTTCTCGACAACAGTCAGCGGTCCTTGTGGCGTTGGGTAGACCTTATCCAACTGACTGAACTGAAGGTATCGCTCGTCGATTTGGGTTTTTGCTGCCTCAGCGTAGGCGACCGGTGCACCGTGGATCGGCGTCACTTCGGGCAAGATCCGCGTGCCTTCGATCTTAGAAGCAATCCCGACGTCCATCAGATACTGGGTCACCTTGGCGCGAAGCGACTTGAAGATCGGATTGTGGTTCATCACCGTCCGGTCTCGCGGTCGTGGCAAGTTTACCGTAAATCCGTCACCCAGTGACCCGTCGGGGTTCAGAGCGATGATCCGGTCGGCCACAAGCAGCGCTTCGTCCACATCGTTGGTGATCAGGACAACCGTCTTTCTGTCAGCCTCCCATATCCGGACAATTTCGTCTTGAAGGTTGGCCCTTGTAAGCGCGTCGAGTGCACTCAACGGCTCGTCCATCAGCAAAATCTCCGGGTCCATCGCAAGGGCCCGCGCAACGGCGACGCGTTGGCGCATCCCGCCCGAAAGTTCGGCTGGACGACGACCCGTGGCATGGCCTAGGCCAACCATATTCACGAAGTGAGCCACCATGGCATCGCGCTCGGCCCTCGATTTGCTGCGATGCACCGCATCAACAGCCACGCCGATGTTTCCACTTACGGAAAGCCATGGCATCAATGAGTAGGATTGAAAAACCAAGCCACGCTCCGGCCCCGGCCCTTGGATCGGCACACCTTTGAACAGTGCCTGCCCCGCATCGGGCTTCTCCAACCCCGCCATCAGGTTGATCAGCGTCGTCTTACCCGTTCCCGAAAAGCCAAGGATGGCAACGAATTCACCTTCCTCGATGCTCAAATCGATACCGCGAAGGACTTCTTCACGGGCAGCACCACTGCCGAACCCTTTAGACACACCTTTCAGCTCTAGAACGCTCATGGAATTCACCGATTGTTTGTGAAGGTGAACATCGACTGGATCGCATACATCAACCGGTCCAGCATGAAGCCGATGATCCCGATAGTGAAAACCGCCACCATGATCTTGGCCAGCGACTGTGAGGACCCGTTTTGAAATTCGTCCCAGACGAACTTTCCAAGCCCCGGGTTCTGGGCGAGCATTTCAGCAGCAATCAACACCATCCAACCGACCCCCAAACTCAGGCGGAGGCCAGTGAAAATCAGTGGCAACGCCGAGGGCAGGACCAGTTTCGTAATCTTGGTCCAGGTCGACATCTTTAAGACGCGGCTGACGTTGACGAGATCTTTGTCGATCGAACTAACGCCAAGGGCCGTATTGATGAGTGTGGGCCAAAGCGAGCACAGCGTCACGGTAATGGCCGAGTTTAGAAACGACTTCGAAAACATACCATCGTTTGTGACGTAAACGGCGGATACCACCATCGTAACGATCGGCAGCCAAGCCAAAGGACTTACCGGCTTGAAGATCTGGATCAGCGGGTTGAAGGCGGCGTTGGCGATGGGTGACAGCCCGCAGAGTATCCCGATTGGAACAGCGATGACCGTTGCGAGCAGAAACCCAAAGAACACCGTCTGCAGAGATGTCCAAATCTGATCATAGTATGTGGGCTTTCCCGTGTAGTCGCGCCACTTGACCCGGTCTTCCTTACCTGCCTCCACAAGTTTTGCATTGCGCTGCTCTTGTCGCTTGTAGAAGGCGTCGGCTTTATCGCGCTCGCGCAGGTGGTCTTGGTGAAGGTTACCGACCTGCTCCCAAACCTGAGAAGGTCCCGGCACCGCGCCCAAGGATGTTTGGATCTGCGGGGCAAGCGAACCCCAGGCAATTAGGAAAGCAACGATCGCGATTATGGGCACGCCTAGCAGGCGCCAAATTTCCTTCATCTGCGCGGCCGGATTGTCGCCAGCAGCCGCGCGGAGGACAGGTGTGATCCAACTCATGCCGAGGACTTGAAAGTAGCCATCCGCCTTGTTGATCCGAGTGAATAGACGGACGCGGCGCGCGATCCGGGCCTCCTCGTCAGGTATCGATTGTTCGGTGACGGCGCTCATATCCCGGCCTCTTGGATGCATGTGGAGAATGCGGCGCCCACGTTGGGGCGCCGCGCTGGCCTTAGCCCTGGACTTCGTTACCGACGACCTTTTGGGCGCCCTTCAAGCCGATGGGGAACGCATCGAGATACGCATTTGGCTTGCGACCATCATACTCGACGCCATCGATAAACTCGGCAGTGGCCGGCTTGTATCCATCCGTGTCCCAAGGAAAGCCATCTTGCGGGGCCAACCCTTCGTCGACCAACATACGGGCCGCGTTTAAATAGATCTCGGGTTTGTAGACTTTGCGGGCAACCTCATCGTACCAACTGTCCGGTTTCTGTTCTGAAATCTGGCCCCAACGCCGCATCTGGGTCAGGTACCAGATTGCATCAGAGTAGAACGGATACGTTGCGTTATAGCGGAAGAAGACGTTGAAATCAGGTGCCGGGCGACGGTCCCCCTTCTCATATTCGAAGAAGCCCGTCATCGAGTTGGCAATCACCTCATAATCTGCGCCGACATACTCAGATCGGGACAGTATTTCGACCGCCTCGGGACGATTGGCATTGTCATTTTCATCCAGCCAGATCGCGGCTCGGATCAGCGCCTTGGTCAACGCAAGAGTCGTGTTCGGATACTCCTCGGCAAACTCCGCTGTGATGCCAAACACCTTCTCTGGATTGTTCTTCCAAATTTCGTAGTCGGTAATCACCGGCACGCCGATGCCCTTGAACACTGCCTGCTGGTTCCAAGGCTCGCCCACGCAGTACCCATAGATAGTGCCGGCCTCTAACGTAGCCGGCATCTGTGGGGGTGGTGTCACACTCAACAAGACGTCGGCATCAATTTGGCCCGAGACGTTTTCGGGCGAATAGTATCCAGGCTTCAGGCCTCCTGCAGCCAACCAATACCGCAGTTCGTAATTGTGCGTCGAAACAGGGAAAACCATGCCCATGTTGAAGGGCTTGCCGTCGGCAATGTAGCTTTCGACCACCGGTTTAAGAGCCGATGCCGAGATTGGGTGCACCGGTTTTCCATCCTCGTGTGGGATGTTCTCCTTCATCTGTGCCCAGATCTCGTTTGACACAGTGATTCCGTTGCCATTCAGATCCATGGAGAATGGTGTGATGATGTGGGCTTCGGTCCCAAATCCAATTGTTGCCGCCAACGGTTGCCCCGCCAGCATGTGAGCACCGTCAAGCTCGCCATCGATAACACGATCAAGCAGGACCTTCCAATTCGCCTGCGGCTCGAGCGTGACAAACAACCCTTCGTCTTCGAAATAGCCTAGCTCGTAGGCGACAGCCAACGGCGCCATATCGGTCAGTTTGATGAACCCAAAGGTCAGCTCATCCTTTTCGACGTCCAACATTTCTGCTGATGCGGGCAGTGCTAGCGACGCAGCAACGAGTCCCACAATAAGGGAAGCTCTTTTCATCTTCCTTGCTCCTTTCGCGTCCACCCGGCCAGGGCGGAAAACAACAAAAGGCCGATCGATCACGCGTGCATCTTGCACATGAGATCGAGCGGCCTCGCTCGGCATACCCACGTCGTCGGGGGTAGAATGTTAGGAAAGTGCGGACGTCTTTGCCCTGTAAGTTCACGGTAAGCTGTTGCAGCGCAATATCAAGCGGTAAGTTCTACTCTTCGGCGTATTCTCTCTACGTATCTGAAAATAATCGATTTTTAGTCACTTCTCGCTCGGGTCAAAGACTTCCCCATCGAAGAATCGATCTGGACCAAGGAACATTTCGCCTTTCCAAGACGCAACTTCGGTTCGCACCGCTAAGGCCCCTTCGACCTTTTCCGATGCTCCTGGCACATCCACACCGATTGCAGTGAGCGCTGCCCGGTACAAATCCGTCCGATAGCATTCCCGCGCCGCCCGAACGGCAATGGCGCGATCGACCCCCGCCCTTGCAGCCCAACGTTTAGCGATCCAGACTGCTTGACTTCGCCAGGGAAACGTCGCCGCACAGTCAAAGAACTCTAGTAAGCCTGGCATCTGAACGGGACGCCCTTGCTGAGCCAGAACGAGACGCCCGGACAATGCCCGATCAATGACTTCGGCCGGCCGATCTAAATACTCCGAGCGGGCCAGAATGTCAGACACCGTCATTCGATTTTCAGCACCAGAAAGCCACCGCGCCGCGCGCCATGCCGCCCTAATCAAACGATGAGAGAGCTGATGGTTGCTTTCGGCCCAATCGTGACGAACTGCCAGGACCTTCTCGGGCGCAAACTGCCAAATTGAAACGCCAGGCAGCACGATCTCGGCGTCACCATGATCAACTGCTATGCTGCCCCAAGGTTCCCCCACACAAAACGCATCGATCTCGGCCGATGCCATCGCTTCGGCCATGCGTGGCGGCGGAACGGTGTGAACATCCAGATCGCGGGGCGCTTCCAGACCCAATGCAGACAGCCAGTAGTAAAGCAGCTCGGCATGCATCGAAAATGGAAACGGCACACCAATCCTAAGCGGACCATGAGCGGCGGCAATCAGCGCACGACCCACCGCGGTTGCGCGATCCCTATCCCGAGCGACACCAACATCCTGCATTCGTGCCGCAAGAGCCGGCGTCACGCCGATGACGTCCCCATTAACAGATAGGACCGAGAGCGCGTCAATCCGAGTTGCGGCTCCACCGAGCCCCATCGACATTGCAACTGGCAACACAGAAAGCATGTGCGCCGCTTGAAGATCACCAAAGACCAATTGATCGCGGATAGCTGACCACGAAGGTTGCGGATGTAAGCGAAGGTCGAGCCCCTCTTCCGCCGCAAAACCCAATTCGCGCGCCACAACCAGAGGCGCACAATCCACAAGGGGAACGAAGCCGCAGTCAATCGGATCCAGGTTCATCCCAAAAGATCCGCAGCGGTGACCAGGGCCCGGGCAACATCTGCCACTTTTCTGCTCTGATCCATCGCCGTTTTACGCAGCAGTGCATATGCCTCATCTTCGCTGAGGCCGCGCGCCTTCATCAGCAAACCTTTTGCCCGATCGATGATCTTACGCTCAGCCAGGGCTGCCTTTGTGGTCTCCAGCTCGATACGCATCCTGGCGAACATCTGAAAACGGGCCACGGCCGCATCAATGACAGGCTTGATCCGCTCTTTGCGCAGGCCATCCACCACATACGCGCTCACACCCGCTTCGATAGCCGCGCGGGTTGTCTGGGTGTCACTTTGGTCAACGAACATCGCCACCGGCCGTTGGGTCGGATCCGACGCCAACGCCATTTCCTCTAAAGCATCTCGATCAGGGTTGGAGATATCGATTAAAACGACGTCTGGGCTAAGCTCGCTTAGGCGTCTCGATAGTCGGGCAGCATCTCCAACAACGGTGACGTCGTAATCACCCGCCTCACGCAGGCTATCGACGATCATTAGCGCCCGCTCACGGTCCGCTTCAACGACAGCAACTTTCAACGACCCGTTCGACATATGCACAATGCTGCAATGCAGCATTGGTTTTTGCAAGCACAACAATCTGCCGGCGCATAAACAGACCTCAATGGCAGGAGTGAATGATCGACCCGTACCTGGCGTCTTCCCGCTTCACTTAGGCCTAGGTGCCGCAGAACGTCTGTAACACACGCTCTTTTGGGCCAGCTGGACTCCCATAGGCAGCGTGTTCGGGATTGTCGTCAAATGGGGCTGAAAGCACGCCTACGATCTCTTCGAATGGGTTGAAGTCGCCAGATAGACCTGCTGAAATCGCCGCCTGCACCATGTGATTTCTTGGGATGAATGCTGGATTGATGCGGTTCAAAGCTCCCGCGTTTTGCCCACCGCGTGCTCGCCAGTCTTCAACCCACCGATCGAACGCTGCGGGATCAGCGAACTGTTTGCGCGCCGATCCATCGGCCAAACCGCGGAAGGTCAGCGTGAAATCGGCGCCCCACTCGGCCATCAGGTGTAACAACCGTTCGATTAGCTCTTCGTCCCGGTCATCCGCACCTTCCAGACCAAGCTTGGCACGCATTTCGGAAAGCCAAGCCCCATGAAAGATCTCTGGGTAGGCGTTGACCGCAGCCTGCGCCTTTGCCAACTGCGCCTCCTCGCCACCTTTGATAAGCGGCAGCAAAGACTGCGCCAGACAAGCGAGGTTCCATTGTGCAATCCGTGACTGGTTCGCGAACGCGTAGCGTCCTCCCCGGTCGATTGACGAGAACACTGTGGCAGGATCGTAAGCATCCATGAACGCGCACGGTCCGTAGTCAATCGTCTCGCCACTGATCGTCATGTTGTCGGTGTTCATCACCCCATGAATGAAACCGAGCGACATCCATTTGGCGATCAAAGCTGCCTGTCGCTCAATTACACTCTGCAACAGAGCAAGAGCTGAATCCTCGGCCTCTGCGGCATCCGGATAATGGCGTTCGATGACATGCTCGGCCAACAGCTCAAGCGCCTCGGTGTCCTGACGGGATGCAAAAAATTGAAACGTACCAACCCGAACATGACTGGCTGCGACCCGCGTCAATACCGCACCAGGCTCCTGCACTTCGCGCAACACAACATCCCCAGTCGAAACTGCGGCCAAGGCCCGCGTCGTCGGTACGCCTAACGCCGCCATAGCCTCGGAAACGATGTATTCCCTTAGGACCGGACCCAGTGGAGCGCGTCCGTCGCCCATGCGGGAGTAGGGCGTCTGACCTGAGCCCTTCAATTGAATGTCAAACCGGGCGCCATCTGGCGCGACGATCTCACCCAGCAGCAGCGCGCGACCGTCGCCAAGTTGTGGGCTCCACCCGCCAAACTGATGTCCCGCGTACACCTGAGCCAATGGATCTGCGCCCGGAAGCGCACCGTTTCCCGCAAGCGCCGCGACAAACTCCGGTTTTTCCAACGCTTCAGGATCAATTCCAAGACGCCGAGCCAGGATGTGGTTCAACTTGATCAACTTGGGCGATGACACCGGCCTCGGCTGCTGACGGGTGTAAAAGCGATCCGGCAGCCGAGCATAACTGTTGTCAAAGGCGAGCGATGTCATGGCCTGTACCTCGATAGTGTCGGGTAACGTCGTCAAAAGCGCCTTGCTTGATCTACGCAACCCGTTGGTCGCTTAGAGGTAAGAAGACAAACTGAAATTCCCACACTCCTCGCGCGCAATCGGCCCCAATTGGATTTGGAACCGCACATATCGCGTGGGTGCTTGGAGATGTGGAGGCACGGTTTATTGTCCGCCCCACCCCTTGCGTTCGAACGGAGCTCTCAATCCATGACCCTCAACGTTGCGATGATTGCCACCGGCGGAATCGCCGAAAAACAGCTAGCGCCTGCGCTGGCGCAAGCCCCAAACGCGCAACTGTGGAGCGTCTACAGCCGGGAAAAGGCGCGCGCGGCCGCGTTTGCGTCAAGGCACAGCGCCGCCGCAACAGAGCCTGCCTACGAAGATCTCACCGCGTTACTCGAGGATCCGCAACTGGACGCCGTACTGATCGCATCGCCGGACAAGCTACACGCTGAACAAGCCGTTCAGGCCGCCAGTGCCGGAAAACACATCCTGACCGAAAAACCGATGGCGACTGACCGTGCTGGCGCACAGGCCATGGTCGGCGCTGCAGACAAGGCAGGCGTCGTTCTTGCGATTGCGTATCACATGCGTTGGCACATGGGACACCGCGCGTTGTTTGACGTCGTTCAGTCAGGCGACTTTGGCACCCTGCGCCACATGCGCATCCAATGGCCCACGCCTGCCCAGAACGCTGACGGTTGGCGTGCCAACGCGGATGTCGGACGATGGTGGGCGTTGGCTGCTGTGGGCACCCACTGCCTGGACCAGATTCGATGGTTCATGACACCTTCTTGCGGCCAGATCACTGCCGCGGAAAGCGTTATCAACCGCTCAGTCTACAAAGGCCCTCATGACGAGACGGCTTTGCTGAGCTATCAATTTGACAGCGGGGCAACCGCTGAGTTGTGCGTCTCGGTGTTGTTTCAGGGTCCGCGGGTGATGGAGGTCTACGGTTCAGAAGGCTACGCGATCTGCACCGAGACACTTGGCCCGCACGGCGAAGGCCGGATCGAGACCCATGAAGGGCACTTCACTTACACACCAGGAAATCCCTATGTCGGCGAGATCGAAGATTTTGCCGGCGCCATCCGGGACGGCCGCTCTCCCGAAGTCGACGGACGCGAGGGCGCGGCAAATGTAGATCTGCTGTTGCGCGCTGTCGGGGCCTAAGCCATTGGCGAGTTGGTATCTGGGACAGCAGGCTATCGGTCGGCGCACCGGCCGGCCAGACGTCACCGGACCTGGGGGAGACGCGTCTGCCAGATTGACAAACCGCTTGGTGCGGCCGCTCAGCGTATCCTCTTCGTCTTTGCAATCACACCGAGAGGGAGCGCGTGGCAGAGTTCAGTGAGATACCAGTGCTGGATCTGTCGCTCTTGCAGAACAGCGAAGGCCGCAAGGCGCTGGAGCGCGATTTTGCAGAAGCCTACGGCAAAGTCGGGTTCGGCTATGTCATCAACCACGGGATTGACCCTGGCCTTCGTGCCGCAATCTTTGAGGCATCCCGCCGATTTCACGCGCTACCACTAAGCGCCAAGACAGAGATTGCCCTGGATCGCAATCATCGCGGCTACATTGCGATCAACACCTCCACGGACGTGAACTCCGATCTCGCTCAGGTGACGAAGCCGAACCAATCAGCCTCGTTCATGATGATGCGCGAAGATGCGGTCCCTGACCCAAACATCTACCTATCAGGCCCCAATCAATGGCCCGATCTGCCCGGCTTTCGAGAAACCTGTGAGGCATACGCGCAGGCAATGACAGGGTTAGGAAGGACCCTGATAGAGCTTGCCTTGCACGCCCTGGGCATCAGTGACAACTCAATCCTCGGGGCCTTTTCGCCGCCGACAATATGGCTGCGTCTGTTGCACTATCCCTCGCAAGACAGTGACGCCCCAGACGACCTATTCGGGTCGGCCCCGCACAAGGACTTTGGCTGCCTAACCATCCTGGCTCAGGATGAGGTGGGCGGTTTGCAGGTGAAGACGCCCGAAGGTGACTGGATAGATGCAACGCCGATGCCGGATGCTTACGTCGTCAACGTCGGCGACATGTTGCACAGGATGTCCAACGGGCAGTTGTTGTCGACGCCGCACCGTGTGATCAATCGAACGGGGCGGGAAAGATACTCCGTGCCGTTTTTCTACGACCCGCATGTCTCTGCTCGGATCGCGCCGCTGCCCGGCACAGGTGAACCGCGCTTCGAACCGCTGGACTTCGGCGATTTCCTCAAAGCCGAGCTCGAAGCCGCCTACGACGCGCATGGTCACGAGCAAGGGTAGTTATCCACCGTCAGAGCGGTGTAGGCTGGCGTTCTATTCGCAATCGCCGAATCCGCTGCTTGACCCGCTGGGGCACGGCAAGGTACCTGCCTCTGTGGTTGGAAAGCGTGCGCGCTACGACCATCTAGGCGCAAGCCATTCCCTTAAAGGGTCTTGACAGCCAGCGCCCGCTGACATGCAAGTGGCAGAGGCGGGGCGATGTCATGGAAGATGAACTTCAGCCGGGTGCTGACGGTGAGACGCCAATCGAACCCACGTCGGGCGATCAAAACCCCTTAGCCGAAGGCGCGGTGGTGAACGAGACTGCAGCCGAGATCTCGGCAGATGTCGCTGTTACCGACATGCTGGGTCCGGCGGGCGAGTTTCTTGAAAAAGGCGGCTTTGCGATCTGGGCCATCGCAGCGCTTTCGGTCGTGACGCTTGCCATCATCCTTTGGAAGCTTTGGCGATTGTCGCACATTGGCGTTTGGCGCCGCGACCGCGCTGAAGCGGCTGTCAACGCATGGCTCCGCTTCGACGACGCCAGGGCGCTGGAAACAGCCATCGGCGGCAGCGGCGTGCGGGCAAAAGTCGTTGCCGCGGCTATCGCCAGCATCCGCCGGCCTGGATGGTCGGAACAGGATGCCCGAGAGGAGACCGTCCGCGTGGCGAAATCCGAACTGGCCAGCGCCAGGTCCGGACTTCGGGCATTAGAACTGATCGCAACAATCGCCCCCCTGCTCGGCCTGTTCGGTACGGTCCTGGGCATGATCGCGGCCTTCCAGCAATTGCAAGCCAGCGGCGCTCGCGCAGATCCATCTGCGCTGGCTGGCGGGATCTGGGAGGCGCTTCTAACGACCGCGGCCGGCATGGCCGTGGCCATCCCGGCCTCCGCTGCGCTGACATGGTTTGAAAGCGTGGCGGACCGGTTGCGGCTGGATCTGGAAGACGTTGCCACCCGGATCTTCACGCGGCCGGAACACGAAGTTCTGGCGCATGCCGCAGAGTAAGGCCTTTTCGTTCGACACATCGCGTCGGCGTCGGCGGCCAAGCCTGACGCCGATGGTCGACGTGGTCTTTTTGTTGCTGGTCTTCTTCATGCTCGCTTCTCGGTTCGGGCAAGACGTCGCCCTGCCCTTGTCACCGGCGGTGGCGGGCGCGGGCAGCTATCAGGGTGCACCTCGACTGATCACAGTCACAGCAGACGGCGCACGTCTGAACGGGGTTGCCTTCGAACTGAGCGCGCTGCCGGATGAATTGCGCAAGCTGATGCCCGACGAGAATGCGACTGTGGTGGTACGGCCCGACAGCGAAGCGGCCCTGCAGGACATGGTCAGCGTGATCGATGAGCTTTCCGATGCTGGCATCCGCCAGATCGTGATCGCGGAATAAGCTCATGGATATGCAGGAAGAAGAACGCCCACCGCCGCGCGAGAGCATCGTGCCGATGATTAACGTGGTTTTCCTGCTGTTGATCTTCTTTCTGATGACGGCGACGATTGCGCCGCCAGAACCGTTTGAGGTGGAACCTCCCGCAAGTGCTTCCGAGGGCCTGGGCGAGCCAGGACAGCCGATCTTCGTCGGGGCAGAGGGGCAAATTGCCTGGGGTGCGGCCACGGGCGATGTCGCCGTTGCCCAGGCAGCTGCCGCCTGGTTGGAGGGCGAGCAAACGACGCCGCTGATCATTCGAGCGGATAAGTCTGTCGCAGCAACGACAATCGCGGGGCTTCTCAAGCAGTTGGCAACCTCTGGCGTCACCAAAAGCCAGCTGTTGGCCGAGGAACGCCCGTGAAGCGGCCGATTGAGTTTGTGGCATTTGTGGCCTTGGCCTTGGCGCTTCATTTTTTGGTGCTTTGGCAAACTGACGTGGCCAGCCCGGTTCAGGCGGGCGGCTCGTTGGCAAGTGGCTCACCGATTGCCGCAGCCTCGGCAGATCTGGCTTCGCTGATCGAAGACTGGGAGACGGAGCCAGAATTAGACGCACCGGACGATTTGGACAGCGAGACGCCGGACGAGGTCGCCCCGGATTCCGAGCAATCAACCGACAAACCCGTTGAAGTTTCGATGCCGGTAACGCCGCCGCCGCCGACGCCTGCCCCCGAAGCGCCCGATCGTCAACCGACAGAAGCGGACCCCGTTCAGACGCAGGCCACCCCCCAAGCTCTCGCGGCCACGACACCGCCGGCCGAGACCGTCCCGACAGCCGCGGTTCCAACTTTGGAACTGCCGCTGCCGCCACTGGCGGTCAGACCCGTCACACCCGCCCTGGCCCTGCCGAGCCCGGCGGAAGTGACACCCCGCGACGAAGAGCCGGAACCAGATCCGAATGTGGTGCGAACCGAGACGCCGGACCTGGAACCGCAAACGCCGGATACCCCATCGGTCACGCCCCCGGCGCAGACCCAAACGGCCGCTTTGGCCCCCACACAGGGGCTCCCACCGCCCGGCCTGGCCCCGCAATCACCGTTGACCCGGCCGACGGTCCCGGAAGCGGAGCCCGAGCCGGAGCTTGAAGCCGATACCGAGCCGGCGCCCGTGGTAGCGTCTATCCCGGTGGACAAGCCAAAACGTGCCGTTCCGGCGCAGCCTACCCAGCAGCAGGCGGCGCGCCCTCAGCGACAGGAACAACGCCGACCCGCGCAGCAGCCCGCCCAACAGCAACCAGCGCGCCAGCAACCCGCCCCGCAGGCGCCCCCGCAACCGGCAGCCCCACCGGCGAATGAAACGGTTGCCGCGGTTTCGGGCAATGACGGTGCCCAGTCTCAAACCACCGCCGCACAATCCGGATCAGGGGGTGCCGCGGCACAGGGGGCAAGCTATTCAGCTGCGGCCATCGCCTCCGCCGTGGCGGGGTACAAAGAAGCCGTGCAGCGCGCTGTCGAACGCAAAAAGCGCTATCCCCGGCGCGCACAAAGGCGCGGCATCCAGGGTATCGTTCAGGTCACCATGGTACTGACGGCGGAGGGGCGGCTGGTCAGCGCCAGCATCAGAACATCGTCTGGCGCCAGGATCCTGGACAATGCGGCGATGGATGCCGTCCGCGATGTGGGCACCTATCCCCGGATCCCGCCGGAGATGGAGAAATCCCAGGTGACGATCACCGTACCGATGCGGTTCATGCCCCAGCGCTGAGCTTCAGGGCGAAAAGGTTTCAGGCGCCCTCGACCGCGGTGAAGCCCTCGAATTGCGGATGGCCCAGATAGAGGACCTTGTTCTGCCCTGCCCCCTTGTGCGCGTCGCGGAACTGCTGAGACTTTGTCCAGGCTTCAAAGTCTTCGCGCGTCGACCAAATCGTGTGTGACGCATAGAGGGTGTGATCCTCTTCCTCCGGGCCACGCAGCAGGTGGAAGTCGACGAATCCAGCCATTTCAGACAATTTCGTGTCCCGACCGCGCCAAACATCCTCGAACGCCTGCTCGCTGCCCTTGGCCACTTTAAATCGGTTCATTGCGACGAACATCTTCGATCTCCTGTCTCGCGTGAGAGGTGAGGGGCCTGCCCTCGAAAGCACTGACTGCCGGCACGATGGTCAGTTGCCCTGCAATGTCAACGACATGTAAGTCCAAACCATAGACCGGTTGCAACACCTCGGGGCGCATGACCTCGGCGGGGGTGCCCGCCGCCGCAACACGGCCATCAGACAGCAAGACGATGTGATCGGCCACCGCGGCGGCCAGCGACAGGTCGTGCAGCACCACCATCACACCGGCGCCTTCAGATGCCGCTTGGCGTACCGCTGCCAGAACGGCGACCTGATGTTTCAAATCCAGGCTCGCGGTCGGCTCGTCCAGGAAGAGGTATCGCCCCCCGCCCAGACCGTGCGCGGCCCAAAGTTGCGCGAGCGCCCGGCCCAGATGCGCGCGATGCGCCTCGCCGCCGGACATCTGATCGACCCTGGTATGGCTGAGGGCCTGCATCCCCACCTGCGCCAGGGCCTTGTCGACCGCGTCCTGCACCCCTTTCGGCGATAACTCCCGCGGGATGCCCATGGTCGCCAATACGGCAGCCGAATAGGGTACGTCGCGCGCAGGCGTCTGTTCCAGAACGGCCCGAAGGCCTGCCAAGTCGCGGGGCGACATCTGGGTCAGCGGCGTGCCATCCATCAGGGCCTGGCCTGCATCGGGCGGTCGCTCTCCGGTCAGAACGCTCAGCAGTGTCGATTTTCCCGATCCGTTTGGCCCGATCACCGCCACGACAGAGCCGGGCCGCACGGCAATGTCGACCTGAGCCAGAACCGCCCGGGCGCCGTACCGCACCGTGATGCCGGTCGCCTCAAGCACGCAGGCCGCCGCTTTTGCTTCGGCGCAGCAATAACCAGAGGAAAAATGGCCCCCCGATAATGCTGGTGGCCAGGGCAATTGGCGGCTCGGCGGGCGGCACGGCCAGGCGGACGGCCAAGTCGGCGGCCAACACAAGGCAGATGCCCAGTATTGCCGCAGCGGGCAGCAGAACCATGTGGCGCTGGCCGACCAGCAGACGGGCAAGGTGGGGCGCGACCAGTCCGATAAAGCCAATGGGACCTGCCGCCGACGTCACTGCGCCCACTGCCAGGGCCGTCGATGCGGCGATGATCAGCCGTGCGCGGCGGACGTCCAGGCCACTGTGGAAGGCCGCGCGTTCTCCCAAGCGCATCAGATCCAGTGCCCGCATCTGCGACAGGAACACGGGCACCATCAGCCCGGTCAGCGCCAACACCAGCAACACCAGCTCCTTCTGCGAGGTGGCCAGCGAGCCCATCGTCCAGAACGTCAGATCCCTGAGCTGCTGGTCGTCCGAGATGTAGACGAGCACCCCGATTGCGGCCCCGACGATGGCATTGATGGCAACGCCGGCCAGGATCAGCATCAGGGTGGTGTCCCCCTGGGTCCGCAGCGCCAGGGCAAAGAGCACGGTGATCACGATCGCCCCGCCGACAAAGGCGCCGATCGGCAACATGAACGTCGCGACAAAGGCCGGGACCAGCCCGGTCAGCGCACCGCCCAGAACGATCACGCTGACGGCACCCAGGGAGGCCCCCGCCGTCACGCCGATCAGGCCCGGCTCGGCCAGCGGATTGCGCAGCAGACCCTGCAACGCTGTGCCCGCAAGGCCCAAGGCAACGCCGACGGCCAGCCCCAGCAGCAGCCGGGGCAGCCGGATCTGCCAGACGATCGCAGTCTCGACCTGTGTGCCGTCGCCCGCAAGTGCGGCAAGCACCCGATCGACGGTCAGGCTAACCGGACCCAGCGCCAGCTCTGCACACGCCAGCGCCACGGCCAAAGCCGACAGGCACACCAGCGCCAGGCCGGCACCACCGGTGCCCGCCTGCTGCAGGGCAATGGCTCGGTTGGCGGAGGTCAAAGACCGGCGGCCGGTGCCGTTTCGGGGTGCAAGGCCCGGGCCAGCATGGCAATGCCCTCGGGTGTGCGTGGGCCAAAGCCCAGCAACAGCATCCCCTCGATCGCCACGGCACGACCTTCCTCGCCCGCAGGCGTCAACGCGAACTCGGGCCGTGCGGTGACCGTGTCCAGACCGCCCAACCTCTCGGCGTACTGGCTCATCATCAGGATCACATCAGGCTGAGCAGCGATGATGGCTTCTTGCGACATCGGTTTGAAGCCCGCGATTTCGGCGGCGGCATTCTGGGCACCTGCCAGCGCGATCATGCGGTCGGCCGAGGTATCGATGCCGCCCACCAGTGGCGTGCCCCGGTCCAGCGACAGAACAAACAGCACCTTCGGTTTGTCAGGCAGTTCCGCCACCCGGCGGGCAACGTCTGCCAACTGATCCTCGACCGATTGCGCGAGTTCGGCAGCGGCCTCAGGCGCGCCCAGCGCCTCTCCGACGAAGCGGATTTTTTCGGACACGCCTTCGGCACTGTCGGTGGCGGGGCCGCGGACCGTTTTAATGCCGGAGGCCCGTAGCTGATCAATCGCCGTGTCGGGCCCGGCATCGTGGGCCAGCACCACCAGATCCGGGGCCAGGGACAGGATACCCTCGGCCGTTAAGCGACGGACATAGCCAATCTGCTCGCGCTCCTGCGTTTCAGCCGGGAAGTTCGACGTCGAGTCGACGCCGATGATCCGATCGCCAAAGCCCAAGGCGAAGGCGATCTCGGTCAGGTCACCGCCGGCGATCACGATCCTCTTTGGCCCGTCGGCCAACGCTGATGCCCAGCTGGCCAGAACCAAAGCGACCGCCAGGACCAGCAGCTTTGCGGATCGAACCGGAGAGGCGTGTCGCATGTCGATGCGGATTGCACTGTCAAACAAGGTGACCCCCTATGAGTAAATCGCCGCGAACGCCCCAAAGGCGCCGGCTGACTGGTTCCGCCGGGCTGCGTGCAGGTGCTGCGTGTGGCCCGCGATATATGTTGATTGGCCATATAGCCCGATGCGGATCAGCGGCCCGTCGGGCGCGAACGAAGTTGGCATGTCTTCGCGCACGTGATCACCGGCGCGCCCGCCCGCCGCAGTCGCCAAAGACTCCACAATTTGTTCTTTGAAGCGCTTCACGCCGAACCCCGACCTCATCGTGCAGTGATGAAAGGGTTGAGCTTCCTGACGATGGTCGGTGGCGGGCCCTCTTACACCGATACCGCAAAATTCCGGGTGTTTGTCAACTCTCCGGGCTTGCTGGAGCTCGGGTGTTTCACGTCATGGTGTCTGAATGGTCCACCTTAGCGGTCTTCCCCGCCAACTCCCCTTCGGACACGGTGGGATCAGCCGCCAGGGCCAGCGCCAACTGATGCGCGAACTTTGACGACGCCACCGGCAGGGCACGCCCCTTCATCTGACCCAGCAACAGTTGTCCGCTGCGCACATCCCGCGATGAAATGGCTCGGTGGGTCAGCAAGTTATCCGATGATAGATTCAGGCCGATCGGGATCTGAAACCCAACCGCGTTTTCGTGCAGCACGTAGTGTCGTATCAGCTCGAAGGACTCGGACTCGACCGACGCATTTAGCGACAGACCGCGCCGTGCCGCTGCCTCTTCCAGCAGGTGGCGGACCCCATAGGCCTTCGCCGGCAGGACCAATCGCTGGTCCAGGCAATCGCGCAGACGCAGTTCCCGATTTCGCCCCAGCGGGCTCTTGCGGGGAAACACGGCGTGCACCGGCTGCACCAGCGCATAGAGAACCTCGAACTCGACCAAGTGTACCGGCTCGAACACCAGTGCAAGGTCGCTGCTGAAGGACGCCAGATCCCGCTCGGCCTGCGAGCGGTCCCGCACGCTGACCGAGAACGTCACCCCCGGATGGGCCGCGCGGTAGATCGCGATTTGCTCGGGCAGAAAGTATGGCAAAAGCGCCTGCGAACAGGCGATCGACACATGGCCCCGCCGCTCCCCCGACAGATCTGCCACCTGGGATTGGATGCGCGACAGGTCCGTGCGTTGCGACTGGATGTGCTGCATCAACAGCTCACCGGCGGGGTTCAAGCGCATGCCGCGGGGCAACCGCTCGAAAATCGGCCAGCCAAACTCCTGCTCAAACGCCTGGATTCGCCGGTTCAGGGCCGACGCGGTCAGGTTCGTGTCCTCCGCCGCCTTCCGGATGGACCCCGCGCGGACCACCGCTTCGATCAGTTCGAACGTCTTTAAGTGCCTCATATCCCGCCAAGTTTTCCTGACCGCTGCATTTTATGCAACGGATATATGATTTTATAGCAATAGTTGTGTTCGCAGATCTGCCCCACCTTTTGCGCGAAATCAGCAGAGATCGACAACAGGGGCTTGCTATGACCGACACCACCTCACGTCGCGACTTCATGAAGATGGGCATGGCGGGCGCGTCAATCCTGTCATTTCTGAAGGCGCTGCCGGCCAGCGCGGCGACGGACACGATTGTCGTTGTCACCGGGCAGACCATCAACTCGCTGGATCTGCACCGCTCGGGCACCAGCCGCGCGTCCTATCAGGTGGGCGTCAACGCCTATGACCGGCTGCTGTCTTTCGGCACGAAAGAAGCGATCGGTGGCGGGTTCTCCTATGATTATTCGGTGGTCGAGCCGGAATTGGCTGAAAGCTGGGAGACGTCGGACGACGGCCTGACGCTGACCTTCAAGCTGAAGGCGAACGCCAAGTTCTGGGATGGCCGGAAGGTCACCGCCGAAGATGTGAAATGGTCCTTTGACCGGGCGGTATCGGTCGGCGGCTTCCCCTCCGTCCAGATGAAGGCGGGTGGCTTTGTGCGCCCCGATCAGTTCATCGCCGTCGACGAGGAGACCTTCGTCATCAAGCTGGACCGCCCCTCGAAGCTGAGCATCCCTGACCTGGCGGTGCCGGTCCCCTACATCATGAATTCGGTCGAGGCGAAAGCCAACGCGACCGCCGACGATCCTTGGGCGCTGGAATATCTGCACCAGAACCCAGCCGGCTCGGGCGCTTACAAGGTCGCGCGCTGGCAGCCGGGCGAGCAGTTGGTCTACGAGCGCAATGAGGATTGGGTGGGCGGCCCCCTGCCCGCCATCAAGCGCGTGATCATCCGCGAGGTGCCCAGCCCTGCCACCCGCCGCGCGCTCATAGAACGCGGCGACGTGCAAATGGCGTTTGGCATCCCTGACAAGGACGCCGCCGAACTGGCAGACAAAATCGACGTCTTCTCGACCCCGGTCGAGAACTGCATCCACTGCCTGTGTCCGAACTTTGCCTTCGAGCCCTTCCAGGATGCTGATGTGCGCAAAGCCATCGCCTACGCGGTGCCCTACGAGGACATCTTCCAGGCCGCCGCCTTCGGCCGGGGCCTGCCGCTGTATGGCGCCGAGGGCCCCATCGAGGACATCGCCTGGCCGCGCAAGACGCAATACTACACTGACCTCGACAAGGCGAAGGAGCACATGGCCAAGTCCGCCCACGCCGATGGCTTCGACGTGACCATGTCGATCAGCGCGGATCTGGCTTCCTGGATGGAGCCAACGGCCCTGCTGGTGCAGGAGGCGCTGGGCAAGATCGGCATCAACGTCACCATCGAAAAGATCCCCGGGGCGAACTGGCGGACGGCCGTGCTGGTCGAGAAACGCCTGGACCTGCACCTGGAGAACTTTGGCGGCTGGCTGAACACGCCCGACTACTACTTCTTCTGGGCCTACAAGGACGGGCACCTCTTCAACTCGTCGAACTACCGCAACGAGGAGATCGAGGAACTGGTCGACGCCTCTCTGCACATGCCGATGGACGATCCGGAATACGCCCCGATGATCAAGCGCATGTTTGAGATCGCGCTGGACGAGCTGCCGCGGATCCCGCTCTACCAGCCGGCGCTGAACGTCGCGACCAACGGCGTCGAAGGCTACGAGTTCTGGTTCCACCGCCAACTGGATGCGCGGCCGCTCAAAGTCGTCTGAGCGATGCTGAGCACCCGACCTCGCCTGCGCGCGACGCTGATGCGGATCGTGCAGGCGCTTCCGGTTGTGGTGGGCGTCGTGGTGATCAGCTTCCTGCTGACGCGCGCGCTGCCCGGCGACCCGGCGGTCTACTTTGCCGGCGCCGCCGCTGATGCGGAATCGATCGAACAGGTCCGCGTCGCCATGGGATTGGACAAGCCCCTGCTGGAGCAGTTCATCGTCTATGTGGGCGATCTGCTGCGCGGCGACCTGGGGCAATCGCTGTCCACCGGCCGCCCGGTGGCGGTGGACCTGGCGACACGCCTGCCCGCCTCGCTAGAGCTGACGCTGACGGCTCTGCTGTTGGCGGTGGTGATTGCCGTGCCTCTGGGCGTCCTGGCCGCAACGCGACCTGGGTCCTGGGTGGATCATCTTTGCCGGGTGGTGGTGACGGCAGGGGTCTCGCTGCCGACATTCTTCACCGGCATTCTGCTGATCTACATCCTCTACTACCTGATGGGTTGGGCGCCCTCGCCCATCGGCCGGCTGGATTTCATCTACCTCTCGCCCGAGCACGTCACCGGGTTCTACCTGATCGATGCAGCGCTGGTCCGCGATTGGGAAACATGGCGGGGTGCTGCAAGCCAGCTTGCCCTGCCGGCCATGACCATGGCGCTGTTCACCCTGGCGCCCATCGCCCGGATGACGCGGGCCGCGATGCTCAGCGCCTTGTCGGCTGATTTCATCCGCACAGCCAAGGCTGCGGGTCTGTCCAACCGCAAGGTGCTCTACGGCTATGCCTTCCGCAACGCGCTGCTGCCGGTGGTGACCACATTGGGCATGGTGTTCTCCTTCGCGCTGGGCGCCAACGTACTGGTCGAGAAGGTCTTTGCCTGGCCCGGCATCGGGTCCTACGCAGTCGAGGCATTGGTCGTGTCCGACTACGCCGCCGTGCAGGGCTTCGTCCTGACTATGGCACTGCTGTTCGTGGCGCTGAACCTGGTCATCGACCTCTTGTACACCGCCATCGACCCGCGCACCGGATTCCTGTCGTCATGAGCGACATGCCCATCAGCGCAGCCCCGCAAGGCCGTTTCGACCACATCCTCTATGTGCTCAGGTCGAACCCCGTCACCATGATCGCCTTCGGGATGCTGGGCTTCATCCTGGCCTGCGCGATCCTGGGCCCCTCGCTGGTGCCCTACGACCCGCTGGCCACCAATGCGGCCAATGCGCTGCAACCGCCCTCGGCCCAGCATTGGTTCGGCACCGATCAGGTGGGGCGCGACGTCTTCAGCCGCGTGATAGTCGCCACCCGGCTGGACCTGACGATCTCGGTCCTGGCGGTGACCATGTCCTTCGTCGTGGGCTCGATCCTCGGGGCGGCGGCAGGCTACTGGGGCGGCTGGCTGGACATCGTGCTGAACCGAATCCTGGACACCATAATGGCCTTCCCGCTGTTCGTCCTGGCCATGGGGATCGTCGCCGCCCTGGGCAACACGATCGAAAACATCATCTACGCCACCGCCATCATCAACATGCCCTTCTATGCCCGCCTGGTGAGGGCAGAGGTCAATATCCGCCGCGACGCAGGGTTCGCCCGCGCGGCGAAGTTGTCGGGCAACTCGGACCTGCGCGTGCTGGCCCTGCATATCTTTCCAAACGCACTCCCTCCGATGATGGTGCAGGTCTCGCTCAACCTCGGCTGGGCAATCCTGAACGCGGCGGGCCTCAGCTTCATCGGCCTCGGCGTGCGCCCGCCCACACCCGAATGGGGGATTATGGTGGCCGAGGGCGCGAACTTCATCGTCTCGGGCGAATGGTGGTTGGCGGTCTTCCCCGGCCTCTGGCTGATGATGGCGGTCTTCACGTTCAACCTGCTGGGCGACGGGCTGCGCGACATCGTCGACCCCAGAAAGCGCACCTGATGCTGAGTGTCCGCGATCTGGCCGTGTCGTTCCAGACCCGCCGCGGGCAGGTCGATGCCGTGCGCGGCGTCAGCTTTGACCTGGCCAGGGGAGAGATCCTGGGCATCGTCGGCGAAAGCGGCTCGGGCAAATCGGTGACCTCCTATGCCCTCATGCGCATTCTGGATGCGGGCGGCATGATCAAGCAGGGTGATGCCGAATACTCCGGCATCGACCTCCGTAATGCGTCCGAACGGGATATGCGTGACATCCGGGGGCGCGAGATCTCGATGATCTTTCAGAACCCGCGTGCCGCGCTCAACCCCATCCGCAAGGTCGGCCACCAGATCGAGGATGTGCTGCGCCAGCATGCCAGCGCCACGCGGGTCAATGCCCGCGCCAAGGCGATCGAGGCGCTAGAGGCCGTGCGCATCAAAGATGCTCAGGCCCGCTATGACGCCTACCCGTTCGAGCTATCGGGCGGCATGTGCCAGCGCATCGTCTGCGCCATCGCGCTGGCCTGCAACCCGCGCGTTCTGATCGCCGACGAGCCGACCACGGGCCTGGACATTACCACGCAAAAGGCCGTGATGGATCTGGTGCGCGACCTGATCCGCGAACGCGGCATGAGCAGCATCCTGATCACCCACGATTTGGGGTTAGCCGCGCAGTACTGCGACCGGATCGTCGTGATGAAGGATGGCGAGATCGTCGAACAGGGCGATCCGCTGACGTTGTTTAGTACGCCCCAGCACCCCTATAGCCGCAAGCTGGTCGATGCGACCCCCCGCGCGGGAGAGAGCATTCGCAGCCTGCTGCCGCCCGAAGATCGCCGCCCCATGCTGGTCCATGCCATCGAAGACGGCCCGCTGGTCCAGGTCCGCGATCTGGTGAAGACCTATCAGGGCAAATCCGGCCCCGTGCACGCGGTCAAGGGCATCTCCTTCGACATCCGCCAGGGCCAAAGCGTCGGCCTGGTGGGCGAAAGCGGCTGCGGCAAGTCCACGACTTCCGAGATCCTGGTGCGTCTGCTGGACCCAACCGCTGGCCAGGTGATCTTCGACGGCGAAGATATCGGCGCCATCCCCGCCAAGGGGTTCGCCCGCAACCCGCGCCGCGCCGACATTCAGATGGTTTTCCAGGACGCCACCGACAGCCTGAACCCGCGCCACACGTCGCGCCAGACCATTGCCGAGCCGCTGAAGCGCCTGACGCGCCTGCGCGGCGCCAAGCTGGCGGCGCGCATCGAGGAACTGGCCACCCTGGTCGGCCTGCCGCTGCCCCTGCTGGACCGGTTTCCCCACCAGCTATCGGGTGGGCAGAAGGCCCGCGTCGGCATCGCCCGGGCCATCGCGCTTGAGCCGAAGTTCCTGATCCTGGACGAACCCACGGCGGCGCTGGACGTCTCGATCCAGGCAGTCGTCCTGAACCTGCTTGTGGACCTGCGCGCCAAGCTGGGCATGACGTATCTGTTCGTCAGCCACGATCTGCACGTCGTCCGGCTGCTCTGCGATCATGTCATCGTCATGAAGGACGGCGAAATGGTCGAGCAAGGTCCCGCTGTGCAGGTTATGACGGCGCCGCAGAACCTCTATACCAAGGCGCTGCTGGATGCCGCGCCCACCCCGCCTGAACGGCGCGACCAGACGCTGATGACCGGAGTATCCTGATGTTGCGTGACCTGCCCTTCACCCTGGACGCGCTTCGGGCGGCCTATGCCGGCGGCGCCCGCCCCGAGGACGTAGTTGACGAGGTCTATCGGCGCATCGACGCCGTCGGCGATCCCGGCATCTTCATCCATCTGAGGGATCGGGACGCGGTCATGGCCGAGGCGACGACGCTGGGCGCCTATGACCGCGACAAGCCGCTCTGGGGCATCCCCTATGCCGCCAAGGACAATATCGATGTCGCGGGGATCGAGACGACGGCCGGTTGCCCGGCCTACGCCTACACGCCCGCTAAAGACGCCTTTGTCATCGCCAACCTGCGCGCAGCAGGGGCGCTGATGATCGGCAAGACCAATCTCGATCAGTTCGCAACCGGGCTGGTGGGGGTGCGCACCCCCTACGGCGCGCCGCTGAATGCGGTGGACCCCCAGATCGTGCCGGGCGGCTCCTCCGGCGGGTCGGGCGTCGTGGTGGGCCATGGGATAGTCACGTTCTCGCTGGGTACCGATACTGCGGGGTCGGGGCGCGTGCCTGCCGCGTTGAACAACATCGTCGGGCTGAAGCCCAGCCTGGGCGCGCTGTCCGCGACCGGGATCGTGCCCGCCTGCCGGACACTCGACACGGTGTCGGTCTTCGCGCTGACCGTGGACGACGCCTATGCCGCCTTCGCGGTGGCACGTGGGTTCGACCCGGCGGATTCCTATTCCCGGGATCTCCCACATCAGCCGCCGACCGCCCCAAGCCCAGGCCTGCGGATCGGCATCCCGGACACGGCGACCATCCAGTTCTTCGGCGACGAAACCCAGGCAGCCACCTTCGCCCGCGATGTGGCCACGCTGCAGGCCCAAGGCGCCCAGATCGTGCCGCTGGATTTCGAGCCGCTCTACGCCATCGCGCGCATGCTTTACGAAGGGGCGTGGGTTGCCGAACGCTACACCGTGATTGAGGCGTTGCTCGAGAAGGACCCCGAGGCCGTACATCCCGTCACCCGCCAGATCATCACAGCGGCCGAAGGGATGTCTGCCGCCGATGCCTTCCAGGGGATCTATCGCCTGTCGGACCTCGCCCGCGCGGCGGCGCCGATGTTGGACGCGGTCGACCTCCTCTGCGTGCCAACGATCCCCACCTTCTACAGTGTCGCCGATCTGCAGGCCGACCCGGTCACGCCCAACTCGAACCTCGGCACGTACACGAACTTTGTGAACCTGCTGGGCATGTGCGGGATCGCGGTGCCCACGGCGCCGCGCAGCGATGGCAGGCCCGGCAGCGTCACCCTGCTGGCAGAGGCGGGCGAGGATGCCCTCGTCGCCTCGGTCGCCCGTCTGTTCGAGGTGGACTGCCCCCGCACCCTGGGCGCCACGGCGCATCCGGTGCCCTCCCCCAAACCGCTTGACGCAGCATCAACCGACCAGATCCACCTGGCCGTTTGCGGGGCGCACATGACGGGCCTTCCGCTCAACTGGCAGCTCACGGACCTTGGCGCCAAGTTTGTCCGCAAGGCCCACACCGCCCCCAGCTACCGGTTCTATGCGCTGTCCGGTAGCCCCCCGGCGCGGCCCGGCTTGGTCCGCACTGACCAGGGCGGCCCCGTCGCGCTGGAGATCTGGTCCCTGCCAAAACCCGCCCTGGGCGCCTTCCTGGAAGGGATCCCTGCGCCGCTTGGCATCGGATCGATCGAGCTATCAGACGGCCAATGGGTCAAGGGTTTCCTCTGCGAAGGCGCCGGTACCAAGGGCGCGACCGACATCACCCACCTGGGCGACTGGCGGACCTATCTTGCCTCGCACCACGCCGTTACGGTCTGAAAATGTCGCGTGCCGAAACCCTGCTGGCCGAGATGGGCCTGGAGCTGCCGCCGGACTGGACCCCGATGGGACAGTTCCTGCCCTTCCGCCGCGATGGCACCACCGTCTACCTGTCCGGCCAGGTCTGCGAGTGGGACGGCAAGGTGACCAACACCGGACCAGTGCCCAACACGCCCGAGGGGATCGCCACCGCGCAGGAGGCCGCGAAGATCTGCGCCCTCAACCTGCTGTATCGGTTGCGAGAGGCGTGCGAGGGCGACCTGGACCGGGTAGATTGCGTGCTGCGCCTGGGCGGGTTCGTGCAATGCGAGACCGGCTTTCCCGCGAGCCCGCTGGTGATCAACGCGGCGACCGAGGTCTTCGTGGCACTGTTCGGGGAGGCTGGCTGGCACGCCCGCACCGCCGTAGGCGTCCCGGGCCTGCCCGGCAATGCCTCGGTCGAGGTGGACGCTATCGTGCGCCTGAAGGCCTGATTAATCGGGTAGCTTCGGGGCCGGAAGGGGCGGTGCCAGGCCCTCCAATGCCGCAGCCACGGCAAGCAACGTCGCCTCTGCCCCCGGTTTCGCCGCCAGCATCACGGCCCTTGGGCGGCCGAGACGATCCAGCCCCCAGGGCAGGCTGATCAGCGGGCCGCGAAACACTGTCCAGCAAGTCAGCCAGTATTGGAACCCAGTCGTCTCGCCCATCTTGGGCGCGCCGTCCGGCACCGGCAGGGTGAGGAGGATGTCGGCGTCCTCCATCTCCGCCCAGAAGCTGTCGCGGGCGCCATCCAGTCGGAGCAGAGCATCTGCTGCCTCAGTGGTCGGGATCGCGGCCCCTGCCTGCAGTGCCGCCCGAAACTTGGGCCTCAGGAGATCCGCGCGATTGCCCCGTAGCAGGTGACCGTGGGCCATGTATGCCTCGTGGTTCATGACGATCCGGTGGTCGGCCACTACCGTTTCGGCATCGACGCTTGTCGGGGTTTCCGCTACTGCCCCGCAGACCTGCCCGAGGCGTTCTGCGGCATCGCTCAGCGCGCCTTCAGTCTCTGGCGCGATTGGTGTCGTGCTATCCAACAGCATGCGGCAGCCCGCACAGCCCTCGGGCCGTTTTGTATCGACGTCGGGGCGGTTCGGGCACATGGCGTCGAACGCCCGCGCGGCCAGATCCACGGACCGGGCAATGATCCCCACTGTGTCAAAGCTGGGTGCCAGCGGGGTTGCGCCCAGGGTCGGTAAGATCCCGTAGCCGGGTTTGAAACCGACCGCCCCGCAATAGGCCGCCGGACGACAGAGAGAGCCCGCCGTCTGCGTGCCAAGGGCAATGTCGACCACGCCAGCGCCGACCGCAGCGCCCGATCCGCTGCTGGACCCGCCGGGGCTGCGCGACAGGTCATAGGGGTTCCTGCAATCCGTTGGGTCGGTGAAGGCGAATTCGGTCGTTACCATCTTGCCGATGATGTGCGCGCCCGCCTGGCGCAAGGCCGCGACGACAGGCGCATCCTGGGTCGCCGCAGGCGCATCGGCGCAGGTTGCACTACCATTCCGCGTCGGCATCCCGGCGACATCGATGATGTCTTTAACGCCGACGATGGTGCCGGACAGCGCGCCGTTGAGTTGCGACGCTCCGGGCTCTGTGGGCGCAAGACCCTCCCGCAGGTCGGCGAACGCGTGGAGGTGTCGGTCCCACCGGCGACGGTTAGCGTTCTGATCTGGGTTGATGTGCGCCAAAGCAGTGCTCCCCCTTCCTGTAGGCCCCGCCAGATCGCCCCATCCCTGCGGCATGCCGGACCTGGTTCAGTAGGCTTGGTTGCCCCCTGGATCGCAGCCTCCGCCCAGATTTACGCGGCGTTAACAGCTAGGGACAAGTCGACTTTCTGTGCATACGGGTGCGGTACAGGTGCTGCACACTTGCGGTACAGGTGCTGTACGCGTGCTGCACGCCTGGATTCCAAGCGCCAGGGGCGGTTTCGGGGGCGTGGTTCGGGCACATTTGCGGGGCTCAAAACCCGGAAAATCCCAGTGTAGATGGTCCGTCGAAAGCGATGTAGCCTATCCGCAAGGCTCTCAGCGCAGCGAGGATAGAATGTCAGTCGTTCCAGTCAGTCTTGGTCATAACTACGCCGTTAGCGCCGGGCACGATCAGGCAGCGCTTGCCTCCTTCGAAGTCCTGGAAGCCGGCGGAGACGCGGTGGACGCCGCGGTTGCCGGCTGTTTGACACTTTGCGTCGTCTACAGCGATCAGGTCAGCTTGGCCGGGGTCGCGCCGATGATGCTGTACCTGGCCGACAGCAACGAGGTCATCACCCTAGCAGGCGTTGGCGGATGGCCAAAATCGCTGGACGTGGATGCCTATATCAAACGCCATAACGGCCAGATCCCAGAGGGACTGCAACGCACCGTGGTGCCCGCTGCACCCGACGCCTATGTCCAAGTACTTCAACGATTTGGGACACTTAGCTTCGCGGACGTGGCGGCCCGTGCCATTCGATGCGCCCGCGACGGTTTCCCCGTGCACAACGTGATGCGCGACTACATTCGGCAGTATCACGAGAGTTACCGGCAGTTCCCGGGCAACATGGCGATCTGGATGCCGGATGGCGAGGTGCCCGAGGTTGGGCGCAAGCTGGTGCAGAGCGATCTGGCCGATACGCTGCAACACCTGTGCGACCAGGAACGGGCTGCGACGGGGGATCGCGTCCGGAAATTGGAAGCGGTGCGCACAGCCTTCTACGAAGGCGATATTGCGCAGGCGATCCTAAGCCATCAGCGCGCGCATGATGGCCTGCTGAGCGCTAGTGACCTGAAGGACTTTCGCTGCCAATGGCTGCCGTCGCTTTCCCGGACGTACCGGTTTGCGGCGGAGGAGGTCGAAATCCACGCCTGTGGCGCTTGGAGCCAGGGCCCCGCGATGCTGGAAGCCCTTGCAATCTTGGAACATTTCGACGTCACCGAACTGGGCTTTGGCACAGACCAATACCTGCACGTCATGGCCGAGGCATTGAAGATCTCTCTGTCAGATCGTGAGGCGTATATCGGCGATCCCGACTTCGTCGATGTACCCGTGGATACGCTGATGAGTCGCCCTTATGGTCAACGACGTGCGGCGGAAATCGATCCGCACGTGGCGAGCGAAGGTATGCCGGCCCCTGGCCAGATCGACGGGTACAGACCGTTTCTTTCACCTCTTATGGAACGCAAGACGCCTGAGAAGCTGCCTGCAGATACCTCAATCGTCGCGGTCGTTGACGGCCATGGCAATGCTGTATGCGTGACACCGTCGGATACCAGCTGGGACACCCCTGTGGTTCCGGGCACTGGTTTGGCGGTCTCGTCTCGGGGCGATCAAGCTCGCGCCGTTCGCGGGCATCCCGCCTGTATTGCGCCGCGAAAACGCCCGAGATTGACGCCAAACCCCTGTTTTGCACGCCGGGAGGGGAGATGGATCATGCCCTTTGGCACGCCTGGGGGTGATGCTCAGATCCAGGCAAACGTGCAGATGCTGCACGCTTACTTCAGTTTCCGGATGGAATTGCAGGAGGCCGTGGAGGCACCGCGTCTGATGACCCACAGCCATCCCGACAGCTTTGCACCGCATCATGCGTCGCCAGGTCGTTTAACCGTTGAGGGCCGATTTGACGATGCCACGGTAGAGGGGCTGGCAGCCCGTGGTCACAAAGTTGAGCGGCTGGCTGACTGGACCCACGCAATGGCGGGCATTTGCGCGGTGCGACGGGATCTGGCAAGCGGCCAACTGCAAGCCGCCGCCGATCCTCGGCGTTGGAGCCGGTCAATGGGCTGGTAGGCAGTAGCCACGGCAAGCACTGTCATCAGAGACTACAACTACTGTCTGGTACTGTCCGCCAGAAAGCGGCGACGCACTTCCGCATCCCAGCACTTCTGGTTCATCCCTGCCAACGCCAGCAGGTGGCGCGACCGCCGCCACTCAGACAGCTCTCCTCAGAACCCGCTGTTTGATGTTCTCCCACAGCTTGGCCATGCCCAGGGGCTCGTAGATCATGAAGACAATGATCAGGACGCCGAAGACAACCAATTCGATCGAAGAGATGATGGTGGCGTCGATCATGCCGTGGAACAGATCGTTGCCCAGCGTGTTGAGCACAACGGGGAACAACAAGATGAAGGCCGCGCCGATGAAAGCGCCCTTGATCGTGCCCAACCCACCCAAGATGACCATGAAGAGGATTCGGAACGACAGTTTGATGTCGAAGGCGACGGGCTCCATCGACTTGAGGTAGGTGAAGGCGAACAAGGCCCCCGCCACGCCGCAGAAGAACGCGCTGATCGCGAATGCCTGCAGCTTGGTCTTGAGCAGTGAGATGCCCATCGACTCGGCGGCGATATCCATATCGCGCACCGCCATCCAGTTCCGCCCGGTGCTGCCCCGGGTCATATTGATCGCCAGGATAGTCAGGAAGGTGACGACCACCAACACGACCAGATACATCTCCAGCGGCGATGTGAACGGCTTGCCGAAGATCACGATGTCCTGTGCAGTGATGATGCCGGAGGTGTCGTAGTTCTTGAACCAGCCGAACTTGTCGATCATCCAGATGATGAAGAACTGCGAGGCGAGTGTCGCCACCATCAGGTAGATGCCGCGGACCCGCAGGCTGGGCAGCCCAAAGATGATCCCGAAGACGGCGGCGACCACTCCGGACAGCATCAGCGTAATCGGGAATGGCAGAAAGGGCAGCCGTAGCTCGAAGTTGAACAACGCGAAAGCACCTGCCGCCATGAAGCCGGCCGCGCCCAGCGCCAGCTGACCCGCATAGCCCATGACGATCTGCTGGCCGATGGCCGCAAGCGCCAGGCAAAGCCAGGGGATCAGGATGGACGAATACCAGTAGTCCGACTGGACCACGAACGGGATCGCCGCGAAGCCTATTCCCATCAGCACGATGAAATTGATGACGTCGTTACGCGAGAAGCTCATGAATACGGGGTTCGTTGTCATGGTCAGTCCTCAAACCCGTCTGATGATTTTCTCGCCGAACAGCCCCTCGGGCCGCCAGAGCAGGAAGAAGATTGCCAAGACGAACGGTGCCCAGACCTCGATGCCGCCGCCGAAGAACGGCCCGACATAGACCTCAAGCACCTTCTCCGACGCGCCGATGATCAGGCCGCCGACGATGGCACCGGGGATCGACGAGAAGCCGCCGATGATGAGAACCGGCAAGGCCTTCAACGCCAGGTCGACCAGCGCGAACTGGACACCCGCACGGGCCCCCCACATCATGCCCGCGGCCAAAGCGACAACGCCTGCCGCAGACCAGACCATCAGCATGATGCTGGGCAGCGGGATGCCGATCGAGCTTGCCGCCCCGGGATCATCCGCCACAGCGCGCAGACCCAGGCCCATTTTGGTGTACTTGAACAACAGCGCCAGCCCGATGATCAGAACCGCGGCGACCAGGCCCGCCGTCAGGTCCAGCGCACTGATGAACAGGCCGGTGCTGTCGATAATCCACGGGATCGGGAAGTCGCCGATACCCAGATCCAGGCGCCGCACTTCGACCCCCCAGGCGGCCTGCGCCAGGCCTTCCAGGACGAAGCCCAGCCCAATCGTCGCCATCAGAACGGTGTCTTCGCTCTCGTTCATCAGGGGCTGCAGCACCAGTCGTTCGGTACAAAAGCCCACCAGACCCATCAGCAAGATCGTGACGAAGAATGCCACGACAAAGGGCAGCCCCAACTCCATGAAGCCCACAAAGGACAAGACGGCGAAGAACACCATCGCGCCCTGGGCAAAGTTGAAGGTTGAGGACGCCTTGTAGATCAGCACGAAGCCCAGGGCGACCAAGGAGTACATCGTGCCCGCGAGTAAGCCCGCGACGACGACCTCGATGAAAAACAGTACTTCAGTCATGGGCCACCCCCAGATAGGCGTCGATCACGTCTTGATTGGTACGGACTTCGTCGGGCGGGCCGTCGGCGATGATCTTGCCGTAGTCCAACACGACCACGTTGTCCGAGATGTCCATCACCACGCCCATGTCGTGCTCGATCAGGACCATGGTGGTGCCGATCTCGTCGTTCACTTTCAGGATAAACCGGCACATCTCGCGCTTTTCTTCGACGTTCATGCCGGCCATCGGTTCGTCCAGCAGCAGCACTTCCGCGTCGGTTGCCAGGGCGCGGCCAAGCTCGACTTTTTTCTGCAAGCCATAGGGCAGTTTGCCGACCGGCGTGTCGCGGATGTGCTCGATCTCCAGGAACTCGACGATCTCTTCGCACTTCTTGCGGTTCTCGGCCTCTTCCGACCGGGCTTTGGGTGTCTGGAAGGCCACCTGGATGAAGTTGGAATCCATATGCAGGCGCCGGCCCACCAGAATATTGTCCAACACTGACATCCTTTTGAACAGCGCCAGGTTCTGGAAGGTCCGTGAAACGCCGATCTGCGCGATCGAGTTGGGGCTGATGGCGTCCAGCACCTTGCCCTTGAAAGCGATCGTACCTTCCTGCGGCTTGTAGATGCCGTTGATGCAATTCAACATCGAGCTTTTACCGGCACCGTTCGGGCCGATGATTGCTTTGATCTCGTGCTGAAGAACACTGAACGAACTGCTGGTGATCGCCTTTACGCCGCCAAAACTCAGCGAGATATCCTTTACCTCGAGAATTGGCCCGCCGATCGGGAAGCTTCTTTCTTGCGTCATATCTGTCGGTGTCTTTGCTGAAAGTGCATGCCTGATTGCTCAGTGATGCAGGGTCGCGTGTGACTCGCTCTCTTCGCGCAGCACGTCGCGGAAGTTCTTGCGACCTTCCTTCGAGATGCCGAGGTAGAGTTCCTTGACCTTGTCGTCGTTCATCAGGTCCTGGGCGGAGCCGTGCAGCATGACGTGGCCTGTTTCGATGATGTAGCCGTAGTCGGCGTTGCGCAGCGCCACGTTGGTGTTCTGTTCGGCCACCAAGATGCTGACACCCTCTTTCTTGTTCAGCTCCTGGACGATGTTGAAGATCTCGGCGACCAGCTGTGGGGCCAAACCCATCGACGGTTCGTCCAGCAGCAGCATCTTTGGCTTTGCCATCATGGCGCGGGCGACCGCGACCATCTGCTGCTCACCGCCCGACGTGTAACCAGCCTGGCTCTTGCGACGGTCGCGCAGTCGGTTGAAGTAGCCGTAGATCTTTTCCAGCTCGTCTTTGATCTGCGCCTTGGACAGCTTGCGCGAGTACGCACCGGCGATGATGTTCTCTTCGACGGTCAGGTGCCCAAAGCAGCGACGCCCCTCCAGCACCTGGACAAGACCCAGCCCAACCATATCGGCTGGGTTCTGGCTCTTCACCTCGGTGCCGTCGTAGGTGATACGACCGCGGGTGACCTTGCCGCGCTCTGCCGCTAGCATGGTCGAGATTGACTTCAGCGTCGTGCTCTTGCCAGCGCCATTGCCACCCAACAGCGCGACGATCTTGCCACGGGGTACTGAAAGCGTCACGTCGTGCAATGCGGCGATCACGCTGTCGTAGACGACCTCTAGGTCGGAGATCTCCAGTATGTTGTCCGCAGCCTCGTTCATCAGATCACCACTATCGCTGGGTTGAAGGAGGGTAGGTGGCGCCCACAGGGTCACGGCGGGCACGCACCGGGATGATCGAGGGCAGCTGGCTGCCGCCCTCGAAGCGGTCTAGGACCGATTATTGCCGGAAATCACTAGCAAGACTTGGGCGTGATGCCGTTCTCACCCGCAAACTTGGCTGCCGACTCTTCCACCAACTGGCGGATGTAGGCGGGGTCCAAGGGTGCTTCCCAACCGGTGACCTGTTCGAACTTCTCGCCATCCCATTGCATCATCGCAAACTTGCCCGCGCCCTCGTGGTTCTCACACGAGATTGCGAAAGGTGCGACCATGCCCTTGATGCCAAGCTCTTCCAGGCGCGCTTCGGTCATGTTCAGCGCTTCATAGCCGTCGCGGAACTCCGCTCCGGTCACCGCCTTGCCTACCTTGCCATGCATCTCTTGCGCGATGCGCATGGCTTCGATCCACATCACGGCAGCGCCCAGCCCACGGTTCCAATAGACGGACCCGACCCGGCTTTCATCGGCCAAGTTGCCTTTGCCGGCGCCATACACCTGCTCCTTGATTGCGGCGACCAGCGGGAACTGATCTCCGGGCAGAGCGTTGGCCATGGCGTAGGTCCCGGTGGCGGCATCACCAGCTGGGAACATGTCCTCTTCGGCAGCGCCAAAGGTCACGTAAACCAGGCGATCCCGCGGGAAACCGACGCGCGCGGCGTTAGTCATACCGGTCGAGTTCATGCCCGATCCGGCACCCCAGAACGTCACCCAGTCGGGGCGTTCACGGCGCACCTGAAGCCATTGCGACTGCTGCTCCAGGCCCGGCGGCGGGATCGAGATCTCGACCAGTTCGACACCCCAATCCTCGGCGATCTTGCGCATCGCGGGCAGCGGCTCGCGGCCATAGGCGGAGTCGATGTGCATGTGGACAATCTTCTTGCCCTTCATGTTTGGAATGCCGCCTTCCTGCTCGGCCATGAACTTCATCTTCACTGCGATCTGCGACCAGTAGTGGCTGGCGGCGTTGAACACCCAGGGCCAGACCCTACCATCTGCGGCGTCTGTGCGCCCGTAGCCATACTGCGCCAAGACGACCTCGTCTTCGGACATCCGGTTAATAACGGCGTAGGCGCCCGGCGTGCCCAGCGTGTCGAAGACGACGATGCGCTGACCGTCCTTTTCAAGCAGCCGCTGATAGCACTCGACCGTTTTCACGGCGTTGTACTCGGTCTCGCACTCCTGCCATGTCAGCATCACGCCGTTCACGCCGCCGTTCATGTTGACATAGTTCATGTAGTCGATCTGGGCGCCGTAGTAGCCCGTCCCCATGGCCGAGTATGGCCCCACGCGGCTGCTTGCCACGGGGAAATACTGTGTCTCCTGGCTCACCGCGACTTGCGGCACTGCCAGGCTCGACAGCATTGCCGCACCGGCAGTAGCTGCGCATAGCCAACGCTTTGCACTTTTTGCTTCCATCGAGATTTTCCTCCCATGTGGCGGTTCTTTGGCGACCGCCGTTATTTGAAGACCCGGTGATACGGCTCTTCGGATCGCGACGGTGGATCTGAAACACATGGTTTCCAGGTCTGTCCTGGAAATTTTTTCCAATCATCCTCGGCAGAGATCGGCAAATCCCACCAGAAAGTATGGAAATTCATGTGCTTGCCTCGTCGCACAAGCCCATCAGGGCTATTCTAACTCGCGCTGAAATCTGATCAGCCGCGCGCGATTTACTTGCGTGTTACCCCCAATTTGAACGTCGATTACGCTGAGTTAATACAATCAGCGCAACGGGTGAGTCTTTCGATTAACCCGGACGGTAATGACAGGATGTCGCACCTGTCAACCTTGGGTTACGCCATCGCGGCAGCGTGGATTCTAGGCGCAAACCGGGGACATCTCACTGTGACCATAAGGGGCCGTGCGGTCAGTCGCACAACCTATCGAGCGCTTGAAGATGTCCCCGGAATGAACGCCGTGGGCCCTTGCGACACGGCTAACGTCGATGGTCGAATTTTGGACGGGGCAGCTTGCGTAACCTTTCAATCAAGAAATCCATGAAAACGCGCACCTTCGGGGAAAGAACGTTGGTCTTTGGATAGACCAGCCACAACACGTGACTTTCCGCTCCCTCGTAATCGGGAAGCACGTGAACCAACGATCCTACGGCAATTTCGGCGTGAACGCTCCAGAGAGAGTTGAGGGAGATCCCAGCGCCCGCCATTGTCGCCAACTTCAGACTTAGCCCATCATCGACGATCAATTGGGTGTTCGCACCACTTGGATGGAAAGCGCCGGTCTCTCCATCAGGACCTCTTAGCGGGCGCCTCATACCGTCGCGAAAAGCAATCAGTTTGTGTGCCGATAGATCGTCTGGCGATTGCGGAACACCGTGGCGCTCCAGATACCCGGACGATGCGCACAGGATCCGCGTATCGTCCGCTAGTTTCCGGCCCTTCAGGCTGGAGTCCGTCAAAGGCGCGTTCCGAAGTGCCAGGTCAAAGCTGCCCTCGATCAGGTCAAACTGAGTGTCCGAGAGCCGCAAGTCCAACGTAATGCCCGGGTAGGTCTGCAAAAGCTCGGGCAAAACCGGCAGGATATACATCTGCGCGAAGGTACTTGGGGCCGCGAAACGGAGCGTACCGCCGACCTTTGCCTCACCCTTACCCAGCGCGGCAAAGGCTGCATCCTCTTGCGCCAGGATCTCTCTTGCGAATGGCAAAAACGCCTCGCCTTCGGTCGATAGCGCCACCTTTCGGGTAGAACGGTGCAGTAAGTCCGCGCCCACCACATGCTCCAGCTTTGCAAGTCGTGAACTCGCCACAGCGGGCGCCATGCCGAGTTGCCGTCCGGCCGCGCTGATGTTCAACATCTCGCTCGCGAGAACGAAAAGGCGAAGGCTGAGGGTATCCATCAACTATATCCCAATTCCGTATTCTCATTCTTCATATCGCTTCTTTATGTGCTGAATTAATAGAATACTTTAGACGATCACGTCACTCTGAAAGGCACCAAGAATGCTTGACGACCCGGACAAATCCGCTTTTCCGGTCTTGAACCGGGCCTACAACACTGTCTTCCAGCCAAACCGTCTGAGCATCGGTCTCGTCTCACCGATCGAGGCGTTTCCTATCGGCCACAAGCCGAGCATGGCCGAGCACCTTAACCGAGTCCAATTGGCCGAGCAGCTTGGCTTCCAGGCTGTCTGGTTACGGGATGTACCGTTCAACGTCCCGTCATTCGGTGACCCCGGGCAGATGTTCGATCCGTTCGTCTATCTGGGCGCGCTGGCAACGGCGACCAAACAGATTGCGCTTGGAACCGCCAGCATCATCCTGCCGCTGCGCCACCCGGCCCATGTGGCTAAGTCTGCTGCGACAGTCGACGTGCTGTCCGGTGGACGGTTGTTACTGGGGGTCGCATCGGGTGACCGGCCGGAAGAGTACCCGGCGTTGAACATGAGCTTTCCTGACCGAGGAGATCGGTTTCGCGAGAGCATGGCCTATATGCGCGCAGTCGTCGGCTCATATCCGCGCCACCAAGGGGTGCACGGGGACCTGAACGGTGGGGTCGACATGCTACCCAAACCGACCGGGCCTAGTATCCCGATGCTGATCACCGGCGGCAGTCAACAGCCCCCTGATTGGGTGGCAGAAAATGGCGACGGCTGGATGACCTATCCGCGCGATGCCCACTCGCAAGGCAAAGTCATCGCCGCCTATCGCGGCCGCATCCAGGCGGCAGGCGGGGTCGACAAACCTGTGATGCAATCGCTCTACATAGACCTGATGGACGATCCAGACGCGGAACCACGCCCAATTCACCTTGGATTTCAGTCCGGAACGACGTTCCTGTGCCGTTACCTGCGTGAGATCCGATCGCTCGGGGTCAACCATGTCGCGCTGAACCTGCGGTTTAACCGAGCAGAAATACCCGAAACGCTGCGTCGTCTGTCGCAAAACGTACTGCCAGCATTCCATTGAGTTTATATTCAAAATCCGAATTCTGAAGCATAATATAGACCATTAATATTCTAAATCTGGACAGTAAGTTTCCAGTAGGTCGCCCGGGAAGCGCCGGGCACCAACCAACTGACCGATCATCTCGCAAACGCGCCAGCCTCTTCCAAAGGCGCGGCACCAATAGGAACTGCCCAATGAAATACGAGAACTTTCAGACATTTAATGTCAGCGTCGATGGCGCCATCGCCACCGTTACCTTCAACTTTGGGACCGTAAATGTCCAAGGCCAGGAGATGTTGGCGGATCTGAACAGCTTAGCCATGCGCCTAGAGCGGGACCGCACCGTCAAGGTCGTTGTGTTCCAGTCGGCTAATCCAGAGATCTGGGTCTGCCACTACGACACAGAACTGCTGAAAGACATGTCAACCGAGGCAGTGGCACGCGATGAGGCCGAGCTATTGGACCTTCAGGCTGTTTGCGAGCGGATGAGCAAAGTGCCTCAAGCCACCATCGCAAAACTCGAAGGCTTTGCCCGTGGGGGCGGCCATGAGCTGGCCCTGGCCCTGGACATGCGCTTTGCTGCCCGCGGCAAGTTCAAATTCATGCAAATGGAGGTTGGCATGGGCATCCTGCCCTGCGGGGGCGGCGCCTCCCGAATGGCGCGGCAGACGGGGCTTGGGCGTGCGCTGGAAATCATTCTGAGTGCCCGTGACTTCGATGCCGACGAAGCCGAAGCTATGGGTACGATCAACAAGGCGTTGGATCCAGAAGAGATTGGTCCGTATGTCGATGCGCTCGCCCAACGCATTGCGCAGTTCCCAGCGGACTCGATCAACGCTTGCAAGCAGATGGTCTACGAATCCATCGACAAGCCAATTGACGAAGCTCTCAAGGCGGAAGCGTACTGGCTCTATCAGGCGACCTCCAAAACGCCGGCAATCAAGCGTTTCACCATCGCCAACGAGCAAGGTCTGGAGCATGATATCGAGAACCAGCGCAACTGGAATGAGTTGGTAATGAAGGTTCAAGAGATCAGCTAACGGGGTCTATCGGGGCGAACGCTGGGCTTTGAGTGACAGCGTTCGCCAAGCCGATACCGGCCTTAGATCGCACGTTTGACTGTAGTTACCGAGGATAGCCCGAGTCATTTACATGGATCCCGGTTGACGCTTTGTGCGGGCTGATCGATGGGCACTATCGCAGTACCAACCGGCTGGAACCCACACTCTGTAGACAAGCTTATGTAGCACGGTGCTTCAGCGACGCGACCGCTTGGAACTCCTCCGCGATGTACTCGGTGAACGCTCGGACCCGTGCCGGTGGGCTTCGTGAAGGCGGACGCACGACCGAGACATCCCACTCGGGAAGCACTGTATATTCTGGCAGAACCTGCACCAGGTCGCCCGATGCGAGGTACTCCGACACTTCCCAGCCACACTTCCGGGCAATACCAACGCCGGATAGCGCCGTTTCTGTCACGGCCTCGGCCAAGTTCGTGGCGAACGTCCCTTTGACTTTAACCTGGTACATTTGCCCATCCGGCCCGCGCTTGGACCACGTGCGCACGTCCGATCGGATCAGGCAATTGTGCGCTTCGAGGTCAGATGGCTGCACAGGTGTGCCAAATCGCGCGAGATAGTCGGGTGCCGCAACCATGATCCGCGGGCTCTCGCCTATCTTGCGGGCCTTCAATGTCGACGGCGACAGCTTTCCAAGACGCACAGCCAGGTCGAAACCGTTCTCGATGATGTCAAAGGTCGTGTCGCTCAGATGAAGCTGAATCGAGAGTTTAGGGTAACGCTGAAGGAAGCCAGCAACCAACGGTGCCAGGAATTTCCGGCCAAAGGACGCTGAGCTGGCAATCCGCAACTCCCCACCCACGGAAGTCGGATCGCCGTGCAAATCCAACATGGCCTCGTCGACATCTTCTAAAATGCGCCGTGCGTGGGCAAGGAACGCTTCGCCGTCCACCGAAAGCGATACCGACCGCGTCGTCCGGTGAAGCAACCGAACCCCGACCGCTGTCTCAAGTTCTTGGATCCGTTGGGTCGCCGTCGCGCGCGATAGCCCCAGCTCGGCCCCCGCCTTTCCGATCGCACCAACTGCGGCCACGCGAACGAACAGTTCCAACGATTTAAGATCAAAGCTCATTGTTCGCTTTCGCCAAATAGTGTTTCCGGATCGTCGCCCATTATCTCGGATTTCTACTCCCTATCTGTTCTCCCAACTCACCAACACAAGTGTCTTTGCAGACCGAGGGGCAGTGAAAATGAAGATCCGCGGCACAGTAATGGCCATCGCTGTAAGCTCCGGGTGTCTGGCTTTAACGGCACAAGCCGCACCAATGGTCGAAGTCGTAGAGCGGGCGGAGGTGCAGTTCATTCCGCTGAACCCAGCACGTGGAGATGCCAGCCCGCAGGCTGGGGTACTCTGGGGCGATATCCGTCAAGATGTCCCAAGTGGCGCGCTGATCACGTTTGCCAACGGATTTGCCTCACCTCCTCATATTCACAACATCACCTACAGAGCGGTCGTAATCGAGGGGACCGTCCACAACGACGATCCGGATGCCGAGAACCTCTGGATGGGTCCTGGCTCGTTCTGGACGCAACCCGCCGGAGAGGTTCACATCACAGCCGTCGGCCCAGGTGGCGGCACCGCCTTTCTGGAAATCCTGTCGGGCCCGTACTTGGTGCAGCCGTCCCGGCAAGCGTTCGACAACGGCGAGAGACCCGTGAACATCGAAGAACGCAACGTGGTCTGGCTGGATTCTTCGGACGTTACCTGGGTTGCGCAAGGCCCGAACGGTTCGGGGCCTGAGATGGCATTCCTATGGGGCACGCCCGCTGACGATCAGTTGAACGGGACCTTTGTCAGACTGCCGCCCGGCTTTTCAGGCGCGCTTCAAACCAACGGTGTCGAGATGAAAGGCGTCCTGGTGAAAGGTACATTGATCCATGCTGCTGAGGACTTTTCAGAAAGCCGCGCACTTAGCGCCGGCAGCTACTTTGGATCGGAAGGCGATGTCAGCCACAGTCTAACCTGCGGCGATGCGGAAGCGTGTGTGGTCTATGTTCGTGCGACGGGTAAGTACCAAGTCGTTGCCGTTGATTGATCGCGGGCTGGCGCGCAGGCTGAAAGGTAGACCGCACGCATGGACCAGCGAGCACCTCCGGGGACAGCACGTGCGCTTGACCTGGAGGAACGCAATAGCCTGACATTCATGTTGCAAGGACGGCTGATCGTCCTTGGACTTATGGCAGTCTGGGTCGCGATAACCCTGCCTTGGGAGCGATCAGCGCTTTATCTGGCCGTGTTGTTGGCGTTCTTGCTCCTCGGGGTGATCCCTTATGTGCTTGCCCGCCGCGTCCGCTGGGGCACTTCTGCGATCGCATTCTTCCTGGTGCTTGACTCAGCCGTCCTTAGCTTCCTGCTAATCGTACCGAACCCGTACGGCTTGGAGGGCTGGTCTCCGCAAATGAATTTGCGCGCGCCGGGGTTCCTCTACCTCGGGGTGTTTCTCGTATACATGGCACTTAGCTACAGACCTGTGTTGGTGATCACGGCGGGGATGGCAGCAGTGATTTCATGGAGTGTGGGCTTCCTATGGGTCATTAGTCTGCCCGAGACGCAGTTCTTTTCCTCTCGAGACGTGTTGGGCGCGGGCCTAAGCTTGGAAGAGGCCCTGGCCCGCGTCCTCGACCCCAATGCTGTAGGCTTCGCCAGATGGGTCAACCAAGTGGTGTTCCTGGCAGCTGTGACATTGATCCTGACGCTGACGGTCTGGCGATCGCGCAGACTGATTTTGCGCCAGGTGGCAGCCGAAGGCCAGAGGTCGGCATTGGCGCGGTACTTCTCTCCCAACATCGTCCAAGAAATTGCTGACAACGGCGCGTCGTTAGACCAGACGAAGGTCCAGCGCGTTGTCGTCTTGTTTGCGGACATCGTCGGCTTCACGGCCATCACCGAGCGCTTGTCGCCCGATGACCTGCTCGATCTTTTGCGCGATTTTCACGGGCGGATGGCACGGACGGCCATCGCGCATGATGGCACGGTCGATAAGTTCATCGGCGACGCAATCATGGTGCACTTCGGCACCCCCGAGACACGCTCAAACGATGCCGGCCGCGCCCTGCGCTGTGCAGCCGAAATGCTGGCCGAGGTCGTGCAGATGAACGCGGCGCGTTCCGCCAAGGGTCAGGAAGAGATCCGCATTGGGATCGGCATGCACGTTGGCGATGTGATTGTGGGCAATATAGGCGATGCGCAGCGCCTAGAGTACACAGTTGTGGGTGACACGGTGAACGTCGCTGCCCGGCTAGAAGCGCTCACACGCGACCTAAGCGTGGACCTGATCGTCAGCCAAGCGGTTATCGACCAAGCATACGAATCCGGCGCAGATCCGCGAAGACTGGTACCGGGCATTACCCCTGGCGAAAGTGTCTCCGTGCGCGGCCGGAACGAAGACATTGAGATTTGGCAAAGTCGGCGAAGCCAGTAAGCGCTGCGCCGTATCTGATGTCCGCGCAACGCTGTCGACATAATGCTTGGTCGCCCGCACATGGCTGGGACCGCAGGTCTTCAACTTAGCATCCCGTTCGACCTTCTGGCATCACGTGCGTTGCGATGCGGGGACGACTGGCTGCTGGAAACAAGTAGCCGCTTATACTGCGATTGTGTCACCGTCGCGCACGCGACATCGACCACAATGCACAACTCAGCTACATGCGCCCTCCTCGGAAGTTCGGTTATCGCCGGTGTTCTCCGGCTTATGTCCGACGTGCGTTTCGTTGAGATTGCTCCGTTTCACGGCGTTTGGACTGGCGTTGTGGGCCGCGACGGAGGGATGAAGCACGGACCCATTGGGGACATGACGCTCCTCCCTGTTGGGGATGTAAAGGCCAGCGATCTGCAAGCGGCGCGTCGGGACATGTCTTCGTTTGATCCGCGGCAGAAACTCCAGGGCACGCCAAATAGGCGTCATCGAGTTGTTGACTTTGGCTTTCGGATCGGGCCGCACATACCCGTCATCGAGTGTACCGTGCACCAGACGGTCCACCGTTTTTGCGTTGATTTCCGCCCCCAAAGCAGCCGCCTCCTCAATCATCCAAACCAGCGGGACTTTGGCGATGGCACTCCTCTGCTCGGGATAGCCGCCACCGACATCCCCATGTGAGCCGACAAACCAAAGCTCTTCGGCGTTTTGGGGCACTTCGGTATCCGGTTCAAAGCGCTTTGGCCGGTGTGGGCGACCAAGCGGCCACAACTGCGGCTGGAACATTGTACGCCGCTCATCCAGTGCGACCGCATGGCGAACACTGGCGACACTTGGGTTGTTGCTGGTAAAAGCGTGGGATCGCAGCCGAGGCCCCCAGCGACCGCTTTCAATGACTGACCCGACCGTATCGAATAGCCCCAGAAGATGGATCACTGGCCGGACAGGCTGTAAGATACGCTCGAACAGGCGGACCTCGGCAAAGGCAGAGTTGTCCTCCATCTCATTGTTTTGGCTGATATTTTTGTACGCCCGGTAGGCATAATCGAGCAGATTCATATTATCGGGCTGCAATATCCCCACCGCGTGAATGAAGCCTGCCAAGACACGGGCCGTGTAGGCGCCGCGGCTGAAACCGAACAGAAAGATGCGGTCACGATGTTCGTCGTCACCGCCGCCGTGATCGTAGTTTTCGACCAAGAAGCGGTAGGCTTCCTTGACATTGGCGTCGAGGCCCCAGCCCGTGGCGAGGCCCCAGATCTCTACCCCGCGGCGGTAGTAATAGGAGGCCGAGTTCTCGGCGCCGAAAGTGCCCACACCGGGATCGTAGAAGACAATCTGGCTTTCTGATTTTCTGAGGCATCCAAACAGCCTGAGGATGTTCGTCCTGTCCTTCGAGATTTCATTCGAGGTGCCATCACAGAGGATGACGATGTTCTTGGGCATGTCTGCACCGAATTCTGTAGCTACAAATTCCCCATGTTTATCAGCAGCGTAGCACAGATTCGTGCCAAGCGTGAGCGGCTGTGTCAGCGTCCGTTGCCGCCAACCAGACAGGCGCTGTCGATCCTTGTCAAACGCGGCTGCGCCCCCTGAGCCGCGGCCGCTTCTCCGCCGGCAATCTGCGGGACCACGCGCTGCCCTGCCCCCGCATCGGGCGCGTAAATCAGGCCCTGGCGCTGGGATTCCACCCGTACCGCAAGCGTACAGCACCCGTACAACAAGTGTGCAGCAACTGTACCGCACCTGTATGCACAGAAAGTCGACTTGACCATTGCTTTGGCGCCCGTACCGACCGCCAATCAGCCCCAGCCCAGGCATCCATATCACTGTCTTGGACGCCGCCGATCAGTCCAAGGCCGAGACCCCTGCCAGCACGACAGCCACAACAGCCGAGCCGACCGCCCTGGTCACGAGGTCACTTCCCTCGCCGCCGCCGTCCAGAACGGTCGCCTGACGCGGGCTGCCCTGCGCCGGACCTGCCCTGGACCTGCCCCGGGGCGGCGCATTTAACCGCACATGAGACGCGGCATTCGTCTTTGGCATCGGCGGCGGCGGGGCTAGACTGCGCATTAGCCGCTGGGCAAAACAATGCCGGCCACGACGGCGTGCCTTCTCGGGCTGACCGGCCGTCAGACCTTGTCACGTTGGAGACACCGATTGGAACGTCACGTCTATGGATGCGCCTGCTGCAGCGGGGCCTTTGGCGAATTCCTGAAAGACAATGATCAGGTGAAACGGCTGCGCCAGGCCGCGGACAACGGTTGGTCGTGCAACTGGGGGGTCGACTGGTCGGAGTTTGGCCGGCGCGATTTCCTGAAGGCGGGCCTGGCGTCCGCGGGGCTGGCCGTGCTGCCCGCCACCAGCGCCCAGGGACAAGATCAGCCAACCACCACCACCCTCTTTCGCGGGGGCAAGGTTCTGACTGTCGACGCGGCCTTCTCGGTCGCCGCCGCGATCGCGATCCGGGGCCAGCGCATCCTGGCCGTGGGCACAGAGGACGAGGTGCGCGCCGCGGCAGGTGCCGACGCCCGGATCGTCGAGCTGAACGGCAAGACCGTGCTGCCGGGCTTCATCGATGCGCACACCCACGTGGTCGCCGGATCCATCGTCGACTCGTTGATGGACTATGTGGGCATGGCCCGGTTCCAGACGGCCGATGACGTGCTGGCCTATATGGCCGAGCGCGCCCGGGAGACTCCCGCCGGGGAATGGCTGGCGTTCCGAAACTTTGACCCGGCGGTGCAGACGGGTCCCGAGGCGCTGACCTTCGCCGAGCTGGACGCCGTCAGCACCCAGCACCCGATCTTCATCATGAACGCCTCTGGCCATTTGGCCTACGCCAACAGCAAGACCTTCGAGATCGCGGGCGTGCCCCAGGACATCACCAATCCCCCGGGCGGCGAGTACGGCCGGGACGCCGAGGGCAGGCTGAACGGCGTTATGAAGAACAACGTCGCCTTCACGCCCGTCGCCGCCAATAATCCGGCCATGGCCTCGGTCGATCCGATCTCCGGTCTGATCACGCTGCTGCAAAAGTGGAGCCGGTTCGGCCTGACAACGGTGTCCGAGCTGAGCCTGGGCGGCCTGACCCAGTCGCCCGCGGACGTGCAGATCATGGCGGCGGCGGCGCAGTCGGGTCAGCTGACCGCGCGCATCCGGGCCTATTCCTTCTACACCATCGGGGCAGAGACCTGGGACAATGCCGGTGTGCGGCCGGGCGATGGTACGCCGCTGGCGCGGATTGCGGGCTACAAGCTGGTGGCCGACGGCTCGAATCAGGGGTTCACGGGCCTGCAGCGCGATCCCTATCTGAACTCGGACGACCGCGGCCTGGCCTACATGTCGCCCGAGGATCTGACCGCCACGGCGATTGACCGGGCGCGGAACGGCTGGCAGTTGGCCATCCACGGTAACGGCGACGCGGCGATCGACAACATACTGGATGCCTGCGCGGCGATGGCGGCAGCGGGCATCGACATGTCCGCTGTCCGGGTGCGGATCGAACACTGCTCGATCCTGCATGACGAGCAGATTGCCCGCATGAAGGACTTGAACGTCTCTGCCAGCTTCCTGATCGGGCACGTGCATTACTGGGGCGTCGCCATGCGCGACGACGTCTTCGGCGAGCAGAAGGCGCAGTTGCTGGATCGCTGCAAAAGCGCGGAGGATGCCGGCGTCGGCTTCACGCTGCATTCCGATTTCATGGTCACGGACCCCGACCCGCTGCACATGATCGAGATGGCCGTCACCCGGCGCACCTGGAAAGAACCGGCGTATGTCTTGGCCCCGCAGGAGCGGGTTTCGGTGGAAACGGCGATCCGGGCGGTAACGTCCGAGGCCGCCTGGCAGTTGTTCTCCGAGCATGAGATCGGCAGCCTGGAGGCCGGCAAATTCGCGGATCTTGTGATCCTGGACGACGATCCTCGGGATGTGGCGCCCGACGCGATCAAATCGGTCCGGGTGCGGGAGACCTGGATGAATGGGCAGCAGGTGTATGCCGCCTGACCGCCATAATAACGTCCGCGATGGGGCCAGGATGATCGCCAAGACGCGCCGCGTGATCGGCTGTGCGGTGGCCATGGCGCTGGCCTCAGCCCTCGATGTCGCGGCACAGCCCAACGATCAGACCGTCTTCTACCAACAGGACGGTCTGACGCTGAAATGGCACCTGCAGGCCGGGCTGTATCTGGCGTTCGAGAACGATGTCTTTTGGGACCTGGCCGCCACCACGGCGCCGGGCACCAACTTTGACGCCGACAAGCGCTGGCAGGAAACATACATCAAACCGGGCCTCAGCTTTCAGCTGGCCCTTGACGATGACGCGACCGTCTTTGGCAAGATCTCCGCCGTTGCCTCCTACACGTTCGGCACCGACCCGTTCGACGAAGGCGACAACGGCGCGGTGACTCTGGAGGAGGCGTATCTGGGCTTCCGCGGCGTCCTGGATGGCGACGTGGGCTACGAATTCAGCCTGGGCGCACGCGAGCTGAAGCTGGGCACGGGCATGCTGATCGCCAACGGCGCCACCAGCGGGTTCGAGCGCGGTACACTGAAATTCGGCCCGCGCAAGGCGTGGGAGCGCAGCATTGTCGGGCGCCTGACCGGTCAGGGCGCGGCATTGACCGCGTTCTACCTGGACCCGAACGAATTACCGTCGACGGATGGCGAGAACGAGCTGATCGGCGTTGATTTGCGTTACGACGCGACTGCGGGTGGGTTCATTGGCGGCACGTTCGTCCATGTTCTGAACTCGCAGACACCCTATCCGCAGGCAGCCCTCGGCGGCTTCGGCACGCCCGTGATCACAACCGGCGCGCGGGACGGGACGAACACCCTGGGCGGCTATGCCAGGACCGGGCGCTTTGGCGGTGTCTTGCAGAACCTGACCCTGACCGCGGACGTTGCCTACCAGTGGAATGACCGGATCGACCTGCGGGCCTGGGCGGGACGGGTGCAGGCGATCTATGCCTTCCCAGACCTGCCCCTGACGCCCAGCCTGACGGTTGGATATCAGACCTTCTCGGGCGACGACCCCCGGACCACGGCGCTGGAGCGATTTGACCCCCTCTACTTCGAAGGCAGCCCCACGGCGTGGGCGACGGGCACCAAGTCCGCCTCGACCTTTATCAACTCGAACGTCAACGCCCTGGTGGCCGCGATCCAACTGAAGCCCAGCGCGCAGGACACGCTGACGTTTCGCTATGCCCATATCCGCGCGAACGAGCTGCGCAGCCCCGTCCAGTTCGGCCAGGCGACCCGGCTGGACATCACGGGGCCAACCAGCAACGTGGTCTCCGGCGTGACCGATGCCCATCTGGCGGACGATTTCTTCCTGGAATACAACCGCATCATCACGCCAAACATCTTCTTCACGGCCGGCCTGGCGATTTCACTGCCGGGACAGGGCATCAAAGATGTCAGCGGCGGCAGCGCCCCCAATTGGCCGGGCGGCTTTATGAACATCGTTGTGAACTTCTAAGTACGGCGATCGAGCCAATGGTCCCTGCCCCACGTTCGTTGACCCCAGATCCCCGCCCGTTGCCCCCCGCCCGCTGCCCCCTGCCCGCCGACCTCTGCGCACCCCGATTAAGCCTTTGAATTCCGGACAATTGGCAAGACACTGCCCGGATGGACAACCTGGCTGCATTGCGACTGTTCCTGGAAGTGAGCCAGGCCGGCGGGTTTTCGCAGGCGGCACGCCGCCTGGGTATCAGCACGTCCAGCATCTCGAAAAGCATTCAGCGCCTGGAAGAGGAGTTGGGGGCGAAGCTGCTGACCCGGACCACAAGATCGGTCTCCCTGACAGTCGAAGGCGAGCGACTTCAGGTTGCCGCGCGGCAATTGATCGAAGATGCCGACAATCTGACGGCGGAATTCTCGGACTCGCTGGAGAACCCAAGGGGCAAGCTGGTGATTTCCGCGCCCGCGGTCTTTGGGCGGGTCTGGTTGACGGAACGGGTTCTGGCCTTCATGGCGCAGTTTCCCGATGTCGAGATCGAGCTGATGTTCGAGGACAGACAGGTCGATCTGGCAAGCGAAGGGGTCGATATCGCGATCCGCATCGGCCAATTGGGCGACAGCCCGAACCTGGTTGCGCGCAAGATCTTTGACGACCGGGTCTATTCCTGCGCGTCCCCTGACTATCTGGCCCGCATGGGCACGCCCGAAACCCCGGATGATCTGGCCCGGCATCGCGGCATCCACTACCGGGTGCGCAACACCGGACGCCTGTTCCCCTTCATGTTCGACGTTGACGGAGAAGTCGTGCGCCAAACGCTGGATCCGGTTCTGATCGGCAACAGTGTCGATGCGCTGATGCAGGCGGCCGAAAAGGGTTTGGGCATCGCTCAACTGCCCAGCTTTCTGGCCAATGAAGGCTTCGCATCGGGAAAGTTGGTCGAGATCCTGGCGGATCATCGCATGGACCGCTTCCCCTACGCGATCATCTATCAGGATCGCCGGCTGGTTGCGCCGCGGGTACGTGCCTTCGTGGACTTCATTGTGGCAAACCCGCCGACCTTTCTGGACGACTGATCCCGTCTGATTGTTGCCAAATTGGAAAAGGTCTCGTGCCAGCGGTCGGCCTACCCGTTTGGCGGGGGCGCGCGCATCTCCACCCCATTCGGGGCGCATCGTCCCGTGGTGAGGAGACCGCAATGTTTGGAACACGCACACTTCTGTCGGGGGTCAGCGTCGGCGCCCTGTTGGCCAGTGCGATCTGGTACACCGCCGAGCACATCGAGATCCCATCTTTTGTGGGCGAGGCCGAGGCCAGCGTCGGCGCCGCGGTGGCCCCAGCGCCCGCCGTCGATGTGGTCACTGCGACGGTTCGCACGATCGTTGAATGGGACGAGTTCGCCGGCCGCTTCGAGGCAATGGACGAGGTCCAGATCCGGGCGCGCGTCTCCGGCTATCTGGAAACAGTGCACTTCCAGCCCGGCCAGATCGTCGAAAAGGGCGATCTCTTATTCAGCATCGATGCCCGCCCCTTTGAAGCCGCACTGGCTGAGGCCGAGGCACGCATGGCCGAAGCCCGCGCCGCCCTGCGCCTGGCGCAATCGGAACTGGCCCGTGCCCAGCAGTTGTTTGAAGGCGGCCATGTCAGCGGCTCGGTCCTGGATGCCCGGGCACAGGACGCATCGGCCGCCGATGCCGCCTGGGCGGCCGCTGCGGCGGTGGTGGAACGTGCCAGGCTGGACCTGAGTTTCACGCAGATCACGGCGCCTGTCTCGGGTCGTATCTCGGATGACGCTGTCAGCCCGGGCAACCTGATTTCCGCCGGTGCCACGGCGCAGACGCTGACCACGATCGTGTCGCTGAACCCGATCCACTTTGTCTTTGACGCGACCGAGCAGCAATACCTGGCCTATGTCCGGGCCACCCGGCCCGACGGTCTGCGCGACCGAGCCCGCACCACGCCCGTCGCGGTGCGGCTGATCGACGAGCCGGATTATGCCCATGAAGGCACCATCGATTTCGTGGATAACCGCATCGACCGGTTGACGGGGACCATCCGGGGCCGCGCCGTCTTCGACAACGCCGATGGCATGCTGACACCCGGCATGTTCGGCCGCTTGCGGCTGGCCACAGCGGTGGATGTCGAGCGCGTGCTGATCCCCAAGCGGGCCATCGGCTCGGACCAAAGCAGCAAATTGGTCTGGGTCGTCACCGCCGAGGGCACCGTGACCCGCCGGCAGGTCACGCTGGGCGGTCAGCATCAGGGCCTGCGTATCGTTCTGTCGGGTGTAGAGCCCGGCGACCAAGTGGTCGTCGGCGGCCTGCACATGCTGGAAGAGGGCGCGCCCGTCACAGCGCGCGTCATTGATCAGGACCCTGTCCAGGTGGCGACGCGCTGACGTCAGCGCCGCCCCCCTAAAGGTGAGGATAGACTAATGAAACTGCCCCAATTCTTTATCGACCGGCCGATCTTCGCGATTGTTGTTTCGGCCTTTATCACGATCGTCGGCGCGCTCAGCTACTTCACGCTGCCCGTTGCCCAATACCCCGCAGTCGCCCCGCCAACCGTGCAGGTGACTGCCCAATATCCCGGCGCCTCGGCAGAGACGATCGCCGACACCGTGGCCACGCCCCTTGAACAACAGATCAACGGCGTCGAGGGCATGCTCTACTTGTCGTCCCAGGCCACCGGCGACGGCAAGCTGACGATCACCGTGACGTTCGAGCTGGGCACCGATCTGGATGCGGCCCAGGTGCTGGTGCAGAACCGCGTCTCGATTGCCGAGCCGCGACTGCCGGAGCCCGTTCGGCGCCTCGGGGTTGTCACCCAAAAGTCGTCGCCTGACCTTCTGCTGGTCGTCCACATGTTCTCGCCCGACGGCTCGCGCGACGATCTCTACATCACGAACACGGCGCAGCGGGTACGGGACGAACTGACCCGCCTGGGCGGCGTTGGCAATGTGACGATCTTCGGTGCCCGCGACTACGCGATGCGCATCTGGCTGGACCCCGAGCGGATCGCCGCCGTGGCGCTGACACCCGGCGACGTCATCGCGGCCTTGCGCGCCCAGAACGCCCAAGTTGCCTCGGGCCGTCTGAACCAACAGCCCACGCCACAGGCCGGTGCCTTCGAGCTGTCGGTCGAAACAGCGGGTCGTCTGGCCGATCCTGCCGAGTTTGAAAGCATCATCGTCAAACGCGGGGAAGACGGCCGCATCGTGCGCCTGCGCGATGTGGCGCGGGTCGAGCTGGGCGCCGCCGATTACACCACCCGGGCCTACCTGGACACCAAGCAGGCCGTTGCGATGGTGATCAACCAACGGCCTGGCACGAACGCGCTGGCGACCGCCGAAGAGGTGCTGGCCACCGTCGAACAGTTGTCCCAGGACTTCCCCGAGGGCATCGCCTATGACGTGATCTACAACCCGACCGAGTTCATCCAAGCCTCGATCGACGCGGTGGTCGCGACGATGGTCGAGGCGGTCCTGCTGGTGGTGGCCGTGGTGCTGCTGTTCCTGGGCACCTGGCGGGCGGCGGTGACGCCGATCCTTGCGATCCCGGTATCCTTGATCGGCACGTTCGCAGTGATGTCGGCGCTGGGATACTCCATCAACAACCTGTCACTTTTCGGCCTGGTGCTGGCCGTCGGGATCGTCGTCGATGACGCGATCATCGTGGTCGAAGGCATCGAGAAACACATCCGGGGCGGCCTGTCGCCGCGCGATGCCGCCAAGCGTACCATGAAGGAAGTCTCGGGCGCACTAGTGGCCACCTCGCTGGTCTTGGCAGCGGTCTTCATCCCCACAGCAGCCGTTGCCGGGATCTCCGGCCAATTCTACCAGCAGTTTGCTGTGACCATCACCGCGGCCACGGCGATCTCGCTTCTGGTGTCGCTGACGCTGAGCCCGGCACTTGCGGCCCTGCTGCTGCGCCCGCATGGGGCTTCCAAGCCGGGTCTTCTTATGCGGCCCTTGATGTGGGCCCTGGGCAAGTTCGACCGCGGGGTCGATCGGGCCTCGGACGGCTATGCCTGGACGACCACGCGGCTGGTTCGGGCGCCGGCCATCATGCTGGCCCTGTTCGGCGGCCTGCTGCTGCTGACGGACCACCAGTTCGGCAAGGTGCCGGCCGGCTTCATCCCCGAGCAGGACCAGGGCTACTACATCACGGTCGTCCAACTGCCGCCGGGTGCCTCGCTAGAGCGGACGGACGCCGTGGTGCGCCAGGCAACCGAAAGCCTGCTGGACATCGACGGGGTCGAGCACGCGGCGGTCTTTGCGGGCTTTAACGGTGCAACGTTCACCACCGAGTCCAATACCGGCGTCATCTTCTTCACCACCACGTCCTTCGATGAGCGGGCGGAGAAGGGCGTCGTCGCCGAAGAGGTACTGGGCCAGGCCCGCCAACAGATGGCGGCGATCACCGATGCGGCGATCTTCGTCATCGCACCGCCGCCCGTCCGCGGGATCGGCACCGGCGGCGGCTTCAAGATGATGCTGCAGGACACCGGCAATGTTGGCCCCGTCGCCCTGGAGCAAGCCGCGCGTGCCCTTGCCGGGGCCGCGAACCAGGATCCCGGTCTCGTGGCGGTCTTTTCGCTCTACTCCACCGGGACACCACGTGTCTGGGCAGAGATCGACCGCGAGCGGGCCGAGATGCTGAACGTGCCCGTGGCGAACATCCACGCGGCGTTGGAGGTCTACTTGGGCTCGGCCTACGTGAACGACGTCAACCTGTTCGGCCGCACCTATCAGGTGATTGCCCAGGCGGATGCCGAGTTCCGGCAATCTGTCGACGACGTGGCCCGCCTGCGTACCCGGTCGGCGGACGGTGCGATGGTGCCCTTGGGCGCGGTGGCGACCTTCCACGACACCACCGGGCCGCTACGTCAGCCCCGCTATAACCTTTACCCCGCCGCGGCGGTGCAGGGTCAGGCGTTGCCGGGCGTGTCGTCAGCCGAAGCGCTGGAGAGGATGGAGGCCTTGGCCGCCCAAGTCCTGCCCGCAGGCATCTCGTTCGAATGGACGGAACTGAGCTATCAGGAAAAGAACACCGAGGATACGGCAGCGTTGGTCTTTGCCTTCGCCGTGCTGTTCGTCTTCCTGGTGCTGGCGGCACAGTATGAAAGCTGGGCTCTGCCCGCGGCTGTCATCCTGATTGTGCCGATGGTCCTGCTATCTGCGATCACAGGGGTCTGGCTGGCGGGGCTGGACAACAACATTCTGGTGCAGATCGGCTTTGTGGTCCTTGTGGCACTCGCCTCGAAGAACGCGATCCTGATCGTCGAGTTCGCGCGTCAGGCCGAGGATGATGGTCTGGACCGCTGGGCCGCGGCTGTGCAGGCCGCCCGCACCCGGCTGCGTCCCATTGTGATGACCTCGCTGGCGTTTATCCTGGGCGTTGTGCCGCTGATGATCGCCACGGGTGCGGGCGCCGAAATGCGCCAGGCGCTGGGTGTCTCGGTCTTCTCGGGCATGCTGGGGGTCACGGTCTTCGGGCTGCTGTTCACGCCGGCGTTCTACGTGGCGGTCAGGGCGTTGGAGGACCGGATCAGAGGCACACGGCCCAAGGTGCTGCCTGCGTAATCCATAAGTTTGGCGTCCGTTTCCTCACCTGGGACGCCCTTGGGGGTCCGGCTGTAAAGGCCGGGCCCTCTTCGTTTGAGACCGCTTTGCAAGCGCCCCGAAATTGATGCGCCGGTCGGTCCGCGCCTCAAGACCTGGAAGTTCCCGGTGGTTGAAGCGGCGACGACGCGCCATGCGTCAGGTCCTGACACCGATTGCCCTGGCGGCTGATGCGCTCTAGCGTCTTCGCCAGGAATCGGTGACGCGCTCCGGCCAGATGAACGCCCGGGGCTCTCATTGGGGAACGATCAGGCATGCCGCGCAGGGGTAGAGCTCTACAAACCTCGACAGGCGTCGCAAGACTTCCCCATCGTGCTCTGGGGGGCTGCTTCCGGCCCCTCAAGCGAGCGGAACTCGAGCGCATTTTGGCCGCCGCCCTGGACATCCTAGAGACCATCGGCCTCGCCGACGCGCCTAGCTCCGTTCTCGGTGACCTATTAACCCGGGGGGCCAATCTCTCGCCCCACGGACGGCTCTGCTTCCCGCGGGCCATAGTCGAGGACGCACTTGCCCGCGCGCCCCGGCGCGTTGATTTACCGGGGTTCTCCCCGCACACCGGCCTGACCATCGGAGAGCGCCGGGTCCACATCGGCACCGGGGGGGCTGCGGTGCAGGTGCTGGATGCCGAGACACTGGCCTACCGCGATACCACGCTGGCAGATCTCCACGCGCTGATGCAGGTGCTGGATGCCTGCGAGAACATACACTACGGCGTGCGCCCTGTCGTTGCCCGCGATGTTGCCGATCCGCTGGAGCAGGATCTGAACACGGCGTTCGCGTGCCTGAAAGGGACGGGCAAGCCGATTGGCGTCAGCTTTCATGCGGCTGCTGCCTTAGAGCGCGCGATCTCGATGTTCGACGCGGCGCTGGGTGCGGAGGGTGCCTTTCGGGCGACCCCCTTCTGCATGGGGGTCATCGTTCACGTGGTGCCGCCGCTCCGCTTCGCGCAAGACGGCGTCGAGGTGCTGCAGACCTGTGTGCGCCAGGGGATGATCCCGCAAATCTGCTCGGCGGGACAGGCGGGTGCGACCAGCCCCGTGACCTTGGCGGGCGCCCTGGCGCAGGGACTTGCCGAGTGTTTGGCCGGGCTGGTCCTGGTCGACCATGTCCGCCCGGGCGCGCCCTGCATTTATGCGCTGATGCCCTTCGTCTCAGACCTTCGAACGGGGGCCATGACGGGCGGCGGCGGCGAGGGCGCGGTTGCAAGTGCCGCCGCGGCGCAGTTGCTTGCCCATATCGGGCTGCCTTCCACGGTGTCTGCCGGCATGACGGATGCCAAGATCGCCGACGTTCAGGCGGGATACGAGAAAGGCTATACTGTGGCGTTGGCCGCCCACGCGGGCGCGGACATGATCAACCTATCCGTCGGCATGCTGGGGTCGATCATGGTGGCCTCGCCCGAGGCCATGGTGATCGACGATGACATGTGCGGGGCCATCCTGCGCTCTGTGCGCGGGATCGAGGTGTCTGCCGATGCGCTGGATCTGGACGCAATCCACCGCGTGGCCACAGGCGAGGGTCACTATCTGGGCGAGGCGCAAACGCTGGCCCGGATGAAGACCGACTATGTCTATCCCACACTTGCCGACCGGCGCAGCGTCGCCGACTGGCAGTCCGCGGGCCGCCCCAGCCTGTGGAGCCGGGCCACCGCACGGGTCCAGGAGATCCTCGCCGAGCCGCCCGGCCATCTCTCGCGCGCGGCCGAGGCCCGCGTGCGCGACGCCTTTCCCATTCACCTACCGGAGTAGCCGCCGATGCACGTTTACCGTTCCATGATCCTTGACGCGCCGCTTGACCAGGTCTGGGCCGTCGTGCGTGCCTTCGACGGGGTGGCGGCGTGGAACCCGGCGGTCACGGCCGCCCAGATGGAAAGCGGCACCGCCACTGCCACAGGCTCGATCCGGCACCTGGACATCGCCGATGGCACCGCGTTTCGCGAGACACTGCTGGCCCACTCGGATGCCGAGCATTTCTATACCTACGACATTCTTGACAGCCCCCTTCCAGTTACGGGGTACATCTCGACCCACCGGTTCCTGCCCATCACCCATACCGACCAAACGCTGGGGATCTGGGAGAGCCAGTTCAATTGCGACGAAGGTGTCGCGGCCGAGATGGACGCGGTGGTCGGCGATGCGATCTACATCGGCGGGATGACCGGGCTGAACGACTACCTGAGAAAGGGCTGACATGGCCGACACACTTGCACCGCGCGCCATTATCGGCGTCATGACACCGGCCATGAACACCGTGGTCCAACCCGAGCTGGATCTGCTGTGCCCAGGCGGTGTCACGAACCAGATGCAGCGCTTTCGGCTGGGGGGCGATGCGGTGTCGGACGATCTGCCCGAGGAGGCCGCCAAGCTGATGGACTGCGGCCCGGCTGCGATTGCGATCGGACTGACCACGGATGCGGGCCCTGGCGGACCTGCCAAACTGGCCGCCCGCTGTGAAGCCGTGGCTGCCCAGGTGGGTGTCCCCGTACTGAACGCCTCCTCCGCGGACTATGCCGCGCTGCAGGCGCTGGGCGCCCGGCGCATCGCCGTGGTGACCCCCTTCAACGCTGAGGTCGACCAAGTGGTCAAGGCCAACACAGAAGCTGCCGGGTTCGAGGTGGTCGCCATCAAGGGGACCGAGGCCCCCTCTCTACCAGCAATCTGCGAGACCCCCCTGGACGATATCCGCCGTGTCTTTCGCCACGTGGCCCAGGCCCAGTGCGACGCCATCCTGCAGGTGGGCACAGCCCTGCCCGTCGTGGCCCTGATCGCGGAGCTGGAGGCAGAGCTGGGCAAGCCCATCGTCGCCTGCAACGCGGCGGTCTACTGGCAGACCCTTCGTGCCATCGGGATCACGGACCCAATTACCGGCTATGGCCGCCTGCTGGCCGAGCACTGAATGAAGACCCAGGCAGACGTCGTCATCATCGGCGGGGGTGCTGTCGGCGCCGCGATCCTCTGGCATCTGGCCGAGGCGGGGGTTACCGATACGCTGCTGATCGAGAAGGGAGAGCTCACCGCCGGGTCCACCTGGCATGCGGCTGGAAACATCCCAACCTATGCCAACTCGTGGCTGGGGATGCGTGCGGGGAACTATGCCTGGGCGCTCTACAAGGAGCTGGCCAAAGACCCCGAGGCCCCAATCACCTATCGCCATACCGGCGCTGTCTGGCCCGCTCACACGCCTGAGCGCATGGAGCTCTTCCACCACCTTTCGGGCGTTGCCCGTGCGGCGGGCTTCGAGCTGCCGATGATCTCGCCGGCCGCGGTAGAGGCGATGCATCCCTATTGGCGCGCGGACGACACCGTCCTGGGCGCGATCCATGACCCCTACGAGGGCGACATTGACCCCAGTCAGTTGACCCAGGCGCTGGCTCATCACGCCCGCGCAAAGGGGGCGGAAGTGGCGCGCCACACCCGGGTCAACGGTCTGGCGCGGCAGCCCTCCGGCGACTGGCAGGTCACCACGGACAAGGGCATGGTCCTGGCTGGAAAGGTGATCAACGCTGCCGGCTCCAGCGGGGGCGACATCGCCGCTATGGCCGGGCTGCATGCCCCGGTCGCGACCCTGATGCACCAGTACATGGTGACCGACGCCCTGCCGGAGCTGGATGCCGCCCCTGACCTCTTCCCCCTGATCCGCGACCCGGAGCTCTGTTTCTACCTGCGCCGTGAACGCGACGCCTTCCTGCTGGGATCCTATGCCCATGAAGGCCGCCCGGTCTGGGAGGACGGCGTGCCGACGGACTTCGACCACCAGCTATTCCCCGATGACGTCGACGGCATGATGGAGGTGTTCGAGGCCGCCCTCCCTCATGTGCCCATCCTGGAGCGCGCCGGCGCGCGGCGCTTCGTCAACGGGCCCATCCCTTACGCCCCCGACGCCCTGCCCCTGGTGGGACCGGCTACCGGGGCGCCTGGGTTCTACCACGCGACCGGTGTCCAGATCGGCATCACCCATTCCGCCGCGATCGGCAAGGCGATGGCCGAATGGCTGACCGAGGGAGAGACCGAGTGGGACCTCTCGGCCTGGGATCCGCGCCGGTTCGGGGATTGGGCGACACCCGCCTACGCCAACACTCGGGCGGCTGAGCACTATGGCCTGCAGTACGCCATCCCCTATCCCCATCGCCTGATGCAGGCAGGCCGGCCCGTGAACCGCACGCCTTTGTATGACACGCTGACCGCCCGCGGCGCCGTCATGGGCCAGATCGGCGGGTGGGAGCGGGCCATGTGGTTCGAGCGAGAGAGCGCCCAAAACACTGGCGCACTGAGCTTCCACGAGGAGCCCTGGCATGCGGCCGTCCGGGCAGAATGCGAGACGGTGCGTCACGGCGTTGGCGTGATGGATCACGGCGGCTTCACCAAGTACGAGGTCGCCGGGCCGGGGGCCGCGGCGTACCTGTCCCGGGTGTTCTGCGGCAGCCTGCCGGCGGTGGGGCGGGTGCGCCTGTCGTACATGCTGACGCCAAAGGGCCGGATCTGGTCGGAGGCCACCATCGCCCGGCTTGGCGAGGAGCGCTTTCTACTGTGCGGGCCAACCCTGGCGATCGACCGTGATTTCGATTGGCTTTCGGCGCAGCTGCCAGAGAGCGGCGTCACGCTGACCAAGGGCTACGCGCACGACGCCGCCCTAATGGTCATGGGCCCAAAGTCCCGCGCGGTGCTTGCGGACCTGACGGACGCGGATCTCTCGGCCGCCGTTGTCCCCTGGCTCAGCGCGGCCGAGATCACGGTAGCTGGTGTCGCCGTGACGGCGCTAAGGGTCTCGTACGTGGGCGAACTGGGCTGGGAACTGCACCTCGCGTCCGCGGATCTGCCGGTGCTCTACGAGGCGATCCTAACTGCCGGGACCGCGCACGGCATCTGCGATTTCGGCTCCTATGCCCTGAACGCCATGCGGATCGAGAAAGGCTATCACGGGTGGGGCGCAGACTTCGGCACCGAGTACACACTGTTCGACGCGGGATTGGGCCGGTTTGCCAACCTGACAAAGGGCCCCTTTAATGGGCGCGAGGCTGTCATCGAACAGTCTCAGCGTGCCCCGGACTGGGAATTCATCGGCCTGGAGATCACGGCCCCGGGGCCCGAGCCGCTGCCCTCAGACCCAATCCTGGTGGAAGACAAGATGATCGGCTTCCTGACCTCGGTGACCCACGGCCATCGCACGGGGAAGCTGATCGCGTTGGCCTACGTGGCTCGTGGCACGTTGGCGATGGGGGACAGCTGCCATGTTCAGGCGTTTGGGACCAGGCGCGATGCCATTAGGCACAGCCCCCATCTCTACGATCCCCACAACCAGCTGATGAAGGGATGAGCGCGCCTTAGGGCCTCACCCCGGCTTGCGCACGCTCCGGTAGATCGCCGAGAAGTCCAGATCCCCGCCGCCAGCCTCCGCGAATTCTGTGAATCGCCGGGCGGCCTCCGCGCCAAAGGGCGTCTCCTGACCACAGGCCTCGGCCGCCATCTGACCCAGCCTCAGATCTTTGGCCATCAGGCGCGCGGCAAAACCCGGCGCGTAGCCGTTCGAGGCGGGGGCAGCCGGCGCGGGGCCGGGCACCGGGCAGCGGTTCTCCAGGACCCAGCTTTGCGCCGCCGCGCCCTGGCAGAGCGAGAAGAACTTCTCCGGGTCCAGCCCAAGCCCATCGGCCAGGGCAAATGCCTCGCAGACGGCCAAGGCCGTGATCCCGCAGATCATGTTGTGGCAGGCCTTGGCGGCCTGGCCCGCACCGGTAGCCCCAAAATGCGCGATCTTTGCCCCCATCCCGGCCAGTATCGGTTGTGCGCGATCGTAGGCCGCCGCCTCGCCGCCGACCATGAAGCTGAGCGTCCCGGCAGCGGCCCCCTCTGCCCCACCAGAGACAGGGGCATCGACCATCTGCAACCCGTGCGCGGCGGCCTCCCCGGCCAGTTGGCGGGTCGTGTCAACATCGATGGTCGAACAATCGATCAGCAAGGTGCCAGGACTGACGCCGGGGAAGACGTGCGTGCGGTAGACCTCGCCCACGTGGCTTCCCTCGGGCAACATGGTCACGACGACATCCGCCCCGGTCAGCGCCTCGTCAATCGCGGTCACGCCACCGGAGAATGCCTTGGACATCTCAGGTACGACGTCCCAACCGGCAACCTGACGCTCTGCAGTCAGACGCTCGGCCATTGGCCTGCCCATAGTGCCTAAGCCAAGAAAAGCGACCTTCATGGATTGTCCTCCCCGCATTTCACGCAAACACCGTTCCCAATCATGGCTACAAGACAATGGTGTTTGGGACAAACAGAGACGGCAGTCATAATTGTCAGGGTTGGTGCAACACCGAACGCACTCCGACGTCCCGCAATCGGCGGCATCGACTGCAGCTCGCTGGGCTAATCTTCATAGCTGATGCGAGCGGCGAGTCCGGGGGCCAGAGATGCCAAACAACGATCCCGTTAACCCCTTTCGCCGCCGCCATTGATGTTCTGTCAACCGATAATGCGCGCTATTGTCGTTCCCGATCAGCGCCCAAAACCGATCTAAAGCGGCCAATACATCGGCACTAAGACCGAAGCGATGACACCCGTTCCCAGGTTCATCGGCACACCCAGCCGGGCGAAGTCAGTGAAGCGGTAGCCCCCTGGTGCATAGACTAGCGTATTCGTCTGATAACCGATCGGCGTCGCGAAACTGGCCGACGCCGCGATCATCACAATCACCACGAAGGGGCGCGCGTCGACACCCAGCTTTTCAGCAAGTGTGATCGCCACTGGCGTGACGACAACGGCAACCGCGTTGTTGGACACCAACTCGGTCAAACAGCTTGCCATCAGGAAGACGAGCAACAGCAAAATGGTCGGTTGCAGACCTGATAAGTAGGGAACCAACCCGTCGACGATCAGTGTGACCGCGCCCGTCGATTGCAGAGCGGAGCCGACACAGAGCATCGCAAAGATCAACGCAAGAAGCCGCCCGTCGATCGCCTCGAAGGCCTCCTCGGCATCGACGCAGCGTGTTGCCAGCGCCAACGCGACCCCGATCAGCGCGAGGCCCACAATGGGCATGATGTTAAGCGCAGCCCCAACAATGACCACAGCAAGAATGCCCCCAACGATTGGCGCACGACGACGACGAAAGGGACGCTCCGCTGGGCGCGTCAGCTGTGCAAGCTGTTGTTCGTCCGCCAGCCGGGCGATGTCGGCAGGGTCGCCTTCCAGAAGCATCGTGTCACCCACCTGGACGCGGATCGCATCAAGCGTTGTTGGCACACGGCTTTCGCGGCGATGCACCCCAAGCAGGTACACGCCGTATCGGCGTCTCTACCGCAAGTCAGACAGGACAGTCCCGATCATCCTGCATCCCGGCGAGATTAGCGCCTCAACGGTGATCGTTCGCCGTTGTCCGATCGAATCCAGTTCACCAGGCGATGCCAGCGCATCGTGGTCCCTTAATCCCATCACCTCGGCAAGGCTTGAGCGCAGCACAACCCGGTCGCCCGCAGCAAGGACGACTGATTTCAGGTCGGTCCGGAGAGATTCGTAACTGCGCAGCACGTCTACGACGCCGACATCCTGGCGAAAGGGTTCAGCCGTCAAAACGTTCTGACCGATCAGATTTGACCCGTCGGGAACCACAACCTCTGTCAGGAACTTCAACTGCCGCCGGGCGCTGAGAAAATCGACCATGCTATCGCGTTGTGGCAACAGCCGCGGCGCGGCGACAGCGGTGAACCCTAACCCTGCCAGGACGATCACAATCGCAACGGGGGTCACTTCGAAAATGCCGAATGGCTGCAGCCCGTTTGCCCGAGCGACGCCGTCGACAATCAAGTTGGTGGACGAGCCGATAAGCGTGAGCATACCGCCCAGGATCGCGCAATAACTGAGCGGGATCAGAAGCCGGGAGGCCGGTACGTGCAGGATTTTTCCCAGCCGCACAGCCACAGGCATCATCATGACGACCACGGGCGTATTGTTCATGAACGCCGAAGCGCCCGCAGTGAAGCCGGCGAACACGGCGAACATGCGCTTGGGATGACGGCGCACCCCCTGGGAGATCGCTCTCGTGAAAAGCTCCAGGCTGCCCGTGCGCACCAGGGCGCTAGACAGGACAAACATTGCGGCAATCGTCAACGGCGCCGGATTGGAGAAGACAGCCAGCGCGTCGTCAACCGGCAGAATGCCGACCAGCAACAGAAAACCCGCGCCGGCGATTGCGGTAACCTCGGGCGTGTAGGTCTCGCGAACGAACAGCACAAACATCGCCACCAAGGTACCGAGGGTGATGAGCGCGGAGATCTGATCAGGAAGCTCGAACACGATGCTGGCTCCGTCATGCCTAACGCGCCTAAGCGTAGTGAAGCCCTCCCCTGCGGCAAAGCCAAATAGCGAGAGGTTGTGTCTGCAATCGTTTGCCAGTCGCGATGCGGAGGGCCGATGCTTGTGTTGCATGCGGCTCAAACGAGGTCGGTTCAATGGCGCAACTAGGCGCCAATCACCAAAACCACGGCCACACCGATGTACTTTCGGTCGGGCTTCTGCGCTGCTTTCAACAGCTTGAATACAGGCGTTGGGTGTAACATGGGTCGAGCCATGGGCCGGCAGCAGCCTCGGCCGGAAGAGCTTATTGAATTAGGCCCTTAGCTCAGGCCGGATCTCGCCGTGTGCCCCAATCAAGATCATAGCGAAATACCGCGCGATTGCCGTTTTCACCTCTTCGTACATCCGAGGGCTAAGAGCGACTTGGTCGGGCCTGATCACCAGATGACCAGACGAAAGCCCCACTTTCAGGATTTTATTGACCTGAGAACGCGGGATCGAGAACTGCTTTGACAGCGCGCGAGTTGAAATGGCGTCGCCGTCATGACGCGCGAACAGATCAAGCAGCACACTCATGCCTCCGCGCATACGCCAAAGCTGCTGAAATGCTTCTAAATCAGCAAAAGGTCGATAACCGTCTGCAAACTGCAACACGAAGTACCGCGCAAACTCGATAATTCGCCGCTCTGGCGCATAGGGTTCTGGCAGGCGTATTTCAGGAGACAGCAGGGCGCTGGAATGCCGGTAGCTGATTTCCCAACCCGGGGCCACGAATTGGACAATCTCGCCCGAATTCTTCAACACCAGCCTTTTTCCGGGCCCACTTTCCTTGTCCGCTCGGACAAGTCGAAGAAGCCGAAGATACCCCAGCAAAGCGCCGGCGCGGCCACGGCTCATAACGCCTGTTGCCGCCATCAGGTCCTTGAAGCTGTTTACCGAAAATCCGATGTCTTCGGTGAGGTCATCACCGTCAGACCCAAGCGCGACTGCGTGCACAAGAACAACGGCACGTGCACGATTGTCGAAAACGCTGCGGTTCGCCGACAAGTCTCGCCAGCGCATCGTCATATCATGAGAGAACCGCGTCGCGATGTCCTCGAAGTCGCTCGAAGCTTGAATTAAGCGCGCAGTCTCAACGATCATCTCATAGGCTTAGCCGATGGACCCCTCTGCCCGCCAACCGCTTATGATCTGAGTACCTACGTCCACTTGCAGACGCTTAAGTCGCGTAGAAGGATAGGCAGCTACTGCATCGTAGCCATGGCAATTTCGCGGGCTTCTGCTTCGAAACGGTCCACCAGATCCGGGTTAGCATCCTTCCACGCGAGGTAGACCTGATAACCCCTTCGTCCAATTTCAGCTTGCTCCGCCGTTGTCATGGCAGCGTAATCATCCATGGACACATCTTCTAAAAGTGCAATCTTTAGTGCGGTCTGGTGCCGAAGGCACTCCTGCGCTTTGTCAACAGACAGTATGCGTACTTCAGCCACCGCATTGCATAAAAACATAGCGGCTAGAAGTTGATCCTGCGCCTTTGCCGTATTGGCAGGCCCAAGAAAAATCCCAAAAAAGAGCATCAGAGTGATTGGTTTGATGTTTTTCATCGTGCTTCAACCTCATCGTTTTACAAGTAATCTCGGTCAGAGGATACATGTGTGAACTTGCAGAGTGACGGCATGCCCGAAAAATCAATTTGGGCATTCTAAGAACTTCGCAAACGAGATGCATGAGATTAACGCTGCAACTTGGCGTTGAGGCAGTGACATAATTTGGATCGGTCCCGAAAGACCGGCACCTGTGACGGCGTTGGATCGGGCAGCCGCCATTGTCCATAGAACCAGTCCAGCGCCGCGCGTCGCAAACCAGTGGGACTTCTGATTACGAAGGCAGCCTATGCTCCGGCCAATTCACTGGCCTGGATCTATAACCGCTGACACAGCCGAAGCGCGTCGAACATCGCGGCCTGGACGTTCCGGCTGCCGGCAGCGTCTCCGATACGAAACAGAGCGTAGCCGTCCCGGTGCTTTGGCGGGGACTGGTCTGGTTTCCAGTCGCTTAAGTCCGTGGTACCGCCATTAGTCGAGCTATCACGTAGAGCTTCGAATACATCGCTCATCGGCGAGACCCCAGCCTCGAGCACGACAGCAGAGGTTTCTCTCTCGGTTTCCTCGCCTGTGAGGTCGGAGATCAGTTTTACCACAAGACCATTCCCCGCGCGGCGGACAGAGACCAGCGAATGGTCGCCGACGGGTACGATCTTTTCCTCTGCGAAGCGCTTCTTCCAGATCACACGCTCGCCATAGGCCAGTTCTTTGGCAGGAACGTCGTCGATCATGTAGTAGCTTACGTCCAGGCCGGCTGCGGCTAGCATTTCGGCAACCGTCGGGGCGGGGTGCCGACCCGTGCCGTCATAGACAACAACATCGTCGCCAAGCTGTACCTGCCCGCCAAGAACATCCCAGGCGCTGGTGCAAAGATCACCACCCTCGATGAAGCTAAAGTCAGGGATACCGCCGGTTGCGATGATGACCACGTCTGGCGCCTCGGTCGTGACGTCTTCGGCTTCCGCATAAGTGTTCAGCCGGACATCCACGTTCAGATGCGCAAGCTCGCTTTCCCGCCAGTCCACGATGCCGCGCACGTCACGGCGCCACGACGCCTTGTCAGCCAAACGCAACTGCCCCCCCAATGCGTTGCCTGCTTCAAACAGCACGACGTCATGACCGCGCTCAGCCGAGATGCGCGCTGCTTCCATACCCGATGGACCACCACCCAAGACGACGATCTTTCGCTTTGGGCCGGTGGTCGGCTGAACGCGGTGAGAAAAGAACCTCTCGCGTCCGGATGCCGGGTTGTGAAGGCAGGTTGGACGGTTCTCGCTCATGCAATGGACAGCACCGACGCAGGGACGAATGCGATCCTCCGCCCCCCGCTTCAGCTTGGCGACGATGTCGGGATCGGCGATGTGGGCACGGGTCATGGCGACCATGTCCAGCAACCCTGCGCGGATAGCGTGACGCGCCGTGGCTATATCGTTGATCTTGGCCGCGTGAAAGACCGGTAGTTCGATCTCACCCTTGAACGCAGCTGCTTTCTCCAACCAGGGCGACTGACGTTCCTGCATGCCGGGCATGCAATCAACGACAAGTGCGAGTTCGGTGTCCAGGCGCCCGTAGTTCGCGTTCACGAAGTCGATCAATCCGCGGTCTTCAAACAGCTTTGCAATGGCCAGGCAGTCGTCAAAATCTTGTCCACCCGCAATGCCTTCATCGATCGCGTACCTGAGACCGACGACGAAATCGCTGCCGACGCGTGAACGGATCTCCTCCAAGACCATAAGACCGAACCGTGCGCGGTTCTCCGCACTTCCACCGAAGTCGTCCGTCCGTCGGTTGGTTTCCGGGGACAGAAACTGACCGATGAGGTGGCCATGGGTCATGACCTCCAGTCCGTCCAGCCCGCCTTCCTTGCATCTCACTGCCGCATCACCGAACTCTCGCACGATGCGCTCCATTTCCCCTCGATCGATTTCCCTTGGGATCGAGCGGTGCCCACGTTCGCGGATGGGCGAGGGCGCAAGCGTTGGCATCCATGCCTGAGTGTTCGTCTCGGCCCGGCGACCCAAGTGCGTAATCTGGATCATCAGCGCAGCACCTTCGGCGTGAACCCGGTCCGAAAACTGCTGTAGGTGCGGAATGACCTTGTCGGTTGCGACGCTCAATTGGCTGCCGCTCCACTTCGAGTCCTGAGATACATAGGAAGACCCGCCGAACATCGTCAGTGCCAGCCCGCCCCGCGCCTTGGCAACGTGATAGGATTGGTACGCTTCTCCTGGCATGTGATCTTTGTCGCCCAGACCACAGGCGTGGCTGGTAGACATAACACGATTGCGCAGCTTCAAATGCCCGAGTTGGAAGGGCTGCAGCAATGGATCAGACGATGCGATGCTCATGGCGTGCGAAGGTTGATCAGCGACAGAATTACGTCATCGACTGATCGTCGGCCGCGGCTCACGCGCGTGTCAAGGCCTCTGCATAACCTCAACAAAGTCACTGGCGTCATCTGTCAGAGCAAGTTTGAGCCCTACCCTAACACGCTGACCAAGCTCGGATCGCGAACTCGGGTGTGCTTTTACTAGTGCGCCCAAGGTCTATGATCGATTGAACGTTCTCATGAGCATTCCGCATGCCATCCAAATTCAAGTCATTTACGTGGCCGACGAGGGCCGCATGACAGACCTTTTCCGCATGGCCGTTTGGGACCGCGCAGGCGTCCGCGCCGCCTCAGCTCAAGTAAATCAATGGGGTGTCCCACGATGAAAAGATCGCACCGCGTGAGCTTCTCTTAAGGCTTGGAGCTTCTCCGGAATGGTCCAGATCCGCGTTGCAAGCGATAGGCGTTCGGTCGAACCGAAGGCTGATCCGGTTACTGCTTGGGTTTCCATCCGGGTCGGCCGAACAGATAGCCGAGCGCTTCGCGGGGGTTCTTCGATTCTCCAAGATCGCGCGCCAGACCCGGCACCTCCGAGAACCAGACCTTCAGCGGGTTGCGGCTGTTAAAGTCCCGCTTCAGACCGTAGCGCGGCGTTTCTTCTTCGACCTGGAATGTCCCCCAAAGCCGATCCCAGATGATCAGGACGCCACCGTAGTTCTTATCCAGGTACTTGTCGTCACAGCCATGATGCACATGGTGGTGCGAGGGCGTGTTCAGGACGAGCTCAAACGGCCCCAGCTTGCCGATCAGTTCCGTATGCAGCCACGTCTGGTAGGCCAGCACGAAGATCACGCCAAAAATGATTGCCTCGGGCGCAAAGCCCATCAGCGCCAGAGGAATGTGCGCAACCAACGACCAAACGCCTTCCAGCGGCCCGAACCGGACACCGGTGACGATGTTCATGTCCCGCGAGGAATGGTGGACGGCATGTTGCGTCCAGAGCAGCCGCACCTCGTGGGCGATCCGATGCTCCCAATAGTAGGTGATGTCTGCGAGCAGGACGACCAAAAGAACGCTCCACCACGTCACCGGAATCGACCACGGCAGCGCGTAGGAGATGATCCAGAACAGGCTGTAGGCACTGGTCAGGATCAGCGCCTCGACCGCGATATAGGGGATCTGGGTCGACGCGCTGACCAGCATTTCGCCGACCGTCTTGGACTTTAGCTCGCCCTTGAACACCATTTCGGCGATCTCGATAAGCAGGATCGCGGCGCCGATCAAAAAGAAGGCGTCATCGATCTGGGTCGTCAAAAGGTCCAGGTTCATGTTGCGTCTCCTCTCAGGCCGCTGATCAGCGTGCGCCAAGCCATTTCTGCAGCTTGTTTTGGGGTTGCCTCGCCGCTTTGGACCATCGACCAGGCGGCATAGGTCAGGTTCTCGAAGGCCTCGACGATCCAGGCGGTCGGGACGTCGGCCGCGAAAACGCCTTCTTTTTTTGCGGCATCCACGTCCGCGCCAAGCTCGTCGCGGCTCTCTTTGTATGCGGCCGCAATCTTCGGATCGGCCTCCAGGCCCTCTTGCATCAAAAACCACTGGCGGCTGGCCAGCGGGACAATGGCGTGAAGCGACAGGCGAAAGCCCTCTTCGTAGTTTGCGGCCTGGGCTGTCGCCGTCTCGATCGCCGCGTCAAGTTCCTGCATTGCGATCACGGCAAGGGCGCGCATCAGCTCTGCGCGGCCGGGGAAATGACGGTGGAGCGTTGCGCGTCCAACACCCGCGCGGTCCGCCACGTCCCCCAGCGAGGCGCCGTGGCGCTCACCGAACACCAGGAAAGCAGCTTCGATGATTGCGTCTCGGGTATCTGGTCTGACTTTAGTCATAAGACATATCTGTCTCAAATGAGGCTTTGTTTCAATGGGGCGAGCGATTGCGATGAACAAACCAAACAGCGAGACCTCGCGCGACGCATGTGTCTCGCACTCGAAAACCAAGGGTAGCCCGACTGCCAGGCATGAGCCCGCGCCATACTCGAAGCGTCTGGCATCGAGGAACCCGATCTTCTTGCCCGACGGGATGATCACGAGCCCCGGCGGGGAACTCAGCGGCTGACGCGGGATAGCTTGATCGGTGAAGAAGGACCGCACGGAAGCGAGATCGGTGTCGCTGAACCCGCCGGGATTGTGGTCGCGATACCTTGCAAGAAGGGCGTCGGCGGGTAAATGGACGTGCTAGACCTCGAGCAGAAAGAGCTGGGCGACTTCGCAATCTCGGATATGTCGCCCCACCTGTTCGCACCGGACGTCAAAGCGCCAACCTTGGTGGTTCAGGTCCGCGATGATCTGTGGACGGCACCCGAATATGGGCAGAAAGCCTTAGATCTCTTGGGCGGCAACGAGAAAGAACTGTTCTGGATCGAAGGCACCGCGCGGCGTTTCGACGGTTACAACTGTTCCGGCCAAAATCCCAAGTGTATCATCGACTGGTTCCGCAACTACATGCACTGATCTGAGGCGACCAAATGACCAGACACCCCGAATTCCATAACCTAGATGACGCATCCGACGGCTTGCTGCGTGAACTCGCGCCCGGTCTCGTGGCCCGGATATTCGTCGGCGACCAAGCCATGTTATCCTTCGTTGAGATCGAGCCCAATGCCGTGGGGACGCTTCATCACCATCCCGAAGAGCAATGGGGCGTCATGCTTGAAGGTACGGGAACGCGCGTCCAAGGCGATAGCGAGATCCAGGTGAAAAAGGGCGACTTTTGGCGCACACCCGGCGACGTCCCCCATTCGCTGAGCGCTGGTCCCGAGGGGTGCCGGGTGTTGGATATCTTCAGCCCGCCCCGTGGTGATTACAGGACCGCAGGCAGCGGCTTTGGCAACGACGCGTAGTCTGGGTGCATTGCCGTCGCCCAAGCGCTAAGCAAGGGCAAAGACCCACACGTCTGAGGAGGTAAAGCCATGATCATCGATGCCCAGGTGCACGCTTACGAAGCAAACACACCTGATCGCCCCTGGCATTCCGTTCCGAATTGGCCCGATCACGTGACGGGCGACGAGATGGTCGCTGCAATGGACGATCTTGGGGTCGATGGTGCGATCTTCATCAGTGCCTTCGCCATGTATCGGTTTGACGCCAGCTACGCGGCCGAGGTTCAACAGGCGCATCCCGGCCGCTTTGCGCTCGTGAAACCGGTGGACCCGACCGACCCGCAGGTTGCGGACGTTGTTTCGGATTGGAAGGCCACCCCTGGCGCAGTCGGCGTTCGGATCATGCTGCGCAAGGAAGACGGAACAGATCCGGATCATCCCGGCGTCGATCGGATCTTGCGCACAGCGGCAGCGCATGACTTTCCGGTCAACATGCTGTTCTGGGACAACATCGATGCGGGCATGGCGTTGATCGACCGCCATCCCAATACGCGCTTCATCATCGACCATATGGCCATCCTGCAGCCCGAATGGCCGCCAGCGCCAGAGGAGCCATGGGCAGACCTGCCGAGAGTCTTGGACCTGGCGAAGCGCGAAAACGCCGTGATCAAAATCACCGGCGCGTGCACCCTGTCAAAGCAGCCGTACCCCTTCCCGGACATCTGGGATCCGTTGGCCCGCCTGTTCGATGCCTGGGGCTTCGACCGTTGCCTTTGGGGAACGGATTGGACGCGCGCCTTTGCCGTCGTGAACTTTGAACAGGCCGTGCGACCGTTTCTGGATACCGACCGCCTTAGCGACAGCGAGCGCGCAATGCTGATGGGCGGCGCGTGCGCCAAAGCATACAGCTGGTCTCCGACCAGGTGATCTTCGCAAGAGCTTGGGGAAGTTGGAGGGTTTCGAGCACGAGCACACCATGATATTCACGACTGCGTAAAAACACACAGCCGATGAGATCGTTGCGACGTTCTTGGGAACCTTCGCCGCATCAGAAGGATCAGAGGCTGGCGGGGCGATCATGCAGGTGTCCGACCGGTTCGCAACCCGCCGTCGGTTATCACATGGCGCGCTGACCCCTGACCCCCTCCCGCCGCCACAGTCGCTCAAGCCGACCGCTCAATCCGACCGCCTAATCCGACCGTCGCTGACAGACCAACCGGCATGTCGCATCAGCGCCGCTATCCGCCGATAGCCTCATCGGCCGTAGTGCCTGGTCAGTTCGGTCATGTCGGCTTGGCGAACGGACTGGATTTCTGCTCCAAAGACGTCGTGGTTCTGTGCAGTGCGGCTCGCCCTGTAACTTGACTTATACGACCGATGTCCGGCCTGCTGACCTCAAAACTGACCAAACCCGCCGCGCCGGTTCAGATTAACCGCGTAGACCGAGGTCGTGGCGGTCATGAACAGGCGGTGCCCATGCCGCCCGCCAAAACAAACGTTCGAGACCAGCTCCGGCACCAGGATCTTGCCCAGCAACGTCCCATCCGGCGCGATGCAATGCACCCCATCCGCGGCCGAGGACCAGATGTTCCCGTCGGTATCGCAGCGGAACCCATCGGCCACTCCGGGCGAGATCACATGGAAGACCTCGCCGCCCTTCAACCCCTCCGCGGTGACGTCGAACGCCCGGATATGCGTCGGGTCATCGCCATACATCCGGCCGGTGTCCGCGATGTAGAGTCGGCTCTCATCGGGGCTGAAGGCCAAGCCGTTGGGGCAGTTGAAGTCACTCGCCACCGCCGAGATTTCCCCTGACGGATCAACGCGGTAGACATGGCAAGGCAGCTCCTGTTCCGCATGTTGGCCCTCGTAGTCCTGCTTGATCCCGTAGTGGGGATCCGAGAACCAGATCGAGCCATCGGACTTCACGATCACATCGTTGGGCGAGTTCAGCCGCTTCCCCTCGAACCCATCCGCGATCACCGTGATCGCGCCATCATGCTCGGTCCGCGTCACCCGCCGGGTCAGGTGCTCGCAGCTCACCAACCGCCCTTGCCGGTCCCGCGTATGCCCGTTCGCGAAGTTCGACGGCGCGCGATAGGTCGATACCCCCGTCTCGGCACACCAGCGCACGATCCGGTTGTTGGGAATGTCCGAAAACAACAGGCAATCGGCGTCGCCAAACCACACCGGCCCCTCGACCCAGTCGAACCCGGTAGCGATCTGCTTTACGGGGGCATTTCCTAGCACGTAGGTGTTAAAGATCGGTTCAAATGCCTCGAAAAATGACATCGATTGTTCCTCCCGCCCCGCGGCCATGCTAGCTGGTGTTATCGATAACATATCTGGCCGCGCAGGGGGCGCAAGCACTATGGATGACACCGAGCAGACCCGCCGCCTGACCCATCACGGCACCCTGAAGATGCTGACCGCAGCCGTGGCCAAAGCCGAGGAGATTGGCCAGCCCCAGTGCATCGTCATCGTCGATGCCAGCGGCGAGACCCTGGGTGAGATCCGCATGACCGGCTCGAAATTCCTCAGTCGCCGCAGTGCCTTAGCGAAGGCACTCACCAGCGCGTCGCACGGCATTCCCTCCGCAAATGTCCCCGAGCCGGTGCGCCTGCCCATCGCCGCCGCCACTGATGGCGCTGTCACTGGGCTGGGCGGTGGATTGCCGATCCGGATCGATGGTGCATTGGTCGGCGGCGTCGGCTCCGGTTCACCGGACCAGGACCTTGCTGTTGGCCATGCCGCGCTTGCCGCCATCGGCGCGGACACGTTCACGCGTTAACCGATCTGGCGCTGGGATTTCACGCGTATGCCAAGCGTATGACATGCGTATGACATGCGTATGACATGCGTATGATTTGCGTATGCCAAACGCGTCAGATCTGGTCGACTGATGGGTGTTAACGCCTTGGCGCGGAGGGCCGCGCGCGGGCGGGTGGGTACTTGGGATGCCCGTCGCTCTCCCGATCTCTCAGGGGAGCGCGCGGCCCGTCCTCACCCGAATGCGATCTGGGCCTTCATCGCCTGGCTCCGGTCATTGGCGATCCGGAAGGCCTGCTCAGCCTCGGCCAACGGCAGGGTGTGCGTGATCAGCGGGGCGACGTCGATCAGCCCCTTCTGCATCAGGGTCACGGCGGTCGCGAACTCTTCGTGGAAGCGGAAGGACCCGCGCAGGTCCAGCTCCTTGGCGGTCAGCGTCTGGACCGGCACGGTCATGTCGCCGCCCAGGCCCAGCTGCATCACCACCCCGCGCGGGCGCATCGCGTTGATCCCCCCGGCAAGCGCGGCCGCGACACCGGTACATTCAAACAGCACATCGAAGGTGCCTTTGTCGGCGGCATAAGGTGTCAATGCCTCCGGGTCGCCCGCCATGTTGATCACCCGGTCGGCCCCTGCCCGCTCTGCATGGGAGAGCGCGTTGGGGGCAAGATCGGTCGCCACGATCTCGGCCGCGCCGGCGCGTCTGGCGGCCAGAATGCAGAGCACGCCGATGGGCCCGCAGCCCGTGACCAACACGCGTTTGCCCAGCATCTCGCCCGCCCGACGGGTGGCATGGAGGCAGACAGACAGCGGCTCGGCCATGGCGGCCTGGCCAGGCGTCAATCCGTCCGCCTTCACACACTGGCTGGCATGGGCGACCAGCATCTCGCGGAAGGCGCCCTGGATATGCGGGAAGGGCATCGCCGAGCCGTAAAAGCGCATGTTGAGGCAGTGGTTATGCAACCCTTCTCGGCTGTAGAGGCACTCTCCACACGGGCGCGACGGCGAGACGGCGACCAGATCGCCGGGGGTCAGACCGGTGACACCGGGGCCGAGGGCGGCCACATGCCCCGCCACCTCGTGGCCCAGGATCATCGGCTCCTTGATGCGGACCGTCCCGAACCCCCCGTGGTTGTAATAATGCAGGTCCGAGCCGCAGACCCCGCCTGCTGCCAGCTTGATCGCGACCTCGCCAGGACCGGGCTCGCCGGGGTCGCGTGTCTCGATCCTCAGATCCTTCGGCGCATGGATGACGATGGCTTTGCTCATGGCGCTTTCACGGTGTTCTCGCTTGCGGATGTTATCGATAACATATACCCGGTTGAAAACGAGTGTAAACCGGAGGCGGGGGCATGAGCACGGAGCTTTTCGACCTGAGCGGCAAGACCGCGCTGATCACGGGATCGAGCCAGGGGATCGGGTTTGCCTTGGCGGAAGGACTGGCCAAGGCGGGGGCGCAGATCGTCCTGAACGGGCGGAGCGCAGCCAAGCTGAAAGCGGGAGCCGAGGCGCTTGGTGCGAAGATGCTGGCCTTCGACGTGACGGATCATGGTGCCGTGCGCGCGGCCGTGGACGGGTTCGAGGCCAACGAAGGACCGATCGATATCCTGGTCAACAACGCAGGGATGACCCATCGCGCACCGCTGGAAGAGTTCGACCCCGCCGATTTCGACCGGCTGATGGCGACCAACGTCACCTCGATCTTCAACGTGGGTCAGGCCGTGGCGCGGCATATGATCGGTCGGGGCCAGGGCAAGATGATCAACATTGCCTCGGTCCAGACGGCGTTGGCGCGGCCCGGCATTGCGCCTTACGTCGCGTCGAAGGGCGCTGTGGCGAACCTGACCAAGGGGATGGCGACGGACTGGGCGCCCAAGGGGCTCAACATAAACGCGATCGCGCCCGGCTACTTCGATACGGAGCTGACGGCAGCCCTGGTGGCTGATCCCGAGTTTTCGGCCTGGATCGCGAAACGGACGCCGCAGGGGCGGTGGGGGCAGATGCCGGAGCTGGTGGGTGCGGCCGTATTCCTGTCCTCTGGCGCGTCGAGCTTCGTGAACGGGCAGACGATTTTCGTAGATGGCGGGATGACATCCTGCCTGTGAGGGAGAGGGCCGCCAGCGTTCCCCGTCAACGCCGCCGCTTGGGGGCGGGTTGAGGCGCGGCCCACCCACCCGCTGGCGGCCCTGTGGCCGGCTGCGGGACAAGAAAGGATAGCTTGATGACGAAGGTGGCGTTGATCGGATGCGGTGCCATGGGGGGGGCCATCGGGACCAGGCTGGCCGAAGTCGGGTGTGATCTGACCGTCTTTGATCTGGATGCCGAGGCCGTGGCGCGCCTGGTGGCCAAAGGAGCTGTCGCAGGAACATCGGCGGCGGAGGCCGCGCGGGGCAAGGAGTTCGTCATCACGTCGCTGAACGCGGCCGCCATCGTACGGGCTGCGGTGTTTGGCGAAGGCGGCGCGGCGGAGGGGTTGGCAGCGGGCGGCATGATCATCGACATGTCCTCGATCGACCCGCCCTCGACCAAGGCCTTGGCCGAGGACGCAGCGGCCCGGGGCCTCGCCTGGATCGATGCCCCCTTGTCCGGTGGCGCGCCCAAGGCACTGATCGGGGAGCTGACGGTGATGGCGGGCGGCGACCCGGCACATTTCGAGGCCTCCAAGGCGGTGATGTCGAAGCTCTGCAAGAACTATACGCTGATGGGGCCTTCGGGGTCGGGGCAGACGACCAAGCTGATCAACCAGTTGCTCTGCGGGATCGGATTTCTGGCCGTGGCCGAGGCAACGCGGCTGGCTCAGGATGCGGGGGTGGATGCCCGCCAGATCCCCGTGGCCCTGGCGGGCGGCCGGGCGGACAGCGCCATCCTGCAGGAGTACATGCCCCGGATGGCGGCCAAGGATTACACGCCCACGGGCCGCATAGCGAACATGGTCAAGGACCTGAACGGGGTGCAGGATCTCGCGCGTCTGACCGATACAGCGATGCCGCTGACCGCCACCTGTGCCGAGGTGCACCGGTTGCTCACGGCGGTCGGGCTTGGCGCCGCGGATCAGGCCGCCGTGATGGAGTGTTTCGAGCCGCGCGATACCTCGGGTGTGCCGAGCTGATGCGCCGGATGTGAGTCCCTGAGGCTGCCTGCGGACCCGGTTTGGGTGTCAGCCGAGCTCGTCGAGCAGATCCTCCAACCACGCGATCACGCGGGTGACGCCCGCGTCGCGCAGGCGGTCCGCGTGGCCCGGTCCGCAATGGCTGCCGCCCGTGAACCCGACGCAGCGCATCTCGGCTGCCCGCGCGGCCGTGGCCCCGGCCACGCTGTCCTCGATGACGAGGCAGTCTCGGGGCGAGATCCCCATCCGCGCTGCCGCGTAGAGGAAGATATCCGGGTGCGGCTTGCCCCGGTCAACCAGCGCCGCCGAGAAAATGTGCGGATAGACCAGATCGTAGAGCCCGGTCTCGACCAGGCCCAGCGCCAGCTTGGAGGGATCAGAGCTGGAGGCCACGCACTTGGGCAGCGTGACCGCCGCCAACACCTCGGCCGCGCCGGGGATCGCTTGCAGCTCGGTCCGGTATTTCTTGAGGATCGTCTTGCGCACTTGGTTTTTCAGATCGAGCGGCAGGGCGCGACCCGTCTCCGCCTCGATCGTGGCATAGACGGCCTTGTAGGGGACCCCGGCGAAACGGGCGGCCATTTGTTCTGTCGTGATCGAATAGCCGTTGGCGGTCAGCGCCTGGGCATCCGCAGCGCAGGCAATCCCCTCGCTGTCGATCAGCACCCCGTCGCAATCGAAGATGACCAGCTTGGTCATGAGGCGGCGCCCTTGACCCAGGGGCCGTGAAAGCCCGTGCCAGGGCGGTCCGTCCGCTCGAACCCGTGCTGGCCGAAATAGTCGCGCAGTCCCTGCAGCATGTTGGCCGTGCCTCGGGCTTGGGAAAGCTGGTCTAGGTAGGAGAGCGCATTGCCCAGCGCGGGCGTCGGCAGCCCTGCGAGCGTCGCCTTGGCCACCGTCTGGCGAAGGGCGGGAAGCAAGGGAGAGAGGCGGTCCCGAAACGCGGGGGCCGTGAGGAGGGAGGCGGTTGGCTCTGCCTCGAACGCCGCGGCGATATCGTCCAGCATGGCCGATCGGATGATGCAGCCCGCCCGCCAGACCCGGGCGATGTCGGCGAGCTTCAGGTCCCAGGTGAATTCCTCGGATGCACGGGCCAGCAGGTCGAAGCCTTGCGCATAGGCGATGATCTTCCCAGCGTGGAGCGCATCGTGGAGCGTGGTGGCAGTCAGCTCCAACGTGGTGGTCGTCTGGTTGGCAAGTGCCGCGCGCAAAGACTCAGCCGAGGAGAGGTTGCGCGCGCCCACGGCGGCCTCGATGGTGCTGGCGACGGCGCCAAGTTTCTGCGCTTCGATGACGGACCAACGGCCCGTGCCCTTCTGCCCTGCCTTGTCGGCGATGATCTGGAGCAGGGGGAGCCCGGTGTCGGGGTCCTCGGCTGCGGCGACGTCAGCCGTGATTTCGACAAGGTAGGAGGCAAGGGGGCCCCTGGACCACTCCCGAAACGTCTCGGCGATCCGGGCTTCTTCGGCGCCAAGGCCGTCGCGCATCAGGCCATAGACCTCGGCGATCATCTGCATGTCGGCATACTCGATACCGTTGTGCACCGTCTTGACGAAGTGCCCGGCGCCGTCTGGTCCCAGCCAGGCCGCGCAAGGATCGTCCCCGTGACGGGCCGCGATGGCCGTGAACATCGGCGCGACCCGGTCCCAGATCGTCCGGGAGCCGCCCGCCATCATCGCGGGGCCATGGCGCGCGCCCTCCGCCCCTCCCGATACGCCGATGCCGAGGAAGGTGAGCCCCCCGGCTTCCAGTTCGGCCGTGCGTCGGCGCGTGTCGTGGAAGTCTGAATTGCCCGCGTCGATCAAGAGGTCTCCCGTGGAGGCCTTTTCCGCGAGGGCCCCTAGTGCCGTGTCTGTCGCCTCCCCCGCTGGGACCAGCAGCACCACGGGTCGAGGAGGACGGATGGCGGCGAGCAAAGCCTCCTCGGTCGGGCAGTCGATGAAGGCCGCGCCGAAAGAGCCGGTGGAAAGAGCTGTCCGGGCGCCTGGATCCCGGTCATAGATCGCCACCCGGAACCCTTTCTCGGCCAGGTTCAGCGCCAGGTTCGCCCCCATGACGCCCAGACCCACCATCCCGATATCCGCCTGTTCCGACATGCGTCTGCTTTCCCGTTCCCCCGTCGACGGAGCCCATGCTAGGGGTTTGACCCAAGGGTGCAACGGGGGAGAGCACATGGCGGACACGATACCTGCGCGGCTGATCGTCATGGGCGTGACGGGCTGTGGAAAGACGACCGTGGGCGCGCTTCTGGCCGGGCGCCTGGGCGCAGTGTTCCTGGATGGAGATGACTACCACCCTGAAGCAAACGTGGAGAAGATGTCGGAAGGCATCCCCTTGACCGACGATGACCGCTGGCCCTGGCTGGACCGGTTGGGGGAGGTGATCGAGGAGGCCGTGGCGGACCGGGGGCGCGTCGTGCTGGCCTGCTCGGCGCTACGCCGGGTCTACCGGGATCGGCTGACCCAGGCGTGTCGGGCGGCGCCGCTTTTCATCCACCTCTCCGGCGGGCGTGAGCTGATCCATGGCCGGATGGCTGCGCGGCGGGAGCACTACATGCCGGTGGCATTGCTCGACAGTCAGATCGCTACCCTGGAGCCGATTGAGGCCGATGAAAACGCCCTGGAAGTCGAGGTTGATGCGCCTGCAGATGACGTGGTCGCGCGGGTGCTGAACCATTTGGTTGCCTGAGGACTATTCGGCGGGCGTCCGGGGGGCCTCGCGCCGGGTGACGCCGAAGCCGATGGGGCGGCGGCGGTTGCCCGGCAGGCTGGGGTCCGGGCCCCATATTGCCTGGTAGGTGTCTACGGCGCGGCCCTGGCGTTGGAGGATGATGAAGGCGGTGATGAGCGCGGCCCACCAGCCTGCCAGCCCCAGCCACATCCATATCGGCGCGTTCGCTTGCCACATGCCGGAGGTGACGCCCCATGCCGCCAGCGCCAGCAGCCCGTAGCCCGCGAACTTGTGAAAATGCTCGAAGGCGAGGCGGCGGGGTGTCATGTCGAAGTGATCCCCGCGCACGGAGGTATCGGTCGGCCCGCCCTTCGAGCCCCGGAACCAGCCTGCCAGGAACTGAAGCCCCGCAAACCCCGTGACCACCCAGCCGAGGTAAGCGTGGGTGCTGTCCCCTGTCTCCGTCAACAGGATCAGGACGAGGCCCGCCAGCATCGCGGCGCCTCCGGCGTACTGCAGCCGCAGATGCGCCCGCCACCAGACCTGGTTGTCGAGCTCGCGGGGCCAATCCTGCTTGGGCGTGATCTTCCAGAAACGCGCGATGAGGATGCCCAGCGGAAAGAGCGCCCCCCAGGCCAGCACCATCAGCCGCCCATGCCAGGAGACGTAGGCCCCGACCTGATGCGCCCGGTCAGGGTCGATGGGCGCCAGCAAGAAGTCAATCATCTTGACGCAGCCTTGCTCACCCTTTCACCGCCCCCGCGGTCATGCCGGTGATGATCTGCTTGGACGCAATGAAGGTGAAGATGATTGGCGGGATCGCAAGCAGCGTTCCCGTCGCCATGATAACCCCCCAGTCGATGTCATGCTCGGTGAGGCTATTGACGATGGTCACCGGTACCGTCCGAGTCCCCCGGTCCGAGAGCGCGTTGGCCAGCAGGAACTCGTTCCAGGCGATCCGGAAGGTGAAGATCGAGGCTGCCGCCAGCCCAGGTGCGATGACCGGCAGGACGATCAGAAAGAACACCTGGAAGGGGCCTGCGCCATCCATCTTGGCAGCCTCCTCCAGCTGGATCGGCACCTGTACGATGAAGGCCTGCAGGATCCAGATCACGAAGGGCAGGTTCATGGCCACATAGACGAGGATGATGCCCACATAGGTCCCATCCAGCCCATACTGGAACGTCCAGATCCCGAAGACCGGGACCAGCAGGACGGCAGGCGGGACCATTCGCATCATCAGCGTGGTCAGGTTTACGGCCCCGCGCCCCATGAAGCGGAAGCGCACGATGGCATAGGCGGCCATGGTCCCGATCACCAGCGTCAGCGCCGTTGAGATCAGCGCAACGATCAGCGAATTGCCCAGCGCCCGCCCAAAGGTCTTGTCGCAGTAGTTGACGTGCGCAGGCTCGTACCAGAGCACGTTGCAGAGCACCGTCTCGTAATTGCGGATCGTCGGCGTGAAGAGCAGGCTGGTCGTGTCGGACATGATCTCGACGTTCAGCTTCAGCGAGGTTGCCAGCATCAGCACGATCGGGCCTGCCGACATGATCACCAGGCAGGCGATCAGCGCGTAGAAGGCGGGGTTGGGACGGGCGTTCATCTCTCCTCCTCCCTCAGTCTTCTTGCTGGACGGCGCGGAGACGGGCGGCGCGTGCCTCGACCGCCTTGTTGTAAAGGAACATCCCCACCGTCAGGACCAGAAGCAGGATCAGCAGGAAGTTCGACATGGCCGCGGCCTCGCCCAGTTCGCGAAACTCGGATGCGGTGCGCGAGATTCGGAGCGCCAGGATCTCGGTCGACAGCCCGGGGCCGCCGTTGGTCATGACCAGAATCACCTCCAGCACCTTAAAGGCGTCGATCAGGCGCAGGAGCGCGGTGACGATGAGCACCGGCATCATCAGCGGCAGCTTGATGTGCCAGATCTGTTGCCAGGGTGTGGCGCCGTCGATGCGGGCCGCTTCCAGGGCGCTTCGGGGCAATGATTGCAATGCCGCCAGCGCCAGGATGAAAATGAATGGCGTCCACTGCCAGATGTCGGCGATGACGATGGACCAGAAGGCGGCGGTCCCGTCCGCGGTCCAAGCGACCTTGCCCAGCCCCAGATCCTCAAGCGTTCGGTTAATGATCCCAACTGACGGATGGTACATGTAGCGCCAGACCATGCCGACCACGATGGGCGCGATCATCATCGGCAGGATGAAGATGGTGCGCAGCGCCGCCATGCCCTTGAGGTTGCGGTCCAGCAGCAGGGCGAGGCCGACGCCCAGCACCATCTCGATGGCCACCACCACGGCGGCGAACTTAATGGTGACCCAGAAGCTCTCGTGGAAGGCCTCGTCCGCTAGCAGACGGGTGTAGTTGCCAAAGCCGCGCCAGTCGGCCTCTCCGATGCGCTGGCTGGGGTTCCAGTCCAGGAAGCTGGCGTAGATCATATAGCAGATCGGGTAGAGCAGACCGATGGCCAGCACGATCAACGCAGGCGCCAGGAACAGGTAAGGCGTCAGGCGATTGAGGCGCTGTGAAGAACTGGGGCTGAGCATGGGTCCGATCTCTCCGGGTTGGCGGCAGGCGCGAACGCCCACCGCCCTAGGAGGAAACTCACTGCCAGGTGTAGTACCCGGCCTCGGTCAGGATGGCCTTGGCACGCTCGGCGACACCGTCCAGCGCCTCCTGCGGGTCCAGATCCTCGGTCAGCACTTTTGACAGTGTCGTACCCAGATCGGCGTTGATCTTGCCCCAGACGGGGATGATCGGGCGCCAGTCGGGGTCAGCGTGCTTCAGCGCCTCACCAAAGGTGGCCATGTGCGGGAACTTGGCGTTCACCTCCGGATCCGCGTGGGTCGAGAAGCGCGACGGGTTACCCCCGGCCAGCGCCACCAGCTTGTCGCCCCGCTTAGACGTCAGCCATTGCATTAGCAGAAAGGCCGCTTCCTTGTTGGGCGCGTTCCGCGGGATGCCGATGCCAAAGCCGCCGGTCTGGCTACCGCGGCGCACGCCCATCGGGTGCAGCGCCCAGCCGACCTTACCGACAACCGCGGACTTCGAGGGATCATTGATCTGGCCTGCGACCACGGTTGTATCGAGGTACATCGCCGTCTTGCCCTGCAGGAAGCTGGCCAGCGCCTCGCCGAAGGCAAAGCCCTGCGATCCTTCCGGCCCGCAATCCACGATCTGCTTCAGCGCTTTGGCCGCCGCGACGCCAGCCTCGTTGTTGACGATCGGGTTCCATTCATCGTCCAGGACACGGCCGCCCAGCGGTGCGAGGTGCAGCAGGAACGCGTGGCTTGCCTGGTGGCCAGAGGCCGCGCGCGATGACATCCCGCCCATGCCCGGCTCCAGCTGTGGGATTTTGCAGGCCAGCTCCAACATTTCCTCATAGGTCTGGGGAACCTCAAGCCCGTGCTTTTCGAAGATGTCCTTGCGGTAGCCCAGCACCGAGGTCTCGGACCCGAACGGGATCCCAAAGAGCGAGCCGGTCTTACCCGGCAGATAGCCCTTCTTGCCCCCTGCCACGCCGATGTTTTCAACATAGCCGTCGATCAGATCCTCGGCATCATAGTTCGGATCGGCCAGCTTGGGATTCATGAAGTAGCGGGCCAGGTTCTCCAGCTGATCGGCGAACACGTAGTCGGCCTTCGAGAACACGACATAGGCGATCAGATCGTAGTCGCCTTCGCGCTTGGTCAGCTCCAGCGTCTGGCGCTCGCGCATCTTCAGATACTGGAGCTGGTCGACCTCGACCTCGATCCCCGTCTCCTTGGTGAACTCGGGCAGCACCTTTAGGACTGCGTCATAGTGCGGGTGCGCCGGGAAGTTCACGACCAGGGTCGTGCCTTCATAGGGCGCATAGGGGTTCGCCGCGGCAAGGCTTGCCGCCGCGATGCCGACGGCGGCAATCGCCGTGGTCTTGAGATGTTTCAGCATGGTCTTCCTCCCTTGTTTGTTCAGAGCGTGATGCCCGTTTCGGCACCGAAGAGTCTGATGTCTTCTGGTTTCACCCCGAACGTGAGTTGTTCGCCCGCCTTGACGGGCGGACTGCCTGCGATTTCGACTTGGACCTCCGCACCACCGCAGCGCATGACCAGCACCGATTGGGTGCCGAGGTATTCGGACACGATCAGCTGCAGGTCGATGGGTGCGCCGGTGCCGGGATCGAGTGAGAAGGCGGACGGGCGAATGCCCACCGTGACGTTGCCCGAGCTTTGGTCCCCGATCCGCATGGCTGTCTCGGGTGACAGCGGCAGCAGGAAGCCGTCCCCTTGCACCCATAGGCGATCATCCTGACGGGTCAACGTCCCGTCCAGGAAGTTCATCGTTGGCGTTCCGATGAAGCCCGCGACGAACTTGTTGACCGGGGCCTCGAACAGTTCCTGCGGCGTGCCCTGTTGCTGCACCACGCCATCGGCCATGACGACGATCCGGTCCCCAAGGGTCATTGCCTCGATCTGATCGTGGGTCACGTAGACCATGTTCTTATCGAGCCGGTCGCGCATCTCGGCAAGTTCGGTCCGCATGCGGGCGCGAAGCTTGGCATCGAGGTTCGAGAGCGGCTCGTCGAACAGAAACGTGCCTGCATCACGGACCAGGGCACGGCCCATGGCGACCCGTTGGCGTTGGCCTCCGCTCAGCTCCGCGGGCTTACGGTCCAGCAGGTGGGCGATGTTCAGCATTGTGGCGACGCGCTGAACCTTTTCCTTGATCTCGGCAGAGGGCACCCGGGCGAGGCGCAGTGCAAAGCTCATGTTCTTCGCGATGTTCATGTGCGGGTAGAGCGCGTAGTCCTGGAAGACCATCGCGATATCGCGGTCTTTCGGCTCTCGTTCGGTGATTGGTGTTTCGTCGAAGTAGATCTCTCCGCCCGAGGCGGTCTCGAGCCCAGCGAGGATGCGCAAAGTGGTGGACTTGCCGCAGCCAGACGGTCCGACAAGCACGGTGAACTCGCCGTCCGCGAACTCCAGCTCCAACGGGTGCAGCACGCGCACGTCGCCGAAGCTCTTCTCGATCTTATCCAGCACGATCTTTGGCACGCTGGCCCCTCCCCAGGGATTTTTTTGTTATCGGTAACAGTCTGCGGGAGGCCGGTATCGACCTGCAAGGACGGCCGCGATAAAAGAACGTTAGCGCTAACGTTTATGGGATTTCATGGTCTTAGACCCGAAGCCTACAAAGATCGAGGATGTGGCCCGGGCTGCCGGGGTCTCGATCATGTCGGTCAGCCGGGCCTTGCGCGGCGTGGAAGGTGTCTCGGCCGGGACGCGCGATCGCATCCGCGCGCTAGCGGCAGAGATGGGATACGTGCCCAGCCGTCTGGCGGGGTCCCTGGCGCAGGCAACCTCGAACCTGGTGTGTATCTCGGTGCCGACACTCTTCGATGCGGTCTTCGCCGAGATCATTGGGGGCATGCGCGAGACGCTGTCCCATGCGGGGTTGGAGACAATCATCGAGACCTCCGACTATCACCAGGCCCGAGAGGCCGTGTGGGTCGAGCGGATGATTACCTGGTCCCCCGCGGCCCTGGTGCTCTCGGGCGTGGACCATACTGATCAGACGCGGTCGCTGCTGCGGTCTGCCGGGATCCCGGTGATGGAGCTGTGGGACGTCACTGATGACCCGATCGACATGTGCGTCGGACTGGATCACCGCCTTGTCGGATTTGACTTGGGCGCGCATCTGCTGCGCCTTGGCTATCGGCGCCCGGCCTATATTGGTATCGCCCCAGGCCGCGACTGGCGGTCCGAGAAGCGGCGCGACGGGATCGCAGATGCCTTCCGGGAAGCGGGCCTTCCGCTCGAGCCGATCCATGTTGATGCCGCGCCCTCGTTCGAGGCCGGTTATGAGGGTGTCCTTCAGGCGTTGGCGCTCACCACACGCCCCGACGTTCTGTGCTTCTTGAACGATCACCTTGCGTTTGGCGGCCTGATGGCTTGTGAGGCAGAGGGCCTGGAGGTGCCCAATGACATTGGGGTCGCGGGCTTCAACGGGCTCAACATTACAAATGTCTTGCCGAGGCGCCTGACCACCTCTGCTACCCCGCGCGCTCTGATGGGTAAGACCGCGGCCCGCATGCTGGTGGCTGCGGTGCGCGGGGTCCGGACAGAGCGCCGGGTGGTCATGCCTGTGGCGCTGGAGGAAGGGGCCACCACGCGCCCTCAATTGACATCCACGCTCCCCTCCTCCAACAAATGATATCGATAACATTTGTTCTGTTAGACTGACCCGGCAGGCGATGAACGACGACCGAAAAGCGACCATGGCCGATGTGGCGCACCTCGCCGGTGTCTCGCCCATGACCGTCAGCCGGGCGCTGAAGCCGAACACCTCGGTCAGTGCCTCCACGCGCGAGAAGATCAGGGCGGCGGCGGATCAACTGGGCTATGTGCTGGACGCAACGGCCGCGGCGTTCTCCTCCGGACGGTCAGGATTCGTGGCCATGACCGTGCCCTCGATCAACAACGCCAACTTCGCTGATACGGCGCGGGGTCTCACCGAGGGTCTGCGCGACAGCGGTTTGGAGCTGTTGCTGGGCTATACCGACTACGACACCGCCGAGGAGGAGCGACTGGTCGAGGCCTTCCTGCGCCGCCGGCCGGAGGCGATGGTCGTGACCGGGGGCGCCCATACCGACCGGTGCCGGGCCCTGCTGGCGGGGGCCGGGGTGCCGGTGGTCGAGACCTGGGATCTGCCCAAGGCCCCCATTGACCGCGTGGTGGGTTTCTCGAACGCCGAGGCCGGGGCGCACGTGGCTCAGCACCTCTATGATGAGGGCTATCGGCGCATTGCATTCATTGGCGGCGACGGAGCGCGCGACAGCAGAGGAGCAGATCGCCAAAGGGGCTTTCTGAGAGCTTTGGATCAGTTGGGCCTGCCTTGCGATCGGCTCGTAGCACACGCCGCCCCACCAATCACAATGGAGGAAGGGGCTCTCGCGATGAGCAAATTACTTGAGCGATGGCCCGACACGCAGGCAGCGATGTGCGTCTCGGATCTATCGGCGTTCGGAGCAATGAACACGGCGCTGCGGCAGGGCTTACGGGTCCCAGAGGACATCGCAATTGCGGGCTTCGGTGCCTATGGCCTGTCCGCCCATGCGCTTCCCGCAATCACGACAGTAGATGTTCAGGCGTTGCGCATAGGGCTGGACGCAGCAAAGTTGGTCGTATCCGCGCTTCAAGGCAGCATTGGAGACACGAAGCTATTGAAACACAGCCCCCAGGTTATCGTAAGACGCAGCACATCCTCGAAAGCGTCCAGCGCCTAGTTCGGCGAGCACAACAAACTCACAGACGAAATCTTGAGTGTCCGATTGTGGCATCCTGGACCTTTCCCGGAATTGTTCTGCTCCTTTGACTTTGTATTTTGCCACAAAGGAGAGACATCATGGCATCGAAACCAACCCCGGAGTTCCGTGCAGAAGCAGTTCGCGTAGCGTTGACTAGTGGGCTGCCGCGTAAACA
>JBCCML010000003.1:0-152977 GCA_039026375.1 Pseudomonadota bacterium
GCAGGCGGGGGGTGCGCCTCGGTCACGTGGCCCAGCCAGTCGTTCAGCTTGGCGGTGGTGATCCGGCGGTTCCAGACCGCGTGCACCTGGTTGATGGCATCGGCCACCTTGTCCAGGTTGCGTCCCGTCAGCGCCGACAGGGCAACCAGCGGCGTGCCCTTTAGCTGCGGCAGCAGACGCTCGGCCATCTCGACCAGTTCGCGGCGGCGCTCCTGTCGATCTTCGGCGATGTCCCACTTGTTGACGGCAAAGACGACGCCGCGCCCCTCGCGCTCGGCCAGGTCGGCGATGCGCAGGTCCTGTGTCTCAAAGGCCGTGTCCGTCTCCATCAGCAGGACGACGACCTCGGCAAAGCGGACAGCCCGAATCGTGTCGCCGGTGGACAGTTTCTCCAGCTTTTCCTGGACGCGGGCCTTTTTGCGCAGGCCCGCCGTGTCAAAGATGCGCCACCGACGCCCGGCCCACTCGGCCTCGACCGCGATGGCGTCGCGGGTGATCCCGGCCTCCGGCCCCGTCAGCATTCGATCCTCGCCCAGTATGGCGTTGACCATGGTGGATTTGCCGGAGTTTGGGCGCCCAGCAATGGCGATCTGTAACGGGCGATGCTCGGCCAGGGGGTCATCGTCGGTGCGTGGATCGAACGCCGTCTCGGCCGCTTCGCGCTGCAGGCCTTCGGCATGGGGCAGAAGGGCGGCGTATAGCTCGCCCATCCCTTCGCCGTGCTCGGCAGACATGCCGATGGGCTCGTCCAGGCCCAGGGAATAGGCCTCCAGCACGCCGGCCTCGCCGACCCGTCCCTCGGCCTTGTTCACGCCCAGGATCACCGGCCGCCCGGACCGGCGCAGGATCTCGGCAAAGACCTGATCCGCCGGCATCACGCCCGCCCGCGCATCGATCACGAACAGGCAGACATCGCACTGTGCCACCGCCCGCTCGGTCAACTGGCGCATCCGGCCCTGCAGGCTTTCGTCGGTCGCCTCCTCCAGGCCCGCGGTGTCGACCACCGTGAACTCCAGATCGCCCAGCCGGGCCTGCCCCTCGCGCAGGTCACGCGTCACGCCCGGCTGGTCATCGACCAGGGCCAGGCGCTTCCCAACCAGGCGATTGAACAGGGTCGATTTGCCCACATTGGGGCGCCCGACAATTGCAAGGGTGAACGACATGGGCCGGGCTATTACGCGCCTGCCCCCTGTTCGGCAAGCCAGGGCTTGCACGCAACCCGGCCCCTGGGGCAGGTTTCGCCCGTAAGAGCGCGCGAGGGTGTGATGGGTTTATTCGGATTTCTGCTGCGGCTGGTGTTCACGAACGTTCTGGTTTTCGCGTCGTTCAATCCGACCGGCACCTCTTATTACCATTGGGTGCTGGACGGATTCGAAACCGACCTGCCACTGAAGGCGCTGACCGGGATTGCCCTGATCATCGGCTATGTCATCACGCTGCGGGCCACGTTGCGCTCGATCGGACCCATTGGCGTCTCGCTGGTGCTGGCGCTGCTGGGCGCGATTGCCTGGGTTCTGTTCGACTATGGTATCCTGACGACCGAGGATCCTGGTTTGCTGCAATGGCTGGGTCTGGCGGCGCTGGCGTTGGTGCTGGCCATCGGCCTGTGCTGGAGCCATATCCGCCGCATGATCACCGGCCAGGCCGATATCGACGATGTCGATGAGTGATCGGTAACGCCTGCGGCCAGCAGTCAATGGCCAGCGCTCATTGGCCTGCGACGGACTGCACGGCAGCGCCCGTTCGATCCTTGCGGATAGAAAATCGCCGTGGAGGAGGACCATCATGCCCAGCCGCCGATCTACCCTGAAAGCCCTTGGAGCAGCGACGCTGACCATCTGCGGGACCGCCCCCAGCTGGGCCGGCGAGCGCGGCGCCTTTGATCGCCATGGCAGCAGCCAACCCCTGCGGTTTCGCAACGCGGACGGCGGCGCCTTCCGCCCGGTGGAGCTGGTTCTGGTGACCGATCGCGGCACCTTCGGGGCGATCTTGCCGGAGAACGCCGAGATCCAGGACGAAGATCGTGTCGACCTGAGCGGGCTGCCTGTCGTGGGCGGCGTCTTCAAGGGCACCACCGCGCCGTCCGATGCCCGCGATGGGCTGCTGATCGGCCCGGTCGAGCGAATCGGCGACATGCTGGTGATCCGGGCAGCAGGCTTTCCCGACGGCCTGGAGCGCGCGCCGGTGACCTTGTCGACCAGCGTGCCCCGGTTCGGGCTGATCAGCTATCCGCTGGGCCGGTTGAACTATCGTCCGGTGGTGATCCCCGCAGTGGTGGGTCAACCGCTAGGGCAGGCGCATTTGTTGGATGGTCAGTTGGTCGTCGCATCAGACGGCGGCGAGCCCGCCTATCCGTCCGTGGATGCGTTGGTCAAAGACCTGTTCGATTGAGGGGCGCGGCGCGCCCGCTCAAGCTAGCCTAAGGCCAGACGCCGCGCCTCACCGCGGCGCCTGAACCCAACATCACTTCGGCAGGCCGTCCCAGATCCCTTCCATCTCCCGGGCCAAGTCCAGCCGGGTGGCATCCAGATCGCTGTCGAACGTCCAAGTGTGCAGGGTCAGAATGACCGCGGTACGCCCGTCGGACTGCACGCCGCAGCCGATCGCCCCGTCGATGTCCAAGCCGCGCAGCCCATAGGCGGCGATGTGGCGGCCCGCGCTGTCGACCTGCAAGGTCGAACCCTGGCGTTCGAACAGTTGCAGCCCGACCTTTTGGCACGCCTCTTTCGTGGCGACCGTGCCCAGATCGATGATCGTCCAGCCACGGGCCTCAGCAGCCAACGGGGCCAGCATGATCGCAGCGGCGGCAAGCAATGATTTCATACGCATTTTTGGTGATCCTCCCATCAGTCTCGATCTTCCCGCGCACAGTCTGACGCCCATGCTGGCAAAGCGCAACGTTGCGCTCAGAGATGACGGGGGGGCGCGCGGAAGCGTCCCAAGGCCAGCAATGCCAGGATCAGTGCCCAGCCCAAGCCCGCCCGTCCATGGGCAGATAGGGAGCCTGGCGTCTGGAACAGTAGTACCTCTACCGCAGCACCGGGTCGCGGCCATGGCCCGATGACCCATTGCAGCGGTAGATCCGGAATGTGCACCCGGTACCACAGATAGAAGACCTGGGGCGACAGCCATTCAAAGATCAGGAACGCCCCCAGCGCGACCAGCAGCCGCGTGGGCCAGTGGGCCCGGCATCCCAAGCGCCAAGCAGTCCAGCTGACCGCAGCGGCCATGGCAGCAGCCAGGACCAGCACGCCGGCCTGAGACAGCAGGCCCAACTGGAAGAAAGTGTCATCTTGGTACACGCGTTTGGTCCACCGCCGCCGACATCGGCCCGTTGAGCCGAGAATACCGCTTATCTGCGGGAATTCACGGTATTCTGAGGGGCTTTTGCCTTGCCATTCCGGCTCGACAACCCGACATGGACCCGCTAGAGACCGGGCAACTTCCCGAACAGGTATGAACGCGTAATCGTCAGAGACCATGGCAAACATCATTTTGATCATCCACCTTATCCTGGCGCTTGCGTTGATCGCGGTCGTTCTGCTGCAACGATCAGAGGGCGGCGCCCTTGGTATCGGTGGTGGCGGTGGCGGACTGGTGTCGGCCCGGGGCGCGGCCACAGCGCTGAGCAAGGTAACTTGGATGTTGGCCGTCGGGTTCCTGTGCACCTCGATGTTGCTGACGATGCTGTCGGATGGTGGCACCGGATCGGTCTTTGATGGGCAGCAAATTCCTGGCGCACCTGCGGTTGAGGAAATCGATCCGCTGCTCGGCCCGCCGCCTGCCTCGACCGGCGAAGGTGGCGTGCCATTGCCGAGCGCGCCCGCTCAGTGAGCCTGACCTGAACCGGGGCAGAGGGAGCGCGTCCCGTGACCCGGTTGATCCAAATCTTCGATGACACGCTGACGGCCCTGCTAGACTGGGCCGAGCGGGCCCCCTGGCGCGGCGCCCTGCTGGTGGCTCTGCTGGCCTTGGCCGTGATCGTACCGGGACAGGCGACGATGCCCGTGACCGACCGCGACGAAGGCCGCTTTGTCCAGGCCACCAAGCAGATGCTGGAAACCGGCGATCTGGTCGACATCCGCTTTCAAGATCAGCCCCGCTGGAAAAAGCCCGCGGGTATCTACTGGCTGCAGGCGGCATCGGCCAGCCTGCTGGACGGCGGCAGCACGGCTGCGATCTGGGCCTACCGCGTGCCGTCGGCCCTGGCGGGGCTGGCGGTGGCGCTGCTGACGCTGTGGGCGGCCCGCCCGTTGATCGGGCCGCGCGGTGGCGTCGTCGCCGGGGCGATGATGGCCCTGTCGCTGCTGCTGGTGGTTGAGGCACACATCGCCAAGACCGACGCCGCCCTGGCCATGACCGCCATTGCCGCCCTGGGCGCGCTGGCCCGCATGGTGACCGCCGCCCGTGAGGGACGCGAGGCGGGCCTGGGCCTGGCGCTCGTCTTCTGGCTGGCCATCGCTGCCAGCATCCTGCTGAAAGGGCCGATTGTGCCCGCCATCGCGGTACTGGCGCTGCTCTGGCTGTGGCTGGTCGGCCGCGTCCGCCCGCCCTGGGACCGGCTGCAACCGCTCAGGGGCCTGATCCTGACACTGGTCCTGGTCGCCCCCTGGCTGATCGCGATCTGGATCATCTCGGACGGGGCGTTCTTCCAGGAATCGCTGGGCCGCGACATGGGCGCAAAAGTCGTCTCGGGCCAGGAAAAGCACTGGGGGCCGCCGGGCCTATACGCAGGGATTGTCTGGCTGACGCTGTGGCCCTGGGCGGCGCTGATCCCCATGGCCGCCGGCTGGTGGTGGCGCCACCGCAAGGAGATGTGGCTAGTGCTGCTGGCCGGTTGGGTCCTGCCCTTCTGGCTGATCCTGGAGGCCGTGCCCACCAAGCTGCCGCACTATGTCCTGCCGCTCTATCCCGCGCTGGTGATCGCCCTGGCCGCCTGGATCTGCAAGTCCGCCGAACAACCGCGCCGTTGGACGCAATGGGCCGCGGCGGGTCTGGTTGCCGTGCCCGCCTTGCTGCTGGCCCTGGCGCTGATCGCCCTGCCCCTGGTGCTGGAGGGGACGGTGGTCCTGGCGGCCATCCCGCTGGCCGTGCTTGGGGGTGGCGCCGCGATCTTGGCTGCCCGCGCCGCGCTGGCCGGGCGCCTGGCCGCACAGCTGGCCGGTGCTGCGGTGGCGGCCTTGGCTCTTTACCCGGCGGCGTTCCATTTCAGCCTGCCGAGCCTGGGCACAGCCTTCCCATCCCCCAGGATGGCCGCGGTCCTGGCCCAGTATGAACCCTGCGCATCGGGGCCTGCCTTTTCAATCGGCTACCACGAGCCCAGCCTGGTCTTTCTGACCCGCACCGATATCCGCATGGCGGATCCGCCGGGCGCTATCGCGGCCCTGGCGGAAGATCCCGGCGCGATGGTCCTGATCGAGGGGCGCTGGCAGCAGATCCTGGACGGGTCGATCCCGCCATCGGTGGTCCGGGCCGAGATCAGCTATTTCAACTATAACCGCGGCAAGACCGAGACGGCGCAGTTGCTGACGCCGGACCATGCCCGGTGGGAGGCGTGTTCGGGATAGTCGGCGTCCGGGGACGAGAACCGGGGACGCCGCAAGCGCCCCACCGATCCTCAGCCTTCGACGTAGCTGGCTGCCAGGATCTCGCCGGTCTGATCACTCTGGACCCAGACGGCAACGCCACCGCCTTCGGACGGCAAGGGCAAGTTCAAGGTTTTGGGCGCATTGCGCAGCGACGTGCCCACCCGCATCAACTTGTCGACCACGTTGCTGTAGGTGATGGACCGCCCAGCATTCTCGCCACGCGCAATTTCAACCGTCGCGCTCTGACGATAGCTGGCCATCCACACGGTGCAGGTGCCCCGCACCTCGCCCATCGAGATCTGGGCAATCAGGCCGGTAGCGGTCTGGGTGATCGAGATCTGCGTGCCCTGTTCTGTTGCCGCGACCGTCGTGATTGCCTTCTCAATCAGGTCGGGACGATAGCCTGGCACGTCGTGGCTGCCCTGCACGATCATCTGCGGGGTGTAGACCACGCGCGCGCCCATGCTGTCGCGATAGGCGTACTGGCGTCTTGTGTTCTCACTGTTGCCGAAGGTGTCCTTCCAGCCCAGGTAATCCCAATAGTCGACATGCATCGACAGGGCTAAGACATCCGATCGATCGGCCAAGGCGGCCAGGTTGGCATCTGCCGGCGGGCAACTGGAGCAGCCCTGGCTGGTGAACAATTCCACCAAGACCACGTTATCCTCCGCCTCGGCAGTGGTGGTCAGGCCCAGGGTAAGCAAGGCAGCAGCGGCGATATGCGAAAATCTTTTCATGGCTCGAACATAGGCGTGCCGGTGCGGCGCCGCCAATCACCCCTGCGTGACGGATTGTGCGTGGGAGGTTAACAGGATTTTGATGGTTAGGTGAGGGCGACAAGCGGGCACGAACATGGCGCGGCGGCGCTCAGCTGCGTTCCATGGCGTACTCACGCAAGACATCCATTGGCACAACATCCAGCGCCCGCTGATGGGTTGCCACCAAACGAACCCGCGGTGCCATGCCGGCATCGTGCGCTTGCAGGAACCGCCCGGCGCACAGGCACCACTGATCCCCAGGTTTCAGCCCTGGAAAACCGAACTGCGGATGCGGCGTGGATAAATCGTTACCCACCGATTTGGAATAATCCAGGAACTCAGCCGTCAGCACGGCACAGACGGTGTGGCTGCCCTGATCCTCGGCACAGGTGTCGCAGGACCCATTTCGGAAGAACCCGGTCATCGGATCGTTCGAACAGGGGTGAAGTGCTTCGCCCAGCACGTTGACGGAGGGTTCTACGGCGACCGGACGCATCTTGTTGCCCCTAGCTGACATATCTTCGCCAAAACATGGAGGCGCGCATCGGTTCGGCAAGTCGGCCCGTGTCCTGCACCGCGTATTGTTACAATCTACGGTATCCGATCACAAAAATAGGCGGCGTCGGGAGAGCGCATCGCCAACCCGCGTCAATTCACGATTCGCTTGAGTAAAACCCGCAGGCGCGGATCAGTCGTCGTCTTCGGTCGCGTTTTCCCACAGACGAAGTTCGGCCACCATCATGCCGCGGGGGCCACGAAAGGTGCGCACGGCCATCGCCTCGCCGGACGCCAGATCCTGAAATCCGCAGCGGCGCACCGTCTCCATGTGCACGAAGACATCCTCGGCACTGCCGAAAACATTGACGAAGCCAAAGCCTTTTTGCTTGTCGAACCACTTGACGCGCGCGGGCACCAGTGGCCCACCGGCATCGGCCTCCTCGCCCAAAAACTCTGTTGGTCTAGAGCTTTCGGCGAATCCGGGGATCTCCATGACGGCTTCCGGGTCGGTCACCTCCACCAGCCGGGCGGCCTGCAGACCACGGGGGCCCTCCTGCACCACCAGCGTGACGGCAGCCCCTTCGCTCAGGGCGACCTTGCCGTACGCGCGCACGCAGGAAGCGTGGACCATGACGTCCGAACCGCCTTCTGCGGGTACTACGAACCCATACCCTTTTACAGCGTCGTACCACTTAACGTGACCAGAGACGACGCCTTCGTCCCTTCGCGCGTCTTCCAACATTCAACCCCTTCAACACTGCTGAATGCATATCACCTTGTTGAGAGCGTGCTAAAGGATATTTTTAAGGAAGCTCCCGAATTGGGGCAGTTGCCCGCCGTGTAGACGGGTAGGCGAGAGGTTCAGGCAGGGTATCCGCTATGTTCGATGCTGTTCGTAACAACGTTTTCGCCCTGCTGGGGGTGGGCCTGCTGGCGGCCGGGTGCGAAATGGCGGCGCCCAGTGCCGGGTCCGAGCGGGCTCGGATCGCGCCCAGCCAGGATCAGCAACGCCTGCTGGTGCTGGAACGTCCACCCACGATCGGCGCGGATACCGCGGCGGATGTTGCGATTGCCCGGCGGATCATGGGCAATCTGGACCCGCTGGAGCTGCGCGGCCGCATCGATGCGCGTCTGATCGACGCGAACGGTCTGCCCTGGCTGACGGGCTCGGTCGAGGGGCGCCAGTTCCTGGAGACCCCGCCCCAGCGCGTGCTGGTCCGCGGCCGGCCGGCCGAGCAATGCCCAGTGGCTTTTGTGCAGGCGGCGCCGCCTTCCAAGCCCATGGTCGACGTGGCGGCCGAGGCGCTGGCCACCTGCGTGGCGCAGTCGGGGCCCGACTGCGGCTGTCAGGTCGTGGCCGCGGGCTCGGTGATCTTGGTACCCCGGACCGAGCTTGCCTACGCCACCGGCGTCTCCGCCCGCATCCGGGCCGAGGGGCTGGATCTGGACGGCATTCTGGTGGCGGAGGAAACACAGGACGGCCGGGTCCTGTTGCGCGATCTGTCAGGCGTTGTGGGCGAGCTAAGCCGGGGCTCGGGCGATCAGGTGACGCTGACCCTTAACGGCACCGATGAGGCGTATGCCGGAACGTCCCAGGCGGTGGGCTATCGCCGGGGGCGCGTGGCCGAAAGGATCTATCTCAGGAACGACGCGGGACAGCGGGTCAGCCTGCTGATCGGCTTCGGGCCAGAAGAACTCGCGCAGTTTGCGGGCGCCTGGCTATCCTGGCCGCCGGACGCCTAAAGCTCGCCGCTCAGCAACCGCCGCGGTCGTTGGCCACCCGCGTCCAGGTCTGGCTGCTGCCCAACAACGACAGGCCCAGATAGCCGCGTACCTTCAGCTTGTCGCCGGAGATCGCCTGGATGTTCGCGGAATAGGTCGAGCCATCGCGCGGGTTGTAGATCCAGCCATCGGTCCATGCCCCGGGGCCATCGGCGTCCAGGCCGCCCACCAGATCCAGACCACAGATCGGCCGACCCCGCTTGGCTTCGTCCAGGTTGGCAACGTCCAACTTCGGCTGTCCTTGATCGTCACGCGGGTTGGCCACCCAAACCATACGCCCGCAGGTTTTGGAGCCGCACGGCGCAAACTCGACAATCGCTTTGCCGTTCTCGGTCAACCAATAGCCAAACGCCGGATCTTGGTCCGTCTTGGCGACCACGGCCAGCGGCGCTGCACACAGTGTGGCAGCGGCGGCAGCTGCGGTAAGTATGTTGCGTAACGTCATGTTAACCCTCGTAGATCCGGCCCATATGCGCGCGACGTAAGGGTTTGGCAACCCCCATCATGATCGCAATTCCTTGAGCGGCGGCGCCTGTTTGGTCTTGCGTGCCCGTCTGGCGCCCGACACTCTGACCCCTACAATGCAGAAAGCGGGCCATTTCCGGCGCTCGCGCGGATATGCGGGACCATGTTCCAGACCTTCGAGACCACGGCAGACAAAGCCGCCACTCCCGCCCGGCTGACGGCGGTTCGCGCTGAAATGAAACAGATGGGTGTCACCGGTTTTCTGGTGCCCCGTTCCGACGCACATCAGGGTGAGAATGTCGCGCCACGGGACGAGCGTCTGTGCTGGGTGACCGGCTTCACCGGCTCGGCCGGGATGGCGATCATCCTGGCCAACCGTGCAGCGCTGTTCGTCGATGGGCGCTATACCCTGCAGGCCGCGTCCCAGGTCGACACGGATTTGTACGAAATTGTGCCAATTCACCAGACCACCCCCGATGACTGGCTGGCCGAGGCCGCACCCCAGCTTGCCCGCATCGGCTATGACGCCTGGCTGCACGGAAAGGCCGAGATCGAGCGTCTGCGCATGGGCGTCGAGCGTGCCGGGGCCGAAATGGTGTCCCTGGCCGCCAACCCGCTGGACGCCGCCTGGACGGATCAACCGCCGCCGCCCGCGGGCGCCGTGCGCGTGCACCCCGCCATCGTCTCGGGCGAACCGGCAGACACCAAACGCCAACGCATCGCCGCGGACTTCACCGCTTTGGGCGCGCAGTCGGCGGTGCTGACACTGCCCGATTCCATCGCCTGGCTGCTGAACATCCGGGGCTCCGACATCTCCCGCTCGCCAGTGCCGCATGGCTTTGCCCTGCTGCACGCCGATGGCCGCGTCGATCTGGTGATGGAGCCGGACAAGCTGAGCGGTGAGGTCCGCGATCACCTGGGCAATGCCGTGGCGATCCACGCGCCGGACATGCTGTCCGACCTGGTGGAGGGGCTGGCAGGACCGGTCTTGCTGGACGATGGCAAATGCCCGCTGTGGTTCGCCGAACAGATCGAAATGGCGGGGATCGAGGTGCTTTGGGGGCAGGACCCCTGCATCCTGCCCAAGGCGCGCAAGAACCCGGCCGAGCTTGCTGGGATGCACGCAGCCCACCTACGCGACGGTCAGGCGATGGTGCGCTTTCTTCACTGGCTCGATGGCGCGCTGGCCGCAGGCGAGACGCTGACCGAGATCGACATCGTTGAGCGGCTGGAGGACTTTCGCCTTGAGACAGGCGTGCTGGAGGACTTGTCATTCGAGACGATCTGCGGCGCGGGCCCGCACGGGGCCATCGTCCATTACAGGGTGACGCGCGAGACGAACCGCACGCTGACGCCGGGCGAGATCCTGCTGATCGATTCGGGCGCGCAGTACCCCGAGGGGACGACCGATATCACCCGCACCTTGGCGACCGGGCCTGCCACCGATGATCAACGCCGCCAGTTCACGCTGGTCCTGAAGGGCATGATCGCGATCAGTCAGGCGCGCTGGCCAAAGGGCATCCGTGGGCGCGATCTGGACACGTTGGCGCGCATCGCGCTGTGGCGGGCGGGCATGGATTTCGACCACGGCACCGGGCACGGCGTTGGCGCCTGCCTGAACGTGCACGAGGGGCCGCAATCGCTGTCACGTCGCGGCGACGCGATCCTGGAGGCGGGGATGATCATCTCGAACGAGCCCGGCCACTATGTCGAAGGCTCGCACGGCATCCGCATCGAAAACCTTGTGATTGTGACCGCGCCCGAGGTGCCACCGGGCGGTCTGCGCCCAATGCACGGGTTCGAGACGCTAACCTGGGCGCCGATCGACCGCCGCCTGATCGATGCCAGCTTGCTGACCACAGATGAGGCTGCGTGGCTGGACGGCTATCACGCCCAGGTGGTCGAAAAGCTCTCGCCGGGGCTGGAGCCAGAGGTGGCCCATTGGCTGGCAGCGGCCTGCGCCCCGATCACCTGATCGGCTAGCCCGCGCCGCGTCCCAGGCGCCCTAAGAGGCGTTAGCGCTCGACAGCCGGCACATTCGGCCCACCATCGGAGCATGCGCGCCCTGATTGCCCTGATTGCGATGCTCGGCCTGGCCCTTCCCGGGGCTGCACGCGCTGACCACCCGTTTGTCGACGTCGAACTGGTGCTGGCGGTAGACGTATCGCGCTCGATGTCGCCGCGTGAGCTGGAGATCCAGCGCCGCGGCTATGCCGAAGCGCTGACCAGCCCGGAGGTCATCGCCGCCATCCAAGACGGTCCCAACGGGCGCATCGCGCTGACCTATGTCGAATGGGCGGGCACCTTCTCGCAGCGCACGATCGTGGGCTGGACATTGGTCGCGACGGCTGAGGATGCGGCACAGGTGGCCGGGCGCCTGACCGCCAAGTTCGATGACAGCCTGCGGCGCACGTCGATCTCGGGCCTGATCGACTACGCCGTGCCGCTGTTCGACCAGAACGACTATCAGGGGCTGCGCCGGGTCATCGATATCTCCGGCGACGGGCCGAACAATATGGGCCGCCCGGTGACGGCGGCGCGGGATGCGGCGCTGACCAAAGGTATCTCGATCAACGGTCTGCCCCTGATGACCAAGGAGGGGCTGGGCATGCAGTGGCATCTGGATGACCTGGACCTCTATTACCGCGATTGCGTGATCGGCGGGCCTGCGGCCTTTGTGGTTCCGGTGCTGGACTGGGCGCATTTCGCCGATGCCGTGCGCCAGAAGCTGGTGTTGGAGCTGGTGGGCCGACCACCAGCGCGGATCTTTCGGGCTCAAGCGCGGCCGCCCTATGACTGCCTGATCGGCGAGAAGATCTGGGACGACATGATGAACTGGGGGAATTAGGTCAGCGCCAGCGCCAGAACCAGCGCATCGACGCGGTCACCGTTGGGGCGGGCATAGTATCCGGTGCGGCTGCCAACCGGGGTGAAGCCTGCGCCCTGATAGAGGCCCAGCGCCGGGGCATTGTCGTCGGCCACCTCCAGGAACAGACGCGCGGCGCCGTGTTCCCGCGCGGCCTTGATGCCATCTGCCACCAGCGCCCGGCCCCAGCCCTGGCGGCGGGCGCTGGGGATGACGCCCAGATCCAGAATTTCGGCTTCGTCCCCGACAACCCGCAGCACAACGTATGCGCACGCAAGATCCCGGTCCGACAGGACCACGGCGCCCGGCTCCTGGGCCAAGGCCTGATAGTCCGGCGCCTGCCAGCGCCCGGGACGATCCGGAAACGTCGCACGTTCCAATGCGACCAGCAGGGCCGCCTCCGCCGCATCCGGGCCCAGGCGGCGCGGCGTCAGTCCAGCCATTTCGGTGGGGGCGTGCTGGGCAGGGCCGCATCGGCCCCCCTCAGGTAGAGCGGCGCGGGACGCGGCCCGCCCTCGGGCGCTGCCGCCGCTAGCTCTAAAATCCGCATCGGATCGGGCAGCAAATCCTCGGCTGTGCCATCCTCGACCCAGGGCTCGCCATCGGCTGCGCCCACCTGAAACCGCTGTGCCCAACGCGTGCCCTGGCGGCCAGCCAAATGGATCACGCCGTCGAACCCCTCAGGCGACAATGCGGCAAACCGGGTGATCCCGACCGCAGTCACTCCAAGGCCCAGCGCCAGCCCGCGCGCCGCAGAAACGCCAACGCGGAGCCCAGTGAACGAGCCCGGCCCAGTGCAGACGCCGATGCGCCCGATATCCTGAAATGTCAGGCCCGCCCGGGCCATAACCTGCTCGATCATGGGGAACAGCGCCTCGGCATGGCCGCGTTGCATCGGCGCGACCTCGGCGAAAGGTGACGCCCCCGATACCGCCACGGCGCATTGCGCGGACGATGTATCGATGGCCAGAACGATCATGTCAGCGGGAAAGCGCTCGGGCGGAGAGTTGGGCAGAGGCCGGGGCCAAGCAAAACCCCGGCACCGGAATCACATGAATCGGGATCACATGCCGACCGGGCGTACCTCGACCACTTCGGGGATGTAGTGGCGCAGCAGGTTTTCGATCCCATGCTTCAGCGTCATGGTCGACGAGGGGCAACCGGCGCAGGCGCCCTTCATGGTCAGGTAAACGATGCCGTCGTCATAGCCGTGAAAGGTGATGTCGCCACCATCCTGAGCCACCGCCGGGCGCACGCGCGTGTCCAGCAGTTCCTTGATCTGGCCGACGACCTGTGCGTCCGGGCCGTCATGGGCGGCGTGGCCGTCATCCGTATCGGCAGCCTCACCGGCGATGACCGCATCGCCCGACTGGTAATGCTCCATGATCGCGCCCAGGATCGCGGGCTTGATGTGGCCCCAATCGACCGTGTCGTTCTTCGAGACCGAGACGAAGTCCGGGCCCAGGAAGACGCCCACAACGCCCTCGACCCCGAAAACCCGTCCCGCCAGCGGCGAGTTGGCCGCCGCGTCCGCCGTGGGGAAATCCGCCGAGCCTGCGGTCATAACGGTCTTGCCGGGCAGAAACTTCAGGGTCGCCGGGTTCGGCGTGGCTTCGGTCTGAATGAACATGGGCGCTCTCCGCTCTGGTTAGGGGGAGAGATGGGCGATAAGGCCCGGAAAATCAAGAATCGTTCTAAGGCGCGAAAATCGCCGCTGCGGCCCCGCCGGAAGACCGACCTGCCGGGTCCTGTAACATCGCGTCCAGCATCTCCGCCCCGCCCACGGCCAGCACCTCGCCCGGCAGCGTGAAATGCACATTGGCGCCGGAGGTCTGCCCAGATTTGGTTTCGGCCACCCACATGGCGCCGCCGCGCGCTTCGATCATGCGGCGCACGCCCAGCAGGCCATAGCCTGAATCGTAGCGGAACTCGCCTTCTTGCAGAAAGCGCAGGGCAGCACCGTCAAAGCCCTGACCCCGGTCGATCACGGCAAACTCCACCAGGCCGTGAGCGTCGGCGATGTGATGAACCGAGACCTGGGCCAGATCGCCGCCGGAGTGTTTCAGGCCGTTGTCAATCAGGTTGCGCAGCGCGATCTGCAGCGCGATGTCATCGGTTTCGACCCAGACATCTTCGGTGCTCAACTGATGGCGGCGCCAGGGGTCCAGGATGGCAAAGATATCCTCGGCCAGGGCGGCCAGGGACACGCGGCCCACCCGCTCCGGCGATTGGGTGGCGCAGGCATATGCCAGGATGTCCGAGATCAGCGAGGACGATTTGGCACCCACTTCCTCCAGCAGATCGATCAGCTCCAGCTTGCCGTCGCCGCGGTCCACGAAGCCGTCGCGCAGCATCTGCGCGATCTGGTGAACATGGCGCATCGGCGTGCGCAGGTCGTGGGCGGCGATGGTCAAGAAATGCTCGATCTCATGGCCCAGTACTCGCAGCTCTGCCTGGGTATTGGCGTTCTGGGTCGCCACGGCGCGTTCCGCGGTGATGTCGCGCATGGTGGCAATCAGCCGGTCGACCCGGCCCGAGGGGCCCCGCACTGGGCTAAGATGGGTCGAGATCCAGACCTCGCCCTTCGGCAATAGCAGCGGATATTCGTAGGTGCGTACGCGCCCGTCAGAGGCGGCCCCCATCTGGCGCGCCGCCAGCCGCTCGCCCGCGCGGCCGGGAAACGCCTCCGCCGGGGTTTTGCCAAAGATCGTCTCCAGCCGGATCCCGAACTGCTGGGTCGTCGCTTCGTTCAACCAGCGATAGGCAAAGCGGCCGCCATCGACACGGTCCAGAACGACCACGGCCTGGGGCAGATGGTCGAACATCTGCAGCTCGGGCAGCACCCGATGATTTGGGTCAGACGCTTCTGTCACGGCAATGACACAGCCCTTTTGGGGTGTACGGGTCGCTCCAAGTTCTGTGAGTAGCCGATCTGGGATTAACATTTCGTTCTGGACCTGATTGAAGGCGTGGGACGCCCAACCAGAAAAGGGGCTTTCGATGTCCGTCCAATCGTCAGATATCGACCTGCCGTTCAGCCTGGCCGAATATGCCGACCGGCTGGCGAAGGTGCGGGCGCGGATGACCGCGGCGGGCCTGGATGCGCTGGTCGTCACCGATCCGTCGAACATGGCCTGGCTGACGGGCTACGACGGGTGGAGCTTTTACGTCCATCAGGCGGTGATCGTCGGCCCAGCGGGTCAGCCGATCTTTTGGGGCCGGGCGATGGATGCCGTGGGCTGCGGGCGCACGGCCTATCTGGATGGGGACAACGTCGTGCCCTATCCGGACCACCACGTGATGTCGACAGAGCGCCACCCCATGGACCATCTGGGCCGTCTGCTGGCTGATCGGGGCTGGGCCACCGGGCGCATCGGGGTGGAAATGGAGAACTACTATTACTCCGCCAAGGCGCACGCGGTTCTGGGGGCCGCCGTGCCGGGGGAGCTGGTCGATGCCACCGCGCTGGTGAACTGGTGCCGAGCGGTCAAGTCTGCGGCTGAGCTGGGCTTCATGCAGCGCGCGGCCCGCATCGTCGAGCGCATGCACCAAGTGGCGCGCGAGATGATCGCACCGGGCCTGCGCAAATGCGATCTGGTGGCCGAGATCACCGCCACGGGCTATCGCGGCGCCGAACATGAAGGCATCGCCTTTGGGGGCGATTACCCGGCCTTTGTGCCGCTGCTGCCAACCGGGCTGGACGCCACCGCCGCGCACCTGACCTGGAACGACGCGCCGTTCCAGACGGGCGCCGGCACATTCTTCGAGATTGCAGGCTGCTATCGGCGTTATCACGCGCCCTTATGCCGGACGGTCTATCTGGGGACGCCGCCCGCCGACATGCTGCGGGCCGAAGAGGCCCTGATGGAGGGGATCGAGGACGGCATTGCCGCGGCGCGTCCCGGTTACACCGCGGGGGATGTGGCGCGCGCCTTCTATGCGGTGCTGGCCAAACGCGGCATCGCGCGCGAGGGACGCTGCGGCTATCCGATCGGGCTCAGCTATCCGCCGGACTGGGGCGAGCGCACGTATAGCATCCGGCCCGAAGACGACACCGAATTGCAGCCTGATATGACGTTTCACTTCATGCCGGGGCTTTGGACCGATGCTTGGGGGCTGGAGATCACCGAGACGCTGCACGTCACAAAGCATGGTGCCCGGTGCCTGGCGGATGTGCCGCGCGCATTGGTGGTGAAAGGGTAGCGTGGCTCGTGCTGGCTGATCTTGCGTTTTGAGGCCTCTCGTAAGCGACCTCACGCTTCAATCGAGTTCCTGGGCGTCTTGATCTCAACACGCCCTTGCCCGCGCAGCGGGCGCGCCACGCCCTGTTATCGTCCGAATTGGCGCCGGGCGCCGCCCGACCCTGGGTGGGCGCTGGCACGTTGGTGACGTATTCGCGGACGCAGTTCTGCACGCTCTGATCCAAACGGCTCCGCAGGTCAAATGCGCCCTCCCGGGGGGAGGGTCGGGCGCGCCCGCTGCGCGGGCAAGAGCACTGTTAGGAGTTCAAGTCTTTCGAACTCATGACCACTTCAGGTCGCTAGGTACCGCGACAACGCTGTAAGAAGGTCGGGCGGCGCCCGGAGCTCGTGCAAGGTCCGTTCCGTGGACGACTAACGTCAGCGCTCCTCGCGCCAGGCTTTCAGGAACATCACACCGACATGGCCGTCCCGGCGCCAGCGGGTCTCGACCTCGTAGGACAGCTTAAAATCCGGCACATACATCCGAAAGATATCCGGCATCGCATCTGGATCGGACACTTTCAGCCGCGCACCGGTCGGGGCCACGTCGACCATCCGGCAGTTCTTGCGGCCCGCCTGCGAAAACCAGACCGCGCCGACATTCGAGGCCAGACGCTGGATGACGCGTCGTGTCTGACCCGCGTTCGGATCGGTACGGACGATCTTTGGGCCGTCGAGATTCTCACTTCGTTGCATGTGCGTCCCCTAAATTCTCACGGGCGGCACACAACCACGGGCGTCCAAACAAATCGTAAGCGGCGAGCGGCGCCACTGAGGTCGGCGGATTACTTGCGGTAGCGGATCACTTGCCCTGCGCCTCCAGCTTGGCTTCGATCTCGGCCAGGCGTTTGAGGACCTCGTCCCGGTAGTCCGAGGTGGCGGCGTTCTCTTCCTCGGAATGGGCGTCCTGCATCGAGTTCACGATCAGACCGACCAGCAGGTTCACCACCGCAAACGTCGTCACCATGATGAAGGGCACGAAGAAGGCCCAAGCCCAGCCATAGACCTCCATCACCGGGCGGACGATGCCCATGGACCAGCTTTCCAGCGTCATGATCTGGAAAAGCGAATAGGCCGATTGCCCGACTGAGCCGAACCATTCCTGGAAGTTGGCGGCCTCTTCCGGGGTGCAGTCCAGGCACTCACCGCCGAACATCTTGGTCGCCATGACAGCGCCGATATAGAAGATCAGCCCCATCAGCAGGAACACGCTGCCCATGCCGGGCAGGGCCTGAATGAAGCCCTCCACCACCCGGCGCAGGCGCGGCGCGGCCGAGATCACGCGCAACAGCCGCAGGATTCGCAGCGCCCGCAGCACCGACAGCTGGCCACTGGACGGCATCAGCGCCACACCAATGATGATCGCGTCGAACCAGTTCCAGGGATCGCGGAAGAACCGCAGGCCAAAGGCGTAGAGCTTGATGCTCAGCTCGACCACGAAGAATGCGAGGCACGCGCGGTCCAGCGTGCTCAGCAGCCAGCCCCACTGGGACATGATGGATTTGGACGTCTCCAGCCCCAAGATCACCGCGTTGATCAGGATGATCGCGATGATGAACTTGCGGACCGGCATGGACTCGATCCAGTCGGCCAGACGCTCCCGATGAGAGACGGCAGGGGCGGTGTCGGACATGATCGGCACTCCCAGGGGTTGCGCTTCGGGCCACGAAATGGCGGAGTGCTAGCATTCTGACAAGGGGGAGCACGTTAATGCGCGGGACAAGAGGGCGAACGGCGATCGTGACCGGGGCCGGCAACGGCATCGGCCGGGCCATTGCCCGGCGCCTGGCAGCCGATGGTGCCGAGGTGATCTTCGCCGATGTCGACGGCGCCGCGGCTGCCGCGGCAGCCGCCAAGGTGGGCACAGCGGCCGAGGTGGACGTGACGGATGCTGACTCGATTGCGCGGCTGTCTGCCGAGCACGCAGCCGGCATCCTGGTCAACAATGCCGGCATCATGGACCGCCAGCCGTTCCTGGAAATGGACCCGGGCTTTTGGGACAACTTGATGGCGATCAACTTGAAGGGCGCCTTCCTGATGTCTCAGGCCGTGGCGCGGCGCATGGTGACCGATGGGCGCCAGGGGGCCATCGTCAACGTGGCCTCCAATTCCGGGATCTTTGGCGGGCGTGGGCGCGCGGCCTATGGGGCGTCGAAAGCCGGGCTGATCAACCTGACGCAGACCATGGCGATTGAGCTGGCCGAGCATGGCATCCGGGTGAACGCGGTTGCGCCCGGGCCGACGCGCACCCGGGTGGCCACCACGCCCGAGCCGGGCCCCGCCGTGATGACGCGCATGCCGCTGAGACGTTGGGGCGAACCGGACGAGATCGCCTCGGTCGCGGCCTTCCTGGCCTCGGACGAGGCCAGCTTTGTCACCGGCCACGTCTATGGGGCAGATGGCGGGTACACGACCTCCGGCATGATGGAGGGATAAGGACAGGGATCATGGTGGGATGAAGCCGTGATACCGCCGGGACCGTAGAGGCATGAACCCCAACGCGCCCTATCAGCCAGCCATATGGTACAGTTGCGCCTGGCGCAGCCCGGGGGTCGGGCGGCTGGTGACCTACCCCAGGACGCGGGAGGCGATCGGCCACAGCCGGGACTATGCGTCCGGGCGGGGATGGCCGGTGCCGGCGCTGCCCGATCACATCGCCCGTGCCCATGTCGGGGCCAACATAGCCCCTAAATGGCATGCCCCGTTTGGCGACGTGGCCGTCGTGTCCCTGGGCATCCTGATCCTGTCCCCAAAACTGGCCGAGGTGCTGGGCCGGTTCGATCTGGGCGCAACGCGCCTGCATCCACTGGAACTGCGCCAGGAGGCCTCGACCAAGGTGATCGACCAGCGGGTCTGGCTGAACGTGGCCGAGACGAAGGCCTGCCTGGTGCCAGACACCTCTTTCGGGTTGCTGCCGATCAAGGATCCGCATCCCGAGATGCCACACCAATGGCGGCTTGGCCGCGCCGTGCCCCGCCTGGCCGTGCGTGAGACTGCGGCCGAGGGCGTGGACCTGTGGATGGATCCCCTGGTCGGCAAGATCCTGTTCTTCTCGGATCGGCTGGCAACGGCGCTCCGCGACGAGGGCTTTGACCTGTTCGACTTCCAGCGCTGCCGGATCGTCGCGGCATGACACCCAGATGAGCCTTTTGCCCACCCCCGCGGCCTGGGGCGCCCCGCGGGCCGGCAACCGGCTGGCGGGGATCGAACTGTTGCGCTTCCTGGCCGCGATCGCCGTGGTGCTGTGGCACTACCGCATGTTCGGCGCGCCCCCGCTCAGCGCAAACTTCCGTGTGGCCGACCAGCCCTTTTTCGACCTTCTGGGCCCGCTCTACCAGCACGGTCACACAGGCATCCAACTGTTCTGGACCGTCAGCGGTGCCGTCTTCTTCTATCGCTATCTGGACCCCCTGATGCGGGGCACCGTGCGCGCCCCAACCTTTGCCGCCCGCCGCTTTGCGCGGCTCTACCCGCTGCACCTGGCCACGCTGTTGCTGGTGGCGGGATTGCAGGCGGCGCATCAGTCGCTCAGCGGCGGGGCCTTTATGTTCCCCTGCAACACGGCAGACCAGTTCGTCCGGCAAGTGTTCCTGGCCAGCGAGTGGTGGTCCAGCAATTGCCGCGGGTTCAACTATCCGATCTGGACCGTATCGCTGGAGGTGCTGGCCTATGCCCTGTTTCTGGGGTTGGCTTTGCTGGCCCCGCGGCGCTGGGTGATCCCGTTGGGCCTGGGCGCCGCCATGCTGGCCTGGCAGATGGGGCGACCTGACCTAAGCGAATGTCTGGCCTGCTTCTTCCTGGGCGGAATCGTCGTGCGCACATGGCATGGCCCGGGCGCCCGCTGGCGGTTGGTCCTGGCGCTGGGGATCGCGCTGGGCGTGGCCACCATCGGGCTGATGTTGATGGATGCTGCATCGGGGTCGCCGGAGGCCCGCGCCGCGAAGATCCTGCTGATGGCGCTGATTGTTTGGCTGGCCCTGGCAGCCGAACCGGTGGCAGGCCTGGTTAGCCCGGTCTGCGCCCGTCTGGGCTCGCTGACCTATGCCATTTACTTGAGCCACTTTCCGCTGCAGTTGGCCTTGGCCGTGGGCGCGGCACTGGGGGCCTGGTCGCTGGACTACCGTGCACCGGGATTGCTGTTCGGCTATCTGGTGGCGGTTATGGTCGTCGCCTGGTTGAGCTATCGCCTGATCGAGCAACCCGGTGGCCAATGGTTACGCCAAAGGCTTGGTGCGGGACGCTGAGGGAGAAGGTTTGCCCTCGCATCCCGAAGGTCAGCCCGCGACGGGCGCCGCCCGAGCCTAGGAGGGCGCATCTCAATGGATGGGTTCGCGACGATCGGGCAAGATGAGCTGAACACCGAGCAACTTGCAGACACCGCCATGCGCCCTCCCGGGGGGAGGGTCGGGCGCGCCCGCTGCGCGGGCAGGAAAGGTGGGGCGACCGCGATTGAGTTAAAACGACTTGCTGTTGAAGTATCGCCGTGGTCTTTGCGCCCTCCCAATCTCGGACGATGCCCGTCACGCCCAACCGCGAAGCGTCAAGCTAAACCAGGATATTTGGTGGGAAAAATCGCTGGGAACCAGTACGCCGCCAAATCACCTGCAATTACAGGATATCGCATGACAATATCCCGGATATTGTCACCAATATCGGGTTAGCGACAAATTACCGGCACAATATCACCTGGCCATATCACCTAATTCCGGACGTCCTGCAGCACAGCCCAACCGTCCCACAAAACCAAGCGTAAACAATACGTCACGACGTGTCAGGCCAGCTTGCCACTGGAAGTTGCGGGCGCTATAGGGGCGCGCAAACAAGCCGGATCAACGCCCCAGGATACCGCGCCCCATGAAACCGCGTCTCGTCATGAAATTCGGCGGCACCTCCGTTGGCGATCTCGATCGCATGCGGGCCGCGGCCGCCAAGGTCAAGGCCGAGGCCGACCGGGGGTTCGACGTCGCTGTCGTCGTCTCGGCCATGTCGGGTAAGACCAACGAGTTGGTGGGCTGGGTGCGCGATGCGGCGGCCCCTCCTGGCGCGAACGGCCATGGGCTCTACGATGCGCGGGAGTATGATGCGGTGGTCGCCTCGGGCGAACAGGTGACCTCGGGCCTGATGGCGCTGGCGCTGCAGGAATTGGGCATCGACGCGCGGTCCTGGCAGGGCTGGCAAGTGCCGGTGAAGACCACGGATGCGCACGGCGCAGCCCGGATCGTCGAGATCCCGACAGACAATCTGGCCGAGAAATTCGCCGAAGGCCGGCACGCCGTTATCGCGGGATTTCAAGGGGTTGGCCCGGATGGGCGGATCACCACGCTGGGGCGCGGCGGCTCGGACACCACGGCAGTCGCCTTCGCAGCGGCGCTGGAGGCGGCGCGCTGCGATATCTACACAGATGTCGACGGGGTCTACACCACCGACCCCCGGATCGAGCGGCGCGCCCGCAGGATCGAGAAGATCAGTTACGAGGAAATGCTGGAATTGGCGTCCTTGGGCGCCAAAGTCCTACAGACACGGTCGGTCGAGCTGGCGATGCGCTATGCTGTGCCACTGCGCGTGCTGTCCAGTTTCGAGGAGGGACCGGGCACGCTGGTCTGTGCCGAGGAGGATATCGTGGAACAAAACGTCGTCAGCGGGATCGCCTACTCCAGGGACGAAGCCAAAGCCACGCTGTTGAAGGTGCCGGACCGGCCGGGGGTGGCGGCCTCGATCTTCGGGCCGCTGGCCGAGGCGGGCGTGAACGTGGACATGATCGTCCAGAATATCGGCGCCGATGGCATGACGGACATGACCTTCAGCATGACGGTCGATCAGATCCCGCTGGCCCGCCAGGCGTTAGACAATGCGCAAAGCGATATCGGCTATCAGGAACTGCTGATCGATGACGAAGTCGCCAAAGTCTCGATCGTCGGTATCGGCATGCGCAGCCATGCGGGCGTGGCGCAGAAGATGTTCTCAGCGCTGGCGGAAGACGGTGTCAATATCAAGGTGATCACGACGTCTGAAATCAAGGTTAGTGTGTTGATTCAAAGGCGTTTTTTGGAACTAGCGGTGCAGACGTTGCACCGTGCTTTCGAACTGGAGACTGCCTGACGGCAGAGGCATCGGGCCCCAGGGTCCGACGAACAAACGGAGGGCACGCATGCCCGCCAACAGGGGCGGATCCCGCGCACTTCTGCGCGCGCTTCGGGCAACCATGGCCGAAACCGGCGATGGGCAATTGCGCCTGGATAAAGTGGTCCGTCTGGTCGCGTCCAACATGGTGGCCGAGGTCTGCTCGGTCTACCTGAAACGCGATGCCGATACGCTGGAGCTGTGTGCAACCGAAGGCCTGCGCCAAACGTCAGTGCATTCGGCCCGCCTGCGCGTAGGCCAGGGTCTGGTCGGTCGAATTGCTCAGCGCGCCGAACCGTTGGCCACCGACGACGCCGAAAACACGCAGGGTTTCAGATACTTACCTGAAACGGGTGAGGAGTTGTACAAGTCTTTCGTCGGCGTGCCGATCCAGCGCATGGGCGAGATCATGGGTGTTCTCGTCGTCCAGAACACCGCGGCCCGCCAGTACGAAGAAGACGACGTCGAAGCGCTGGAAGTCGTCGCCATGGTCATCGCAGAAATGGCCGAATCCGGGGCGTTTACCGGGTCTGCCGACGTCATTGCCGGCCGAACCGGGCCTTTGCGCCTGGATGCGCGGGGTGCTGCAGAAGGCATGGCCGAGGGGGTCGCGCACCTGCACGAGCCTCGGCTTGTCACGTTCGATCCGATCGCCGAGGACCCTGTCACAGAACGCCGGCGCCTAATGGACGCCATGAAAGCCGTTCGCGGCGACGCCGACCGTTTGCTGGAGGAGGTCGAGGGCGGACGCACCGATGCCCACCGCGATATCTTGGAAGCCTACAGGATGGTCGCCTACGACAAAGGGTGGGTGAAGCGCCTGATCGAAGCGATCGACAGCGGACTGGCTGCGGAGGTTGCTGTCGAAAAGGTGCAATCCGTCGTCCGATCGCGCATGGAACGGGTCCAGGACCCCTACTTGCGGGAACGGCTGCACGATCTGGACGATCTTGCCAACCGGTTGTTGCGCCATCTGGTGTCACCGGGGACGGCACTGGATGACATACCCGACAACGCCGTCCTGATTGCCCGCAATCTGGGCCCTGGCGAATTGATGGATCACGCCCAAAAGATCCGCGCAATCGTGCTGGAGGAGGGCTCGTTGTCCTCGCATGCCACAATCGTCGCGCGGGCGCTGGGTGTGCCCATGGTTGTCAAGGCGGACCGTGCAACCAGGGACACGAACCCCGGCGATACCGTGGTTGTTGATGGCGACCTGGGCCGGGCCTATGTGCGGCCGGACGCGCAGGTGCTGGATCATTTGCGTGGGCGCATCGCCTTGGCGGCGGAGGCGCGGCAGGCCTACAACGAGCTGGTCGACAAGCCCGCTGTGACCCGTGACGGCGTCGAGATAAACCTTAAGATGAACGCCGGTGTCTTGGCCGATTTGCCGTCGTTAAAGGTGTCTGGCGCTGCGGGCGTCGGCTTGTTCCGTACCGAATTGCAGTTCCTGGTGCGCCAACATCTGCCGCGACGCGATGCGCAAGCGGCACTCTATGGGCGCGTACTGGACGCGGCGGACGGGGCCGAGGTGATCTTTCGCACGCTGGACATCGGCTCGGACAAGGTGCTGCCGTATATGCGCCGTTTGCACGAGACCAATCCGGCATTGGGTTGGCGGGCAATTCGGGTCGGGCTGGACCGGCCGCGCCTGTTCCGGATGCAACTTCAGGCCCTGATCAGGGCAGCTGCTGGGCGCGACTTAAGCCTGATGTTCCCGATGGTTACCGTCGCGCAGGAGTTTCACACTGCCCGCCAGATGGTGGACGAAGAAATGGTTCGGATGACAAAGCTGGGCTATCCGGCGCCAAATCAGGTCAAGGTCGGCTTGATGTTTGAGGTACCGGCACTGCTGTACGCGCCAGACAGCCTGTACGAAGCGGCAGATTTCATGTCCGTCGGCGGCAACGACCTGTTCCAGTTCTTCACGGCTGCAGACCGCGAGAACGAGCGTGTTCGCGGGCGATATGACGTGTTGGACCTGCCATTCCTGGCTTTTTTGGAACAGATCGTCACCCGTTGCGCGAAGCATGACCTGCGGCTGAGCTTCTGTGGTGAGGCGGCCGGGCAGCCCGTCGAAGCGTTGGTTCTGTCCGCGATTGGATTCCGCGAGCTGTCGATGCGGCCCAGCTCGATCGGCCCCGTCAAGCAATCCTTGCGGCGCGTTGATCTGGCCGAAATCCGCAGCGCAATCGACGCTGCGCGCGAGGTTGGCGCGGCCTCGGCACGAGACTCAGTACAATCCATCCTGCAGGTTCGGGGCTTCAAACCCTGAGGGCGCAGATCGCCTAAACTCGATCGCTCAAAACCGACGGCAAACGTGGTTAGCGCCATCGTAACCATACCCTGGCCATAACGTGCAGAGTTGCGTGGTTCAGGGGACAAGTATGTTTAGCGTTGTAGGACTACCCCGCCTGGGGGCTGTTATGGCCCTGACCTTGGGTATCGGTTGCGGATATGGGCAAGCAGACAGTCTTTCGCCCATTCAACCGGTGCCGACAGGCGGCACTGGATTGATCACCGGTTCGGTCGGCGTGTTGGCAGAAAGGCGTGCAGTCTTGGGCTGGGACGCGTTTGCCGAGCGTCAGAGCAGCGGCTCGGACAGCAAGCGGGGGATCATCGACCTGGCGGGCCCGTTCGGTGTGGTCATGGACTATACCTCCGGTGTGCCCCGTTTCCGCGGCCTTTCGCTGTCCAGTGGGGACAGCTTCCGGCTGGAGGCCAGTGGTCGCGTCGATTCCGACTTTGACGAGATCACCGGCCAGTTATCGGTTCAGTTCCGCTTCTAAGCCGGCAGCCTAAGCGCGCTCTTTCTGTCAAGACTGTGTGTCGGTAGGCTGATCGCCATGCTCATGGGACGGTATCAGCGCAAAATACGGGTGGCCGCGATCCTGCTGCTTGTGTGCGCTGCCGCCATCGGCGTGACGCCAGCTGCCTTTGCTCAGTTGTCCCGCGCCACGCTGTTGAGCGCCGAGGAAGCTGCAGCGTGGACAGCGGTTGGCAGGGTGAATGTGGCAGGGGAACGCCGGCGCAGCATGTGCACAGGCACGTTAATCGCGCCCGACGTGGTGCTGACCGCCGCGCACTGCCTAACAGCCCCAGGGACAAACGCACCCTTTCCTGCCGGCCAGGTGCATTTCGTTGCCGGCTGGCACCAGGGTAAGAGCGTTGCCCACAGCCGTGCAGCTCACCTCGCTTTTCACCAGGATTGGTTTCAGAGCACGGCCGACGGGCTGACCAGGCTGGAAAGTGATTTAGCACTGATACGGCTAATCGAGCCGATGACGCCACCTAAGGTTCTCGCTTTCGGGACGGATAGGCCGCCGCTGCCGGGTGACCCGCTGACCCTGATCTCGTACCGCCGCGACCGCCCTCATGCGCTGACCCACCAGCCGGACTGCCCGTACCGGGCGATCATCGGACAGGTGCTGGAGCTGGAGTGTCCAGTCACTTACGGCGCCTCTGGCGCACCGGTATTTGCGGCAGGTCCTGATGGGCAGCGGGTGGTAGCGGTCCTAGCGGCCATGGGCAACGGTCGCGATCCCCAAGCCTTCGCCGTACGGATCGACACTGTCCTTCAGCAGTTGCTGGACCAGTTGCCGGCAGCCGATGACTGAGCACAAAACTGCGACTTAGGGGGCTTGAAGCCCCAACACGCGGTTCCCACATCTGGGTTGTCGGACGCCGATGGTCGGGTCCGATGCAACCGACCCGCCCTGCTTGGGGGGTCACACATCGCAAAATCGCTCTGAAGGAGGATTCCATGCGGAATTTCGATCTTACCCCTCTTTATCGCTCCACCGTTGGCTTTGATCGCATGGCCAATATGATGGACCAACTGATGGCCGGCGACGGCGCCCAGCCCAGCTACCCACCGTACAACATCGAAAAGACCGGCGATGATGCCTACCGCATCAGCGTGGCCGTGGCCGGTTTTGGTGAGCAGGACCTGAACATTGAAGTCAAAGACCAGGGCTTGACGATCACCGCAAAGAAAGCGCCGGTTGACGGCGAAAAGCCCGTCTACCTGCACCGTGGTATTGCTGAGCGCGGGTTCGAGCGCCGCTTCCAGCTTGCCGACCATGTGCGCGTCAACGGCGCGGAGTTGGCCAACGGTCTGCTGCACGTCGACCTGATCCGCGAAGTGCCCGAGGCGCTGAAGCCCCGCACCATCGCGATCCGCTCGGCTCAGGGTGACGCCAAAACGATCGAGGCATAAGCCAAGCGTCTTATGGCCCGTACAGCCTGCCCCCTCGCTGGGGCAGGCTTTTTCATGCATAAAGATAAAAACGGGGGGCAGTATGGCCACGCTTAGGGACTACAAGGCACTGACATTCGATTGTTACGGCACCTTAATTGACTGGGAATCTGGCATTTGGGATGCGCTGCAGCCGCTTTGGTCGGCGAACAATTGTCAGATCGACCGGCAGACCGCGCTGGTGGCGTTTGCCAATGCCGAGAGCAAACAGCAGGCCGCAACGCCGGACATGCTGTATCCGAAGATACTCACCCACGTGCACCGGGCCGTTGCCAAGCACTTCGACCTGACCACAAACCAAGACTTGGACCGCGCATTCGGCAATTCAGTCGCGCATTGGCCGGCTTTTCCGGACAGCGCGGACGCCCTGCGGATTCTCAAGCGCCATTACAAGTTGGTGATCCTGTCAAACGTAAACGTCGATGGCTTTGCCGCTTCAAACCGGAAGCTGGGCGTTGCCTTTGACGCGATCTACACCGCTCAGGATGTCGGGTCATACAAACCGAATCCCGCAAATTTCGAGTTCATGTTGCGCCATCTGAAGTCAGATTTCGGCTTTGGACCGGAGGATATTCTGCACACAGCGCAAAGCCTGTTCCACGACCACGCGCCAGCTACGCCCTTCGGCTTGGCAAAATGCTGGATCGACCGGCAGAACTTGGCCGAGGGCGGCGGCTGGGGCGCGACCGCCGAGGTACCTGAACGGCCCGAGGTGCAGTTCCGTTATACCTCGATGATGGATTTGGCCCTGGCGGTTGAGGCTGGTTGACCCCGGTCCCGCTGCGCAGCTGTGATCGCGGGCCATCTTTTCGCCCACCGGAACAACACAACCCAGGCGGGTGAGCGCCCGTGAACTATTGGTTTTTGGCCCGCAATAGGCCTTGACCGCCGGTGAGATAGCTTGCTTAGTTCCAGTCCTTGCTGAGAAGTGGAAAAGATGGCTTCGCCGCATAGGCACCCAAGCAGAGGTGCCATGGCAGGAGCGGGAGGAAAACGCTTTGTCTCACGACGACTGGGTCCGTGAAGGGCGCGATACGTTTCCGAAGCTGCTGGCGATTAACGCCGAGCGCTTCGCTGACCGCCCTGCCAGCCGTGAGAAGATGTACGGCATCTGGCAGACCTGGACTTGGCGCCAAGTCCACGAAGAGACCCGGGCGTTTGCTCTGGGTCTGATCGAGTTGGGGCTGCAGCCGGGCGAGCGCATGGCGATCGTAGGATCGAACCGGCCGCCACTTTACTGGTCGATGGTCTCGGCACAGATGGTGGGCGCAATCCCGGTGCCCGTCTATCAGGACTCGGTGGCTGACGAGATGGCCTACGTCTTGGCCCATGCCGAGGTGACCTTTGTCATCGCCGAAAACCAGGAACAGGTGGACAAGGTCCTGTCGATCAAGGATCGCCTGCCTGGCCTTCGCCACGTTGTCTACCGTGACCCTCGCGGGCTGCGAAACTACGACCACGCAACATTGCACAGCTTCACCGATGTGCAGAAGCTGGGGCGCGAAGCGGGTGCCCAACATACCGGCGACATGGATCAGCGCATCGCATCGGGGGCTAAGGACGACACCTGCGTGATGCTCTACACGTCCGGGACCACCGGGAACCCTAAGGGCGTGGTCCTGACCAATCAGAACGTCATCTTCGCCGCGGCGTCTTCGTGCGAATTCGATAACTTGAAGGAGACGGACGAGACATTGGCCTATCTGCCAATGGCGTGGGTCGGCGACTTCATCTTCTCGATCGGTCAAAGCTATTGGTCGGGTTTCTGCGTCTCGTGCCCGGAAAGCCCGGATACCATGATGCATGATCTGAAGGAGATCGGCCCCACCTACTTCTTTGCACCGCCGCGGATTTTCGAGAACCTGCTGACCAGCGTGATGATCCGGATGGAGGATGCGCCCGCCTGGATGCGGCGCATTTTCCGCCGCTACATCGATTTCGCCAAGGAAACCGGGGCAGCCATTTTGGATGGTAAGCCCGTGGGAATGGGTGCTAAGTTCAACTACTGGTTGGGAAATCTCCTGCTCTATGGGCCGTTGAAGAATTCGCTGGGGCTCAGCCGAGTGCGGTTGGGCTACACCGCTGGTGAGGCAATCGGGCCTGAGATCTTCGCCTTCTATCGCTCGCTCGGGATCAATCTGAAGCAGCTCTACGGCCAGACAGAGGCCTCGGTCTTCATCACCATTCAGCCGGATGGCCAAGTGCGCGATGACACCGTTGGCGTGGCCTCGCCTGGGGTGGAGTTGAAAATCGATGATGATGGCCGCGTATGGTACCGCAGCCCGGGTGTCTTCCAGGAATATTACAAAGAACCAGAGAAGACGGCCGATACTAAAGACGCCGAAGGCTGGGTGGACACTGGCGATGCCGGCTTCCTGGAGCCGGACACGGGGCATCTTAGGATCATCGACCGGGCTAAAGACGTGGGAAAAATGGCCGATGGCTCGCTGTTTGCGCCGAAATACGTCGAGAATAAGCTGAAGTTCTATCCCAACATCCTCGAGGCGGTTGTACTTGGCGATGGCCGCGACACCTGCACGGCGTTTATCAACATCGACCTGGGCGCTGTCGGATCGTGGGCCGAGCGAAACAATGTCTCCTATGCCTCGTACCAGGAGCTGGCAGGCAACCCGCAGGTCTACGCCACCTTGCAGGAGCATATCGAGGAGGTGAACGCCTCGGTCGCTGCAGACAGCATGTTGTCGGGCTGCCAGATTCATCGATTCCTGGTCCTGCACAAGGAATTGGACCCCGATGACGGCGAGATGACCCGGACCCGGAAAGTGCGCCGCGCGACGATCGCCGAGCGCTACAAACCGCTGATTGATGCGCTTTACGACGGTTCTACTAGCGTTTTTGCCGATACCGAGGTGACCTACGAAGACGGGCGCAAGGGCTCGATTTCGGCCACTTTGGAGATCCGGGACGTCAAAACATTCCCGCGGGCCACGGCCCAAGCCCAGGCCGCCTGAGGAGACAGCGATGAGCCACGAAGTCGCCGCAGGCGCGGACTCGGATAAAGAGTATGCCCATCAAGAAATCGAGCATGGGCTAAATACGCGTCGCATTGGCGGCACGATGATGGAAATAAAAAACATCGTCCTGCGCTTTGGCGGCGTTACCGCGATCAAGGACGTCAGCTTTGACATTCGCGAGGGTGAAATTCGCGCGATTATCGGCCCCAACGGCGCCGGCAAGTCGTCAATGTTGAATGTTATCAATGGGTTCTACCATCCGCAGGAAGGCGAGATCTGGTTCAACGGATCGAAGCGCGCGGCGATGAAACCCTATCAGATCGCCAAGCAGGGGATCGCACGCACCTTCCAGAACATCGCCCTTTTCCACGGTATGTCGACGCTGGACAACATCATGACGGGGCGGCTGACCCGCATGAAAACCAACCTGTTCTGGCAGGCGTTGTGGAAGGGCCCAGCCGAGCAGGAAGAGATCGAACACCGCGCCTATGTCGAGAAAATCATTGATTTTTTAGAGATCCAGGCGATCCGCAAGACCCCGGTCGGCCGCCTGCCCTATGGTCTGCAAAAGCGCGTCGAGTTGGGGCGCGCGCTGGCGGCTGAGCCGAACCTGCTGCTGCTGGACGAACCCATGGCCGGCATGAACGTCGAAGAAAAAGAGGACATGTGCCGCTTTATTCTTGATGTAAATGACGAGTTTGGCACGACGATTTGTTTGATTGAACATGACATGGGCGTGGTCATGGACTTGGCGGACCGCGTCGTCGTGCTTGATTACGGGCGCAATATTGGGGACGGCACCCCCGACGAGGTGCGCAACAACCAGGATGTGATCGACGCCTATCTGGGGGTCAGCCATGACTGACGCTGGGATTCCACCCGTACAGCAACCGTGCAGCACCCGTACAGCAAGTGTGCAGCACCTGTACCGCACCTGTATGTACACAAAGTCGACGCCTTACCGGCACGTTAACGCGGGCCGCAGCGCATGAGCGGGGTTCTGACACGCCGCGAACACCGGCAGCTGCGGGCGATCGCCCTGCTGCTGACCGGCCTGTTCCTGGCCAAGGCCACGGCGGTCGTGCTGTTCCTGTTGCCCTATGCCAGCATCAGCCCGCGCTGGGAGCTGCTGACCTGGCTGGGTCAGAACTATGATGTCCGCGTCGGGTTGTTGGTCGTGACGGGTGTCGCGCTCTACGGCACGGTGATTGCCATCGGTCTGGCGTCACTGCGGGCGCGGTCCGCCGCCGAACCGGCGCAGGCGCAGTCGTCCGCCCTGCACGCAGTCAAAACCGACCAGCGCCTAGCCCCGATGCCCCTGCCAGCGATAGCCGCGGAGTAAGCCCCGATGTTTCTGACCGATCCGTTCTTTTGGGAAGTCGTCGTCTCGGGGCTGCTGGCCGGCGTGATGTACAGCCTGGTGGCGTTGGGCTTCGTTCTGATCTTCAAGGCCTCGGGCATCTTCAACTTTGCCCAGGGCATTATGGCGTTGTTCGCGGCGCTGACCCTGGTGGGCATTCTGACCGGACAGGTGCCGTTTGCCCATGTTTGGGACGCGATGTTCGGGCTGGGCTCGCACCACCTTTACGATCCGCCGGTTGACGAGAACGGCGATCCGCAGCTGTGGTTCGTGGCCTTGGCCATCGCGCTTACTCTGGGCGTGATGGTGATCATGGCCCGCCTCGTCGTGGGCATCGTGCTGAAGCCCCTTGTTGGCCAGGAAGGCATCATCCTGTTCATGGCAACCATCGGGCTGGGCCTGTTCCTGGAAGGCAGCGGCGACCTGATGTGGGGCTCGAACGTGAAGGAGCTGAACGTCGGCCTGCCGGAGAACCTGCCCAGCGACACGATCATCGATGCGACGGGCATGTTCATCAGCAAGCTGGAGATCGCCGCCGCCGTGGTCGCGGTCCTGTTGGTGATCGCGCTGACCCTGTTCAGCCAGTACACCAAGATGGGCCGGGCGCTGCGTGCTGTGGCTGACGATCACCAGGCCGCCCTGTCGGTCGGCATCAGCCTGGAGACGATCTGGTGGATCGTCTGGTCGGTTGCGGGTCTGGTGGCCCTGGTCGCCGGCATGATGTGGGGCGCCAAGTCGGGCATCCAATTCTCGCTGTCGCTGATCGCGCTGAAGGCGTTGCCGGTGCTGATGCTGGGCGGCTTCACCTCGATCCCCGGAGCGATCATCGGTGGCCTGCTGATCGGCATGGGGGAGAAGCTGTTCGAGTTCTACATCGGCGTCGAATACCTGGGCGGCGCGACCGAGAACTGGTTCGCCTATGTCATCGCGCTGTTGTTCCTGTTGTTCCGTCCGCAGGGCCTGTTCGGCGACAAAATCATCGAGAGGGTGTGATGGGGGCGAAGAGCAGTTGGCTCGGCATGTTCTCGCACGGCCACCGGCCGGGCGGCGCCCGGTCGCCAATGTCGCTCGGACCATTGGCGCAACACAGGCGACCCTCCCGGGAGGGCGCATGGCGATATTGCAAGCAGAACAAGCTTCGCGGCTGTTTCAGCATGGCACTGTCAGCCATAACGCGGTGCAGCACCCACCCAGGGTCGGTCGCCGCAACGCGCGCCGAACAGACGGTTTGAGGGGGATTTAGATGTTCTACCGCGAAGCAGGCGAGTTCAAGACCAGCTACTCGGCCGACGGGGCGACCTTCCCGATCAGCTTTGACTTCTGGCGCTTCTGGATCCTGATCGCCGTCGCCTTCTGCGTCGTGCCGTTCGTGATCAACGGCTATTGGGCGAACGCCGTGTTCCTGCCGTTCCTGGTGTTCTCGATGGCCGCGTTGGGCCTGAACATCCTGCAGGGCTATTGCGGCCAGGTCAGCCTGGGCACCGGCGGGTTCATGTGCGTGGGCGCATACTCGGCCTACAAACTGATGACCAGTTTCGAGTGGATGCCGATCCCGGTGATCGTCGTTCTGGCGGGGGCCATCACGGCGGGCGTGGGCATCATTTTCGGCCTGCCCAGCCTGCGCATCAAGGGGTTCTACTTGGCCGTGGCCACGCTGGCCGCGCAGTTCTTCCTGCCCTGGCTCTTCAACAAGTGGGAATGGGCCTACAATTACTCGGCCTCGGGCCAGATCACGGCGCCCGAGCGCACCATCCTGGGCGTGCCGGTGGCCGGTCCCAGCCCCGAGCCATGGGCCGCCTACCTTTTGTGCCTGAGCATCGTCTTCTTCTTCGGCTGGGTCGCGCGCAATCTGGTGCGTGGGCGCATCGGGCGCGAGTGGATGGCGATCCGCGACATGGACATCGCGGCCGAGATCAACGGCGTGAACCCGCTGATGGCCAAGCTGTCGGCGTTCGCGATCAGCTCGTTCTATATCGGCATGGCCGGGTCGATGTACTTCATGATCTGGAAGGGCGCGGCCGAGGGGACGGAGGCCTTCACCATTATCGTCTCGTTCGACGTGCTGTTCATGATTCTGATCGGGGGCTTGGGCTCGATCTTTGGGTCCTATGTGGGGGCAGCCTTCATCGTCCTGCTGCCCATCGTCTTCAAAAACCTGTTCGTCGGCGGTCTGGGATGGCCCACGGACATTGCGGAGTTGACCCAGCGATTGTTCGTCGGCGTGCTGATCATCTTCTTTCTCATTGTCGAGCCGCACGGAATCGCGGCACTGTGGCGAACCTTGAAAGAAAAACTGCGGTTGTGGCCCTTCCCGCACTGACGGGCCGCACTGCCAAAAACAACAAAATGAAACGTTTTCGGATGAAAGGGAGGAACCCCACGATGAAACTTACCAAACTGGCGATCGCCGGTGTGGCAGCGCTGGCCATGACAGCGCCCGCCGCCATGGCCGATCTGGTCTTTCCGTCGCTCAGCTATCGGACGGGCCCTTACGCGCCAAACGGCATCCCGTTCGCGGATGGCTTCGAAGACTACATCACGCTGCTGAACGAGCGTGATGGCGGCATCGGCGGCGTGCCGATCCGTCTGGTCGAGTGTGAAACCGGCTACAACACCACCAAGGGTGTGGAGTGCTACGAGTCGGTGAAAGCCGAAGGCGCGCTGTTCATCGTGCCGAACTCAACGGGTATCACCTATCAGCTGATCCCCAAGGCCACCGCTGACGACATCCCGCTGGCCACCCATGGCTATGGCCGGACGTCGGCTCAGAACGGCAACGTCTTCAGCCACGTCTTCAACTTCCCGGGCACCTACTGGGATGTTGCCTCGGCCATGACGACGTATGCCATGGGCGAAGAAGGCGGCAGCCTGGACGGCAAGAAGGTTGCGCTGGTCTACCACAACTCGGCCTATGGCAAGGAGCCGATCCGTACCCTGGAGGTGCTGTCCGAGAAGCATGGCTTCGAGCTGGTGCTGCTGCCGGTCGACCACCCGGGTCAGGAGCAAAAGGCAACCTGGCTGCAGATCCGCAAGGAACGTCCTGACTACGTCTTCATGTGGGGCTGGGGCGTCATGAACCAGGTGGCGATCCAGGAAGCCGCCGCGATCCGCTTCCCGATGGACAAGTTCATCGGTGTGTGGTGGTCGGGTGCCGAACAGGACGTGTTGCCGGCAGGTGATGCGGCCCAGGGCTACAAGTCGGCCACGTTCCACCAGACCGGCAGCGACTTCCCCCTGATCGACGAGATCAAGGCGATGGTCCACGAAAAGGGCCTGGCCGCGGGTGACGGCAGCCACATCGGCACCGTTCTCTACTATCGCGGGATCCTGAACGCACTGTGGGCGGCGGAAGCCGTGCGCAAGGCGCAGGAAATCCACGGCACTGCCGAGGTGACCGCAGGCCAGGTGCGCGACGGTTACGAAGCGCTGGCGATCGATGAAGCTCGTTATGCCGAGCTGGGCCTGCCGAACTTCACTGTGCCGATCGGCGTGAACTGTGCAAACCACGGTGGCCCCGGCCTGGTGGCGATCCAGCAGTGGGATACGGCCTCGAACTCGTGGTCGCTGGTGTCCGACTTCATCGCCGCCGACCGTGACGTGGTCGACGCGCTGATCGAAGCGGACTCTTCGGCCTACGCCGCCGAGAACAACATCGCACCTCAGTGCAACTGATCTGAGACGGGGCGGTCCCTGCGGGGGCCGCCCACCCCATTCGTTTTGACCTTTACGAACGATAGTGGTGGGCCACGGGCCCAACCTATGCACGCCTTGGAGTGATGGATGCTGGATACGGCCGAGAGCAAGACCGAGACGGACACGCTGCTGAACATCTCGAACATCGAGGTGATCTACAACCACGTGATCCTGGTGTTGAAGGGCGTCAGCCTGTCCGTCCCCAAAGGCGGGATCACAGCGCTGCTGGGCGGTAACGGCGCCGGTAAGACAACGACGCTGAAGGCGATCTCGAACCTCTTGCACTCGGAACGGGGAGAGGTGACCAAGGGCACGATCCAGTACCGCGGTCAGGCCATCGACGCCCTTAGCCCCGCCGAACTGGTTGCCCGCGGCGTCATCCAGGTGATGGAGGGCCGCCACTGTTTCGAGCACCTGACGGTCGAAGAAAACCTGATGTGTGGCGCCTATACCCGCAAGGATGGCCGCGCCGAGATCGCCAAGGACCTGGAGCTGGTCTACACGTACTTCCCGCGTCTGCGCGAGCGTCGTAGATCGCTGGCAGGTTATACCTCGGGTGGGGAACAGCAGATGTGCGCCATCGGCCGGGCGCTGATGAGCCGGCCCGAGACGATCCTGCTGGACGAGCCGTCCATGGGTCTGGCGCCGCAGCTGGTTGAGCAGATCTTCGAGATCGTCAAGGCGCTGAACGAGAAGGAAGGCGTCAGCTTCCTGTTGGCCGAACAGAACACCAACGTCGCGCTGCGCTATGCGCACTATGGCTACATCCTGGAATCGGGCCGCGTCGTGATGGACGGCCCGGCCTCGGAACTGCGCGAGAACCCGGACGTGAAGGAATTCTATCTGGGCATGTCCGAACAGGGCCGGAAGTCGTTCCGCGACGTCCGTTCCTACCGCCGCCGCAAGCGCTGGCTGAGCTGAGGTTCTACCGAAACTTGCGACATATCCGGATAAGTTCACGCACCGACGCTTTTCGATCTTACCACCGAACACACAAACCGCTGTCCGCAATGCTGGCGAGGCCGTGACGTCGTCAGCCAATCTCGATCGCATGATAGAGGTTTACCGCAGTGTTCTGAGCGATCTGCAGCCTGACGCGGTCGCGCAAGCCAGTGCCGAGATCAGACAGATTGGAAGGCTTTACACTGAAACCAGGCCAAGTCTGTTAGGGCGCTTTCTTGTAAACAGGAACCATGCGGGCTCTGAGCATTCGGGCTGGCTGCTACAATTCCACGCGAGTGGCTACATCCGCGAAAAGGCCTTCCAGGAACTCAGCGATCCGCCGCAATCTGCCTTTGAGTTTGTTGCCGTCGTCTATCGAATGAACGATTGGGTTGCACAGGTGAGAGAAGCTGCATTCGCGTATGCGCAGCGCTTGTTTCCCCTGACTGAGCCCAAAATCGTCGCAACGGCTGCCCTCTTTCTCTTTCGGCAAGCTGGTCATCTGGCGCGGTGGGACCGACGGGCCGCCAGGCTGGTCGAAGAAACACTGTACCACGATAAGGTGCTTGAGATTTTGAAAGCGCACCTCCTTCAAGTCACGGATGGGCCTGTCGTCCGAGTGCTTCGTTCAGCATTGCGACGCCCAGACCTAGATTCGTTCCTGCCGGAATTGGCCCTAAACGCTAAGTCCGCAGCAATTCGATCATGCGCCGCGGATGCGGTGCTAAATCGGAGAGCTTGTTGGGCAGAAGGCTACAAGCGCGTCTGGGTGAACAAAGCATATGGGGTCAGCCGACGCGTGGCGGATCTAAGGCATCGGTCGCTGAGCGTCACTGTGAACATCAGAAAACACATGGACCTTGCTGCTCAGGATCGTTCCGCTCAAGTACGCCGTGTTGCTGCATCGCTCCTGTCAGAGCAGTATGCAAAGCCCTTGCCCTGGCACGCCAATATCGCGGAAAGGCTGCGCCAAGATCGGAATTTGAGCATCGCTACCCGGATGGCATTTTACTTTCGGAAACGGGCTGAAGCTGAGGCATAGCTAGAACCTCAAATTCGCTCCAGCCCTGTATCTTGGCGTCTCAGTGCGTCTGACCTGCGATCAGGCGGTGCTGATACAGGTGCTGATAATGCGCCAGGCAGCGGGCGTGGACCTCTTGAACACGCGGTGGGGCGTCGGCGACTTCCACGTATTTGCGGACCTGGGGTTTGAGCCCATCCGAGTTTCGCAGATTGGCGTGGAAGGACCCACCGTCCCACCAGCTGACCTCGTCCCGGGCGCCCGGCTCCCATGACAGGGCCTGGGGCATGAACGGGATGCCGACCGCTTCGCACCAGGCCGCGACCACGCCATGCGGATCCTCCAGCAGGTCGTCCGAGTCGATCACCGGGGGCGGCGCCCCGACCCTGTCCGCGATCTGATCGAACAGGGCACGTTGTTCGGCGAAACCAACCTCACGCTCGTCGAAGTCCGGCCATTTGTCGTACATGGAGGAGATCGTCTTGGCGGGGTCCCGGATCAGGAAGCTGTGGGTGAAGAGGTCCAGGAAGGCATCGTCAGCCAGCGTTGTAATGTAGTGGGGAAAATCCTTGATGAAGACGGGGCCGTGGGCGGCATCGGCCGTTATCGCGTCCAGAACGCTGGCCAATGTCAGCCCCGGGGTCACCTTGTCGCCCGGCTGGTAACGGGGCCATAGCGGCGCCTCGCCCTGGTACCAGGCCTCGCCAAACGGTTCGTGATGGCAAGACAGGTCGCCCCGCTGGCGCATCATCCATTCAAACGCGGTCGACGTGGAGCGGGGAACGGCCCAGAGAGCCAGAATCTTAGCCGGGGTTTCGGTCATAGACGTGTTCCTTTCAGAATGCGTCGCGCGCCGCCGGAGCGACCCGCCGCCCGCCCGCCCACCCCGGCGCGCCGCTCCGGCAGCGCGGAATGGCGAGGCTCAAAGCCTGTCCAGAAGTGTGCCATGGCTGCCTTCCGGGCGCAGACCGAGGGTTTTGAAGATCCGCCAGTAGAGCGCCGTGTCATGGCCGATGACGATCTTGCCCAGGCGGTCTTCGAGCATTTTGATCAGGTGGAGCGGGCGTTGCGGCTGGCCGTCCGACCCGGTGCGAAAGTTGCACATGCCGCTTATGATAATCGCCTCGGCGTCTGGGGCGCGTTCCGCAACGGCATCGAAGCTGCGGATAGCAATGTCGGCGTCAAAGACCCAGCGCTGTTCGTTGATCGCTTCCTGGGAGTCGAACAGGCCCTGATTGTGGAAGTTGCCGGCCCAGACCACGTCCAGCCCGGCTTCCGCCATGAAGCCCGCGGTGCCCTGCCACCAGTCCGGCCAGTGGTAGCAACCGTTCAGCGCCACCTTCTCGACGCCCAGAACGCGCAGCGCCTCGATCGCCGCATAGCCGGCCATGTGGAAGGGGACGCCGTATTTGTCGGTCAGGCGCGCGCAGTGATCGCGGATCCCGTCCACGCCCAGGCCGCTGGCATGCACCCAGTTCGAGCCCACTTGCGCCGCAACATCCGCCCCGTTGCGCGCCATGCAGCGCACGAACTGCTCCAGCATGTCGAAGTTGGCCTTCCGCTGGTCCAGGCGGTGCACATAATCGGGGACGTGCAGCATCCATCCGTGCACCCCCACGGTCGCAGGGGCGATTTGCTGGAAGTCCGTGGGGCCCGCATCCCAGTCAAAGGGCGGGCAGGTGAAGCCCACCTGGTAGGGGAACAGCTTGTGTTCCGGCCGCCATTCCTTGGGCATCATGTCGGTGCCTCCTCCCTTGTTGTCTGCTGCGCTTGGACGCTGGTGTTGCTCTCACTCACCATGCGCCTGGCACCAGTGCAAAAGTGCCGGGGGCCGCCGCGCGCGGGTGGGTGGGCTGCCCGGACGGTGACGCGCGTGCCGGTCTCAACAGGGGGCGCGCGGCGGCCCATTACTCAGCCGCCAACTGGGCGCGCAGGCCGTCCGTGTCCCCCAGCACCCATATGTCCCGGAGCTTGCGCTTCTTCACCTTAAAGAACGCAGCCCCATGCCAGGCGATATCCCGCTTCGTCGGCTCAAAGCCCAGGAACTTCCGACGATGCCAACCCGAAAACCGCATCTTCGCCGCCGCATGATCGCCATCCGAGACCAGCGAGAGGATCTCGCACTGGTACTCACCAAACGCGCCACGGATCAGGTCAAAGTACTCCCAGTATCCGTCGATGCCGCGCCGCTCTTCCCCGATCGAGCCGCGAAACCGCACCTTAGGATGCAGCACCAGATCCGCCACGGCGACATGACCGGACGCCCAGAGATCGCCATAGAAGGACCGGACCAGCATCTCGGTCCAGGCATCGGGCGCGGTATCGGGGTCGTAGACGGTATGGTAGCCAAACATGCCCCCGAGAACGCCCGCCCACGCCCCGATCGTCTCGCTCGTTCGCGACAGCCTGTGTCGTTCGACACCCGTCTGCGCGGTGCCGGAGCGGGGCGCGGGGTGGGCGGGCGGGCGCGACCTGCGACGGGGCCGCGCAGACGGGCCCCAGACCGTTAGGGGATCAGCAGGATCTTGCCGGAATGGCCCGGGGCCTCCATCGCCGCATGGGCCGCCGCCGCATGGGCCAGCGGGAAGGTCCGGGTGGTAACGGGCTGAAGTTTGCCCTGAGCGAACAGAGGCCAGGCCCGCTCCCGCAAACCAGCCGCCACGGCGGCCTTGAACGAAGGCGGACGAGGGCGCAGCGTGGCCCCGGTCACGCGGAGGCGCTTCATCATGATCGGGCCCAGCCCGACTTCGACCTTTGCACCCAGATCGAAGGCCAGTTGGATGATCCGCGCGTCCATGCGCGCCGCAGAGAAGTTCTTCTGTACGTAGGGCCCGCCCATGAAGTCGACGATGATGTCGGCGCCGCCCATCTCCTTGGCGACGGCCACGAAGTCCTCCTCGCGATAGTTGATCACCCGGTCGGCCCCCATCTTGGCCGCCAGCGCACGGGAGACGTCCGAGCCCGCCGTGGTCAGCACGGTGAGCCCCATGGCCTTGCCCAGCTGGACAGCCGTCGAGCCGATGCCCCCACCCCCGCCATGCACCAGCAAGGTCTGACCCGCGGGCACGTCGTGCCCATGCCAGACATTTGACCAGACGGTGAAGAACGTCTCCGGCAGGCCTGCGGCGTCCTGCAGGGACACTCCCTCGGGGATTGGCAGGCACTGACCAGCTGGGGCAAGACAGTATTCGGAATACCCCCCGCCATTGACCAGGGCACAGACCTCGTCCCCTTCGGCCCAGCCATTCACCCCTTCGCCGACCGTGGCAACATGGCCCGAAACCTCCAACCCGATCAGGGGGGAGGCATCCTTGGGTGGCGGGTAATTCCCCTTACGCTGCTTCAGATCCGGGCCGTTCACCCCGGATGCTGCAACCTTGATCAGCACCTGGCCCGGGCCCACTTGGGGCATAGGCTGGGTGGCAACCTTCAGAACCTCTGGCCCGCCACCATCGCCATGCTCAATCACTGTCATTTCGGTCATACTGCACTCCCTCAGCTTGGCGGCGGTCTAGCGTTCCAGTACATCCAAAGCAACGAAACGCCCAATCTGGGCAGGGGGCGCCTGAACAGGAGACCAGTTGCCTACGCTCGGCACCTTGTTGGGGTTACTCAGTCAGGACCAGGGTGTCATCTGGCGCCCAAGCCAGCCAGACGAAATCGCCGATCTCCAGCGCATCGACCGTGCCGCGGGTTGTGTTCTGGACGTTGACCGAAACCCGCAAGCCCTCCGCCGTCTCGACGTAGAGATGGCTGGTATCGCCATAGTATGCCCAGTCAACGATCTGGCCGTGGACCTGTAGCGGGCCCTGGGCGGCCTCCTTGGTCAGGCGGATCTTTTCCGGGCGGACGGCCACGCTGACCGGACCCTGAGCCACGCCGTCAAAGGGGATATCGGCCGGCCCGACGCCGTTGATGTCCAGGCTCAACGCCCCCGAGCCGCCGCCCACGACATGGGCGTCCAGCAAGTTCACCTTGCCGATGAAGTCGGCGACGAACCGGGTGGCGGGGCTTTCATAGAGCGTGCCCGGCGTTGCCAACTGGCAGACGCGCCCGGCCTCCATCACCGCGATCCGGTCGGCCATGCTCAGCGCTTCGTCCTGGTCGTGGGTGACGGTGACAAAGGTTATGCCGACCTCTTGTTGCAGACGCGACAGCTCGAGCTGCATCTGCTCGCGCAGTTTGGCGTCCAGCGCCGATAACGGCTCGTCCAGCAGCAGCACCTTTGGCCGCATGACCAAGGCACGGGCCAGGGCCACGCGCTGGCGTTGCCCGCCGGACAGCTGATCGGGTTTGCGGGCGGCCAGGTGGCCCAGCTGCACCCGGTCGAGCGCCTCAGTGACACGCTGCTGGATTTCGGCCCGAGCGACACCCCCCACCTTCATGCCGTAAGCCACGTTGTCCTGCACGCTCATGTGCGGGAAGACCGCGTAGGATTGGAACACCATGTTCACGGGGCGCCGGTTCGGGGGCGTGTCCACCACGTCCTCACCATCGATCAGGATCTGCCCGGTGGTCGGCGTCTCGAACCCCGCCAGCATGCGCAGCAAGGTCGTCTTTCCGCAGCCAGACGGGCCCAGCAGTGCGAAGAACTCGTTCGCCATGATGTCGATATCGGTCTCGGCCACCGCCGTGACCTCGCCAAAACGCTTTGTGACCCCGCGGATCGAGATGATCGGTGTCTGAGCGGTCGTCATGTGGCGGCCTCCTCCGTCGGCGGGCCATGCCGCGCGGTCATCCACAGCCAGTCGGTGGGACCGCTGCGCCATTCCCACAGCAGAAGCAGACGGTCCAGATCGCTGAGGTTTTCGGCCCAGTCCGGCAGCACCTCTGGCCGCAGGGCACGGCCGTAGGAGCGTACATAGTGGGTGGGACGAAACCGCTCGTAGATCGTTTGCGTTATGCCGGGCTCGACCATGTCATGGCATTCGACCAGTATATCGGCATGCTCAAGCCCCGGCGCCTGGGCAGGGTCCAGCAGCTCCCCTTCGGCACCTTCGATGTCGCAGACCACCACCGTGCGGATTGTGGCGCAATCATCGAAACCGTCGTGGCCCAACAGCCCGCCAACGGTCACCCGGTCGGACACCCCGTTCTGTTCGGCCAAGTCGGTGCAGTGCTTGCGCGCGATCTCGCTGTCATCGTGGGCAAAGACCTGCGTGCCGGGCATGCGCAGGGCGAGGCCCACGGCATAGTACCCCTCGGCACAGCCCACATCGATCACTCGGGGATAGTGGCTGCGGATGATCTCCTCGATCACCGGGGCCAGGCTGGCTTCGTAGGCGCCCAGCAGGCGGGGGGCCAGCGCCCCCTCGGTCGCTACACCATACGCCATGCCAGCGAAAGCGCCGGAGCGGATTATCCGCCCCTCCTGCCGTGCCACCGTATTGGCCAGCTTCTGCGACCGCCACTTGGACAGTATCCGCAGCGCGCCGTTCAGGCGCCTGTCCAGCGGTGCCTCTGCCGCCAGAGCCTTCTGCATCTGAGCCTCGGCGCTTTGGTCCAGGACGCTCATCTCTTTTCGTCCCCGTCGAACTTCTGGAACCACATGGCGATGGCTGTCAGCGCGATGGTGACCAGGACCAAAACGGTCGAGGCGGCGTTCACCTCTGGCGTCACGCTGAAGCGCACCATCGAGTAGACCTTCACCGGGAAGGTCACCGTGCCAGGACCCGAGGTGAAGAAGGTGATCACGAAGTCATCCAGGCTAAGCGTGAAGGCCAGCAGGGCCCCCGCCACCAGCCCCGGTTTCATCCAGGGCAGCAGGATGTCGCGAAACATCTGCCATTCGGTGGCGCCGAGGTCGCGGGCGGCCTCCTCCACTTCGCGGTTGAAATTGTTCAGCCGCGTTCGGATCACCATCGCCGCGAACGGGAAGCTGAAGGTGACGTGTGCCAGGATGATATTCGTCAGCGTAAACGGCCAGGGCGGGGGTGGGGCGACCGTCTGGCCCAGCGCCTCGGCCGAGCTGGTGGCGCCCAGAGACGCCGCAACACTGTGATAGACCCAGCCGACGCCCGCGGCCGGATCGACGGAGGAGAAGAAGACCGCGAGTGCCACGCCCAGGCAAATCTCCGGCACCACGATGGGCAGGGCGACCACCCCCTCGTAGACTGGCTTGAACGGAAAGCGCCACCGCCACAGCACCACTGCCGTCAATGCGCCCAGGATCACCGCGAAGACGGTCGAGACCACCGCGATGGTCAGCGAATTGACAAACGCCTCGATCAGTTGGTCGTTGTTCCAGGCCTTGTCGTACCACTTGGTGGTGAAGCCCTTCCAGACGACGTTGCCGCCGCGCCGCCCTGCGTCGTTGAACGAGAAGACGATCAGGACGAGGATCGGCGCGTAAAGAAAGATCGCCGTCAGCCAGAAGACCGTGCGCATCGACCATTTGGCCGAATAGTCGAAGGGGCCGGGGCGCTGCCGGTGTTTCTTAGGCTCAGACACGGGCAGCCTCCCGCGCGCGGCTGCGCATGGCGGCAAAGCTCTGCAGCGCCAGGATCAGGAACGTCACGTAAAGCAGGAACAGCGAGATGGCGGATCCGAACGGCCAGTCGTTCGCCTTCTTGAATTGCCGCTCGATCACATTGGCAATCATGTCGACCTGACCGCGGCCCAGCAGGTCCGGCGTCAGGAACGATCCCAGCATCGGGATGAAGGTGATGATCGTCGCGGTGATCACGCCGACGATGGTCAGCGGTAACAGCACACGGAAGAATGTCGTGAACTGGCCCGCGCCCAGGTCCAGCGAGGCTTCAAGGTAGCTGCGGTCCATTCGCTCCAGCGCCGAGTAAATCGGCAGTACCGTGAAGGGCAGGTGGACATAGACCAACCCGATGATCACGCCGGTCTCGGTGCCCAGGAACGTCACAGGCTGGTAGGGGCCAAGCGCGCCACCCACGACGAAGTCGGCGCTGTTCCAGATACCGCCCAACAGCTCGTTCAGGCGGCCGCGCGTGCCCAGGATGTTCAGCAGCGCATAGGTCCGGATCAGCAGGTTGGTCCAGAAGGGCAGGATGATGACCAGCAGCAGCCATGGCTTCCACTTCATGGGCGCCGTGGCGATCACCAGTGCGCAGGGATAGCCCACGACCAGGCAGATGACCGTCGACAGCCCCGCCAGCCATAGCGACCGCCACATCAGGGTGACGATCTCCGGCTCTAGCAGGCGGCGATAGTTGTCCAGGGTCCAGGTGGTCTCGACCTCGGTCAGCGAGACGTTCTCGCCAAACGAGTAGAGCCAGATGATGGCCAGCGGGACCACGAAGAAGGCGATCAGCCAGCCAGACGTTGGCCCGAAGAAGGCCAGGAACGCCTTCAGGTTTCGTCCAACGGCTTCCATCTGCCCGTGAGCGCCCCCTCCCTAACCCTCCCCCACACGGGGGGAGGGAACAGATCGCACCCAGCCGCGGCCAGGTACACCTGACATCAGCCGGCGGCTTTGACCCGGGTCCAGGCGGCGTCGATGGCCTGGACCCGCTCGACACCCGCGAAGATGGCGGCTTCGCAACGGGCCAGGGTTTCCTCGGATGGGAAGATCGCCGGGTTCGTCTTGTACTCCTCGGATGTTAGCTCCTTCGCCGCCGCGTTCGGCGTGGCGTAGTAGATGTATTCGGCTAGGTCGCGGCCGACCTCGGCATCCAGCAGGAAATTGACCATTTGGTGGGCCGCTTCAGGGTTCGGGGCGCCCTTGGGCACACAAAGCGTGTCTTCCCAAACCAGACCGCCCTCCTTGGGGACGACAAAGCCGATATCGTCGTCTTCTTCCATCGCCTGCAGGATGTCGCCGTTCCACTCCATAGCCAGATCGACCTCGCCCGCCAGCAGCAGATCCTGGCCGTTGTCCGGCGCGAAAGCCGCGATATGCTCTTTCTGAGCCAGAACCATCGCTTCGGCGGCGGCGATATTCTCGTCCGACCAGTCGTTCAGCGACTTACCCATGAGTTTCAGAGCCATGCCGAAGACATAATCCGGCGTCGACAGCATGGCGATCCGCTTGGAATACTTGTCCGACGTGTAGAAATCCGCCCAGCTATCCGGAACGCCATCGACCTTGGACTTGCGATAGCCGACCCCGATCGTGCCCCACATATAGGGCAGCGAGTATTTGCGGCCTGGATCGAAGGCTGGGTCCAAGAAGGCCGTATTGACGTTGGCGATGTTTGGGATCTTCGAATGATCCAATTCGTCCAACATCTCGGCGATGATCATCCGCTCGACATAGTCGTTCGTCGGCACGATCAGGTCATAGCCCGGGTTGCCGTTTTTCAGCTTGGCGAACAACTCGTCATTGTCGGCAAACAGGTCGTACTGGACGTTGACGCCTGTGGCGGCGGTGAAGTCCTCCAACGTCGTCTCGCCGATATAGGTGTCCCAGTTGTAGAAGTTCAGCTGTCCGGCGGCAAAGGCGTCCTTGGGCAGCGTCAGCCCCGCGGCAACTGCGCCGGTGCCGGCCAGAAAGCCGCGGCGGGTTGGCGAGAGGCGGGAAGTCCTGCGGGTCATGGTCGTCGATCTCCTCGTGTTCCCATCGGTCTTTTGTTGCGGGCGAGCGTTCCTCAACGGGGAGTGCCATGCAAGCGCTTTGTCGTGCGCTGATGGCATTGTTAACGCAAAGCCCCGCCGAGATTTGGCCGGGTTGCGAGCAAGGATCTACCGGCTATCCTGCGCTCTCAGACAGCTTTGAGCTAAGACATGTTGCGTTCATTCGTCCTCGCCCTTTTGAAGAGCCTGCTGCACGGGCCACTGATCGCGTTGATCGCATTTCCTGCCGCCATCATTGCGTCGGCACCTGCTATTTTGCTTTTTCTCACGCTGCCGCTGCTCATCTTCGTGCCGTTCTTGCTGAGTATCGTCGTCTTTCTGATCTCCCATGTCGTCTGGATCTTGAGCGCACGATTGGCCGGCAGCCTTGTTGGGCTCGGGGCGCATGCCCGCGGGTCGTTTTCCTTCATGGATGGCTTTTGGCGCGCGCTTCCATGGGCTGCCGCGCTTAGCCTGCTTGCCTGGTTGATCGGCTGGTCCACGCCGATCATCCTGGCCGAACTGCAGGCGACTTTGGCTGCGGAGAAATTTGCCACGCTGTCCACAGCGCTTGAATTCATATCCCCCGCGATGTCGGGGCTGTTTACGCTGATCATGGTCCTGTTGATGGTGCCCATGGCCAACGGCATCGAGCTACGCCATGCTGATGCCTACAGCACCAGCAAACTGCTCTTGAGGTTGTTCGTCGGGCTCCCCTTCGCCACCGCACTGGCCTATGTCGCGGCACAACCGCTTGCTCTCTTCATCGGCTACGCCATGCAGAGCGATGTCATCCAGCAGATGACGGATGGCGACCTGGGCAACCTGCTGCAGATCATCAGCTTTCCAGCGTTCTATGGCGGGATCTTGATCTGGCTATCAGCGGCCGTGCTGTTGTCGCTTGAGGCAGGCTTTCTCGCCCGGTTGGAAGGGGGGGCTCTGGTGGATCGGTTCAGCAGCCCCGATCCGGAAGAAAAGAAAACCGACTATCGCGCCCTGAGGCAGGAATGGAGCGCCCGCAGCAGCAATCGATCCGATTAACGCAGCAAGCCTTCCAGCACCGCACGCAAGTCGTCCGGCAGGGGCGTGGGCCGGTGACTGTCCACATCCACATAAACATGGACGAATTGACCCAAGGCGGCCGCCTCATCCTCGTCGTTGCGGAAGATCCCCACGCCGTAGGTCACCGACGAGTTGCCAATCCGGTCGACCCTTAGCCCGCCGGTGACCCGGTCCGGGAAGGCGATCTGGCTGAAATAGTCGCAACGCGAGGACACCGCCAAGCCGATCACCCGGCTTTTGCCTGGCACGATGATCCCGGCCTCCATCAGGTGGCCGCTGACCACGGTGTCCAGGAACGAGTAGTAGACCGCGTTGTTCACGTGGCCGTAGACGTCATTGTCCATCCAGCGCGTCGTGATCTGGCGGAACACCGGAAAATCGGCGCGGCTGGGACGGTCGGGCTTGGCCATATTGGATCAGGCGCGGGCGCGTTCGGCGCCGGGCGAGCCACGCTCGCGATAGGGCGTTCTGTTGAAGTGGTTGCGGTAACACTTGGAGAAGTGGCTGGGCGAGGTGAAGCCGCAGGCCAGCGCGACGTTGATCACCGACATGTCGGTCTGCAGCAGCAGGTTGCGCGCCTTTTCCAGCCGCAGCTCCATGTAATAGCGCTTGGGCGAGCGGTTCAGGTAGCGCCGAAACAGCCGCTCCAGCTGGCGGGTCGACATGGCGACACCCTTGGCCAATTCGCTGGGCGAGATCGGCTCCTCGGTGTTTTGCTCCATCGTTTGGATGATGGTGACCAGTTTCGGGTGTCGCACACCGATCCGGGCAGGCACTGACAGGCGCTGTTCGTCCTGCTCGCGGCGGACGGGCGCATGAATGATGGAGTCCGCGATCAGAGAGGCTAGATCCGTACCGTGCGCCTCGCCGATCAGGTGCAGCATCATATCGGCGCCCGCAGTGCCGCCCGCGCAGGTGAAGATGCCATCATCGACGCAGAACAGCAGGTTCGAGACCTCGGTCTCGGGAAAGTCCTCCATGAAGGCGGCCTGGTTCTCCCAGTGAATGGTGCAGCGCTTGCCGTCCAGCAGGCCCGCCTTTGCCAGCACATGCGACCCGGTACACACCGCGCCCAGTCCCACGCCCAGGCGCTGCTGCTTGCGCAGCCAGGTCAGGACGGGCTTCGACTCACCCTCGCGCAGACCCAGACCCGCGCACACCACGATCGAGCTGTCGCGCGACAGGTCGACCAGCCCGATATCGGCGCTGACTTGACAGCCGTTGGAACAGGCGACGGGTTCGCCGGTTTCGGTGGCAATGCGCCAGCTAAAGAGCTCGCGGCGCGACATACGGTTCGCGACCCGCAGCGGCTCGATCGCGGCGGCAAAGGCAATCATCGAGAATTGCGGGATCAACAGGAAGACGAACTCCCTGGGCTTGTCCCCTTGGACGGACTCGATGCTGGGCATCTTCGCCTCGCGCACTACACTCTCTGCAGGACCATTCCTCCTTTGTCACAGGCCCGTCAAGAGCGCGGGGCTGCAATTTGTTCTGTCCTGCTAGCAAGCCGCGCACAGCTTCGTTATAGGGGACAAATATAGGGAATCGGAGGAACCCACCATGAACGCGGCGTGGACACGCGAAAGCTGGCGCAACAAGACCGGGCTACAGATGCCCGGCTATCCGGATCAGGCAGCCTTGGGCGCCGTCACCGAGAAGCTGGCCAGCTATCCGCCCCTGGTTTTTGCAGGTGAAACGCGGGCCCTGACCGCCAAGCTGGCGCGAGTTGCCAAGGGCGAGGCTTTCCTGCTGCAGGGCGGCGACTGTGCCGAAAGCTTTGCCGAGTTTAGCGCCGACAACATCCGCGACACGTTCCGGGTGCTGTTGCAGATGGCCGTGGTTCTCACCTTTGGCGGGCGCAAGCCCGTCGTCAAAGTGGGCCGCATGGCCGGTCAGTTCGCCAAGCCCCGCTCGGCCGATATGGAGACCGTCGACGGTGTGGAACTACCGTCCTACCGCGGTGACATCATCAACGGTTTCGACTTCAACGAAGGTGCCAGGATCCCAGACCCCGAGCGGATGGCCCAGGCCTATCTGCAGTCGGCGGCGACGCTGAACCTGCTGCGGGCCTTCAGCCAGGGCGGTTATGCCGACCTGCACCGGGTGGCGGCCTGGAACCTTGGCTTTGCCACGGACAGCCCGCAGTCCGAGCGTTACCTGGCGATGGCCGAACGTGTGCGCGATGCCGTGGACTTCATGTCCTCCACCGGGGTGACGTCGGACAACTCGCACCCGCTGCGCGGCGTCGACTTCTACACCAGCCACGAGGCACTGCTGCTGGAGTATGAGCAGCCCCTGGCACGGCTGGACTCGACGTCGGGCGAATGGGTCGCGGGCTCGGGTCACATGATCTGGATCGGCGATCGCACCCGTCAGCCCGACGGCGCGCATGTCGAGTTCTGCCGCGGCGTGATCAACCCGATTGGCATCAAGTGCGGGCCCAGCCTGGCGCCGGACGAGCTGATCCAGTTGCTGGACGTTCTGAACCCCGACGACGCGGCGGGCAGGATCACGCTGATCTGCCGCACGGGTGCGGGCAAGGTGGCCGACCACCTGCCGGGCTGGATCGATGCGGTGCAGCGCGAAGGCCGTACCGTGGTCTGGTCCTGCGATCCGATGCACGGCAATACGTTCAAGGCAAACAGTGGTCTCAAGTATCGCCCGTTCGAGAAGGTCCTGGGCGAGGTCCGCGAGTTCTTCGAGGTACATGCCGACCAGGGCACCTATGCGGGCGGCGTCCACTTCGAGATGACCGGCCAGGACGTGACCGAATGCACGGGCGGCATGCACGAAGTGACATCGGAAGACTTGGCGAACCGCTATCGCACGGCGTGTGACCCGCGCCTGAACGCCAGCCAAGCATTGGAATTGGCGTTCTTGCTGGCCGAAGAGCTGGAGAGCGCCAAGCCGGCGCGCACCGTCGCCGCTGAATGACCCTTCACCGGGGTGGGCCCCGGCCCGCCCCGGAGAGCCTGCCATGAGCCATGTCATCGTCCTTACCGCGCAGCCGGACCGTGGCCTGCCGGACGAAGATCTGTTCGAAGCCTGCCAGGAACTGGACGTCGCCGGACCGCCCCGGCGGCTGTCACCGTCAGCTGCCGAGATACCGGTGAAAGGCCATCAGATGCTGGATCCCGGCGACCTGCCGGTGGACGTCAACTGTGTGCCCTTGACGGGGCGGCGAAAGCGATTGCTGATCGCCGACATGGATTCGACCATGATCCCGGTGGAATGCATTGACGAGGTGGCGGACTTTGCCGGTGTCCGCGAGCAGGTCGTGGCGATCACCGAACCCGCGATGCGGGGTGAGATCTCCTTCGAAGAGTCGCTGCGCGCCCGCGTGGCCCTGATGAAGGGCTTGGATGCCGACCGCCTTCGGGACGTCTACGATCAGCGCGTAACGCTGAACCCCGGCGCGCGCACCCTGGTTCAGACAATGCGGGCGCACGGCGCGCACACGGCGCTGGTCTCCGGCGGGTTCACCTACTTCACGGAACGTGTCGCCGAAGCGGCAGGCTTTAATGAGAACCGGGCCAACCGTTTGATCATGGCCGATGGCAAGCTGACCGGTACGGTTGAAGAACCCATTCTGGGCCGCGCTGCCAAACTGGATGCGCTGAACGAGATGACCAGCCACCTGGTCATCTCGGCGGAAGATGTCTTAGCCGTCGGGGACGGTGCCAACGATCTGGCAATGATCGGGGCGGCGGGCATGGGCGGTGCCTTTCGGGCCAAACCGGTGGTGGCGGCAGAGGCCGACGTTTCCATCCGGAACGGGGATCTGACCGCCTTTCTTTACCTGCAAGGCTATGCCGCAGACGATTTCGTCGATTGAAACCTGCCTGATGGGAACGTGAAGCAACGTTCGTTGGCGCACGGGGCGTGATCCCCTAAGTTTTCGCCGAGCGATACCGGGAGAGTAACCTATGCTGAATATCACGCCGCCGTCCTGGGCCCTGCCCGAGCGTATGGTGACGCCCGAGAGTCACTTTCTGAATCGCCGTCAGCTTTTGGCGGGGATGACGGCGCTGGCCGGTTCTGCTGCAACGCCGGCACTTGCTGCTCGCGTGCCCGAAGACGCCTGGGCGCCAAAGCCGGAGCTTAACCCGGCCTATGCTGATCCAGGCCGCCCGATTACCCCCGAAGACATCAACACGAAGTACAACAACTTCTACGAGTTCGGATCTCACAAGGAGATCTGGCGCGCGGCGCAGGATCTGCAGACCGACCCCTGGACCATCAAGATTGACGGCATGGTCGAGAAGCCGTTCGACATTGGCTTCGAGGATCTGCTGAAGCAGGTCACCCTGGAAGAGCGCATTTATCGTCACCGCTGTGTCGAGGCATGGTCGATGGTTGTACCCTGGCTGGGCTTTCCCCTGAACCAGCTGGTCGCGCTGGCCAAGCCGCTATCCGGTGCAAAGTTCGTCCGGTTCGAGACGTTTATGGACCCGGAAACGGCGCGTGGCCAACGTGAGCACTGGCTGCCTTGGCCTTATGTCGAGGGCGTCACCATCGAAGAGGCCGCACATGATCTGTCGCTGATGGTCGTCGGCGCCTATGGCAAGGTGATGCATAAGCAGTTCGGCGCGCCGATCCGGCTGCATCTTCCTTGGAAATACGGCTTCAAGTCCATCAAGTCGATTGTGCGCGTGTCGTTCACGGACGAGCGGCCCATCAGCTTCTGGGAAGCGCTGCAGCGCAAGGAGTATGGCTTCTGGGCCAACGTGAACCCCGAAGTCGCGCACCCCCGTTGGAGCCAGGCCAGCGAGCGTGTTCTGGGCAGCAAAGACCGGATCCCGACCTTGCTGTTCAATGGCTATGGGGAACAGGTGGCATCGCTCTACACCTCGGTGGATGCGGGCGACCGCCTGTGGCGCTGACGCCCAGCCGCCGCTAAAGGCCTGAGACGGCGTCGCTCTTGCGTGCCTCGAACGATTGTCGGGCGTTGGCTTCCGCAGCCAGCGCCCGACCGCGTTTGTGACGCATCCATAATGCCAGCCAAAGGCACACTGACACCGCCGGCAGACCAAGAAACGCAGCCCGTCGCCAGGGGTCCGGCCGGTCAAAAACACCGCTGAGCACCTGGGAGGTCAAAAAATCCACCAACAGCGCATTGACCACAACGACGAGCGTCAGGGTGGCGAGTGTAGTGCTGAAACCACCTGATCTGCGTTGACCTAGCCCCTGTCCCGCCACAATGCGACTAGCCACAAATGCGAGAATGGCGCCGAACGGTGGCACGAGCAGCGTGATCCAGCCGGATGGCGGGGCTGGCTTTGACAGCAACAGCGCCAGGATCAACGCCATTGCCACCAGCGCAAAGAGCAGACGCCAAAGCAAATCCAACACTGGGAAAACCCTAACCAAACTCTGCCCACGCACACGCGTCTCCGAAGCCGAAACTATCGGCCAGGATCCAACCGCCAGGGATTCTATCAGCAGAATGGTAAAAGAAAAAAGCCGGGCACTAGGCCCGGCCAGTTCAACAGGGAGGTATCACAACCTGAAACGCTCTCGCGCTTCGTGATCGAAGGTAGAGCGCCAGCCCTTATGCTGCAAGTGCGCTAGGCAAGAAACATACCAGCTATGCGCTGGCCGCAAGGCTGGGGCGCGGCGCGGTGCCTGCATTGAACCGCGCAACCTCGGTTAGCAGGAAGTCGCGGAAGGCCAACACACGCTGCGAACGCCGCAACTCCTCGGGATAACAGAAGAAAATTGTGAACGGTGGGGAGGTGTCTTCCGGCAATACGTTCACAATCTCCGGGTAATCGTGCGTCACATAATCCGGCAGCGCCGCCACGCCCAACCCGGCCCGCGCCGCTTTCAGCACACCAAAATAGCTGTTCATTGTGAGATGAGAGCGCCGATCGGGCGAGAACTTGGAGTTCACCCAGCGCCGCGACTCTTCGGGCTGCGGCGCGTCTGGGCTGAAGCTGATGAAGCGGTGCCGGACCAGGTCTTCAGCCGTCTCCAGCGGACCGTTTTCGGCAAGGAACTCATGAGTCGCATAAAGGCGCATCTGCACCTGCATCAGCGGCCGCCGGATCAGGTCCGCCTGGGTCGGCTCGCCAAAACGAATGGCGACGTCGGCCTCCCGCATGCCCAGGTCCAGCGTGTCCTCGGTCAGCACCAAGCTGACGGACAATTCCGGATGCGCATCGAAAAGCGAGGACAAACGCGCCGCCAACCAGGATGTGCCAAAGCCAGCGGTGGTCGTGATCCGCAGGTCGCCGAACACTTCCTCCTTCGAATCCTGGATCTGCGCCTCGGCCTGGGTCAGCCGTCGCGAGATGTCGAAGGTTGCCTTATAAAGCAGCTCACCCTGCTCGGTCAGCAGCAGTCCGCGCGCGTGCCGGTGAAACAGCGTCGCGCCCAACTGCTCCTCCAGCCCCCGGATCTGGCGGCTGATCGCGGATTGGCTGAGCCGCAGCTGATCGCCCGCATGCGTGAGCGAACCCGCATCGGCAACCGCGTGAAAGACCCGGAGTTTATCCCAATCCATGCTCAGCCTCAGTAACTGGACCGTCACTGCGGCCCTTGCATGTTGTACATGGTAGCACGGTCACGACTTCGAAACACGCGCCCTAAAGTATTTCCCAACAACCGTTGCGGTCAGGTTTCCTTGTCACGCGCCCATCAGGCTTTGCCGATCCGAACGTGGGGTCGTATGGTCGCGCCGTGATGGGTGTAGGAGGACGGCATGGCGCGTATTCTTTGCTGGGCAATCGGGATCTGTCTGAGCTTTTGGTCGGTGTCGGCCATGGCCCAAGTGCAGCCGGGCGGATACTACGGTATCGATGATGCCGCAGGCGCGCGTATCCTGATCGAAAAGGATGCCGAGGGGTATCGTGGCACGTTCTTTGATCCGTTAGGCGCCAGCCAGGACTTCGAAGCGGACGCGGTCGACGATACCGCGACCGCCATTCTGGACATGGACCAGCGGACCGTTCTGCTGCGGATCGCTCCCCTGCCGTTCGGGGCAGAAGTCACGTTGATCCCGTTTGATCCGGAAGGCCGACTGATCACAAATCTGGGCCGCGTCCTGACCTTCGTGCGGGATGGCACCGCTTTGCCCGAGATGCCGACGGGTTTTGTCGAGGCGCCGCGCGCGCCTGGGCAGACCGTCGCCGGCAACAGCTTTGTCGCCAGCTATCAGTTTTGGGAGCCGGTGGGGGTCTCCAACGGCTATGTTGGTCTGCCGGACCGGTTTCGGACCCTTATGCGGATGTTCCCCGCCGTGCAGTTGGACGTGATTTGGAAGCTATGTCTTGCGCCATCTGCCGGTCAGGCCCTGGCAATCGCCTTGCGCGGCCAGGACGTCAACTGCGCGCAGGTAATCGACGGCATCGCCGCCGTGCAGCAGCGCGGCCAGTTCGGTGCCTTTAAGTCGGTTGTCGAAGACGAGCGCAGCTCGCTGCAGATGTCAGTGCGTTGCGCCGATGGTTACGTCGAAAGCAAAGAAGCCTGCGATGCCGCGGCGCGGCGCCTGTCGCAGGCTGCGATCTCGCTACGGACCGCCGGAATGGTCCTGCGGCAGTTCCAGTGAGATCATCACGATGACGAAGGGAACGCTTCGCCCTCGGATCAAGGTCTGTTGCATTTCGTCCGTCGAGGAGGCCCGACTAGCCGCTGCGGCGGGCGCCGATTTGATCGGCGTCGTCGGACCCATGCCGTCCGGCCCGGGGGTCCTGACGCTCGACGAATGCCGACAGATCGCGCAGGCGGCCCCGGCTTGGGTGACGCCGGTCCTGCTCACCTCCTCTGAGACGGCCAATGACATCGCCGAAGACGTGCGCACGTGCGGGGTGCGCGCTGTCCAGATCGTGCGCCATGTCGAACCAGAGGTGCATCGCCGCCTGGCTGAGATGCTGCCTTCGGTCAGGCGCCTCCAGGTGATCCATGTCGAAGACCGCAAGGCCGTCGCCTCGATCGAGCGATATGGCATGCTGCCCGATGCCTACCTGTTGGACAGCGGCAAGCCTTCGTCAGATCAGCTGGGCGGGACGGGCCGTGTGCATGACTGGGAGGTTAGCGCCTCGTTCGTCCGCCATGCGCCGCGCCCGGTCTTCCTGGCGGGTGGGTTAAACCCGCTGAACGCCGGTGATGCGCTGGCGACGGTCAAACCCTTTGGTCTGGACATCTGTTCAGGTGTCCGGGTTGACGACATTCTGAACCGCCAAAAGCTGGATGGATTTATGGCCGCGACGAAGATGGCGATGCTGCCATGACCATCCTGTGCTTGGGCTCGGTAAACATCGATTACGTCTATCGGGTGCCCCACTTTGCGGCACCGGGCGAGACCTTGGCCGCGGATGGGTATGCCGTGCACCTGGGCGGAAAGGGCGCCAACATGACCTTGGCGGCCGCACTGGCGGAAGGTGACATTGCGCATGTCGGTGCGGTCGGGCCAGGAAGTGGCTGGATCAAGGACCGGCTGTCGCAGGCAGGTGCGGATATCGGCGATCTGCGGATCATCCAAAAGGCGACCGGTCACGCGCGCATTTTGGTCGACCCGGCGGGCGAAAACTCGATCATCATCTGGCCCGGCGCCAATCGCGCCATCCCAAAGTCCGTCGTGACCGAGGCTTTGGGCAGACGCGCGCCGGGCGACTGGTTGCTGATCCAGAACGAGACCAACCTGGTCAGCGAAACCGCGGCGGCTGCCAGGGCCCGCGAAATGCGCGTCGCCTATGCCGCGGCGCCCTTCGATGCCGATGCAGCGGCAGAGGTTCTGGCCAATGCCGATCTGTTGTGCGTGAACGAAGTCGAAGCAGGGCAACTGGCCGACCACCTGGGTGTCGCGCCTGACGACCTGCCGGTGGCCGAAGTGCTGGTGACGTTGGGCGCCCGCGGCGTGCGCTATCGCGGGCCGGACGGTCAGATCGAGCTACCCGGCTTTGCCGTCGACGTGGTCGATACCACCGGTGCCGGGGATACGTTCCTGGGCGTGTTCCTGGCGGCGCTGGATGGCGGCGCGCCTGTCAGGGACGCGCTGCGCCGTGCTGCTGCCGCCGCAGCGATCCAGGTGACCCGGCCGGGGGCGGCTGATGCCATACCAACGAAGGCCGAGGTCGACGCGTTCCTTGCCGAGAGATCCGAATAGCATGACCCAAAAGCTGATCATCGACACCGATCCCGGCATTGACGACGCAATGGCGATCCACCTGGCCTTTGCCCATCCCCAGGTCGAGTTGGTGGGCCTGACCTCGATTTTCGGCAATGTCCATGTCGAGAAGGCCACGCGCAACGCGCTGGCCCTGGTCGAAATGGCGGGGGCACAGATACCGGTCGCCGCCGGTGCATCCGCGCCCCTTGTCCAACCGCTGCGCCCGCCCGCCTATTACGTGCACGGGGACGAGGGGTTGGGCGACGTACCGGCCTTTGCGCCCAGCGCAGCCCCAGACCCGCGCCCAGCCGATCAGTTCATCGTCGATGCAATCAACGCGGCGCCAGGCGAGGTTACGCTGTGCCCCGTCGGCCCGCTGACCAACATCGCGCTGGCATTGCGCCGCGACCCCAGCATCACCGCCAAGGTCCGCAATGTCGTGATCATGGGCGGCGCCGTCGATGGCCCGGGCAACGTCAACGAGTTTGCCGAGGCCAACATCTGGAACGACCCACACGCCGCGGCCGAGGTTTTCGCCGCGAATTGGCCGATGACCCTGATCGGCCTGGATGTGACCGAGGCTGTCCGCTGTTCACCGGAAGACTTCGCCGCCTTAGCCGCCAATGCGCCTGAGATTGGCGGCTTTCTGAACCGGGCAGTGCAGTTCTACTTCGAATGGCACAAGTCAAAGCCGCATTATCGCCAGGGCGCGTTCGAGGGCTGCTTTATGCACGACCCATCCGCCGTACTGGCCTGTGTGGAGCCGGAGCTGTTCCAATTCCGGGAAGGACCCGTGCGCGTGCTCACCGATGGGGCGGAGATTGGCCGAACAGTGCCCGACCCTGCCGCGCCCGGCGGTACAGTCCGCCAAGCCATCGGCGTTGATACCGCCGCGGTGGTCCGGCGATTTCTTTCCGTCACCTCGACAGCCGACACGGTTCGCAGCCAGCGTATGGCCAGCTAAGATCCAATCGCCGCCGATCTCTGCAAGGTTTGCCGGGGCAGCGCGATCGCGTAGACTATCAGCCGGAGGCTGCTCATGTTCGACATCCAGACCATCAGCTACACCGATCCTGCGGCACCGGCGCAGTTCGCCACCAGCCTGCGCGAAACGGGCTTTGCGGTGCTGACCGACCACCCGATCTCGCCAGCGCGGATCGGTGCGGCCTATGACGCCTGGGGCGGCTTCTTCAATTCGGACTGCAAGCACGACTTCCTGGTCGATCCGCAGCGCCAGGACGGCTACTTCCCGTTCAAGTCAGAGAATGCCAAGGACGCCAAGGCAAAGGACCTGAAGGAGTTCTTTCACGTCTACCCGGACGGCCGCGTGCCAGCGAATCTGGAGGTTGAGACACGCGCCCTGCACGCAGATCTGGCTGCGATCGGCTCGAACCTGCTGGGTTGGCTGCAGGACCAGACCCCGGACGATGTGAAGTCCGCGTTTTCCGAACCGTTGCCCCAGATGCTGGCGGGCTCGCAGCAGAACCTTCTGCGGATCCTGCACTATCCGCCCGTCGCTGAGGCCCCTGAACCCGGTGCCGTCCGCGCTGCCGCTCATGGCGACATCAATCTGATCACCGTGCTGCTGGCAGGCTCGGCCCCAGGGCTTCAGGCCCAAGACACCAATGGCACCTGGCACGCGGTGCCCTGCGATCCCGGCATGATCGTGATCAATTGCGGGGACATGCTGGAGATGGCCTCGGGCGGCTATTACCCCTCCACCGTTCACCGCGTGGTGAACCCCGAGAAAACCGACACCGGCGCCCGCTTCTCAATGCCGATGTTCTTGCACCCACGGCCCGAGGTCGTGCTGAAGCCTGGCACGACCGCGGACGACTTTCTGCAACAGCGCTTGCGCGAAATCGGGCTGAAAGCCTGAGAAGGGGAGAGACCAATGGACGTGATCGACGCCGTTTGCGAACCGAAAACCCGCGATCAGTTGCGGGCGGCCCTGCCCGACATTCTGGCGGCACCGAAGGACAATGGCCGTGTCGACTTGATCGTTGTTCGCCCCGGGCACGGCCAGCGTCAGCTGCCCGAAAGCATCCGCGTGACGGCTGCGGGCGGGTTGGAAGGCGACCACTGGGCCAAGGAGTGCTGGCGCACCACCGACGATGGCCAGCCCCATCCCGACATTCAGGTCTGTTTCATGCCCAGCCGCGTCATTCGCGCCGTAGCCGGGCCGATCGAAAACTGGGCCGCCGCAGGTGACAACCTGTTCGTCGACATGGACCTGACGCCAGAGAACACGCCGCCGGGCACAAAGGTCGCGATCGGCACCGTAGAACTGATGATCACCGAGGAACCCCACAAAGGCTGTGAGAAATTTGTCGAGCGGTATGGCCGCGATGCGGTCGCCTTCGTGAATGTGGGCGACGGCAGCCGCTACAAATTGCGCGGTATCTACGGTCGGGTGACAAAGGACGGCGTGATCACGGTCGGTGATACCATGCGCAAGATCTGATGACGGTACTCGGCCACAGCCTTTGGGTCGTGGTGCTGACTCTGCTGACACAGCTGGGTGGGATCGCCTGGTTACTAGCATGTTGTTTTCAGAGGCGCTGGACAGTCTTCCTCGCTGCATATCTCGGGCTTTCCATCGGTGCAGCAATGCTGGCTCCAACGCTGGGACGTGTCCCCCTACCTTGTGTTGGAGAGCCAATGCGGACGCAGTCAGTTTTATACTGCGCTCTCAACCGCCACTATGTTGTTCCAGAGTTGGCCGAGGTGTTACACGCCCTCGCCAAGCAGGTTGAGGCCCGTCATCCCGGCACACCGACCTTGGTGTTGGATGCCAGTTTTCCGTTCCTCAACGGCTTCCCGATGTTGCCCCATCTCAGCCATGATGATGGCGAAAAGGTGGATCTTGCTTTCCAATACCGCGATGCTGAAGGGTTTCAGCGTGGTCGCACACGCTCGCCGATTGGCTACTTTGCCTTCGAACAAGGACCAACGACATGTCCGGACCAATTCCCCACATTGCGATGCGATCTGGACTGGCTGCAGCCGATCTGGTTGGACATGAAACCTGATGTTCCACGTATGCGCAACGTTATGCGCCACCTTTCGGCAGATTCGCGTGTAGGCAAGATCTTATTGGAACCGCACTTGCGAGACTCCTGGGGCGTAAATCATCCGAAGGTCCGGTTTCAGGGATGCCGTGCCGCGCGCCACGACGACCACATTCACCTGCAGCTTTGATTAACCTTTCCGCTTAACTCGACCTGCGCCCTGTGCTTATCCTCGGCTGAGATTTTGCTGGAGGAGCACTCATGCTGAAGTCCCTGATTGCCGGGGCCGCCGCGGCCCTGATCGCCACCACCGCCTGGACTGCCGAATTCAAACCTGCCGTCATCTTCGACATGGGCGGCAAGTTCGACAAAAGCTTCAATGAAGGCGTCTGGAACGGCATCCAGCGTTTCATAGAGGAGACGGGCGTCGAGGTGATGGAGTTCGAGGTCACCAACGAGACCCAGCGTGAACAGGCCATGCGCCGCATGGTCAGCCGGGGCGCGACGCTGGTGCTGGGCGTGGGCTTTGCTCAGGCGGACGCGATCAATGCCGTGGCCGCCGATAACCCGGACGTCGAGTTCGCGATCATCGACGTGAACTGGCTGGACCAGCCAAACCTGCGCCAATACGCCTTTAAGGAGCACGAGGGCTCGTATCTGGTGGGCGTTGCGGCCGCGCTGGCCAGTGACAGCGGCAAGGTCGGCTTTGTCGGTGGCATGGACATCCCGCTCATTCGGAAATTCGCCTGCGGCTATGTCCAAGGGGCCAAAGCCGCCAATCCCAAGATCGAGGTCTACCAGAACATGACCGGCACCACGCCCGCAGCCTGGAATGATCCGGCCCGCGGCGCCGAGCTGACGCGCAGCCAGATGGATCGCGGGGCTGACGTCGTCTACCACGCGGCCGGGGGCACGGGCACCGGCGTCATCCAGGCCGCAGCAGAAGCGGGGAACCTGGCGATCGGCGTCGACTCGAACCAGAACGGCCTGGCGCCGGGATCGGTCCTGACTTCGATGCTGAAGCGGGTCGATGTCGCCGCCTACGAGACGATGATGTCCGGTTTCAAGGACGAGTTTAAATCCGGCATCTTTGTCCTGGGCGCAGCCGAAGGCGGCGTCGACTGGGCGCTGGACGACAACAACTGGCCGCTGATGAACCCGGCCATGGTCAAGGCCATCGAAGCGGCCAAGGCCGGCATCATCGCCGGTGACATCAAGGTCCACGACTGGTTCGACACCGAAAGCTGCCCGCACGGCTAAGACGCCCATGGCAGATGTAGAAGGCGCGGCCGTTCCCGCGGTTCGGCTGCGCCAGATCTCGAAAAGCTTCGGCGCTGTCCGGGCGAATGACCAGATAGACCTGGACATCGCCCCCGGCACGATCCACGGCATTATCGGCGAAAACGGCGCCGGCAAATCGACGCTGGTGTCGATTCTCTACGGCTTCTACACAGCCGATTCTGGGACGATCGAGATCGACGGCGAGCTTGCGCGCATCGACAAACCCGCCGATGCCATCGCGCGCGGGATCGGCATGGTGCACCAGCACTTTATGTTGGTCCCGACATTCACGGTTCTGGAAAACGTCATGCTGGGGGCCGAGGGCGGCGCGCTGCTGGCGCAGGGGGCGGCGGATGTGCGCGCGGAACTGTTGCGCCTGGAACAGGAGCATGGGCTAGAGGTTGATCCCAACGCGCTGACCGGTGACCTGCCCGTTGGGCTGCAGCAGCGGGTTGAGATCCTGAAGGCCCTGCGCCGCGGCGCCCGCATCCTGATCCTGGACGAGCCCACCGGGGTGCTGACCCCGGCCGAGACCGAGGCGATGTTCGCCATTCTGCGCGCGCTGCGCGACAGCGGGGTGACCATCCTGCTGATCACCCACAAGCTGGGGGAGGTGATGGCGATCTGCGACGCGGTCTCGGTCATGCGCCAGGGCCGCATGGTCGGCCAACGTGTGCCCGCTCAGACCAGCCGCGAGGAACTGGCCGAGCTGATGGTCGGCCGCCAGGTCACGCTGGACGCCCAACCGACCGAGGCGCGACCCGGGGCGGCGACGCTCTCGGTCCGCGATCTCTCGTGGCGGGATGCAAACGGCGCCCCCCGCCTGCGCGACGTCTCCCTGGTGCTGCGCGCCGGCGAAATCCTGGGACTGGCCGGGGTATCCGGTAACGGGCAGTCTGAACTGCTGGACGTGCTGGCGGGGCTTGCCCCTGTGCAACAGGGTCAGATCGAGCTTGCGGGCCGCATCATCGATGCCACCCACCCGGCTGATCCCGCGGACATGCGACAACTGGGGCTGGCGCATGTGCCGGAGGACCGCCATCGCCGCGCGCTGGTCTTGCCCTTCGAGGCACGGGAAAACGCCGTTCTGGGATACCCTAAACGTTTGGGCAGCGGCCCCTGGGCGCGCCCCACGACGATGACAGAGATCGCGCAACCGTTGATGCAGGGCTTTGACGTGCGGCCCCCGAACCCAAAGCTCGCCGCCCGCGGGTTCTCAGGCGGCAACCAGCAGAAGCTGGTGCTGGCGCGGGAGATCAGTGCCAAGCCGAAGGTGCTGTTGGTCGGGCAACCGACGCGCGGTGTGGATATCGGTGCCATCGAGTTCATCCACGCCCAGTTGAACGCGATGAAGGCAGAAGGCTGCGCCATCCTGCTGGTATCGGTCGAACTGGACGAGATCCGGGGCCTGTCGGACCGCGTGGCCGTGATGAACGCTGGCGCCATCGTCGGCACGCTGGACCGGCAGGACGCCACCGTCCAACGCCTGGGCCTGATGATGGCGGGCCAAGCGGCGTGACGGGGGCGCCATGAACACCCTGCCCCGCTGGGTCGAGATCCTTTTGATCCCATTGATCAACCTGTCCCTGGCGCTGTGCGTTGCCGGGGTGGTCATCGCCCTGGTGGGCGAAGACCCGATCCGTGCGCTGTCCGTGATGCTGAAGGGCGCCTTCGTCTTTTCCGGCGGCCTGGGTTACACGCTCTACTACACCACCAACTTTATCTTCACCGGGCTGGCTGTCGCCGTCGCCTTTCACGCCATGCTGTTCAATATCGGCGGCGAGGGCCAGACCACGCTGGGTGGCCTGGGGGTTGCCTTGATCTGCCTGGCGCTGGGCGGCGTGCTGCCGGGTGGCGTCGTCATTCTGTTCGCCATCGCAGGCGCGGCAGCCTTCGGCGCCCTATGGGCGTTGATCCCCGGATGGCTACAGGCCTATCGCGGCAGCCACATCGTCATCACCACGATCATGTTCAACTTTATCGCCGCGGGCCTGATGGTCTGGCTGCTGTCGGGCATACTGCGAGGTGGCAACCAGGGCTCGCCCCAGACCAATGTCTTTGCCGAGGAGACATGGCTGCCGCGTCTGCACGAGATCGTCAGGGGCCTTGGCTTCGATGCGGCCAGCTCGCCCCTGAATCTGTCATTCGTGTTGGCCCTACTGGCCTGTGTCGGGGTCTGGTTGCTGATCTGGCGCACCAAGTTCGGCTATAATCTCAGGGCGCTGGGCCACGCACCGGATGCTGCCGCCAGCGCCGGGGTCGCGGTGCCCCGGATGGTGGTGATCGCGATGGCAATCTCCGGCGCGCTGGCCGGATGCATGGCCCTGAACGAGATCCTGGGCGTACAGCACAAACTGGTCCTGAACTTCTCGGCCGGCTACGGCTTTACGGGGATTGCCGTGGCCCTGATGGGGCGGAACCATCCGGTCGGGATCGTCATGGCAAGCCTGCTGTTCGGGGCGCTTTACCAAGGTGGCACCGAGCTGGATTTCGAGTTCACCTCGATCACGCGGGAAATGGTGCTGGTGGTGCAGGGGCTGATCATCCTGTTTTCCGGCGCGCTGGCCTACATGATCACGCCGTGGCTGATCCGGATCTTTGCCAAGGGGGCGACCCGTGCTTGAGGGGGCAGCAGAGCTGTGGATCGACGCCCTGCGCATCGCCGACGGCACGGTGCGGGTCGCGGTGCCCCTGATCCTGTGCGCCATGGCGGGCCTTGTCTCAGAACGGTCGGGGATCGTCGACATTGGGCTGGAGGGAAAGCTGCTGGCAGGTGCCTTTGCCGCGGCCGCGGTGGCCAGCCTGACGGGATCGCCTTGGGCTGGCCTGGGCGCAGCGCTGGGTGTCTCTGCCGCGTTTGCACTGCTGCACGGTTTCGCGATCATCACGCACCGGGGCGAGCAAATCATTTCGGGCGTCGCCGTCAACATCCTGGCCGCGGGCCTGACGGTGGTGATCGGCATCGCACTGTTCCGCCAGGGCGGTCAGACCCCCACGCTGATGCCCGAGCAACGGTTCAGCCCGATCAACCTGCCGGGGGTGGAGAGCATCGGCGCCATTCCCTGGATTGGCCCGCTCTATGCCGAGCTGATCTCGGGCCACAACCTGCTGGTCTACGTGGCCTTTGCGACGGTGCTGGGCGTCTGGTGGATGCTCTACCGGACGACATTTGGCCTGCGGCTGCGGGCGGTTGGCGAGAGTCCCGCGGCGATCGACTCGGCGGGCGTGTCCGTGCCGTGGCTGCGCTATCGCGCGGTGCTGATCGCGGGGCTGTTGTGCGGGATTGCGGGGGCATACCTGTCGACCGCGCATGGCTCGGCCTTCGTGCGCGATATGTCGGCGGGTAAAGGGTTCATTGCACTGGCGGCGATGATCCTGGGTAAGTGGCGGCCGGGGCTGGCAATGGTCGCCTGCCTGCTGTTTGGATTTCTCGAGACAATCACCCCGCGCCTGCAGGGGGTTGAGATCCCGATCATTGGCGAGGCCCCCACCGCGCTGATCCCCGTACTGCCCTACGTCTTCACGGTGATCCTGCTGGCGGGATTCTTCGGGCGTGCCGTACCGCCCCGGGCGCTGGGCACGGCCTACGTGAAGGAGCACTAGCAGGTGACGCCGATTGGGCGCATACGGCCCGCTGCTCAACCGCTAACCCCAGATTCGCAATAATCTTACGCCGAAATCAGGTGATACCGGCTTGCCAAGACGGCCAAGCCGCAAATACCATCATGTTGCACCGCGTCATAAGCGGGATTCAAGGCTGGCCATCAGAGCCAGCGTAAAGACTGGGGAAAACGGAGATGGACATCCGTACCGTAGGCGTCATCGGCGCCGGACAAATGGGCGCTGGCATCGCGCAGGTCTTCGCTGCTGCGGGCTTTGACGTCAGCCTGAACGACGTGAACCCGGAGGCGCTGGACAAGGCCAAGGGCCACATCGCCGGCAACCTGGACAAGGCGGTCGAGCGTGCCCGCCTGGCACCCGAGGAACGCGACGCCACCCTGGGCCGCCTGGCCCTGCAACCGGAGCTGGAACATCTGGGCCAGTTGGACCTGATCGTGGAATCGGCCGTCGAGAAAGAGGCCGTCAAAGTCCAGATCTTCTCGGCGCTGACCCCGCATCTGGCGCCGCACACGCTGCTGACGACGAACACCTCGTCGATTTCCATCACCCGGCTGGCCTCGACCACAGACCGGCCCGAGCGGTTCATGGGTCTGCACTTCATGAACCCTGTGCCGGTGATGAACCTGGTCGAGCTGATCCGCGGCATCGCCACGGACGAGGCCACCTTCCAAACCATGCAGGGCGTCGTCGACACCCTGGGCAAAACCGCAGCCGTGGCCGAGGACTTCCCAGCCTTCATCGTCAATCGCATCCTGCTGCCGATGATCAACGAGGCGGTCTACACCCTCTACGAAGGTGTCGGCACGGTGAAGTCCATCGACACTGCCATGAAGCTGGGCACCCGCCACCCGATGGGCCCGCTGGAACTGGCGGACTTCATCGGGCTGGACACCTGCCTTGCCATCATGAACGTGCTGCACGATGGGCTGGCCGACACCAAATACCGGCCCTGCCCGCTACTGACCAAGTATGTCGAAGCCGGATGGCTGGGCCGTAAATCTGGCCGTGGCTTCTACGACTACCGGGGCGAGGAGCCGGTCCCGACCCGCTAACGCACCCCATGTTGCGCGCGGCGCAAAAATGAATTCCCTGTGACGCGGTTTGTCCGCGCCGCTGTGACTCCTATCTCTCTGGTCACCGCAAAATGGAAAACCGGGTCAGAATAGGAGCTTCAGATGCGCCTCGCTTCCCTCGTCCTTGCCATCGCCTTGGCGTTTGGCGCCCCCGCCGTTCATGCCGGCCCTCACACGCTGGACAAAAGCCATGCCCACGTAACGTTCGTGGTTAGCCACCTGGGCTTCTCCAGCGTTCATGGCCAGTTCCGCAAATTCGACGCCGATATCAGCTTTGACGCTGAAAAGGTCGAGACCTCCAGCGTCGCCTTCACCATCGATGCCGCTTCGGTCGACACCTTCTGGGAACCACGCGACAAACATATCCGTGGTGCCGACTTCCTGGACGTCGAAAACCACCCGACGATCACTTTCGTCAGCACGTCGATCACAACCACGGGCGCCGACACGGCGGACGTAACCGGCGATCTGACGATCCGGGGCGTAACCCAGTCGGTCACCTTCCAGGCCAAGATGAACAAGATCGGCCCGTCGCCCTTTAACCCGAACAAAACCATCGCAGGCTTTACCGTAACAGGCGAGATTGACCGCACGCAGTTCGGCGTCTCCTACGCGGCCCCGGCCGTCAGCGCGGTCATCCCCGTGAAAATCGAGCTGGAGATGAGCCCGACCTCGTAAGGCCGGCACCCTCAGCAAGGACCGGGCCGGGCGGCAATGCCGTCCGGTCCGTCTCAGCAACAACCCGAAGGTCAAACCAATGGGAATTCGGAATACCAAAGACAGCTGGGGATTGGCCGCTCGCCTGTTCCACTGGACCGTCGGCATTCTGATCCTGGGTATGCTGATCTTCGGCTTCTACCTGACAATTGCCTTCTACCCCGGTGACTTCGCCAAACTGGACCTGGTTCAGCAGCACAAAAGCGTGGGCTTTGTTGTGTTCGGCTTGGTCATCCTTCGGATCATGTGGCGCGCCTTCAATCCGCCGCCCGCGCATCTGGGCGATATGGGCAGCCTGCAACGCGCCGTCGCCAGCGGGGTACATGTCGCCCTGTATGTGCTGATGCTGGCCATGCCGCTGTCCGGATGGCTGATGGTCACTTCCTCGCCGTTGAACGATCTGGACGCCTACCCGCTGCAGATCAAGAACATGGTCTTTGGCCTGTTTGAGATGCCAGACCTCTACGTGGTCGGCGATCGAGAGGTGTCGGACCTGTTCGCCGCCATTCACTATTACTGCGCCATTGCGATGGCGGCGATTGTAGGGTTGCATCTGGCCGGCGCCCTCTACCACGCGGTGGTAAAAAAGGACGGCGTCCTGACCCGTATGCTGCGCGGCAAGACCACTCTGAGCACCGAAGACGCCGCGGGCAATGCCTCAGTCGGCCAGCGATACCTGGGATAGCGCCGCTGCAATCGCCGCCCGGTCTGGGCCTGGCAGGCATTCCAGATCGACCAGGGCATCGAAGTCCGGCGACGGGCCAAGGGTCTGCCCAGCCTCCAGCGAGAGGCGTATCTTTGCAACGATCTCGGCGCCCAGCCGGATCAGTTCGGGCCGGATCTCGGTCACCAGATCAGGCGTCGGCTCGTTCGGTGGCACGCCGTTCCAACGCGTGATCCAGCAGGTCTGGATAGCCTTTGCGGCGGTGATCTGGGCCTGGAAGAAAGCCCGCGTGCTGGCGGCATCCAGCCCCTGTTTGCCGGCGCTTTCCGTTGCCTTCTCCAGAACGACAGCCTCGCGGTCCAGATCTTCAACGGGGGCGCCGCGGGCAACTTTCCAGGCGGCCACCGCCCGGATGACGGACAGACGCTCGCCAATGGCGGCATAGACATCCTTCGGCTCCGCTCTGGCCGACGGGGCGCCTGCGGCCACGACGAACAGCGCCAGCGCGACCACCGCGCCACGGATCGCCTTAGCCAGGATAGGTTTCATCCAGAGCATACCCCGCTGCGCGCACGGTTCGAATGGGATCGCGGTCGCCGCGCCGGTTCAGCGCCTTGCGAAGACGTCCGATATGGACGTCGACGGTGCGCGCCTCGACATAGACATCCCGGCCCCAGACCAGGTCCAGCAACTGCTCGCGGCTATAGACGCGGCCGGGCCGCTGCAGCAGGCAGTCCAGCAGGCGAAACTCGGTCGGGCCCAAGTGGATTTCGCGTTCGGCACGGCGGACGCGGCGGGTCTCGCGGTCCAGTATCAGATCGCCAAAGGTCGCCACTTCCGAGGAGATCGTCGGCCGGGCCCGGCGCAGCAGGGCGCGCACGCGGGCGGTAAGCTCGGGGATCGAGAACGGCTTGGTCAGGTAGTCGTCGGCGCCGGTGTCCAGGCCGCGGATACGGTCGGTCTCCTCGCCGCGGGCAGTCAGCATGATGACCGGCATATCGCGCAATTCGGACCGGGCGCGAATGCGGCGGCAGATCTCTATCCCGCTAAGACCCGGCAGCATCCAGTCCAGCAGGACCAGATCGGGCGTCTCTTCTTCAATGGCCAGCATCGCATCGTCGCCATCCGCCGCAGTCTGGACGATGAAGCCTTCCTGCTGCAGGTTGTATTCCAGCAGTGCGCTCAGCGCCTCCTCGTCTTCGACCAGCAGTATCTTGGCGCCCATCAGCCCGCGTCCCGTTCAGCCCTGCCCGTCGCCGGACAGCTCGTCCCAATTGTTCGACTTCGGCCTGTCGTCGCCCAGCGGCTTGCCCTCGACGACGTAGTACGTCATCTCGGCGATGAAGGTCGTGTGGTCGCCGATACGCTCGAAGTTTTTGACGACAAACAGCAATTGCGCGCACAGGCCGATCGTGCGCTGGTCTTCCATCATGTAGGTCGTCAGCTCGCGGAAGATCGAGTTGTGCATCTCGTCGATCTCGACATCGCGCTTCCAGACAGACACGCTCAGCGCCGTGTCACGGGCCGTATAGGCATCCAACGCCTCGCCCATAAGCTGCTGGGTCTGCTTGCCCATGCGCGCGACCGAGTTGATCACCTTCATCGGCGGGCTCTGGTTGATGACCAGCGTGCGCTTGGCCACGTTCTTAGCCAGATCCCCGATACGCTCCAGGGCCGAGGCAATCTTCAGCGCCGCCACCACCTCGCGCAGATCGTTGGCCATGGGCTGGCGCAGCGCCATCACCTCGATGGCCGACTTCTCCAGTTCGACCTCCATCTTGTCGATCTGGCGATCGGTCTTGACCACGCCGGACGCCAACTCGCTATCGCGGGTCTGCAGCGCCTCGATCGCCGAATTCAGCTGCTCCTCGGCCAGACCGCCCATCTCCGAGATCCGTGCCGAGATCCCGCGCAGGTCCTGGTCAAACGCAGAAACAATGTGTTTTGCCTGGCTCATCCGCCCTCTCCGATCTCACCTCAGCCGAAGCGGCCGGTGATGTATTGCTGTGTTCTTTCGTGGTCGGGGTTGGTGAAGATCTTGCTGGTCTCGCCAAACTCCAGCAGCAGGCCCAAGTGGAAGAAGGCCGTCTTCTGGCTGACCCGGGCCGCCTGCTGCATCGAGTGGGTGACGATCACCAGAGCATAATTCTGGCGCAGTTCGTCGATCAATTCCTCGATCTGCGCGGTTGCAATCGGGTCCAGGGCCGAGCATGGCTCGTCCATCAGCAGCACCTCTGGGGCCGTGGCCACCGCGCGCGCAATGCACAACCGCTGTTGCTGACCGCCCGACAGCCCCGTTCCCGGCGCATCCAGGCGATCCTTAACCTCGTCCCAAAGCGCCGCGCGGCGCAGCGACTGTTCAACGATCTGATCCAGCTCGCCCTTATTGGCCGCCAGGCCGTGGATACGCGGCCCATAGGCCACGTTGTCATAGATCGACTTTGGAAACGGGTTCGGTTTTTGAAACACCATGCCGACGCGCGCCCGAAGCTGGACCGGATCAACATCGCGGGCGTAGATGTCCTGGCCGTCCAACAGAATCTCACCCGTTACCCGGCAGATATCGATCGTGTCGTTCATCCGGTTCAGGCAGCGCAGGAACGTCGACTTTCCGCAGCCCGACGGGCCGATGAACGCGGTCACCGAATTCGGCTCGATCTCAACGTCAACGCTCTTGATCGCCTGTGCGTCGCCGTAGAAGACGTCCACTGACCGCGCGCTGATCTTTGCTTGCTCTGCGACTTGACTGCCATCAGCCATTGTCACCACCGCCTTTCAAAGCGCTTGCGAAGTATCACAGCCAGCGCGTTCATCAGAATGAGGAAGACCAAAAGGACCGTGATCGCCACGGCTGTTTTGCCCTCGAACAATCGCTCGGAATTGTTGTTCCACAGGTAGATCAACGACGGCAATACGTTCGCCTTGTCCAGGGGATCGCCGGGCGTCTCCTGAATGAAACTGTTCATGCCGATGATGATCAGCGGCGCTGTCTCACCCAATGCCTGAGCCATCGCAATGATCGAACCCGTCATGATGCCGGGCATCGCCAATGGCAACACATGGTGGGTCGAGGTCTGCAGCTTCGAGGCACCTAAACCCAGTGCCGCATCCCGGATCGAGGGCGGCACCGCCTTGATCGAGGCACGCGAGGCAATGATGATCGTGGGCAAGCTCATCAGGGCCAGCACCACGCCACCGGCCAGCGGTGTCGACCGCGGATCCTCGGCAATCGCTTTCAGCAGGCCGTCGAACAGCTCCACCCCGAACAGCTGTACCCCCGTCAGCAATACCGTCAGGCCCAGCAGGCCAAAGACGATCGAAGGCACCGCGGCCAGATTGTTGATGTTCACCTCGATGAAGTTGGTCAGGCGGTTCTTGGGCGCGAATTCCTCCAGGTAGATCGACGCCATCACGCCCACCGGAAAGACCAAGAGGAAGGTCACCATCATCGTCCAGAACGATCCGATCAGCGCGCCCCAGATGCCGGCAATCTCGGCCGAGGAACTGTCGGTGTTTTGCAGCACATCCCAGTTGAAGTGGGTGACCACGCGGTCTTGCAGGCGGAATTGTTCCAGCCAGACGAGCTGGCGGTCGTTGATCTGGCGCGTGCCCTCAGGCCGTTCAAAAACCAAGGCGGACCACGACCCTTCTGGGACTTCGCCCAGCTGGGTCGGCGGCTCTACAATCTCGCCAACCAGGCGTTCCCGCCCAAACTCGACGATCTTAATCCAGCCCTTGTTCGCCCGGATGAACAACGAGGGGTCGTCGGTGCGCATCTGAAAGATATTCTGCAGGTCAGTCGCCTCAATCAGGGCGGCGTCGGCCTCTGCGCGCTTCGCATCGCGTTGGCGGGTAAACGCGTCGATCATGCCTTGCAGTTGGGCGCGCTCTTCGTCTGGTTCGGCCTCTTCCAGCTTGGCCAACGTGTCATCGACGGCGCGGGCTTGGTCACTTGCGATGTTGCGCAGGACGCGGGCCTCGCGGGCGCGGTCATCTTGCATAAGCTGACGGGCGTAGCTCAGGGCGGAGGTAGTCAGGGTGATGATCACCTGATCATCATCCTCGCCGGGCGCCATTGAGATGGTGCCGGTCGAACCCGCGTCCTCCAGCTCGCCCAAGTCGCCCATGAAGTAAAGTTGGACCTCATCGTCGAACAGCGCTTCGAAATGATAGCGCTCTCCGATCAGCTCGGGATTGGCCTCCACCAGATCGCTGAGCACGAAACCTTCGAATTTGGACAGCAAGGCATAGAGCGGTCGGGCGCTGCGGCCTTTGATGTCCGTCTCGGCCGCGTCGCGCAGTCCGTCTCGCAACGGCGCGACCAGATCGACGCGGGTGGCGGGATCGCCATCGGTCAGCGTGGCCATCGCGCGCTCTTTGACCACCAGTTCGACATCCATCGACAGGTAGTATTCGGAATTGACGCTGTAGGCCTTGGTCACGATGGTCCAGACCAGAATGGCCAGCGCCAGGCCAGCCAGGCAGATCGCAATGATGCCATAGGCCTTCAGGCGCACCTGCGCCCAATGGCGCTTCTTGACCCTGCGCGCGCTTTCCTGGGAGGTGTGTTTGGCCGACAGGCCGGCCATGTCGATCACGGTCTCAGACATGTCCCGCCCTCACTCGTATTTCAGGCGGTACTTGCGCACCAGCCGCAGCGCCAGGACGTTCAGGCCCAGCGTCGCCGCAAACAGCGCAAAGCCCAGGGTGTAGGCGGGACCGGCGGCCGTCTCTGCCTCAGTATCCCCCAGGATCAGCATGGTGATCTGCACCGTGACGGTGGTCACCTTATCCAGGGGGTTGAAGGTCAGGTTAGCCGATTGGCCCACGGCCATGACGACGATCATCGTCTCGCCAACGGCACGACTGATCCCCAACAGCGCCGCCGACACGATGCCTGGCAGGGCGGCGGGCAGCACGACCTTGGTAACCGTCTCGGCCTTGGTGGCGCCCAACCCGTAGGAGCCGTCGCGCAGGGATTGCGGCACGGCGTTGATGACGTCGTCGGACAGCGAGGAGATGAAAGGGATGATCATGATCCCCATGACAAGCCCGGCGGTCAGGGCAGACTCGGCCTCGACCCCGATGCCCAGCGTGTCGCCCAGGCCCACCATAAAGGGCGCGACCGTGGTTGCAGCGAAGAATCCGTAGACCACCGTGGGCACGCCGGCCAGGATCTCCATCATCGGTTTGGCCGTGGCGCGGACGCGTTTGCTGGCAAATTCTGACAGGTAGATCGCCGCGAACAGGCCGACCGGGATGGCCACCAGCATGGCGATCAGCGTGATCATCGCCGTGCCCAGGAACAGCGGCACGGCGCCCACTTTGTCGGCCGACATCTCGCCCGTGTGCACACCGGACAGCGGTGACCAAGTCAGGCCGAACAGGAACTTGTCGACCCGCCAGCCGATCTTGTCGAAGAAGTTCAGCGTCTCGCCGATCAGCGACAGGAAGATCATGATCGTCGTCAGGATGGCCACAGCCGCCGCGGCCAGCAGGATCGAACGCAGGATCTTCTCGGACTTATTGCGGGCGCGGAAGCTGCGACTGACCTGACCGACCGCCCAGACCGCCGCACCCAGGGCTGCCAGTGACGACACGATCACCATGATCCAGGTGCGCGTCCCGGCAGCTGAGGCATAGACCTCGGCCAACTGCTCGCGCAGATCGTCGGTGGTCGACGCCAAGCCGCCCGTGGCAATCGCCCGGGCATCGGCCAGGACCGTCTGCGCCTGCAGGCCTTGGACGTCTGGCGCCAGATCCTCCAGCGCGCCGGTCATGTGCCCGCTGAGCCACGACGACGTTGCGATGCTGACAACCAGAAACGCGCCCAGCCCGATAAGCAGCACGCATAACAAGGCGAAAAGGCCATGATAGCTTGGGCGGGAATGGAGCGTCGCCAGGCTGCCCCCGGCAGCCGCCAACGCGCGCGTGCGGGAGACGAAGAATGCCACCATCGAGAGGATGGCGATCCCGATCAGCGTCAGTGACAGCATCTCGTTCCCCTACGCCCAACCCTTGGGCGGTTCCCCAGGCACGCTTCGGCCAACAACAAGATAGGCCGCATAAACAAAAACCAGCACGTAAGCGGCGCGAAATCTCCCCCGCGCCGCCAGTTCTTTACACGCTTACTTCAGCTCGTCGCCGGTCATGGCGCTTTGCGTCATCACGCGGTCCTGGTTGTCGGCGTGTGCATCGGCCGGCAGCGGGATCAGACCACGCTCGGTCAGATAGCCCTCTTCGCCCGACGCCTCTTCGCTGACGAACTCAGCCGCGTACTCCATCAGGCCGGGGATCACATCGATGTGGGCCTTCTTGATGTAGAAGTACATCGAGCGCGACACCGGGTAATCGCCAGCGGCGATGTTGTCGAAGGTCGGCTCGACACCACCCATGACGGCACCCTTCAGCTTGTCAGCGTTCTGGTCCAGGAACGAGAAGCCAAACACGCCCAGGGCGTTCGGGTTCGCTTCCAGCTTCGAGACGATCAGGTTGTCGTTCTCACCGGCATCGACCCAGACGCCATCGTCACGTACTTCGATGTTGTCGCAAACCTCGTCGCTGGCGCCAGCGGCAGCGCAACCCTTTTCCATGGCCAGTTCCATGAACGCGTCACGGGTGCCCGACGATGGCGGGGGGCCCAGAACCTCGATCTCGATCGCGGGCAGCGAGGGGTCAACCTCATTCCAGAACGTCGGCTCGCCCTGACCCTTGGCCAAGGCCAGGAACAATATTTCGCGCGTCAGCGTGAAGGTCGGTGCGTCAGTTGCGTTGGCGACGACGATGCCGTCAAAGCCCACGACGGATTCGATCACTTCCGTGACACCGTTCTCGGCGCACATCTTGAATTCCTTCGCCTTCATGCGGCGCGAGGCATTGGTGATGTCCGGCGTATCGGTACCAACGCCCGAGCAGAACAGCTTCAAGCCGCCGCCTGAACCCGTCGACTCGACGACCGGGGTCGGGTGTGGGGTCGCGTTGCCGAAAGCCTCGGCAACGGCGGTCGAAAACGGGAAGACCGTGGACGAGCCAACGATCTTGATAGTGTCACGAGCCTGAGCAGCTCCGGCCACCGAAATGGCGGCGACGGCGGCGATGGCAGCTGTGGTGAGAGTCTTCACTGTGTCGCTCCTTGTGGTGCGTTACAATCTGTCCCGGATCTGCCCGGGCAACCCCTAGACGGTTAGACAAATCTGCGATTTGCACGGATGCTTGTGCCACAATATGGCTGCAGATTTGTGACGCACTAAGCCTTTGTTTCTAATTGGCTTTCGGCGCTTGTGACGTCTGGTTGCGAGATATCGGACTGATTTGCCGGTGTCACAGAATCTTCATTTTCGCGGACCTCAACCGGCAACCAAACAGTGAAGGCAGACCCTTCTTCCAATTGGCTTGTAATCTCCAGGCGGCCTCGGTGGCGATTGACGATGTGTTGGCAGATCGACAGGCCCAGACCGGTGCCTGTCGCCGCATGAGCCTTTGAATTCACCCGGTAAAAACGCTCCGTCACGCGGGGAATGTCGACCCGGGCGATGCCGGGACCCTCATCGCGCACGGTCACGCCGAACATGCCCGGCAAGGGCGGGGGCACGTCCGCCAGCGCGATGGTCACCATGGTGCCGCGCCCGCCATACTTGATGGCGTTGTCGATCAGATTCTGGAACAGTTGCACCAGCTGTTCGCGGTCGGCTTTTATCGTCACACCGTTGGGTGGTGTCGAGGAGGCAAGCGTGACATCGGCCACCTCGGCTACCGGGCGCAGAACCTCGACCACTTCGGACACCACGCTGAGCAGGTCTTCATTTGTGTCTGGGGCGACGCGCTCGTTCAGCTCGATCCGGTTCAGCGACAGCAGATCTTCGATCAGGCGGGTCATCCGCCCGGCCTGTCCGGCCATCAGATGCAGGAACCGCTCGGTCGCCTTCGGGTCGTTGCGCGCATGACCCAACAAGGTCTCGATCACCCCGCTGATGGCCGCCAAGGGGGTTTTCAACTCGTGAGAGGCGTTGGCGACAAAGTCGCGGTGGACCTCCATCGAACGGCGGGCCTGGGTTTCGTCTTCGATGGCGACCAGCAGATCGCCGCGCTCGCCAAGAGTACTGATATGCGCCTTCAGCTGAGCATCCCCGGCACGGGCAAGTTGGAACGCGACGGTGACAGGGGCGCCCTGATCGCGGGCGTCGTCCATCCCCTCCAGCAGACGATGCGCCCGCAGATTCGAGACATGGGTGTCCGGGGTCAACGCCGCCCCGAACAAGCTTCGGGCCATCTGATTGGCCAGTTTCAGGGATCGGTCCTGGCGCACGATCATGACGCCCAGGGGCAGCGCATCTAGCAGCGGGCGGATCGACTGCTCAGCGTTCTTGGTTTTGGGTTGGGTCGGGGCGGCTGTGGCCTCCTCCGGCTCGTCAGTGCCGTCGCCCGAGATCGCGAGCGTGCCGATAAAGGCGCCCAATACCGCCAGGCCGATCGCCACCGTGGGCATGGCGCCCAACCACGCCGCGACGCCGCCCAGGACGCCAGCCCCCAGGGCGGGGGCGAAGGCCTGCATCAGCGTGCGATTGAACGGCATCATGCGGTCAACTTCCCGGAAAGTTACCAACGCTACCATTTCGCGCAGCAAGGCCCCACTGGAAATGACGTCATTAAGCCGTCATATACCAAAGGCGAGCAGAGGTGTGTGTGTCTGAATGATCAAATACGCTTTAAAGTGCAGCCAAGGCCATGTCTTCGAGTCCTGGTTCCGGGATAGCGAAGCGTTTGATGGCCTTGCGGCCGCTGGGCAACTGACCTGCCCGGTCTGCGGCGACACCAAGATCGAGAAAAGCATTATGGCACCGGCCGTTGGCAGCGGCGGGGGCGCGGTTGATCGGCCGCTCAGCGCGCCTGCGCACCCGGCAGAGGCCGCGCTGAAAAAGCTGCGCGCCCATCTCGAGAAGAACGCCGACTATGTGGGGCGGGACTTCGCCAACGAAGCGCGCCGCATCCACGAGGGTGAGGCAGATGCCCGCCACATCTGGGGCGAGGCCAGCGTGGCGGAGGCGAAATCCCTGTCCGAGGACGGCGTCCCCGTGGCGCCCCTGCCGTTCCCAACGAAGCGCAACGACTAAGCGGGCAAGGGCTGAATCCTCGCTTAGCGCCGGTTCGGTCCGGGGACCGTCCTGGCACCGTCCCGGCTCAGTCCTTCCAGGCCACCAGTCGCACACCGCCCAGCCGCCCCACGCCCAGCAGGTCGGCAATCACCTGATAGAACTCCTCCAACTCCGCGAACGTGGCCGCCCCCTGCCGCGCCACGTAATCCGCCTTGCCCGCCCGGAAGGCCGCCAACCGCTCTGCCGTGAACGCCGCCCAATCCGCCGTCATGTCCTGGAAATCGACGCGCCCGAACCCAGCATCGGCCAGTTCCGCCAGATAGGCCTCCCGCGTCTGCATCGTGCCCGCTGCCATCATGCCCGCCAGATCCCGCGCCTCCGCCGCACTGGGCGGCGCCACCTCGTAGAGATCCTCGACATAGATCCCCCCGCCCGGCTTCAGCGCCGCATGCACCCGCGGGAACAACGCCCCCCGGTCCGGGATATGGTACAGCGCCAGCCACGAGACCGCCGCCTCGAACCCCTCCGCAGGCAGCGCCGTCGCCAGGATATCCCCCTGCACCTGGGTCACCTGGCCCGCGCCCAGATCCGCCCGCGCCGACAGGTCCGCCGCCAGGTCGTGGAAATCGCCCTGCAGTTCGACCGCCGTCACCGCCGCCCCGTGCTTGGCCGCCAGCCACCGCGCCGGTCCACCAAAGCCCGAACCGATGTCCAGCACCCGCGCGCCCGCACCGATCCCCAACGCCGCCGCCGCCGCATCCACCGCCTGGGTCCCATGGTAATGCAGCTGATCCAGGCCCGCCAAAACGTCCACATCCAGCGCATCCGCCCGCCCATATCCCAGCGCCGACAGATCGTTGTGGATCCGCTCGACCGCTGAATACAGCTTCATCGTCTTGATCGTCTGCGCCACCGCTGGCCCCCTGCTTGCTTCATTAGCGAAGTTTTAATGAGATTTTAGATATCTTCGAGCCTCTCGTGCGCGGGCGCCTGTGACGTCAGGCAAATCGCCGTCCTGATGTCGCCACAGCGATGTCGCCACCGCCACGGATCAGCCGGAGACCATCGATGCCAGTGCAGGACGCCGCCAAGGCTGCCTTGGGGATCCTCTTCAAGGAGCTGGAGGCAACGTTGAAATGGGAGCGCGAGATCCGGGCCGAGGCCGCCAAGGCCGCCGGTCAACGCACCAACTTGACCGAGGCGGTGCGGAGCTCCCTGCGCCTATTGGGCGAGGAGGCACGGCGCCAGGGCCGCGACCGTCTGGCCGAACTGACGGGCGAGGAATTCTTTGTGCCCCGCCGCGTCCGCTCCACCGCGCGGACCGAGCTGGCCAAGGACTGGCTGGCGACCCGCGATCCGCCGGACTTCCACATCTCCGAACTTCGCGCGCACTTCCAGCGACGCGGGATTATGACCGCCCGCGCCTACCTGCCCACGCTGGTCAGCCGCTGGGCCAAGGCGGGCCTGCTGACCCAGATCGAGCATGGCCGCTATCGCATCAACCACGACCATACGGCGTTCGTCGAGGAGGGGTGAGGGACGGCAACCCGCCTGTCCGCGGTGTTTACGGCCAACGTGTGCTTAAGGCGCCGACTGACCTGGGCGCATTGTTTACGCCAACGAGTGCTCAGGGCAGCGACCGACCTGGGTGGGCGCGTCGCTACGGTGTGGGCAGGCATTGGGTCTCGATGAGGCGCAGATCTGTGAGCGCGGGTTGATATCGCCAACGCTCGACCCGTTGCAGCCAAGGAGCGCTCAGGGCAGCGACCGACCTGGGTGGGCGCGTCGCTGGGGTGTGGGCGAGCACTGGGTTTCGATGCGGCGTAAATCTGGGAGCGCAGGCTGATATTGCCATCGCCCGACCCGTTACGGCCAACAAGCGCTGAGCGCAGCGACCGACCTGGGTGGGCGCGCCGCTAGGGTGTGGGCGAGCACTGGGGTCCGATGCGGCGTAGATCTGTGAGCGGGGCTGATATCGCCACCAACCGACCGATTACAGCCAACGAGCGCTTAAGGGCAGCGACCGACCTGGGTGGGCGCGTCGCTAAGGTTTGGGCGAGCACTGGGGTCTGATGCGGCGATGATCTGCGAGGGGCCAGATATCGTCAAAGCGCCCTCCCGGGGGGGAGGTCGGGCGCTGCCCGGTCTAGGACCGGGCGCAGATGGACCGGAGGTCTGCACCTACCTGCCTACGTTGGTCAACCGCTGGACCAAGGCGGGCATACTGACCCAGATCGAGCACGGCCGCTACCGGATCAGCTACGACATACCGCGTTCGTTGAGGAGGTCTGAGGCATTTTAGTTGCTGTGTCCCGCTTTGACCAGATCTTCGAGATGCTCGACAAGCTCATTCGCTTGGCCTTCCTCGAAAACCACCGGTTCATGCGGGCTCTGGCGCAATATCTTCACGGCTCGATCAAACGCCCTAAGACGACGGTCATCTGTTGGCCGACCAACGACAAAATATGGCTTGAATTGTACCTCAGAGCCTTCGAGATTGTGCAAACGGCCGGTCCACCGCGAAGCCTTCTCAGTGATCCTCTCATCGTCAGTCAGGTCAAACGAAAGTGGCTCCACGCAGTGTAGCTCGCCATTCTGATAACCAGCCTTAAAGTGGACATTGATCAGAGCGGACGAGACCTCGACGTCTGCAAACTCGTTTGCGATATGTGCGCTCTCCATCATCTCCCGAACAGGTCGCCAAACGTCTTCATCAGTACGCAGAGTACGCTCTTTTGAGTTCTCGAAGCGCGCGACAAAACGCTGATAGAGATGCTCCAACTCAGTGGCTGGATCCTCCGTCAATCCAGCACCCGAGTTACCCCATTGAAGGCTGGAATCATCGTGTTTGAGCACATCCCGAGCAAAGTCTGATGCGGTCAAATTTGTTGACTCAAAGAAAAGTGGCCCACTGGCGTGGCGGACCTTCGCAATCTGATCTCGGATACGGCGCAAAGCGGATGTTACGGCTGTCCGGTCGAGATTTGGATATGCGGACAGAATGCGTCCATCACCGTGCCTGACCTTCACTTCCAGAAAATGAAGTTTCCTGCACCAGATCAAGACGCCGACATTGAGTGCCTCTCCGTTAAACGGGTCATGATGATATCGAAGTATGCAATATGTGTAGGCAGCCTTCCTCATAGCAGCACTCCTTCGAGCATCTTCTCCATTTCATCGATATTCAATAAAGCTTCGTTGACATAACTTCGCACACCAGCAGCCACGGTATTCGACCAACCCTCTGGTAACAGGTTTGTATATCTCTCGATATCCGCGTCTTGCAACGCTCGCCAAGGAGCGAGGGCCTCCGGAATGTCGAGCTTTGTCTTCGGCTTCAGCCTAGCGAAGAGTGCGTGTTGATGGTCTCCAACGTTGGCGTTCTGTATGCCACCGATTTGCCAAGGCTTTGGGCCGAGTATGAACAGTCCCGCTCTGGGAATTGCCATTTCGTGATCAAAGATCCGAAATTCATCGTTTTTTACAAGCAGATTCTTGTTGCTAACACGACGATCCGCGTTCTCCATGATCGTATCAAAAACATAAATTGACAGCGCATCAGCTAAACGGTTTTGGGGAATCTTCTGGTCGTTGGGTAACTCGTGCCAGCCGTCACCTGCAGACTTGCTAAAGAACACGGGGGTGCCTTCTAATGAGTTGAACGCATCTAGAAGGTTGGCGTCACACAACTCAGAAAACAGTTCTGTCTCGTAGGTAACTACGCACGCTTCGCAAACGGGCAACCCTAGTTCTCGACCGAGACAAGTAGCCAACAACTCGCGGGTCATCGCTTCAAGCGTATACTCCTGCGAGAAGCCGGGCGCTTTAAGGTAGCCCTCAATTTGTTCTCCGTCGTCAACTTCAATTGCACAACGAAGGGGTCGAGACTTACCCGAAGTCGTTCTTTCATCTGCACGAATAACCTCGCCGCGCCTGAACATGCTTTTTCCTAGCAACCAGTCTGAAATGCCATTGAGTATTCACCTCACCTCCCCACCAGCGGCGGCGGGTTCCATCTGCTCGCGCTCGCTGTCGCCCACGCGGCGGGCGGCGGCGCCGATGGCGGCTTTCTCGTCGGCCGTCAGCTGACGGTCCTCGGGCAGGTCGGGCAGGCGCACGGTGACCTCACGGTGGGCGAACTTGATGCCCTCGGCCGCGAAGAGCGCCCGGATCTCGGCCAGGACGCGTTTGCGGATGACCCATTGCTCGCCCGGATAGGTCATGAATTTGATGCGCAGGATCATGGCGCTGTCGTCCATCTGGATGACGCCCTGCGATTTCACAGGTTGGATGAATTTGTCGCCGATTTCCGGGTCCTCTAACAGGCGCAGGCCCAGTTTTTTGATCATTTTGCGCACGCGCTCGGGGTCGGTGTCGTAGGTCAGGCGCAGGGGCAGTTTCATCATCACCCAATCGCGCGAGAAGTTGGTCAGGAACTGGATCTCGCCAAAGGGGATGGTGTGCAGCTTGCCCAGGTGGTGGCGTAACTGGAAGCTGCGGAGCGAGATCTTCTCGACCGTGCCCTTGACCTCGCCGACGTCGATGTACTCGCCCTTGCGGAAGGCGTCATCCATCAGGAAGAAGGCGCCCGATAGGATGTCGCGCACCAGGGTTTGGCTGCCGAAGCCAATCGCCAACCCGACAATCCCGGCACCTGCGAACAGCGGTGCGACGTTGACGCCGAACTCTACGGCGATCAGCAGCAGGATCGAAATGACGATGCTGATCAGCAGGAAATTTCGCAACAACGGCAAGATCGTCGCGAGCCGTGTGGCACCAGCGCCGCCGCCCTCGCCCTCCGCGATCTCGGTGGGGTCCTCGTCGCCCACTTCTTCAGCGATCTTCTGGTCGATCCAGATGCGCACGCCGTGGAAAACCAAGTACCCCAAGAACAGCGTGTCGACGACATCCTGCGCCAGGTCCAGAATCTGATTGGTCTCGAAGATCTCCGGCCCGCCCCAATAGCGGATCAATGTGTAGACCACCGAACCGATCGCAAATAGTGAGGCCGCCCGACGCGCCAGATCCTCCATCGTCTGCATGCCGGGGCGGCGGACCGCTTGGGGTGTCGTTTCGACCTGGCGATTGCCGCCGTCTTCACCGTCGCCATCGCCATCGCTGTCGCCAACATCCGGGCCATCGGCAGCCTCGTCGGCCACATTGCCGGAGGCATCGCGAATTTCTGCCTGGAACTTCGCATCCTCGGCCTGACGGTGCGCCTCCAGTTCAGCGTTCATCTGCGAGATTTCGCGAGATCGCGCAAACACGCGCTCAATCAGGTAGGAGGCTGCCGCATAGACGATCATGCCGACCAGGAAGATGAAGTACGGCATGGCCATCCGAAAAGGCGCCTGGTCGATACCCATCACCATCCGGAAGCTCATGTCACCCCAGGTGAACAGCATGTAAAGGATCAAGCCGGGGAACCAGATCGTGGCGCCGATGACTTGCGGCCAGCTGGCCTGGTCGCGCGGTTGACCCTGCAGGATAGCCCCCGTTATCGCGCGTCGGTGGACCTGCGCCATCACGATGAAGGCCAGCACGATCGCGAGCGACAGCAGGATCGTGATGGCTGTGTGTACCTCTGGCGCCAGGCGCAGCGCCTGAACCCAGTAGCAGAACGCCATGGTCAGGATGCCCGACCCCGACACAATGGACAGCCACCGGTAAAGGCTACCGGCGTCGCTGTCCGAAAAATGCGGGATGCGAAAGCGCGGCAGGTAAGGCGCCAGCGCCATCCGCCAGACGGTGTCGACAGAGATCATCAGCGCATAGGTAGCGAAAACAATGATCGTGGTCGTCACGGACGGCTGATGCCCCTGCGCAAAGACCAGGCCGATCAGCACGGCCACCGTCACGGCGATGCCCGCACCTACCGTGGTCATAAAGACCCGCCAGGCCAGCAACGGCAGCTTTTCCAGATAACCCTGCGGGTTGGTCAGCCGGGTTTGAATGCCGACGATCAGAGGGCGCGCGACGTAAATGTAGAAGATGAATGTGAAGGCCCGGCCGATCACCAGCAACAGCGCGGCAAACAGGGCGATACCGACAAAATAGCTTGCACGCCCGGTTGGGCTGGACGCGGCCAGAGCGTTATCGATGTCGTTGAAAGCCTCAGGCAGGCGCTCGACTGTGGCCTTCAGCCGGGCGCGAAAGATCTCGACCGCCTGGCTGGTTGCATCCAGCATCGGGTCGGGGGATGTAGCAGCGACCCGGCCATAGTCCGCAGCCGTTGGTGAGCCTGCCTGCCCGCCATCCGCTGGCACGGTTTGATCCAGCGGCGGCGCCACGGGACGCGATTGTTGTGGCTCCTCGGCATGACCATCGCCCCCCAATTGGTTCAGAATGTCGTAGCCCGGGATTTGAGCCTGGGTGCCGGTCGGTGCCAGCCAAACCGCACTCAGCAAGATCAACAAACCGCACAGACGCTTTGCAAGTCGCGTTGCAGGTCCTGTCATCAGCCGCTCTCCCCCGGCTGCGGCGGTCCCAAATCCACCAGCAGCCAATTTGCGCCCTATCGCCCAGACGGCGGCAAGTGCCTGATCGGATTGCCGGATCTTGGCCTGCCAACCGTTGCACATAGCCTGTCACGTAAAGCACAGGTTGCGGCAGCGCTCAAGTTGAGGCACCTAGGAGGCTTGAGAGCCGCGGGGGCTAGGATGGACGGAGCATCGCGCAACAATACGCCCATGTCCGGACACAGGACGATGCTGTACAGCCACGACACGTTCGGGCTGGGCCACCTGCGCCGGTCGCGAACGCTCGCCATGGCGTTGACCGAGGCGGATCCTACCTGTTCCGCGCTGATCGTCACCGGATCGCCCATTGCCGGACGCTTCGACTTTGGCGAGCGCATCGACCATGTGCGTCTGCCGGGCGTGGTGAAACTGCCCGATGGCAGCTACTCGTCCATGAGCCTGTCGATGCCCATCGACGAAATGGTCAGCCTGCGGGGCGGTATCATCCAGGCGACGGCTGCCGTGTTCCAACCGGACATGGCCATCATCGACAAGGAGCCCTGGGGTTTCCGCGCAGAACTGGCCGAAACGCTGGAGCATCTGAAGACGCAGGGCACGCGACTGGTTTTGGGTATCCGCGACGTGCTGGACGATGACGATGCACTGTCTGCCGAATGGGACCGCAAGAACGCCTTGGCGGCCATCGAGCGCTTCTACGACGAGATCTGGATTTACGGCATCCCGGAACTGCACCAGCCGCTGGAAGGTTTGGATCTGCCGGCGTCGCTGCAAAGCCGCATCCGCTATACCGGGTACCTGCGGCGCGAGGCACAGGACTGGCCCGCGGAACCCGGATCGGAAATACCCGAACAACCCTATGTTTTGGTCACCACAGGCGGGGGCGGCGACGGGGCCGCATTGATCGACTGGGTGATCCGCGCCTATGAGGCCGACCTGTCGTTGAAATCCCGCGCACTGATCGTCTACGGCCCATTCCTAAATGCAACCGCCCGCGCGGACTTCGATGCCCGGATATCGGCGCTGAGCGGCAGGGTAAGTGCCATTAGCTTCCATGCCCGGTTCGAGCGCCTGTTGGCCGATGCGTCCGGCGTCGTCGCCATGGGCGGCTACAACACGTTCTGCGAGATCCTGTCCATGGATCAGCCCGCCATCATCGTCCCGCGTACGCGGCCACGCCGGGAACAGGTGATCCGGGCCGAATCTGCCGAGAAGCTAGGTCTGGTGCGGATGCTGTTACCGGAACGCGATGGCTCGTCCGCCCAGGTCATGGCCGAGGCGATTAAAGCGCTGGCCTATCAGCGCCGCCCCAGTCAGGTGCGGCTGCCGGGTCTGATGGATGGCCTGGACAGTATCGCCCGCGGCTTGGCCGAGCGTGCGGCCCGCGCCGCCACCGCCGCAGAATAGGGGCCATCAGATGCGGGCCATCCCAACGTGAACGTCAACGCCAAATCCAGCACATGGCTGGGCCAGGCCCAGGGTCACGCACGGACAGACGAGCCGCCATTGGCCGTCGTGGTCAAGGGCTACCCACGCCTGTCCGAGACATTCATCGCCCAAGAACTGCTCGAGTTGCAGAACCGCGGCTATCGGTTCGACATCTGGTCGCTGCGCCTGCCCTATGACGGGGGGCGCACGCACAAGCTGCACGACCAGATCAGCGCGCGGGCGCGGTATCTGCCGGAATATCTGCATCAGGCACCGCTGCAGGTCCTGCGTGCCTGGCGCGAGGTGCGGCGTTTGCCGGGGTATGCGCATGCCTATGACGTTTGGCGCAAAGATCTGGCCCGCGACTTCACCCGAAACCGCATCCGGCGCTGGGGACAGGCGCTGGTGCTGGCCGCCCAACTGCCGGCCGAGACGCGGTTTATCTATGCGCACTTCCTGCACACCCCGGCGTCGGTTGCGCGCTATGCTGCAAAGATCCGAAGGCTGGAATGGGCCGTCTCCGCCCATGCCAAGGATATCTGGACCATCCCCAACTGGGAAAAGGCCGAAAAGCTGCGCGATGCCCGGTTCGCCGTGACGTGCACCGAGTCCGGCGCCCAGGAATTGGCGCGCGTGGCGCCCGACCCCAGCCGGATTGGGCTGGTCTATCACGGGTTGGACCTCAGCCGTTTTCCGCGGCCGCCTGACCGCAAACGCAACGGGCCCTTCACCCTGCTATCGGTTGGGCGACTGGTCGCGAAGAAGGGCTATGATGACCTTCTGGCCGCCCTGACCCGGTTGCCCGCAGATCTGGACTGGCGATTGGTGCACATCGGCGGTGGCGAGCTGTCGCCGGACATCCGGGCAGAAGCGGCCCGCCTGAAGCTGGAAAACCGCATCGACTGGCGCGGCAAACAGGACCAGGACGCCGTGATCGCGGCCATGCGATCGGCTGACCTATTCGTGCTGCCCTCGAAGATTGCCGCAGATGGCGACCGCGACGGCTTGCCCAACGTGCTGATGGAGGCCGCGTCTCAACACCTGCCGATCCTGTCCACCCAAGTCTCGGCAATCCCCGAGTTTGTGCAGGACGGGGTCCACGGACGCTTGGTCCCGCCCAGTAATCCCGCCGCACTAGCCGATGCGATTGCTCAGATGGCTGCCAACCCCACGGCGTCCCAGGCCATGGCGCACGCTGCCCGCGAACGTCTGCTGGCTGACTTCGACATGCACCGCGCGATTGGCGGATTGGACATGCGGCTATCCGCAGCGCTCGACCCCGTCTGAGATGCTGCCACGGATCGCCGTCTATTCGCCGACACCGGCCGCGTATGCGGACCATCCAACGGGCGAACGGTCGATCCTGGCCGCCACCCGGGCCGCGCTGTCGCTCGCCCGGTTCCAGCCCTTTGATGTTGCCGCACCGCGCGCCTTTGATAAGACCGGCGACGCGGACCTGCAGTCACGCCTGATCGGAGAGGCGCAGGCCGTCGCGCAGCGCTTGACCAGTTCCTGGGCAGGGCAACCGCCCGCCCTTTGGTACACCTATCACAGTTACTACAAGGCCCCTGACCTGGTCGGCCCGGCCGTCAGCCGCGCGCTGGGCATCCCCTATGTCATCCAGCAGCCCTCGATCTCGCGGCGGCGGCTAAATGGTCCGCATCGCGCCTTTGCCCAGGCTAACCTGGAGGCTTGCGCTGCGGCGGACCTGCTGTTCTGGCCGACCGAGCGGGATCTGGATGGTTTGTGCGCCGAGGGGCACGGCGACAAGCTGTGCTATCTGCCCCCATCCGTCAGGGCACTGCCGCCCGCCGCGCCCGCACTGGCCGCAAAATCGCCGATCCATCTGTTGACCGTCGCGCGCATGCAACCGGGCGCCAAACAGGAAAGCTATCGCCGTTTGGCGGCGGGCCTGGCGGCGCTGGCCTATGACGGCGATGATCAGGCCTGGACCCTGACCGTGATCGGTGACGGCCCTGCAGCCGCGGACGTCCGCGCCCCGTTCCACGCCTTGGGCGATCGGGTCCGGTTCATTGGGTCCATGTCCCAGGAAGAGGTTGCCGAGATCTACCCCAGTGCCGATCTCCTGCTATGGCCAGGATTCGAGGAAGGCGTCGGCATGGTCTATCTGGAGGCGCAGGCCCACGGCGTGCCGGTCGTCGCCGAAGAGCTGGCCGGCCGCGCGGCCTTCATCGCCAACCGCCTGGCCGCCCCCAACGATCCGGCGGACTACGCCCGCCTGATCCGCGAAACACTGGACCGTCGCCAGGCCCGCTCTGCCGCCGCCCGCGGCCGTATCCAGGCCTTTCACGCGCCGCAAGCCGCCGCCGACATCCTGCGCCGGGCTTTAAAGCCCCTGATCGCATGACGGCCATCGCCATCATCCGCCATTACCCCACGCACTGGAACGGCGCCCGGCGCCTGCAGGGTCAGACCGACGTGCCCCTGACCGACGAGGCGCGCGAGACACTGCGCGGCCTGCGCATGCCTGCGCCCTGGAACACGGCCCGCCTGATCGCCTCGCCCCTGTCGCGGGCGCACGAGACGGCCCAGATCCTGGCGGAGGGCCGCGCCGTCACCACGGATGCGCGGCTGGTCGAAATCTCCTGGGGCGAATGGGAGGGGCAGACGGCCTACAAGCTGCTGAAAGACCCGGCCAGCGGCTTTCGGCCCACCCATGAATGGGGACCGGACACCAAGGCACCGGGCGGCGAGAGCAGCCGCGAGGCCTGGGACCGCCTGCGCCCGGCCCTGGTCGACATCGCCGCCGATCCGACCCCCGCCGTCCTGGTGCTGCACAAGGCCCTGATGCGGCTGATCCTGAACCGCGCGAACGACGGCACAACCGAGGTGCCAGAGGTCAAGCGCGGGCGGCTCTACCCCATGGTGCTGCGCCCCTCCGGTCTGCCGCGCGACCTGAGCGAAGCCGTCCGGCTGGAGCCGCGCCCATGAAGATCGCCTTCCTTTGCGCGCATCTGTCCGGCACGGGCCATCTGATCCGCACCCTGACGCTGGCCCGCGCCGCGCGCAAGCGCGGGCACGACGTCACGGTCATCTCCGGTGGGCGGCCGCTGGACCACGTCGACACCTCGGACCTGGACCTCGTGCAGCTTCCCCCCCTGATCGTGCGCGACCTGGACTTCAAGACGTTCTGGACGGCCAAGGGCACCCAGGCCGACGAGGTCTACATGGCTGACCGGCGGGCCCTGCTGCGCCTGGCGGTCAAGGGGGCCCGCCCGGACATCGTGGTGACCGAGCTTTACCCGTTTGGCCGGCGCGCCCTGGCCAAGGAGTTTCAGGCCGGGATCAGCGCCGCCCAGCGACGCAACCCCTATCCGCGGCCAAAGATCGTCTGTTCGGTCCGCGATGTGCCCGAGCCGAAGCCCAAACGCGCGTCAGAAGTCGTGCAAACCCTGTGGGATGATTTCGACGCGGTGATCGTGCACGGGGATGAGGATTTTCTGCCGCTGTCAGCGACATGGCCGGTGATGACGCCAGAGACGATCGATCTGTACCACACGGGCTATTTGGCCGAGCCGATGCCGCTGGCTGTGGCGCACAATCCAGGCGTCCTGGTCGCCGTGGGCGGTGGCCCGCTTGGCCGCCATCTGCTGGAGATTTCGGCCCAGGCCTCCGCCCGGTCGAAGCGCCCCTGGCTGCTGCTGGTGGGCGGGGACGATGCCCATGCAGTGACCGCGGACCTGACCGCACGCCATGGCCGGGCGAACCTGACCGTCCAGCCCGCGAGGCCTGACTACCGGGCGCTGATGGCGTCGGCCGACTGCTCGATCAGCCTGTGCGGCTACAACACCGCCGTTGAACTGGCGCAATGCCAGACGCCTGCGATCTTGGTGCCCGAGGAAGGCGGCGGCGAGCAGGAGCAACTGATCCGCGCCCGCCGCCTGGCCGATCATCCGGGGATCCGCCTGTTGCGATCCGCGGATCTGACGCCGGATGCCCTGGCCCAATCATCGGAGGAGGCCGCCGCCGCTCCTCGCCGCGCGCCGGTACCCCTGCGCTTGGACGACGGCGCCCGCGCCATCACCGTGCTGGAGGAATTGCACACCCCCGCAAAGGCCGCCCGATGACCGACGGCCCCATCCGCATCCACGATACCGAAGGGACCGGCCAGCGCCTGGCCGAGATCACGCGCCGGGCCCGGATTGATCTGCGCTATCTGCACGATGACCGCACTCGGGCCCATGTCGCCCAGGCGGTGGCGGATCTGTCGCGCGTGTTGGACGTGGGCGACGGGATGCGGGGCGCCATGCCCGACGGCCCCCAGATCGAGACGCTGGACCTGAACGACATCGACGCGGCGGATCAGAACCTGACCCGGCCCGACATCCTGGGCGACATCTGCCAGCCCTTCCCGGACTGGATGCACAACCGCTATGACGCAGTGATCGCCTTCGCGATGCTGGAACATGTCTACGACCCGCCCGCCGCCGTCGCGAACTTTCACGCCGCGCTGAAACCGGGCGGGCGGCTATACCTCTACGTGCCCTGGATGTGGCGCTACCACGCGCCGCGCAGCCTGGTATTTCAGGATTATCAGCGCCTCAGCCGCGACGGCATGGCCTACCTTCTGCGCGACTTCGAGGACGTGACGCTCTACCCGCTCCGCGGCAAGTACTCGGCCATCATGAACATGCTGAAGTTCTGGAAGAAGGGCGTCGAGAAACGCTTTGGTGGCCGCATCAACCGCCTGGTGGACAGCCGCGCCAGCGCCTACCGCAACACCATCCAAGCCAGCGGTTATTTCGCCGAGGCGACAAGACCGAACGAGACGGCACCATAATCCGCAGCAGCGTCTTTGCTTTGGTGACTGGATTGAGCTGCGCCATTTGCGCACCCATGACCGCAACCGAGAGCGACACCTTTGCAGGTGCCGCGGCCTGGCCGCTGTGTTGGCAAACAGGCGAGCAAGTGCTCGAACTCTATGAGGGGCTGGCCAGCTTCACTCGGCTTAGGCGCGAAGCAGAAGTCCTGGGCAAATGCGTGATCCAAGTGGAATGACCGCGCGGGTCAAGACCAATTGAATCGGCGCGACAGAATGGGTCTGTGAACAGATACGTTTCTGGCACGCTGCGAAACGCGGGGTGAAGAAAGCGGGATCGCCGCCGCAGAGGTCTTCCAAGTCACCAGGACCGTGGGCAACATCGTATCAGGTCAGTTGAACACACTGTTCAGGACTCCGATCGTAGAGGATCACGACTTAGCAGGGCGCGCGGCAATGATACGCCGTTCGAGGGGCGGGGTCGGACATCCTGGCCCGGCGGCGAAGGGGTGGCCTCGTTCTTCGGCAGGGATGTGGGATGGTGAGTGTCGGGTGACCTCCATCAACGGTCGCACGGCACGGGGCATTTCGAACAGTCTACTGACTAGCCCGCGCCTGCAGCCCCCCACCCAAATCCACCTTCCCCCAAGTCGACCTGCGCCCGACACATTTGGCATACGCAAGTCATACGTAAGTCATACGCAAAACATACACCCCTGCAGACAGCGCCAATGGCTTGCGGGTCGCCTGGGTTCTTGCGTCTGGAAAGGTTAGAAAGCTGGCTGAAAGTCTGGTGCCGGTGAAGGGACTCGAACCCCCGACCCCATCATTACGAATGACGTGCTCTACCAGCTGAGCTACACCGGCGGAACCAGACGGACGGCTGGTACACGAGCCGTCCGTGCCCATCAACGAAAATCCCTGATGAATTTTTGTCGTTTCAGGCGTTTTCGCGGCGATTGGGACTGCCGTCGGAAGACGTCCCCTCAACTGCGCCTTCGCCGTCTGCTTCGCCATCGCCTTCGACTTCCGCCGCCGGCGTTTCGGAAACGTCGGTCATCTCTTCATTCAGGCCGACCAGAAAAGGTAACATCGCCGCATGGTTGATCTCGCTGTCACTGGCGTCACCGCGTGGGGCGCCCAAAGCACGGGCAAGCCAGGCACGCACAACCTGGTCAGGCTCGCCTTCACCCCGCGCAATGGCTGCCATTACAGCGCAACTGCGGGCCGAGGGTTCCGTCTCGCGCAGATCCTCGATGGCGACACGCGCGCTCTTCCAATCTTCGGCAACCAGGGCCAATTCAGCCCGCAGGAACCGCGTCTCGTCGTGTTCCGGCCGCAGTTCAAACAGCGTCTGAAAGCGCCGACGGCGTTCGCCAGGGCTCTCATCCGGTTCAATCGACGCAAAGGCCGCTGCCAGTGCCGGATGGGGACGCACGCGCCAGGAGTCCGTCACGATTTTACTGGCCGCACGCTTGGACCCCGTTGAGATCAGGAACTCCACGGCCTTGCAGGTGGCCTCGACGTTGCTTGGATCCATCTTTGCGGCTTCCACCGCCAGCTGACGGGCATGCTCGAGTTCGCCCACCTCCTCGGCATCCTCGGCTTGCGCTAACGCCAAGGCGGCCTCGCGTTTGTCGGCCTCCAGCTTTGGAATGTGGCCAGCCCGGCGTTGATCGGTCAGCGTCTTACGCGCCGATGCCCAGTCAAACTGCTGACTCTGCAATGTGTAGAGCGTCTCTAGCGTTGCCTGATCTTTCGGCGCCAGGTCCCGGGCATGCGAAGCAAGCGTGAGCGCACGGTCAGTTTCGCCTTCTGCCAGGGCATGGCCCAACAGACCCTGAGCCCCGACGAATGCAGTGGAGTCCTCGGCCATCAGGGCCTTGTAGTAGGTCTCTGCCCGGGCTGTATCCCCGGCCATGTCGGCGACTTGGGCATTGATTAACCGGGTCAATTGCGGCCGCATAAGGCGCTGTTCTGCCAGCTTCGCTTTCTTTTGCGCGGTTTTTGCATCACCTGACGCCATCGCCACCATCGCCGTCGACAGTGCATCCAGGCCCAGTCGCTCGCGCCGACGCATGAAGAAACCGCCAAAAGGATCCTCGCCGCCAATGAACGTCCAGCGTAGCAGCTGGAAGGCAAACATCAGCAACTTCAGGACGATAGCAACGGCAAGAATCCCAAGAACAACGGCAACCGTGGCTTCAAGCAAAGTCAGCGTGTAAATCCGGCCAGCGAAATCCAGCGTGAGCGTTCCCGGATCGTTGGCCAGAAAATTCAGCGCGAACGATCCAGAGAGGACGACGCCCAGGACGATCAGTACAAAGAGAATCCGACTAAGCATGGCGCCCTTCCATCAACCTTGGTTGGTGCCGATACCGGCGGTGTAATCGCCTGCGGCGGAAATGGCCGCGGCACGGGTTTCTAAGCTATCAAGCCAATCGCCCATTGCCGATTGAACTTGATCCGACAAGCCCGATGTCTCGGTCAGCGCCAGGTCCAGCTCGCCGTCGCGCAGTGCGGCTTCGACACGGCTTAAAACGGCCTCGACAGTAGTTCCCTCTTGCGCACCCTTCGGCCTGCCAGAAGCGATAGAGCGCAGTCTGGCCGTCGCATTTCCGAACATACCGCCGTCTGATTGCTCGCGGATATCTGCCGCGACAGCGAGTTGGTATGCACCGCCAAAGCTGGCAAGCAATTCATCGGTTGTAGCTGTTCCCGTGGCGGCAACGTCGGACAGAGCCGCAGGCGCTTCGGCGCCGGACAGTTCAACAACCTTGCCTAATGACGCGGCGAACGGCCGACCATGCTCCAGACGCGTCATCATCGTCGCCACTGCCGCGTCCAACTCGGCACGCTTGATCGCAACACCAACCTGTCCTTGGGCTTCGGCAGCGGCAGTTTCTGCGGCGGTTGCACGGGCCTCCAGCGCAGCGGCCTCAGCAGCGACGGCGTCCAAACGCGCGACGATGGCCTGAATATCTGCCTTTGTCGCGATCTCCTCGCCCAGGGGCATCCGCGCCAGTGCCGCTTCCAGATTGGCCGTTAACGCGGTGCGCGCCGACCGCAGATCGTCCTGCGTGGCGAGTGCGACCGCGTCATCGCCAGTCAGGTAGTCAGCCGTGTTGATCTGCGCGATCAGGTCGTCGATCCGTGTTTTCAACGCAGCGTATGCGGCCGCAGCCTCGTTGGATGTGGTGCCGTCCTCCGGCCCTGGGGTGGCCGCGAGATTAACGCCCAAGGTGTTCAACTCGTCAGAAACAGCAGCCAGCTGCGCTTCAAATCCAGTCATGCGCCGCGCGAGCGAAGCCGCGTCGCGCATGGCGGACGACGCGACCCTTCCGGCCTCGGTTGCAGCCGTCGTTGCAGTGTCTGCCGCACTGGCTGCGCGGTCGGCCGCGGCACCTGCGGTCGCAACCACGCCTTCGGAAACGCCTGCGCTTTCAGCAGCTCTTGCGGCCTCCTCGGCGGCGGTTCGAGCCTCGATTGCCTCTTGCTCTGACGCTTCGACACGGGCCTGCAGCTCTGCGATGCGCGCCTCCAACGCTGCGATGATCTCAGCCGACTGATCCCCGGCCAACTGAGCCTCGATCGCTGCGAAACGATCCTCGACGTCCGAAAAACGGCTTTCCGTCACCATTTGCGCTGGCATCAGGCTTTCAGAAACTGAAAGCGGCAGCTTGGTGAGCAACCAAGGGACGAATGCAAGCATCAACGCAAAAACGACAACGGCGCCCACGACGTACTTCAATGCCGTAGACGCAAAACCGGAGCTTTGCGCGTCTTCGGTTTCCGACTGTTGGACCACTTCTGGTTCGGCCGCTTTCTCTGGCACGTCGGGTTGATTGGGTTCAGCGGCATCAGCTTCTGCAGCCTTGGTGTCTTCTGACTCAGCGGCTTCCGCTTCCTCTGGCGTTGGTGCTTCTTCGACCCCTGGTTTATCGTCGGGGCCAGTGTCCGATGTCACTTGATCCGGTGCCTCATCGTTGGCTGAGAGGCTCTCCGAAGTCGAAGCTTGGGACCCATCGGGCTCAACAATCTCGGCATCTTCCACAGCGTCATTCGACGTCTTGTTCTTAGGGCCTTCGGTGGAAGGATCGGACATTCGATTGCTCCTGTCGTTCCGGTGGCGCCGATTCTGAAGCTAGAGTATGGACCACAGAAGCCCAGCACAATCGGCTGGTCTGAATCTATCCCGTCGATAGATCCACGAGCGCTTTCAACATGCCGGCTGAGTCTGGTTGCGGTGGAGTGATAACGCGCTGGAATCGATCATTTCGTAGCGGAACGGCAGCATTTGTGGATATCGCTACAGCAGTTGTTTTTTTCATCTGCCACCCGGGATTCGCTGCCAAGTGCTCTGCAAACACCTCCGCATTTCGACGGGACCAAAGGCTAACCGCTCCGAATCGCCCATCAACGAGCTTGTCCTCTATGTCTTTGGGTGGCGGTCCAGACGGCTTCGCAGTGTACACAACACACTGATCCACCCGGTCTTCCCCAATCAAACTGACTAAGTCGCGGGCCACGTCCTGTCCCCTGACGTAGACAAATCGCTGGTATCTGGACGACCGTGCCAGCACAGCCAAATCGTCAACCGTGCCGCCCGCACTCTGGACTGAGTGAAAGCCTAACCCGCGCATCAACGCTGCGGTTTCATCACCAACCGTCAGGATGGCAGCATCCCGTGGCGCACCCAGATCCGCGATGATCCGGCCGGCATTTGCAGATGTAAGCAAGACTGTCTGGCCAATAGCTATATCGGGCAGCTCATCGACGGTTTGCGCGATTTCCAGCAGAGGCCAAATCGACGTTTCAATGTTGTGCTGCGCCAACTTAGCTGCGTGCCGACGGCTACGACTTACGGCCTGGGTCAGCAGCACCGGTCGCATGTCTTAGACCGCAAAGAAATCAGGCCCACCCTTGGCACGAAGCTCTGCGGCTGCGTCCGCGCCCATGGCAGCCGCATCAGATACCGGCCCTTCGCGTTCGGTGACGTATCGTTCTGACCCGTCAGGGCGCACGATCTCCCCTTTCAGGTGCAACCGATCACCATCAAGCTTGGCCAACCCAGCGATGGGGGTCCTGCAAGAGCCATCCAGTCCGGCAAGAAATGCGCGCTCTGCCGACAACTGAATCTCCGTGGACCCATGATTAATGGGCGCCAATAGCGACAAAACCTCCTCATCCCCTACGCGGCTCTCAATTCCTATGGCGCCCTGGGCTACGGCCGGCAGCATCTCGTCGGTTTCGATAGCCTTGTCGGCAAGGTCGTGTTGACCCAAGCGGCGCAAGCCAGCTGCTGCCAAGAAGGTCGCCTCAGCGACGCCCTCGGACAGTTTCCGAAGGCGGGTCTGCACATTCCCCCGGAACTCCACCACCTGCAGGTCCGGGCGCCGATGCAACAACTGAGCGCGGCGCCGCAGTGACGACGATCCAACCAATGCACCTTGTGGGAGATCCTGGATGCTGGCGTGACGATGGCTGATGAAGGCATCCCGCACGTCTTCCCGCGGCAACAAACAGGTGATCGCCAACCCGTCGGGCAGTTCGGTGGGCATGTCCTTCATCGAGTGAACGGCGATGTCTAACGAAGCGTCAGCCAGACCCTCTTCGATCTCCTTGGTGAACAGTCCCTTCCCGCCAATCTCTGACAGGGCGCGGTCCTGCACGGCGTCGCCGGTTGTCTGGACGACAACGATCTCAAAAAAATCATTGGGCAGGCTATGCGCTGCCATAAGCCGGTCCCGCGTCTCATAGGCCTGCGCCAAAGCCAACGGCGAGCCGCGGGTGCCGATTTTCAGGGGTTGCGCGGCGGTGAGCTCTCGCATGTAGGTCTTTCCCGTGCTCGTCTGGCTCCTTACTAAGGGGCAGCCGCACAAGGCGCAATCTACACGTGACACGAGGTGTCAGATTTTGTTGACGATTCTGGGCATCGAATCCAGTTGTGACGAAACGGCCGCAGCCGTCGTTCGCGCAGAGAGCCCGGCCGACGCGAAGATCCTGTCGAATGTGGTCTTCGGGCAAGAGACGCTCCATCGCGCCTATAACGGTGTGGTGCCAGAGATTGCCGCTCGTGCCCATGCAGAACGCATCGATCTGGCTGTGGAGCAGGCGCTTGACAACGCAGGCTTACGAGTTGGCGACTGCGATGCGGTTGCGGTCACCGCTGGTCCCGGCCTTATCGGTGGTGTTATCTCGGGTGTCATGGCGGCGCATGGCATGGCGGCTGGTGCCGGTCTGCCCTTGATTGCCGTGAACCACTTGGAGGGCCACGCACTTACGCCCCGGCTGTCGCATGGGGTTGCCTTTCCTTACTTGCTGCTTCTGGTCTCCGGCGGCCACTGTCAATTTTTGGCCGTTGAAGATTTGGGGCGGTACCGTCGTTTAGGCGGCACCATCGACGATGCCCCAGGAGAAGCGTTCGACAAGGTTGCAAAGATGCTGGGTCTGGGCTTTCCGGGCGGCCCAGAAGTTGAGCGTTGGGCGCGCGATGGCGATGCTGATCGATTTGCACTTCCGCGACCCCTTTTGGATCGCAAAGGCGCTGATATGAGCTTTTCTGGTCTAAAGACTGCTGTTCTGAGGGCGCGAGATGAGCTGATATTGGCGCAGGGGGGACTTTTCCGGCGTGACGTGGCGGACCTTTGCGCGGCGTTTCAAAAGGCCGTGGCTGATGTCTTGTCTGCCAAGTCACGTATCGCACTAGCGATGATACATACGCCGGTCTTAGCGGTTGCCGGTGGGGTGGCTGCAAACACCAGCCTAAGGTCCGAATTGGAGCAGGTGGCTTCTGACAACCAAGTATCGCTGGTCGCACCGCCCTTGGCTCTTTGCACGGACAATGGCGCTATGATCGCCTGGGCTGGATTAGAACGGCATCAGGCTGGTCTTCCCTTCGACAGTGCTATCCCCAGACCACGCTGGCCTCTGGACCGTGACGCCGATCCCATGTTGGGGTCTGGCAAGCGAGGCGCCAAGGCATAGCCCTTGGCACAGTTCAAATCGCGTGTCAGAGAGCGTCCGACAACGGAGGTCTCCTATGCTCTACGCAATCATCTGCATCGATAAACCAGATCATCTAGAGGTCCGCAAAGCCAATCGGGACGCCCATTTGGCACACATAAAGGGGTCCAACGGCGCAATCGTACAAGCCGGACCGTTCTTGGACGCCGACGGACAGATGTGCGGATCACTTTTGATATACGAAGCTGACGAGATCAGCGCGGCGCAAGACTGGGCCGCGGCTGATCCCTATGCGAGGGCAAGCCTATTTCAATCGGTCGAGATCCGCAGCTGGAACCGGGTGGTTGGATGATGCGCTACTGGTTATTCAAATCCGAACCGAACACTTGGTCATGGGATCAACAGGTCGCGAAGGGCCACAAGGGCGAAGAATGGGACGGCGTTCGCAACTACCAAGCACGCAACAACATGCGTGAGATGAAGCTAGGCGATCTGGGTTTCTTCTACCATTCGGTCAACGAAAAGCAGATCGTTGGTATTGTCGAGGTGTGTGCCGAGATCCACCCCGACAGCACGACTGACGACGCTCGTTGGGAATGTGTAGATATCAAAGCGGTTGCACCGATCCCAACGCCCGTCAGCCTCGCTGAGATCAAGGCAGAGGAGCGCTTGGCCGACTTTGCCTTGGTCAAGCAATCACGCCTTTCTGTGGTCCCGGTATCAGCAGACGAATGGACGCTCATCTGCAAGATGGGTGGATACGCGCCATAGTCTGCGGCTCAAATCCGCGGTGTTCGGCGCGCGCCCGCTCGGGTGGGTGGGTAGGTACGATGGTCACATCGGCGAGATCTCGTCTGGGAGAGCGGGCGCGCCTTTAGAGAAGCTCAAACACGCCCTCCACTTCGCAGATCGCCCCCAATGGCAAGCTCGACGATCCGACCGCCGCCCTGGCATGCTGGCCTGCATTCCCGAACGCAGTCGCCATTAACTCCGATGCTCCGTTAATCACCATCGGATGCTGACGAAAACTACCGTCCGAACTGACAAACCCGGTCAGCTTGACCACACGCGCGACACTATCAAGATCGCCAGCAGCCGATTTCACGTGCGCAAGTACGTTCAGCGCACACATCTGCGCGGCAGCCTTGGCATAGGCGAGGTTCGATCCGGCCGGCGGCGCGCCATCAGCATGATCGGCAGACGTTAGCGTACCGGTGGCCAAACCATCAGGCCCCATGGGCAGTTGGCCTGAGACAAACAAAAGATTTCCGGTTCTCACCCAAGGGACATATGCCGCCAAGGGTGCCACCGCCTCTGGCAGGCTTAAGCCTGTATCCGCCAGTCTCTTTTCCACTTCGCCCACCATCGGACCCTCCCTTTTCTGCATTGATCGACTATTGCCAGCATTCGTTTCAGAGACAATCCCAGCTTAATGGTCGTCGTCCTCCGCCTTGGATAATGCCAATGCGCGCGCATAAACCTGCCGTCTTGGCAGGCCAAGCGCGGTAGCAACCATTTGCGTCGCCATCTTCACCGAACTGGTCTGCAGCGCCTCAGCGAGTGCTTCGTCAAGCTGTTCGACAGCGGTCTGAGCCTCGGCTACCGCATCAGGCGGACCGACCAGCAAAACGACCTCTCCCCGCGGCGGGTCTTCACGCGCCTCATCTGCTAGTTCAGAAAGAGATCCTCTGCGCACTTCTTCGTGCAGTTTCGTAAGCTCACGTGCAAGTGCTCCGCGTCTTTCGGTGCCCAGCACAGAAGCCATGTCAATTAGCGTGTCGAACGTACGCCTCGGTGACTCGTAGAACACCAGTGTTGCGGGCACATGCTTCAGCGCGGCGAGGGCATTTTGCCTTGCACCCTTCTTCGCCGGCAGAAAGCCAGCAAACATGAAACGATCTGTTGGCAAGCCGGCAACGGAAAGCGCGGTCAGAACGGCCGAGGCGCCAGGCAGCGCGATTACGGCATGGCCAGCTTCTTGTGCAGCCTCAACAAGACGGTAACCAGGATCAGCAACCAGGGGTGTGCCCGCGTCGGATGCATAAGCCACAGACCTACCCTCAGCCAACCAATCCAAGATCTGAGGTCTGCGGGCCGGTCCGTTCCGATCGTGATAACTAATCAGCGGGCGCGACCGCAGGTCGATCGCATGGATCGCAAGTAGCTGGCGCAACCTTCGGGTATCTTCGGCCGCAAGCACATCTGCCTGTCTCAGGACCTCTAAGGCACGCAACGTAACGTCATCAGCATTCCCGATGGGCGTCGCAACAAGATAAAGGCCGCTGGACAGTGGCGACACTGCTACACCGCTGCCTGGCTCCTTCGGCGCGCGCCCGTGGCGTCGTTTACTTTCACGACCCTCACTCATAGGGTCCAACCCAAGGCAAGGGGGCGGCGAAGCCCAGTGACGCGGTAAGTCCAGTGGTTCGGGAGAGGGTCATGTTGAGAGCATCAAGGTTTCGTCTGGCGGCGATCTTTCTCGGCGGTAGTTTGGCGGTGTCCGGTTGTACACCCACGGTAACAACGCAAGGCCCCCCAGCGCCAGGGCAAGGTGGTCAAAGCCCAACAGCAGCGGTGGAACGGGAGTTCGCGGCGGACCAGCAGGTGACCGTTGCATTGCTAGCACCGAGCTCCGCGCCCAGAGCGGCTGCAGTGGGCAAGGCGTTGGTAAACGCCGCGCGCATGGCGATGTCCGAACGCGCAGATCCACTGTTGCAGCTGCGCGTCTACGATACCGGCGGGAATGTGACCCAGGCCCGACTTGCCGCAGAGAAAGCAATCAGTGATGGGGCGATGGTCATCCTGGGGCCACTTTTCGGCGCCAACGCCAAAGCAGTTGCTGAACCCGCTGCAACAGCCGGGGTCAAGGTCCTGTCTTTTTCGACTGATGCATCGGCGGCTGGAGACCCGGTCTATTTGACTGGCTTCTTGCCTGAAGTCGCCGCAGAAAGAATTGCTAACTTTGCGCGCGCTCGCGGCATGGGCAGCATCGGAGTGTTCTATCCCAATAACCCCTACGGCGCTGCGGCGAACACGGGCGTTGGACGAGCAGTTGGCACAAACGTGGTTGCCCGAGCCGAGTACCAGCGAACTAACGATGGCATCACCCAGGGCACCAGGGCATTCGCAGCGGATGCGCGCGCGTCAGGCGCTACGGCAGTTTTGATCGCGGATAGCGGCCAAGCTTTGAAGTACGTCGCAGCGTTGATGGAAAACTACGGAATCTCACCCAGACAGGTGAAGTACTTAGGCTTGGGCGAATGGAACTCTCGCGCCACGCTGACCGAACCAGCACTCCAAGGCGGTTGGTTCGCTGCACCTGACCCAACAGCCGTACGTGCTTTTGTGGAAAGGTACGAAGCAAACTTCGGATCAGTCCCTCCCTTGCAGGCCGTACTCGCATACGACGCTGTCAACATTGTCGCCGTCTTGACCGCAGAAGCCCGGGTAAGTGGCGCCCCCCCCTTCTCAACCGAAGCGTTAACACGTGGCCGCGGATTCAAAGGGGCCGTTGGCCCAGTAGCTTTGGGAAGCGACGGCATCGCCAGGCGCGGCATGGCCATACTTGAAGTCGGTGAAGGAGTATTCACCGTAGTTGACCCTGTCCCAGTGGGCGTCGGCTCCTGAGCGGGGCGCCCAGATTACAGGCTAAATCCCGGGTCGGTGTTGCGGAAGCCACCTTCGCCGGCCTGAGCCATTTGATCGCCGACCCAGCGACGGTGGGGGATCATCATGACTTGATCCACGCAGTTGACGAGGAGGCTGAAAAGTCAACCAATCCTGAGTCTCTCCGCAAAGCTGTTGTCGGCTTAGTCAGTGCCTTCCTAAAGACCCACCGTACCAAGGTTCGTGAGGGATTGATCGCGACGCCCAATGCTGGGCTGCGCGTCGCCCGGTCGTTTGCCCACGTGACCGATTGTGCAGTGGCGGCGCTGGTCCACTTAGCCACAGAACATCTCCACCCCCAGCCAGTTCGGACGAAAGGACAGCACTTGGCTGTCATCGCAGTGGGCGGATATGGCCGGGGCGAGATGGCGCCGTTCTCAGATGTCGACCTGCTGTTCCTCACACCGTACAAACGGACGGCTTGGTCGGAGAGTGTCATTGAGAGCATTCTCTACTGCCTATGGGACCTGAAACTGAAGATTGGGCAATCGACGCGGTCAATCGATGATTGCCTCAGGCTTGCAGCCGAGGATCTGACCATTCGGACTGCGCTGCTGGAGCAGCGGTTCCTATGGGGAGATCCGGAGCCGTTTCACGAACTGGATCGTCGGCTTTGGGATGAGCTGTACCTCAAAACCGGCCCCGAGTTCGTCGAAGCAAAAATGGAAGAGCGTGACACACGGCATACGCGACATGGCGGCACCAGGTATCTCGTCGAGCCCAATGTGAAGGAGTCCAAAGGCGGTCTACGTGACCTTCAAACACTTCATTGGATCTCAAAGTACCTCTACCGAACCGGGACAGCTTGGCAACTGGTGGAGATGGGCGTTTTCGAGCACGACGAAGTGCAGCGCTTCGCGGACGCTTCCAAATTCATCTGGGCGGTTCGAAGTCACCTCCATGATCTGGCGGGTCGGGCGCAGGAGCAATTGACGTTCGACAGACAAGTCGAGATCGCGGGGCGCATGGGCTTTACGGACACGGATGGTCGCCGTGCAGTCGAACACTTCATGCAGACCTATTTTCGCCATGCGAAGGGCGTGGGCGATCTGACGCGGATCTTCTCTGCAGCCTTGGAAGCACAGCACGCCAAACCGCAGCCGGCGCTATCATTCCTGCTGAGGGCCCTTAGCTTCCGATCCGGCGCTACGGAAACAGACGGGCCATTTTCCGTTGTCGGGAATAGGCTGACCGTCCGAGACGATAGCGTCTTTGAGCAGGCGCCAATCAACATACTACGCCTGTTCTACGAAGCCGCCCGGATGGACGCTGTCATTCATCCTGCAGCTCTGCGCTTGGTAACGCAAAGTCTCGACCTGATAGATGACAGACTGCGCCAAGACCCAGCTGCGGTGGCGATCTTCATGGACATGCTGTGTGATGCAAAAAACGGCGAGTGGCTGTTGCGCCGCATGAACGAGACAGAGGTGCTTGGAAGGTTTGTCCCGGAATTTGAACGCATCGTCGCGATGATGCAATTCAACATGTACCACCACTATACTGTGGACGAACATACAATCCGGACGATCGGGGTCCTGAACGAGATCGAGAGCCGTGAGGCAGAGGACCTGCATCCGGTCTCTACCGAGATCATGATAGGTGGCGTCAATCGCCGGGTGCTCTACACGGCACTGCTGTGCCACGACATCGGAAAGGGCGACAAACGCGATCACTCCGAATTCGGCGCGGAATTGGCAGCTGCAATTGGCCCTAGGCTGGGCCTGGACGCAGCAGAGATCGAAACTGTCGTCTGGCTTGTACGTCATCACCTGCTGATGTCGGACACGGCTCAGAAGCGCGATATCAACGACCCGCGCACCATCGAAGACTTCGCCCAGATCGTCCAAAGCCCCCAAAGGCTGAGACTGCTGATGGTCCTGACGGTTTGCGACATTCGTGGCGTTGGGCCGAATGTCTGGAATAACTGGAAAGCACAGCTGCTGCGGAACCTCTACTGGGATACAAGGGACGTACTGACTGGCGGGGCTGAAAACGCGACGCGCGAACATCGCGTGAAACTTGCCCGCAGCGACCTGGCCGAAGAATTGGAAGGCTGGATACCGTCGGCAGTCCAGGCAGAGCTCTCCAAGCACTATCCGCAGTATTGGATGGGCCTAGACACACCCACCCACAAGATCTTTGCAGAACTATCTCAGACCATCGGCGACGCTCCGATGACCAGCCGCTTTCTGCCCTCGACAAAGCGGGATGCGACTAAGGCCTGTCTGTACATGTCAGATCACCCTGGCCTCTTCGCAAGGATGGCGGGCGCATTCGCGATCGCAGGAGCCAGCGTTGTCGACGCGCGCAGTTACACGACCAACGATGGGATGGCGACCTCGGTCTTTTGGCTGCAGGATCAGGACGGCAACGCTTATGAGGAAGCACGACTTCCCAAGTTGCGCACCACGATTGAGAAAACCTTGAAGGGCGAAATGATTGCCCGGACCGAGATAGCAGAGCGACGTCACGTTCGCCCACGTGAAAGTCAGTTTACCGTTCCGCCACGCATTGTCTTCGACAACGACGCTTCGGATGTCTACACGGTGATCGAAGTCAACGCCCGTGATCGGCTGGGCTTGCTGCACGAACTGACCCGAACACTCGCCGGTCTTAACGTGAACATCTTTTCGGCCATCATCGCCACTTACGGCGAGCAAGCTGTGGATGTGTTCTATGCCAAAGACCTGTTTGGCCACAAAATCCGCTCGAAGAACAAATTGGCGCAGATCGAGCGACATCTGATCAATGCGATCCAGGGTGTCGGGCGAAGCAGTTAAACACGGGTTCCAGCAGGCATCTGGTCCTTCCCTAAGCACGCTCCGCGGCGTAGCATCGCGGCCGTGCCGGAGACCTGAATGACCAGCCGTCCCAACCGTATTCTACGCAGTTTCGCGACCGTTGGCGGATGGACCATGGCCAGCCGGGTTCTGGGGTTTCTGCGCGACATCGCAATGGCCACGATAGTCGGGACAGGCCCGCTGGCCGAGGCCTTCTTTGTCGCCTTTCGTCTGCCCAACATGTTCCGCCGCTTCTTTGCAGAAGGCGCGTTCAACACAGCCTTTGTCCCGATGTTTGCCGCGCGCTTGGAAGAAGGTGGCAAAGATCAGGCAAAAGAATTTGCGCAACAGGCGATCTCGGGGCTCTTTGCAGCGCTGTTGATCCTCACCCTATTGGCTCAACTAGCAACACCATGGCTGGTTTGGGCACTTGCTTCAGGTTTCGATGCCGAACGTCAGGCGCTTGCGGAAACATTCACAAGGATTGTCTTTCCTTACATTGTTTTCATCTCCCTGGCGGCGTTGTTCTCGGGCGTACTAAACGCCTTTGGAAGGTTTGCCGCCGCCGCCGCCGCCCCTGTGCTGCTGAATGTCATCTGGATCGCGGCATTGGGACTGGCCTGGGCTGCAGGATGGGATGTCGGCCTGACGCTTTCCTGGGCCATTTTTGCAGCAGGCCTCGCCCAGCTGGCACTGGTCTGGATGGCTGCCAAAAGGCTGGGCTTGGGGCTTTTGCCCCGCCGCCCAAGACTGACCCCCCAGATGAAACGACTTGTCGTGGTCGGCATTCCGGCGGCGTTGGCGGGTGGCGTCATGCAGATCAACCTGTTGGTCGGAACACAGGTCGCCAGCTATTTCGAGGGCGCCGTCGCTTGGCTTTGGATGGCGGACCGCGTTTATCAACTACCGCTTGGCGCCATCGGTGTGGCGATCGGCGTTGTTCTCCTTCCAGAGCTTGCAAGAAGGTTCAGAGCAGGAGATGCCGAGGGTACCGCACATGCCATGAACCGCGCCGGTGAGTTCTCCCTGGTATTCACATTGCCCTCAGCAGTGGCTTTGGTACTGGTGCCCCAGACCATTGTGACGGCGCTTTTTGAGCGCGGGGCGTTCACAGCTGAGGATAGCGCACAAACAGCGCTTGCGCTTGCAGTTTACGGTGTCGGATTGCCGACCTTTGTGCTGCAGAAGGTCCTTCAGCCAGCGTTCTTTGCCCGTGAAGACACCCGCACCCCACTGCGTTACGCCATGATATCCATGGTGATCAACTTGGTGGTCGCGATCGGATTGGCGCCTGTGATCGGCTTCCTAGCTGCGGCAATGGCCACAACGCTTGCAGGCGCTGCAAACCTTTGGCTGCTTTGGCGCGGGGTTCAGCGGTTGTCACCGGAGTACATGATGGATGCTCAACTCGCTTCGCGCCTGCCTCGGATCGCCTTGGCAAGCTTAGGCATGGGCGCCGTCATTCTCGGAATCGCACACGGCCTAGAGTATCTGCTTCCCGGTTGGGCAGGAGTCACAGTGATCGCCGTGGTTACCGGAGGCATGGTCTCCTACGGTGTTTTTGGCTTCGCGTTGGGTGCATTCAGCATATCAGAGCTCAAAAGCGCATTACGGCGAAGCAAGCGCCAACCTGAAGGACGTGAACCGTGAGAAAAGTTTGCCTCGTCCTTTTTATGTTGGGGTTCCTGGCTGGTTGTCTGGGCGAGCGCCCGTTCCCGGCCCCACCCTCAGACCGGTACACGCTGGCGAAAATACCGGGTTTTCCCAACGCTCGTTTTTGGGGGGATGTGCCACCACCCCGGGCGGCAGAAGAATTGGCACTTCTGTCTCAACAGATAGGTCAGCGCATCCGGGACGAAGGTAAGCAACCAAATGGCGGTCGTATCGACATCCTTGTGCTCTCTGGTGGCGGATCAGACGGCGCCTACGGGGCCGGGCTACTTAACGGCTGGACCGCGCGCGGTGATCGACCAGAATTTGGATTGGTTACTGGCATCTCTACCGGCGCCTTGATCGCGCCCTATGCCTTTGTGGGCAAACGCTTCGATCCTGAACTCGAGCGCTTCTACACGAACACCAAGACCGAGGATGTCCTGGTTCTAACGCTGTTCAAGACACTTACGGGACAAGCGCTTGGACTAGCGGACAATGCAGGCTTCGTTGCGGCGGTGGACCAAGGCCTGACAACCCAATTGATCCGAGATATTGCGGCCGAGCATCGCAAAGGCCGGCGTCTGTGGGTTGGGACCACCAACCTTGACGCGCAGCGGCCTGTAATCTGGAACATCAGTGCCATTGCAGCCACTGGACGACCGGAAGCTCGCGAACTCATTCGAGATGTCTTGGTTGCGTCAGCATCCATTCCGGGCGCCTTCTCGCCTCAATTGATCGAAGTCGAGATCGACGGCCAGCGCTTTACCGAAATGCATGTAGACGGCGGCGTGAGCAGACAGCTGTTCCTGTACCCAATCGATTTGGACTTGGGAGAGTACACCGATCGAGGGCCCAACCAGATGCGGCCAGGAACGATCTATGTCATTAGAAACACCCTCTTAGATCCTACCTACGAGGGCGTGCCGCCGCGCGTTCTAGAGATCACGGCGCGATCGGTTTCGACGCTGATAAAGTACTCCGGTGTTGCCGATGTCGAGATCATCCGCGCTCAAGCGTTGGACGACGGTTTTGGCCTGAAGCTTACGGCTGTACCTCCCGAGTTCACCGCAAAGGAGACGGAGTTGTTCGACCCTGCCTATATGCGGGCGCTTTACGATGTAGGCTATGGCCTTATGGTGGATGGGAACCCGTGGACCGAGGCCGTGCCCAGAGCGCCCTAAAGGGCGCCCGACGCTTCCAACCGATCGCGCAACACTGCAAGGCTGGAGCGAGCCAGATCCGACCATTCTGCGGTGACGCTTTCCGCCAAGACGGCTTGGCTTTCCAAAATCAAGCCATCGTCAAGCTGCTTCAGGTGATTGGCTCTTAGGGTGTCACCGGTTGAGGTGATGTCAGCTATAGCCTCTGCAGCCAGATTCTTCGGCGCAGCCTCAGTCGCACCTTGGCTGTCTACCAACCGGTAATCAGCGACCCCGTGCTTCTGAAAGAAGGCGCGAACCAGGTTGTGATACTTGGTGGCCACGCGCAAAGCATGCCCGTGAAACTGACGAAACTGCGCCGCGACCTCATCCAGATCATGCATCGATTCCACGTCGATCCAGACCTTCGGCACCGCCACGATCAGATCAGCGTGACCGAAACCGCACTTGGTGAGGATGCTTATCAGTTCGTTGCGCGAGGTCAGGCGCTCTCGGATCAGGTCCTCGCCAGTCACACCTAAGTGGACTCTTCCGGCCGCAAGTTCGCGCGGCACTTCACCGGCCGACATCATCACGACGTCTAGACCGTCAAGGCCCGTTGCCTGAGCAGAGTATTCCCTGTCGGTGCCATCCCGAAAGATCTCGATCCCAAGGCCCGCAAACCAGGCAATCGTGTCCGCCTGCAAACGGCCCTTTGAAGGTAAGGCTAGGGACAGTCCAGTCATGTCAGTGCCGACAAAACCGCTTCAGGCCGGATCATCCCGCCGACCGCTGGAACGGGGTGCGTGGCACCTAGTTTGGCGGTCATTGAATCGTACCGGCCGCCACCTGACAGTGGGGGATGCGCCTGCTGCCCCTTCGCTCGTATCTCGAAGACAAAACCGTCATAGTATTCAAGGTTGCGGCCGAAACTTGCATCAAACTGGATTTGCGCAGGGTCGATACCCTGTTTGGACAAGCCCTCTAGGCGCTCGTCAAACCGATCGACGGCGGTCGCCAGCGCACCACCGATCTCGCCTGTCAACGCCCGCATTTGGGTGCCGGCCTGGACCGCTGGTCCGGCGATCGCCAGCATCGCATCAATAAGATCGGCTGCGGACTGTTCCATAGGCGGGTCAGCTTTTGCCATTGACAGCGACACTGCGCGTTCTTGGATCTCATCCAACCGGCGCAGCCCAATGAATTCCCCTTCCGCGCGCGCGCGGTCGCTCAGCCAGTCCGGGGCAGCCCCAGGCGCCACAGCTTCCAGCAACTCTATTCTCGCGGCGCTATCGGAAGGCGGCATTACAGATCGTTTCACCAGATCTTGAAAACGTGAGGGGCGCCAAAAGTGACGGAGCAAATCCGCACGACGTCGATCCGGCATCTCCAAGCTGCCCAAAAGCGCGAAGGGAACAGAAAGATCTCCAATCGTCATCTCGACTTCATGAAGGCCAAGCTCCCTAAGCCCTCCGATTAACGTGGTCAGCGCCAGAATATCTGCAGCCGTGGTATCCGCTTCCCCGAAGCTCTCGATCCCAGCCTGGATGTATTCTACAGGTCGACCAAGGCCGGGCTGTTGACGACGAAACACCGGTCCTTGGTAGGCGTAAGCACCTGCCGTATCCCAACCATTCTCCCCATGGATCAGTGCGACGGGCACGGTGAAGTCTGGTCTCAGGCATAGTTCGTTGCCACGCTCAGCATCCGGGAAGAGAAAGGCCCTTGCCCGCAGGTCCTCTCCATAAAGGCTTAACAACGTCTCGCCTAAGTAAAGATGCGGTGGCGAAACGGCGGTGTAGCCACACAATTCAAAGTGCGCGCTCAGCGTCTTCAGCGACGTATCCAGCTGACGCTGAACCAAACCCGTTCGAGGGCGGCCAAGCATTCTTACTCGGCCCTGGTCAGCATGCTTTTGACTTCGGCGACGAGGTCTGCTCGGGTCACAGTCACCTGGGCTGGCTGCGCTTTCCACTCTTCGTGGGTCTCGATCTCGGCCGCCAGCCGTGCGCCCAAGGCCAAATCCTTCAGCGTCACCTTGCCTTCTGCGCGTTCGTCATCACCTTCGATTACGGCAATGGGCGCGGCGCGCTTGTCCGCATACTTCAATTGGCGGCCCATGTTGCCCCCACCCAAGAACACTTCGGCGCGGATGCCCGCCTGGCGAAGCTCAGCGCACATTGTCTGATATCTCACCATTTCAGACCGGTTCATCGCAAGGATAACCACAGGACCCGCAGTTGCCTCCACCCGCCGACCAACTGCCAATGCGGCCAACAGGCGGTCTACGCCGATCGAGACGCCTGTGGCAGGGACCCGCTCACCTGTAAATCGCATGACCAGATCGTCATAACGCCCGCCCCCGGCCACAGAACCAAACTGACGCTGCTGGCCCTCCTCGTCGGTGATCTCAAAGGTCAGTTCCGCCTCGTACACCGGCCCGGTATAGTAGCCGAGACCACGAACCACCGAGGGGTCGATCAGCACACGATCCGCGTAGCCCTGCGCATGTGCCAATTCAGCAATCGTGGATAGCTCCTGGACGCCCTCTATCCCGATTTGCGAGCCTTCAACCAATTCGGACAACCTCGCACAGGTATCAGCGGCCTGATCGCGCCGTGCGGAGACAAAACCCATGATGATAGCGGCTTGATCGTCGGAAAGACCGGCGCCTTTCGTGAAGTCGCCGGATTCATCCTTGCGGCCGTCGCCCAACAGCGCCCTGACCCCGTCCTCACCGAGCCGGTCCAACTTGTCGATTGCCCGCAGCACGGTGCCACGTTCGGAAGCAAAGGCACTCGCGTCGGAGGAGTCAAAAATGCCGATCACCTCCATGACACCGTTCAAGACCTTGCGGTCGTTGACCCGCACAACATAGTCGCCGCGTTCGATGCCGGCGGCCTCCAGCGCGTCGCCCAACATCATGCAAATCTCGGCGTCTGCTGCGACCGTTGGGGTGCCAACCGTATCGGCATCACACTGGTAGAACTGGCGGAAGCGTCCCGGGCCAGGCTTTTCATTGCGCCACACGGGACCAACCGCATAGCGCCTGTAGGGGGTCGGCAAACTCAGGCGATGTTGCGCGAACACGCGTGCTAATGGCGCTGTCAGGTCATAACGCAGCGCCATCCAGCTTTCGTCATCGTCCTGCCAGGCAAAGACACCCTCGTTCGGTCGATCAACGTCCGGCAAAAACTTGCCCAACGCCTCGACTGTTTCGACGGCCGAGGACTCCAACGGGTCAAACCCATAGGCGTTGTAGACGCCGGTAATCGCATGCAGCATCTCGGCCCTTCGGGTGACCTCTACCCCAAAGTAGTCGCGAAACCCGCGTGGTGTCTGCGCCTTGGGCCTGGGCGCCTTCTTGATCTTCTTAGCCATGGGTGAACCTGTTTTCGCCGCGCGCGGTTCGTAGCCGAGCGGCAGAAGGGGAGCAAGCCTATCAGTCGAGCTTTGCCTTCATGGCCAGCACCGCACTATCGGGGGAGGTCAAGACCGGCAAGTTAATCCTGGCCTGCACGGCGTCACGGGCCCGCGCCGTGGAGAATTGTGCCAGCATAACCGCGGTGCAACCTGAAAGCCCCTCGGCTACCACGGCGAGTGCCTCGTCATGGGCGGGCCCATCGCCGGCCGACAGGGCGGTCATGGCGTTGGGCGCACAGTCAGTACATAACTCGATGTCAGTGATCTCGGCGAACTCTTGTGCCATCGGCGGTATGGACGGCTCGAAAGATGCCAGAAGACCGATAGGCCCGCCGATTGCTATGGCATCGCGGAACATGGCCTCGTTGGGTTTGAGCACAGGGCAGTCAAGCGTATTGGCGGCAGCCCCGATGGCTGGCCCAAAAGCCGAGCACGTAAACAGAACTCCATCCGCCCCAGCCTCCCGGGCATAAACGGCCAACGCCATGATACGTCGATCCGTCTCAGCAACTGGCACGCCGCGCGCGCGATCGACCGATAGACGATCGTCCAACAGGTGCATCGGCTCTGCCGCTGGCCAGAGGCGTAACAAGGCGTCCGCCACCGGTTCCATCGCAAACGGCGTTGCATGTATCAGTGCAATGCGCATTGGACCCTCCCCCAAATGACGCTGCCGCTTAGCAGGTGTGCGCCTGTTTCGGAACCGTGATAGCTTTTGGTTAACTCAGGGAGGCCAACGGGGAAAATGACATGAAACGAAGGCGTTTCGGCCGAACAGAGCTGAAGGTACCAGCAATAACTTTTGGTGGTGGATGGGTCGGCGGCGTTTTGATCCACCAAAATGAGAACACCGCCCATGCGGCGCTTCAGACCGCGTGGGACTCCGGGATCGATTGGATTGATACCGCCGCGCAGTACGGCAATGGCGTATCAGAGCAGGTTATTGGGCGCTGGCTGGCAAGCCGTGCGGCGACAGAGAAGCCGCGGATATCGACCAAGTTCCGACTGGACCCCGCCGAAGATGACTTCGCCGGGCAAATGATGCGGAGCGTTGAGGAAAGCCTGCAACGCCTCGGCGTCGACCGCGTTGAGGTGATATACCTGCACAACCAGATCGACGCCGATGGCGCCGCAAGCCGCGGCAGTCGATCCCTGTCGGAAACCGCAGCTCTTGGGATGGCGGATACGATGGAGCGATTACGCGAGCAGGGCTTGTGCGACTGGCTGGGGATTACGGCGCTGGGCGAGCCGCAAGCACTCCGGTCAGTTGCCGCCAGTGGCCGATTCGATGCCGCTCAGGTCTACTACAACATGCTCAATCCAACCGCTGCGAACGGGCGTGCCCCCTGGAACTCGACGAACTTCGACAGCTTGCTGAAAATATGCGCGTCGCAGGACATGGGCGTCATGGGTATTCGCATTTTCGCCGGTGGACACTTGGCAACCACTGTCAGGCATGGCCGGGAAATCCCTGTCACGGCCGCAGCAGACGAATCGGATGAAGAAGCCCGGGCCCAAATGGTATGGGATTTGTTGCATCCTGACGACGGAACGCCGGCACAAGCAGCGCTTCGCTTCGGCTTAGCTGCAGAGCATATCAGCACCGTTGTGGTTGGTCTGGGCGATCTGGACCATCTTCACCAAGCGATCACAGCAGAAACGATGGGGCCCATGCCAGCGGACCGCTTAGCGCAATTGGAAACGGCTTGGGGGACAGCGGCGTTCACAGGATGACCGCCGGTTTGCCCTAGTGCTCGACACCCGCACTGGCGCTCGCTAATCAGCAGCATTCGCGCGCAGGCGGAGTAGCGTATGCTTCCTTCATCAGTTCTCATCACTGGCGGCACTGGATCTTTCGGCTCCACCATGTTGCGGCAGCTCTTGGCCGATGGCGTGGCAGAGTTGCGCGTGTTCAGCCGCGATGAAGAAAAGCAAGACGTCTTGCGCAATGATCTACGGGATCCGAGGGTCCGATACTTCATCGGGGATGTCCGTGATCGACAGAGTGTCGAACGCGCGGTCGCCGGTGTGGAGTGCATCTTTCACGCCGCAGCGCTCAAACAGGTGCCCTCTTGCGAGTTCTTCCCGCTCGAAGCGGTCCGCACCAACATCTTGGGATCAGAGAACGTCCTGCGTGCGGCGGTCAATGCAGGGGTGCGGTCGGTTGTCTGTCTTTCGACCGACAAGGCCGTCTTCCCGATCAACGCCATGGGCATGTCGAAAGCCATCATGGAGAAGGTCGCGCAGTCGGTGGCCCGGGAACTTGGCAAGGGCGCGGCAACGACAATCTCGGCCGTGCGATACGGCAATGTTATGTATTCTCGCGGGTCGGTGATCCCATTGTTCACCAAGCAGATCCTGTCTGGCCGTCCAATCACGCTGACGGAACCGACCATGACGCGGTTCTTGATGCCGCTGAGCCAGTCAGTGGATCTGGTGAGATACGCGTTCCAAAACGCCCGCCAAGGGGATCTGTTCATCCGCAAGGCCCCGGCAGCAACGTTGGAGGACCTGGTCAAAGCACTGAAACAGCTGCTGAACGCGCCTGATCATCCTGTCGAGGTCATTGGGTGGCGGCATGCGGAAAAGTTATACGAGACACTAGCGAGCGCTCAGGAACTGGCGCAGTCCGAGGATATGGGCGATTACTACCGGATCCAGATGGATCTGCGCGATCTGAACTATGCGGCCTATTTCTCAGATGGAGACGCTGAAACCCGTCAGTTCGAGGATTTCCACAGCCACAATTGCAAACGGTTGGACGTCGACGGCGTTGTCGCACTGCTGAAAACACTCCCAGAGGTTCAGCGATTGCTATCAGACATGGCAGGTAAGGCGTGATGAAAGTCGTCGTAACTGGCGCAGCAGGCCTTCTAGGTTGGCACGCACACGCACGGCTTCACGCACAAAATTGCGCGGCACGATTCCGCGGCGAAGCCGACCCATTCGAGATCATCGCACTGACACACCGTGACTTCGACGATGATGACGCACTGGCAGCTGCCGTGCGCGATGCCGACGCCTTGTTGCATTTTGCTGGCGTGAACCGGGCCGATCCGGTGGATCTGGAACAGGCGAACCCCGCAATCGCGCGCAGGCTTGCTGATGCATGCCATAGCGCAGGCGTCACCCCGCATGTAGTCTACGCCAATACGATCCACGCCACGACCGATACGCCCTACGGCCGCTCAAAACGCCAGGCTGGCGAGGTCCTGGCAAAAATCAGCGGGGGATACACGGACCTGGTCCTACCGCACATCTTTGGAGAGAGTGCGCGCCCCAGATACAATAACGTTACCGCAACCCTGATCGAGGCGCTGATCGAAGGTGAGATGCCTGAGATCAATCCGGATGGTGCTGTCAGCCTGCTACATGCGGGCATTGCCGCGCAGACGGCAATCTACAGTGCGGTGAACGGCGAAGCAGGAAGGGTCGAGCCTGCCCCGCGCACGATCAGCGTGCCGGATCTGTGGGCCAAGCTGGCTGCCTTCCACAAAAGCTATACAGCCAACGTCTACCCTGACCTCCATGACACGTTCGATCTCCAGCTGTTCAACAGCTATCGCGCGGCCACCTACCCAAGCGGATGGCCGCGCCCCCTGAAATTAAACAAAGACCCTCGTGGCACCTTGTTTGAGGCTGCAAAAGGTGGCGGGGGCGGCCAGACGTTCCTGTCTTGGACAGAACCTGGGATCACCCGGGGCGATCACTTCCACATGGATAAAGTCGAGCGCTTTCTGGTGCTGGAAGGCGATGCAATCATCCGTGTCCGCAAGGTTTTGACCAATGATGTCTGGGAGTATCCCGTCAGCGGCAACAAGCCCGCACCGGTGGATATGCCCACACTGTACACCCACTCGATCCAGAACGTCGGTGACAAGCCGTTGCTGACGTTGTTTTGGACACACGAGATCTTCGACCCGGCCGCACCGGACACCTATGCAGATCCAGTCCTAAGGGCATTAGATGGCTAAACTGAAAGTCATGACGATTTTGGGCACGCGGCCCGAGATCATCCGCCTGTCCCGCGTGATGGCCCGGCTGGATCAGTTGGTGGATCACAAGATCGTCCATACCGGCCAGAACTGGGATTACGAGCTGAATGAAATCTTCTTTTCAGATCTCGGCATCCGAAAGCCAGATTTCTTCCTGGGAACGGGTGGGGGGACACTGGGCGAGACACTAGGCAAAATCTTGAGCGAAAGCGAAAAGGTCCTGCAGGCTGAGCGCCCCGATGCCGTGGTCATCCTAGGCGATACGAATTCCGCCATCTCTGCTATCATGGCGCGTCGCCTAAAGATCCCAATCTATCACATGGAGGCGGGCAACCGCAGCTTCGACCGGAACGTGCCCGAGGAGACAAACCGGAAGCTGGTCGACCACATCGCCGACTTCAATCTTGTATATACCGAGCACGCAAGGCGTCACCTTTTGTCCGAAGGCATTCACCACCGCCGGATCTATCTGACAGGCTCCCCGATGCGCGAGGTGCTAGATTACTACCGCGAACAGATCGACGCGTCCGACGTTTTGGAACGCCTTGATCTGAACAGCCACGAGTACTTCATCGTTTCTCTGCATCGCGAGGAGAACGTTGACAACGCCGATCGGCTACGCGCCCTTGTCTCGACATTGAACGGATTGGCCGAACGCTACGATTTTCCAATAATTCTGTCGACGCATCCCAGAACCCGCAAGCGTTTGGATGCACTGGACACCGCTCTGGATACCCGCATCCAGGACATGAAGCCCTTCGGCTTTCACGACTATAATCACCTGCAAATGCAGGCATTCTGCGCAATTTCGGACAGTGGCACGATTGCGGAAGAAGCCTCGATCTTGGGCTTCCCGGCAATAACGCCGCGCGACGCCATCGAAAGACCCGAAGCGCTGGATGTAGGCTCGGTGATTGTGACAGGCCTTGACCCGGACACGATCATGGCTGGGATCGAAGCCACCACGGCATTTTTTGCCGAGCGGGGCAACCCGCCGGTCCCGGCAGATTATGCCGTCACCAACACGTCTGAACGGGTTGTTTCGTTGATCGTCGGCACAGCTACCTTGTCGAACAGCTGGGACGGTATTCGCGGTCCTTAGCGACAAGTGGTGGCGGAGCATTCAACTCCAGTGGGCAGTCCCGAGGCCAAAATGCGTATTACCATTCATTACCTGCTTGGCTTTTCTCAACCGATGCGGGTAAGCACCTAGTGAGAATTCAAAGCGCTTATTCATAGGACCACATGAGGACCGCCAAACTCAATCCGACGACCGTCACTCCGCTGCCAGCACAGATGCCTCAGAACACGCCGGATAGTGTCGCTGGGATGGATCTGACGCAGGTTGTCAGAACCGTTTGGCGCGGAAAATGGATCGTTCTTGCCTGCATGCTTTGCGCGATTACAAGCTGCATCGCGTACATAGTATACGTGGCGACACCAATTTACACTGCAACCTCAGTCGTGACGCTGGATAACAGAAATGAACAGATCGTTGACTTTGAAAATGTCATATCAGGATTGGCTGGAGATCAAGCGAGTATTAACACCGAAGTTGAAGTCCTGCGATCTCGGATCCTAGTTGACAAACTAGTTGTGTTATTAAATCTCGAGCAGGATCTGGAATTCAACCTATTTCTAGAAGAGCCGTCGGCATGGTCGCTCGATGAAGTGCTGCGTCTGATGACTGGCCAAGTCGCTGAGCCCCCTACGGCAGAACGCATTCGCGACAAAACCATCGATAGGGTCTTGGAAAGCATCTCTGTTGGTAACATTAGGCAGAGCTACGTCTTCCGGATCACGGCGCGCACAGAAGACGCCGCAAAGTCAGCTTTGATCGCTGACACACTCGCTGAGATTTACATTGCTGAGCAGATTGACGTGAAAGCCGAGGCGACCCAACAGGCGACTTCTTGGCTGAGCGAACGAGTGACGGAACTACAGGTCGAGTTGGAAGCCGCCGAGAATGCCGTCAACACCTTTAACTCGTCCACCGAGTTAATCAGCCCCGAAGCGCTGGAAGCGCTCAATCGGAAGCTGAAGGAGTTCAGGGATCGCTTTGCGACTCTGACCGCGGCTGAAAGTCAGCTGCGCGACCGCGTCATGACGCTTGAGTCCGCATTCGCAAGTGATGACATGAGTCGCATGGCAGGCGTCGCAGACGATCAGGCCCTCACTCAAATGCTAGTGCGCCTATCGTCTGGATCGGAGGCTAACAGAGCCGCCTTTGACAATCGATTTGAACAGATCGTCGGGAGGGCGAGGATTGAGTTGGAGCGCAATCGTTCGCAGCGTGCAACTCTCGCAACCTCTATCGATGAGTTAGAGTCGCAGGTGTCCAGTCAGTCAACTGATCTTTTGAAGCTACTGCAGCTACAACGTGAAGCCGAAGCGAGCGGTATCATCTACGAGTATTTTCTAAGCCGCCTTAAAGAGACATCTGTACAAATTGGGATTTTGCAGGCGGACAGTAGATTGTTGTCTCGAGCAGTAACGCCGGAGCGTCCATCTTCACCGCAGAAAGCGTTAATGTTGATCGTTTTTGCGTTGATCGGTTTCATCGTCGGCGCCGCCATCGTGATCATTCGCGAAATGCGAAACAACGCCTTCCGGACACCGGCACAAATGGAATCCGAAACGGGTGTCGCTGTTATCGGGCAGGTGCCGCGGGCCCCGTTTGCCCGCCGCAAGCGGGTCCTAGACTACATCGTCAATAAGCCAACATCCGCGATGGTCGAAGCTGTGCGCAACATGCGTACCTCGATCCTCCTGTCCAACTTGGACAAAGAACCTCAGGTCATCATGATGACCTCCTCAGTGCCCGGCGAAGGGAAAACAACGCTTTCGCTCGGCCTCGCGCAGAACCTCGGCAGTATGGGAAAGAAGGTCCTCATCATCGAAGGTGACATGCGGCGACGCACCTTCCGTGAATTCTTCGACCTTGGTGATCAGCGAGGCCTTTTGGCTGCTGTCATCGAAAACACGCCACTTAAGGACGTCGTCTACCACAACGACCTCTTGGACGTAGACATTCTAATCGGTGAGCGGTCTAGTATGAACGCCGCCGACTTCTTCTCCTCGGAGAAATTTGCGCAGTTCCTGGAACGTGCGCGCAGCGAGTACGACTACATCGTCATCGACACGCCCCCAGTACTGGTTGTGCCAGACGCCCGCGTTATCGGACAATCAGCCGATGTTGTCGTCTACGTGGTGCATTGGGACAGCACACCCAAAACACAGGTGAAACAAGGCATCGGGTCGTTTGCGATGGTCAATGCGCCGGTCGCCGGCTTAGTGCTTAGCCAGATCGATCCGCGTGGCATGCGATCTTATGGCTATGGCTCGTCCTACGGCTATTACGGCAAAGGCTACTACGACAACTAATTGCGCTTAGGGCGATGCCGTTCTCTTCGCTGGGCTTTCACGGCCCAGATTGTCCAGGATTGGACAGTCGGGCCGGTCATCGCCGCTACAGCGATCTACAAGATCCCGCAGCACATCCCGAAGCCCCTGCAATTCGGCAATCTTCTGCTCAATCTGCTGCAAGTGTTCACGCGCAACTGTTTTCACGTCCGCGCTGGCGCGACCGCGATCTTCGTACAGCGATAACAGCGTCCTGCAATCGTCAATCGAGAAACCAAGTGACCTGGCCCGCGCCAAGAACGTCAGCTTGTGCACGTCCGTTGGGGCAAATCGGCGATAACCGTTCTCACCACGGTCAGGCCGAACCAGGCCAATCTCCTCATAGTATCTGATCGTCTTTGCCGGCAGGCCGCTGGCTGCGGCAACATCACCGATGTTCATTCAAATTCTCCGTCCCTCGCGCGTCGTAACGCCAAATATAGTTAACATATTATGAATGTATACTTCCCGAATTAGGACGGTTTACGCCTAATATTTCCATTGAGCAGACGCCAGCTTTGTGTTGCCGTTCATTGTGATCGCGTACGGTTAGGACACTCGGAGGTTTGAGTGTGACTTTGATTTCCTTGGCGCAAAGTGGACAGGCACCGGTTGGGTCCGTGATCGGTCTCGAACTGCTGGGCGCAAACTTCCTGTTCAACCGGGTCAGCTTCAACGAAGGCGTCGGAACCGGCGGTTTCGACGAAACGGCCGCAAGCCTGGGAATAGAACACGTCCGCTATCCAGGCGGCACAATAACCGAGCGTCAGTTCGACCCGGCCAACCCGGATAGCACGGTGCAGACGACCGACCTGATAACCGGCGCCCCGCTATCCAACACCAACCAACACACTTTGACGCCATTGTCAGAATTTTTAGCTGAAGCGGCGGAGCAGGACTGGCGCGTCACGATCGTTCTGCCGACGGCGCGTTACCTGGACTTCCTCGGCACTCCGGGGGGGCGCGCTGCGGTCGAAGCCGAAATCAAGACATTTGTCACTGATACATTGTCGGGTCCTAATGGGCATGTCATCGAAGGCTTCGAGATCGGGAATGAATGGTACGCAATCGGGTTGAGTGCTTCTGAGTATGGCACGATCGCTGACGCCATGGCCCCGTGGGTGGCTCAAGCCATTGCAGATGCCAATCCGGCGGAGACGCCCTTCATCGGGTTGCAAGTGGGCCAGCGGGCCAACAGTTTTACCGAAACGGATGCCATTCTGGCACAGATGTCCTCTGCCTCGCTGTCCGTAATTGATACGGCCATTGTGCACAATTACCGGCCGCAACCCTGGGATCAGGCTGGCACCACCGAAGGTAAGCTTGCCCAAGTGGCGCGGGCGGAAGCCGCAGTGGGCCGGCCACTGGATACCCTGGTCAGTGAATGGAACGTCGGTAACGCCAGCCCCAATGACGGGTTACTTCAGGCTGCTGGCATCCTGGAGATGTTCTATCAACTGGTCGAAGGCGGCGTTGATCGCGCCCATATCTGGCCCGTGCTGGAGAACAACACTACTCGGCTGGCGGACAATGTGATTGTCGAGGGCGAGGCGGCTGATCTGATGATAGGCGGCGAAATCTTTCGCCAGATGGCGCAAAGCCTGCCGGGGACGCAGGCCCTGGACATCAACCGGCGACTGGACACGGACGGCAACGGGACGGCGGACTACCTGCTCCACGCCTTTGGCGACACAGGAACTGGCACTGTCGTCTTCCTGTCGTCTTTGCTGCCATCAACTGCCGCTATCAGTCTGGATTTGTCAGCACTCGACAACCGCGTGCCCAGTGATGGCCACTTATGGATGACGCGGATCAGCGTTGCGGAGGGCCAGAACCCAATCTCCCCGAACGCCCGACCCGAGGTCAGCGCAATTGCCTTGTCGCAAGCGCTGGACACGATCGCGACGACACCCCTGCAACTCACCTTGGACCCGTACGAGGTCATCCGGCTGGAGTTTACCGGCAGCGATCTTGGCGTCCTGGCATTGGCAGATACCGCTCAGGCAGACAGCCTGCGCCTGACCGACGCATCGGAAGTCTTCGTGATGGTGCGCGACGGGAAGTTGGACCTGCTGCGCGACTTCGACCCCGCCTTCGATCGGTTGGACGTGTCAGCGCTTGGGATCGCCTCGCGCGACGCGCTGCGGATCGACACGCTCTATCGCGCCGACGGTACCGCAAGCTGGCTGCAGATCACTGACGTTACCGGCCTGGCCGAGGTTGCGCTGCGCCTCGTGGATGGCCTGTCGTTGGACGCATCGCGCCTGGATGAACGCGTCTTCATCTTCGCCGAGGAGGCTGGCCCTCCACCCCCGGCCACCCAAGTCACCGACACCACTGCCAGGGACAATCTGAAAGCACAACAAGAAGCCGAAGACTTTAGCCTCAGCAATGACGGACAGCACGATCTGATCCGGAACTTCGATCTTAATCTGGATAGACTGGATGTATCAGCCTGGGGGGCAACTGGACTTGGCGATCTCGGAATCGAGTTGCAGTTCCGTAAAGACGGCTCAGCCAACTGGCTGAACATCTTCGATCCGATGGGTGAGAACGAAGTCTCCCTGCGCTTCAGCAGCGGGCAGACATTAGACACAGCCGCATTGACGGCCGACCATTTCGTCTTCGCCAGCGCACCCCTACCAGCCCCGGCGCCGACACTCGTGGTCGATCCGGATGGCTATGCAGATCTACGCGGTCAGGACGGCGCCGAGCGTTTCGTCCTGGCCGACGATGGCGCTGCGGACCTGCTCCGCAACTTCGAGCGCGGAATCGATACTCTGGACGTGACAGCGTTCGACATCACCAGTTTCAGCGAGTTGTCACTGGTGAACCAGGTCCGCAAAAACGGCACGGTAAGCTGGATTCAACTGATTGATGATGAGGGCGAGATCGAACTGCGCCTGCGCCTAGATGGCGAGGCAAGCGATGCCGCCCTACTGACGGAAAGCGACTTTCAGTTCTGACCGCGATGGTGGCGGGGGGGAGACTTGAACTCCCGACCTCACGATTATGAGTCGTGCGCTCTAACCAGCTGAGCTACCCAGCCCCATCGCGGTGCGGTCAGATACTCCCGGCTTCGATACCGGTCAAGGGCGTTCGACAAAACTAGGCTGTGCGTCCTGCCTCAATCCGCTACGGTCGGCGGGTCACGCCCGGCGCGTGGGACGAAGCAGCCAGAAGGGCCACCCATGACTAAAGCATCCGACCTATTTGTGAGGGCGCTGGAAGACGAAGGCGTGACCTACATCTTCGGCATCCCGGGTGAGGAGAACCTGGATTTCCTCGACTCGCTGTCACGATCGGCCAAGATCCGACTGATCCTGACCCGGCACGAGCAGGCGGCGGGCTTCATGGCGGCGACCTATGGCCGGCTGACAGGACGGGTGGGCGTTTGTCTGTCCACGCTGGGCCCGGGTGCCACCAACTTCACGACGGCTGCCGCCTATGCGCAGTTGGGCGGCATGCCGATGATGATGATCACCGGCCAAAAACCTGTGAAGAAGTCGAAGCAGGGGCGCTTTCAAATCCTGGACGTGGTCGAGATGATGCGCCCCATCACGAAGTACGCTCATCAGATCGTGGCCTCGGACAACATCTCGTCCCGCGTGCGCGAGGCGATCCGCTTGGCCGAGGAAGAGAAGCCAGGCGCTGTCCACCTGGAACTGCCGGAGGACATTGCCGATGAACAGACGCAGGAACTGCCCATCCCGCCCTCCTACGTTCGGCGTCCGGTGCCGGAGCAGAAGGCCATCAATGCGGCGGTGGACCGGATTGCCGGCGCAAAATCTCCGATGATCGTGATCGGCGCCGGTGGCAATCGCAAGCTGACCAGCAAGATGCTGACCCAGATGGTCGACGCGCTTGGCATCCCGTTTGCGACGACGCAGCTGGGTAAAGGCGTCATCGACGAGCGCCATCCGCTATTCATGGGCTGCACAGCCCTGTCAGCGGGGGACTTCGTGCACCGTGCGATCGAAGCCGCAGACCTGATCATCAACGTCGGCCACGACGTGATCGAAAAACCGCCCTTCTTCATGCGCCACGGCACACCGGCGGAAGAAGGCCGGTCCGACACCAATCCCGTCGAAGTTTCAGCCGGGACTGAAGTCATTCACGTCAGCTTTCGATCGGCAGAGGTCGAGCCCGTCTACTTCCCGCAGCTGGAGGTCGTGGGCGATATCGCCAACGCCATTTGGCAGATTAAGAACGGCCTGGCCGAGAGGAAGGATTCCTGCCATTGGGACTTCTCCCGAATGATGGCCGTGAAGGCCCATCACGATGCCCAGATCGCGGAGGGCGGCGACGATCCCCGCTTTCCCATCTATCCCCAGCGACTGGTGGCAGAGATCCGGCAAGCCATGCCCGATGACGGCGTCATCTGTCTGGACAACGGCGTTTACAAGATCTGGTTCGCCCGCAATTACGCGGCTCATCAACCGAACACCGTACTGTTGGACAATGCGCTTGCGACCATGGGGGCCGGGCTGCCCTCTGCCATGGCCGCGCACATGGTCTATCCCGACCGCAAGATCATGGCTGTCTGTGGAGATGGCGGCTTCATGATGAATTCAGCGGAGCTGGAAACGGCGGTCCGCCTGGACATGAACCTGACCTGCCTGATCTTAAACGATTCCTCCTACGGCATGATCCGCTGGAAGCAGGCCAATATGGGCTTTCAGGACTGGGGCCTGACATATGGCAACCCGGATTTCGTTAAGTATGCGGAAAGCTATGGGGCAATCGGGCACCGCGTGGATAGTGCAGCGGGGTTGGGGCCGCTGCTGCAGCACTGTCTAGCAACGCCTGGTGTCCATCTGATCGATTGTCCGGTGGATTATGCCGAGAACGATCGAATCCTGAATGTTGAAATCAGAGAACGGAGTTCAGCCATATAGGCTGTGCCCCACAATATCAGATCCTACAGGAAGGCGGCGCGACAGGAGGCGTACATGCTGAAAGATGCCTACCCCTACTACCTGGCGAACGAGGGTGTCTTCGCGAACACGGATCTGGCCGTGACGGACAAGTACTCCGGAGAAGTCGCGACCCGGGTCGCCCTCGCTGACGAGACGGCAATCGATGCAGGGATCGCCGCGACCGTGACCGCTGCACGGCCCATGGCCGAGATGGCCAGCTATGAACGCCAGGCGGTCCTGATGCACTGCGTTCAGCGTTTTCAGGAACGGTATGACGAGTTGGCCTATGCGCTGTGCGTCGAGGCAGGCAAACCGATCAAGGACTCTGAGGGCGAGGCCACCCGACTGATCGACACCTTTCGGATTGCCGCCGAGGAAGCCGTCCGTCCGCACGGTGAGCTGCAAGCATTGGACATCTCCCCCCCTGCGCGCGGCTATCGAGGCATGTGGAAACGGGTGCCGATTGGACCCTGCAGTTTCATCTCGCCGTTCGATTTTCCGCTAAATCTGGCGGCGCACAAGATCGCCCCAGCGCTGGCGGTCGGCTGCCCCTTCGTGATGAAGCCGGCCTCGAAGACACCGCTGGGCGCGCTGATCATGGGCGAGGTGCTGGCAGAGACAGATCTGCCGAAGGGGGCATTCTCGATCCTACCGGCTTCGCGCCAGGGCGCCGATCTCTTCACCGTAGACGAACGACTGAAGTTGCTCAGCTTCACGGGCTCGCCCGCCGTCGGCTGGGACCTGAAGGCCAGGTGCGGCAAGAAGAAGATCGTTCTGGAACTCGGCGGCAATGCCGCGGTTGTGGTCGACGCAGATACGAACCTGGAGGACGCCGTTGAGCGGATCATCTTCGGCGCCTTCTATCAGTCCGGGCAATCCTGCATCGGCGTGCAACGCATCCTGATCCACGCGTACGTCTATGACACCCTACGGGACATGCTGGTCGCGAAAGCCGAGACGCTAAGGATGGGCGATCCCAAAGACCCGGAAACGTTCATCGGCCCGATGATCTCGGAGGGGGAGGCCAAGCGCCTCCATGACTGGATCCTGGAGGCGCACACCAACGGTGCAGGCGTCCTGTGTGGCGGGAATCGTCAGGGCAACATGTTGGAGGCCACGCTGATGGAGAACGTTGCCCCAACCGAGAAAGTCGTCACCGAAGAAGCCTTTGGCCCCGTCGCCATCCTGTCGAAGTTCACCGATTGGGAGGCCGCGCTGGCCGAGGTCAACAACTCGAACTTTGGCCTGCAGGCGGGGATCTTCTCGCGCGATTTCTACAAGATACAACGCGCCTGGGACGTGCTGGAAGTGGGCGGCATCGTCGTGGGCGACGTCCCCAGCTACCGCGTCGACAATATGCCCTACGGGGGCGTTAAGGATTCAGGCCTTGGGCGAGAGGGGATCCGCTTCGCGATGGAGGACATGACAGAGATCCGAAATCTCGTTATCCGGACACCGCCTGGCGCGACGGCGCCTTAACGACGCCAGAATAACGGTGTGAACAGTACTAAGACCGACAGAAACTCCAACCGTCCCAGGACCATGCCGAAGGCCAGGATCCATTTCGCCGCGGGTTCCACATCCGCGTAATTCCCAGCGGGCCCGATATCCGGCCCCAAGCCTGGACCCACATTGCCCAATGCCGCAACGGCCCCCGAGACCGCCGAAAGCGTGTCCATCCCGTTCAGCGATAGCAACACCGCCCATAACGCAATCGACACGATGAAGATCACGAAAAACGCCATGACCGACGACAGCACGTCCGGGTCCACCGTGCGCCCCTGATAGCGCAGCGGATGCACGCCATGCGGGGTGTGGACCCTGCGCAGCTGGACCAGCAACGACGCAAACAAGATCTGATATCGAAACACCTTGGCCGAACACGAGGTTGACCCTGCGCAGCCCCCGATCAAGGCGAGAATGAAGAAGATCGCCGTTGCGAACGAGCCCCAACGGAAGAAGTCCCCCACCGAATACCCCGTACCTGTCAGGATCGAGGTTACGTTGAACAATGACCTCCTGAACGCCTCCTCCAACGGACGGTCCGCCTGTGTAACGCGCCAGATAACCAGCACTGCAGCAACCGTGGCGATAACACCGAAGAACGCGCGCACCTGGGAGTCTCGCCAAAGTGGTTGAACATTCCCCCGGGTGGCCTGCATCAAACGAAGGAACGGCAACGCCGCCAGCGCCATGAAGACAACCGCGACGTATTGAGCCGCGGCAGGCATGCCCGTGAAACTGTCATCATAGTTCCCCAGGCCACCGGTCGAGACGGTCGTCATGGCATGACAAATCGCGTCAAACGCGCTCATCCCCGCAGCGGCATAACCCAGAATGCAACCGACGGTCAGGGCTGCATAGATGCCGCTGATTTGCGTTGCCGTCTCCGCAGCACGTGGCAGGATGTCACCCAGTAGATCGAACCCTTCGGACCGGAAGAATTGCATGCCGCCGATCTTAAGCGCGGGCAGGAAGACCATCGCCACCACGACGATGCCTACCCCACCAAACCATTGCAGCATGGCTCGCCACAGCAGCATGCCACGCGGCTGGTTCTCAAGATCCTCGAAAACGGTAGCCCCGGTGGTGGTCAGCCCCGACATCGCTTCGAAGAAAGCGTCCGTATAGCCGGCGTAGGGGGCAGAGAAAACAAACGGCAACGCACCAAACACCGGCAGCACCACCCAGACCATAACGGTCAGGATCAACGCCTCACGTCGGTCTAAGGTCCTCCCGCGGCCCGATCGGGTCGCCATTGCCAAGACAACCCCGGCAACGACGGTCAGAACCGCTGCGATCAGGAAACCCGTCCAGCCCGGCGCTTCGTCGAACTGGTCCAGCAACGTCGGCACCAACATGGCGATACCCAAGGCTGCCGTCAGGCGCCCGATCACATGGCCGACCGGCTTGAACCCTCTCATAGGCGCGAGGGTTGGGCGCCGCGGGCTAGACTGTCAAGCAGTGCGCGTTGGGCCTGGGCGTCCAATATGGCGCTAGAATGGAACGTCCGAGCTTGCGGCAGCAGCCGGGGTGACGTAGCTGGCCACCACCTTCTTCTCACCTGCCTTTTCAAACAACACGGTCAGCTTGTCGCCCTCGATGCTTGATACCAGACCGTAACCGAACTTTTGGTGGAAAACCCGGTCGCCGGTTTCAAACGCGCTGATCGCCTCGGCATCGATGACCAGGCTGCGCGCCTCGCGCGGTTGGCCCAAGCCCTTTTGACCGCGGCGCTCGTTCATGCGCCGCCAGCCAGGCGAGTTGTAGGTGTTGGTGCGGGTGGCCCGCTCCTCCAGCACCGAACCCGCGGGCGTATCCACGGGACTGGCCGCGCCATAGGTCCCACCATAGAGGCCCGGTGGGGTCAGCACGTCCACGTGGTCCGGCGGTAACTCGTCGATATAGCGTGACGGCATCGAGCTTTGCCATCGACCGTAAATATGCCGGTTCGCCGCAAAACTGATGGTCAGGTGCTCCTCGGCGCGGGTCATGCCGACATAGGCCAGACGGCGTTCTTCTTCGACGCCCTTCAGGCCGTTTTCGTCCATCGAGCGTTGGCTGGGGAACAGGCCGTCCTCCCACCCCGGTAGGAACACAACCGGGAACTCCAGACCCTTGGCCGCGTGCAGCGTCATGATCGAGATCTTGGGCGTGCCGTCCTCGCTCTCGTTGTCCATGACCAAGGAGACGTGCTCCAGAAAGCCTTGCAGGTTCTCGAAGTCTTCCAGCGCCTGGACCAGTTCTTTGAGGTTTTCCAACCGGCCCTGTGCGTCGGGCGATTTATCGGCTTGCCACATTCCGGTGTAGCCGGTCCCATCCAACAATTGCTGAGCAAGCTCAACATGAAAGCGCTTTAGTTCTGCCAGCTCTTTCTCTGCATCGTTCAATCGCTCGTTCAGCTCCAGCCGTTGCTGATCAAACTCGATGCCTTTTGGTATCGACCGGAGGTCATCCTTGATCTGAGCGATCTCTTGATCCAACTCACGTTTCCTAGCTTCGACACGCCGAATTGAAGTACCCCAGTAGTCTAGAGTTCCAACTAGCTCGCCAAGCGCCTTGTTGGCCTTGGAAGACAGAGCGCCTTCCTCCACCGCAATTCGGCAGGCATCCAGCAGTCCGATACCATTGCCGCGCGCGATCTGGTTCAGCGTCTGCAGCGCCTTGTCGCCGATACCGCGCTTGGGCGTGTTGATGATCCGCTCCAGCGCCAGCCCGTCATCGGGCGAGACGCAGACGCGGAAATAGGCCATGGCATCGCGGATCTCCATCCGCTCGTAGAAGCGCGGGCCGCCGATGACGCGGTAGGGCAGCCCGATGGTCAGGAAGCGGTCCTCGAAGGCGCGCATCTGGAAGGACGCGCGGACCAGGATGGCCTGATCATCCAGGCTGACCGGGTCATGGCCGCGGGTGCCGCCCTGGAAGGCCTCGACCTCCTCGGCGATCCAGCGGGCCTCCTCCTCGCCATCCCAATGGCCGATCAGGCGGACTTTCTCGCCGTCGTTGGCCTCGGTCCACAGGGTCTTGCCCAAGCGGTCAGAGTTCGCCGCAATCACGCCTGATGCGGCGGCCAGGATGTGCGGCGTGGAGCGATAGTTCTGCTCCAGCCGGATGACAGCCGCGCCCTCGAAGTCCTTCTCAAAGCGCAGGATGTTCCCCACCTCGGCGCCCCGCCAGCCATAGATCGACTGGTCGTCATCGCCCACGCAGCAGATGTTGCGGTGTTCCCGGGCAAGCAGGCGCAGCAATAGGTACTGCGCAACGTTGGTGTCCTGATACTCGTCGACCAGGATGTAGCGAAAGCGCGTCTGATAGTCCGCCAGCACATCCTCGTGGCGCTGCAGGATATGAACGACGTGCAGCAGCAGGTCACCGAAATCGACCGCATTCAGTGTCTTCAGGCGGTCCTGATAGGCGCGGTATAGCTCAGCGCCACGACCATTGGCAAAGCCGCACTCGTCGGGTGGGACCTGCCCCGGCCCCAGCGCTTTATTCTTCCAGCGGTCCAGCATCGAGGCGAACATGCGCGCGGGCCAGCGTTTAATGTCGATCCCCTCGGCATCCAGCAGTTGCTTGATCAGGCGGATCTGATCGTCGGTGTCCAGAATGGTGAAGCTGGACTTCAACTCGACCAGTTCGGCATGGCGGCGCAGGATCTTCACACAGACCGAGTGGAAGGTGCCCAGCCAGGGCATCCCCTCGACCGCGCCGCCTATCAGTTGGCCGACGCGGTTCTTCATCTCCCGCGCGGCTTTGTTGGTGAAGGTGACAGCCAGGATCTGGCTGGGCCAGGCCCGGCGCTGGTGGATCAGATGCGCCAGCCGGGTAGTCAGGGCGCGTGTCTTGCCGGTGCCGGCGCCCGCCAACAGCAGAACGGGCCCATCCATGATCTCCACGGCCTGTCGTTGCGGCGCGTTCAATCCATCGAGATAGGGTGGCAGACCCATTGCCTGTTGCGACAAGGGGACGTCCCGCGGCGCATCGAAGGCCGCGAAAGCCTCGTCTTCGGAAAGCGGACCGTTCATAAACTGGAAGTTAACCCGACCTTGCCGCGATGAAAAGGGGTGTTCTTGGAATGTTCAGAAGCCGTCCACAGCTTTTTTGACGCGCTGAACAAACGTCACGCACCACCCTGTTGGAACAAAAAAACCCGGGCCATTGGGCCCGGGCCAAAGGTCGGGGGCCGCGCGGCCCCCGCTGGGGATCGTAAAGATCAGATGGTCTGGCTGCCCTTGCCGAAGTCCGGATAGGCTTCCATGCCAAGTTCGGTGGTGTCCAAGCCCGCCAGTTCGGCTTCTTCGCTGACGCGGATGCCCATGGCGCCCTTCAGGACAACCCACAGGATCAGCGAGACCACGAACACGAAGATACCGACCACTGCGAGCGAGAAGAACTGGACCCACAGCTGTTCGATGAACGTAAAGGGGGTTTCGTCCTCGTGGCTGGCGCGGGTGTGGATGGCGACGGCCAGGGTGCCCCAGATACCCGCGAACAGGTGGACTGGAATGGCCCCGACCACATCGTCGATCTTGAACTTGTCCAAGAGCGGCACGCCGAAGACCACGATCACACCGCCAACGCCGCCGATCAGGATGGCTGCGCCAATGCCCGAGGCCAGCGGTTCTGCCGTGATAGAGACCAGGCCGGCCAGGGCGCCGTTCAGCACCATGGTCAGGTCGACCTTGCCGTAGATGATCTGCGTGACGATCAGCGCCGCCAGCGCGCCGCCGGCCGCGGCCGCATTGGTGTTGGCGAAGATCCGGCTGATGTCAGCCACGTGCCCGGCCGAGTTCATGTAAAGCTGCGAGCCGCCGTTAAAGCCGAACCAGCCCAGCCACAGGATGAACGTTCCCAGCGTCGCCAGGGCCAGGTTCGAGCCCAGCATCGGCTGCACTTTGCCGTCCTTGTACTTGCCGATACGGGCACCAAGGATGATGGCACCGGCCAAAGCCGCCCAGCCACCGACCGAGTGCACGACCGTCGAACCGGCGAAGTCCTGGAAGCCCATGCCGTCTAGCCAGCCACCACCCCACTTCCAGGAAGCCTGGATCGGGTAGATGATGCCCGTCAGGATGGCTGTGAAGATCAGGAACGGCCACAGCTTGATACGCTCGGCCAGCGCGCCCGACACGATCGACGCGGTCGCGGCACAGAACATCAGCTGGAAGAAGAAGTCCGAGCCGACCGACGCGTAGGTCAGATCCGGGCCTTCAAATTCCTCGCTCAGCGCAAGACCGACAGGTTCCAGGCCCGTCATGGCGATGGCACCCAGATACCCTTCGACGATCCAGTTCCCGTCGCCCGGATACATCAGGTTGTAGCCGATCGCATAATACATGATTGCGGCCAGCGAGAAGAGCGCGATGTTCTTGGTCAGCTGCATGGTCACGTTCTTGGAACGCACCAAGCCCGCTTCCAGCATGGCAAAGCCGCAGGCCATGAACATGACCAGGAAGCCCGCAACCAGGAACATAAAGGTGGTGAAGATAAAGCCGATCTCGCCCTGCAGCAGGGCCTCGACCGTGACCGGCTCGGCGTCCTGGGCAAGCGCCGGGGCGGCAACCAGTGCCCCCAGCGCGCCCAGCACAATCGGAAGGGTCCGTTTCATGTGTTTATCCCTCAATTCTGGTGGAAGTTGGTTCTGCTGTGGACGTGCATTTAGACAGCGTCGGCGTCGCGCTCGCCGGTGCGCACGCGCACGGTCTGCTCGACGTTCAGCACAAAGATCTTGCCGTCGCCGATCTTGCCCGTCTGGGCCGTCTTGGCGATGGTTTCGACGACGCTGTCGACCTGGTCATCATTGACCACGATCTCCAGCTTCAATTTTGGCACGAAATTCACGGTGTACTCGGCCCCGCGATAAATCTCGGTGTGGCCGGACTGACGCCCAAACCCCTTCACTTCCGAGACCATCATGCCTTGAACCCCTTGGCCGGAAAGTGCTGTGCGCACCTCTTCCAGCTTGAAGGGTTTTATCACTGCGATAACCAGCTTCATTCCTGCTCCCCGACTTGCAGTGGCTCCTTGTGTCGGGACACGGGTTTTCAAGATGCGTGCCAGTTTCGACAGATGGCCGGAATCTTGCTGGATTCCATGGGGTTACAGGATTCAAAAAATTCTGCTGCGTGCCTGCGCGAAAATCTGATTGCCTGCAAAGTAGGCAGAAATCATATATGCATAATTTTTAATCAACACCCCTGCTGACCCCGCATACGGGGGGCAGGTTGCGAAATCGACGTCGCCGTCGACCAGCCTGCGAATATGTGCATGATCGCGGGAAAAGACGTGGAGGACAGCCCCGGATGACCGATATCGCCACCAGGGTGCACAATCATAACTTTACGATCGACCCGATCGTCCGGTCGGTTCTGGACACCGATTTCTACAAGCTTCTGATGGCGCAATCGGTGCTGCACCATAACCCTGACACGCAGGTCAGCTTCAGCGTGATAAACCGAGCCAGCCACGTCCCGCTGGCCAAGCTGATCGACGAAGGCGAACTGCGCGAGCATTTGGACCACATCAAGTCGCTGACCCTGTCGCGGGGTGAAAGCACCTGGCTGCGGGGTAACACATTCTACGGGAAGCTGTGGATGTTTGAGCCGGAGTTCATGGAGTGGTTCGAAGGATTTCGCTTTCCCGACTATCACCTGGAACGACGCGGCGATCAGTACGAGCTGACTTTCGAAGGCCGCTGGGTCGAAACCATGATGTGGGAGATCCCGGCACTGGCCGTTCTGATGGAGTTGCGCTCCCGCGCCGTTCTCAAGCACATGCGCAAGTTCGAGCTGCAGGTCCTCTATGCCCAGGCCATGACCCGTGTTTGGGAAAAGATCATCGCGCTGCGTGATCTGGACGGCCTGCGCATCGCAGACTTCGGTACGCGTCGGCGCCACGGCTTCATGTGGCAGGATTGGTGCGTACAAGCGATGATCGAGGGGCTGGGCGACAAGTTCACCGGCACTTCGAACTGCCTGATCGCCATGCGCCGCGAGGTCGAGGCCGTCGGCACCAATGCCCACGAACTTCCGATGGTGCACGCGGCACTTGCCCGAAACGATGCCGAACTGGCCCAAGCCCCCTACAAAGTGCAGGAAAACTGGCAAAAGGACTATGCCGGCAACCTGCTGATCATCCTGCCAGACACCTACGGGACCGAGAACTTTCTGAAGAATGCGCCGCCCTGGCTGGCCTACTGGACCGGGATCCGCATCGACTCGGGCGATCCGATCGAGGTCGGCGAGCGCGCGATCCGGTGGTGGGAAGAACGCGGCCAGAACCCAGCAGAGAAGCTGATGATCTTCTCGGACGGCCTGGACGTGACCGAGATACGCCGCCTCTACCGCCATTTCGCCGGCCGGGTGCTGCTGGGCTTTGGTTGGGGCACGCTGTTGACCAATGATTTCCGGGGGCTGGCACCGGACGGCGGCTTGGACCCGTTCAGCCTGGTCTGCAAAGTCGTATCCGCCGACGGCACGCCGACGGTTAAGCTGAGCGATAACCCCTCGAAAGCCATGGGCCCAGAAGACGAGGTTGCCCGCTACAAGCATGTTTTCGGCGTTGGTGCGCAAGAGGATTTAGGGGTTCTGGTCTAACCCCAGCCCTCGCTTGGCCTTGGCCTGCCTTTCGGTGTAGCTTCGTGGAGATTTCAGCACCGCTCGATTTCAGAATGAGGCGCACCGTGGCTGCTGTCGTCCAACGAACCCCTCTCTTGGCAGGATCACTCCGTTTGGTTTTGGCGATGGTGCTTGGCGCACTCTTTGTCGCGTTGGGCGTTGCCACCGCCACTGCGGCCCAATGCGCACAGAACCCCAGGACCGGCGCCTGCGTCATCAAATCTGGCGAATACTTCATTCGATTGCCCGAACGGATCGCGGGACCCGAACGAACCCCGATCGTGATGATGCTGCATGATGCGGGACGTGACGGCACCGACCTAATCAACGATCAAGTGCTGATCGACCGGCTTTTGGGGCGGGGGTATGCGGTGATCGTACCGGTTGCCGGAAAGCGCAAATACGTGCGGGTGACCACTGAAGGCCCGCTTGATGGTAAGTTCACGAGCCTTGGGCGCATCTCAAAAAGCGACCGGCGCTATCCAATGCAACGGCGCGACGGGACTGTGGTTCATCTGAAACAAGCCCAGGACCGCGGATGGTACTTCTACGATACGGACGTTCACACGCGTCGGGATCCCCTCGCAAGACACGAGGAAATTGTGACCCAGCGACTGGGGCGAGACGAGACTGCGTTTCTGCGCACCGTCATCCGTGATGCATCCCTGACGTTTTGGCTGGACGCGGATGACGTGACACTGATCGGGTTTGGGCACGGCGCGGCGCTGGCTTGGCAGGTTGCCTGCCATGACCCCGATTTCGCGGTATTTGTGGCGCCGGTGAACGGCACGATCTGGGGAAGCGTAGCGCCAAATTGCAAAGTCGGCGCCAAGATCCTGCACACCCACGAACGCGGCAGTGCCCTGTGGCCGCTGGATGGCCAGGAGGAGACCCGCCGACAGTTTGGCCAGTTCCCCGTTCGGCAATCCATCGAGCATCTGGCGAAAGCGAACGGCTGCACCTTGGGCCAAAATGCGGGCACCCCCGGGACAGAACACCAGGCCTGGCAGAACTGCTTGCAGCTCGCATCAGTGGAGCTGGCGCTACTGGACACCCCGTTCGATTTTCCAGATTGGTGGTTCCAGGCCGTCCTTGACCGCAGCGACACTGGCAATCCCGCGGGATCGGCGGCGGCAAACGCCAGCCCGCTGGCAACACCACGGTTTCTAAAGCCGAAGTATCCCTCTGCCGAGTGAGATGGGTGAGCCATTGGGGGCGAGAGTTCCAATCTTCGTCGCGCCAAAGGTTCCTCTGCTTAGCGCCCTTCAGGCACCTTTCTGTCCGGGACCGCACCAGTGCGGGCACTGTTGAATGTGATCGCGGGCGATTAGGCGGCCGTCACCGGGGCCTGTTCGGACAGGAACAGCTCCATCGTCCCGCAAATGCCCGCGTCTAGGCGGGCTTCACAGGCGAACTTGTGTGTGCCGTCAGCCTCTAGCCCCAAGTACCGGGAAGAGAGGTCCACCAAGTCGCCGGCCGGCGCCAGTCGTTCCGCAGACACAACGGCGCGTTCGACGTTCATGTGCACTGCAGGCCGGTCCAGGACGGCGGCCAGGTTTTCTGCGGCAAGATTTGACAGCAGATGCATCAGCTTCGCGACCGGCAGCGCCGGGAACTCCTGGAAATGGCCGATGCAGTGGTGCGGCTGCACCAGAATACGGGCGCCAAGTTGCCCGTCTTGGCCATTCGATACCGGCAGATCCATCGCCAGCACATCCACATGCGAAAGATTGTTTAATCCGCATTGGGGCGAATGTCCCACAAGGCGCTTAAAGAGGCCCTGGGACAGCACATCGTAGTCCACCGACAGCGTGTAGAGTTCCTGGGCCTTCCCCTCCACGGTTTGAGATATCGTCGCCGTGGCCGAGGCGCGGCGCTTCGAGACACCCGGGGACGTGGCCGTTATCTGCAACAGGTCGGCCTTTTCCAGGACAACCCCGGGGTTCGCGGCTTTCTGGATGACCGCCTGCCGGGCAAGGTAGAAATGCTTGCCGATAGCCTTGTTCTTGGTTGCAGCGGCGACAGCCCCGGCGATGGCCAGATGCCGGCCAGCCTCGGCCGCTGCGATCGGCCCCTGCTCCCGCCGCATCGGATGCGATGGCCGGACCTGCGCCGTGATCGAGCACGGGCTGAAAGAGATGTCGTCAAGCGCGAAGTATGGTGGCCGCACTGCGACCAGATCGAAAACGTCGTCCATGGCGCGAATGATGCAGATCAGTCAGAACAACCGCAAGATCGCGTTGCGCCATCAGCGCTGGCAGAGGCCTGCTTACCCCTGCCAGTGCCCCTCTGCCCCCGCCCGGCGTGCGGCGAACTTGCGCCGGATCAGATTGAACAATGGCAACAGCAATAACACCACCGCGATCCAACCGATGATCGGCGCGATCCAGAACGTCTCCCCCTGGCCCGTACGGTCGAAGAAGGGATTGAAGAAGATCCCGAAGCTGCCGTCCGACCATTGCAGGCTTTGGCGCAGCGTCTCCTCGGTGATCTTACCCAGCACGATGGCCAGCGCCGCAGGCGCCAACGGATAGTCCAGGATGCGCAGCATGAAGGCACCGAGGCCGAACCAGAACATCAGCCAGACGTCAAACATCGAATCGGTGGCGGCGTAGACCCCCGCCGTCGACAGCACAAAGATAATGGGCGCCAGGATCGTGAATGGCATCCTCAGCATCCACAGAAAGACCGGGATGAAGGCCAGGTTCACGATCACAGCGATGAAGTTTGAGATGTAGAAGGACCCGATGACCGGCCAGACAAACTCGGGCTGGTCCGAGAACAAGCGCGGTCCAGGCTCCAGATCCAGCAGCACCAGGCCTGTCAGCAGCACCGCCGTGGTGGGCGAGCCCGGAATGCCCAGTGTCATCATCGGCAGCATCGCCCCGGTCGAGGCTGAGTTGTTCGCGGCCTCGGGCGCGGCCACCCCGTCGATCGAGCCTTTGCCGAATTCCTCTTTCTTGGGCGAGGTCATCTTCGAGACGCCATAGGCCATTAATGACCCCGGCGTCGCCCCCGCCGCGGGAAGGATGCCCACGAAGAAGCCCAGTGCCGATCCGATGGAGGTGCCGCGCCAGCCCTCTTTCACGGTATTGCCAGCGGCGTTTTTAATTTTGGCGACGCTGACCTCGGCCTTGGACATTTCGCTGTCGCCACGGGTGGTGTGCAGGGTCCACAGCATCTCCCCCACCCCGTAGACACCGATGGCAAGTACCAAGAAGTTGATGGGCCGCGAAAAACCCGCAAGGTCAAAGAACTGTAGGCGGGGCTCGCCGCCTATCACGTCGAACCCGATCGAGGCGCAAACCAATCCGATCATGATCGAGATCACGGTCTTCGCAATGTCGTCGCCGCCCAGGCCCACGAAGGTCGCGAAGGCCAACAGCATCAGGGCAAAGATCTCGGGGTTCCCAAAGCGCAGCGCCACGTCCGCCAGCGGGGGCGCAAAGCCCGTGAAGAAGATGTTGGCGATGGTGCCGCCGATGAAACTGGCCAGGGCTGCCGTGACCAGCGCCTGCTCTGCCCTGCCCTTTAGCGCTAGTGGTCGCCCGTCAAAGGTGGTGGCGACGGCTGTGGATGCGCCTGGGATCCCCAGCATAATCGAGGAAATCGCGCCGCCATACATTGCGCCATAGTAGATCGCCGCCAGAAAGATCATAGGAGCGGCATCGGACCCAGTGGACGATTTGATGAAGAAAATGGTGGGCAGCAAGATCGCCACACCGTTGACCGACCCCAGCCCCGGCATGGCGCCGACGAACAGGCCGATCACCACGCCGATAAAGCAGATCAGCAGGTTGGCCGGCTCCAGGGCAATCAGGATGCCGTCGGCAAGCAGGCTAAGGACGTCCATCCGTCATTCCTCAAATCAGATCGGCAGGCCGAGCCGGCACGTCACGCGGCAAGGCGTCGCCTGACCAGACTGGCCGCCACCAGCACCGCAGCGCCGGCTAGGAAGAAGACACCCAACAGGGCGCTGTCCAGATCGCGGAACCAATTGCCCATGGGCACATAAATGGTGTCCTCGATGGCGCGCACGCCCTTGGGCAGGTTACGCGTCATGGCGATGTCGAAGAACATGTACATCCACGCGGGCAGCACGGCGGACAGGGCCAGCGACAGCACCAGGCCGTGGCGGCCCAGAAACAGCGTGTAGTACAAAAGGAACAGCGCCATTGCGAAGTAGATGCTGATGAAGTCTGTCAGCAGCACCATCAGAAAGACCGGCACGCCGACCTTGATCAGCACGCCGATCCCGTGACCATCCAGGTACGGCTCGTTCGACTGGGACGGCGGGCTCAGGCGCAGCACCGCCCGTACGATGACCACGATCGCACTGATCAACATGATGACGCAAACCCAGAACGGCCAGAAGCCGCCCTGGGGCGCACCGTCGTCACCGAAGCCGATATTGGCAAAGCGCGGCTCGCCGGACCAAGAAGGCCGCTCGCCGCTTTTCCACATGATGTAGACGGACAGGCAGGCCAGGGCGATTGCCATGACGATCTCGGCAATGCGCATGCCCCGGCCTCCCCCTTGGTCTTTGGCGCGTTAGTTGATCGCGCCCGAGGCCTTCAGGATCGCTTCGTGGCGATCACGCTGCTCAGTCCAGTAGTTAAGTAGATCGTCGCCCTCGATCTTGGCGCCCAACAGGGCCTTGCTCTCGCGGTAACCCTGCCATTTGGGGCTGTCGAACACCTGCTGGAACAGACCGTTGTAGTAGGCCAGTGCCTCTTCCGACATGCCGGGTGCACCGACGACGGAGCGCTGCATGAAGTAGGCGAAGTCGCCGCCCAGTTCCTTCAGCGTCGGGACATCCGGGAACAGCGCCAGCCGCTCGTCGGTGAAGGCCACCAGCGGCACCACTTCGCCAGCCTCATAGAAGCCCAGCGCCTCGGACGGGTTGTTGACCGAGCTGTTGATCTGGCCACCGGCCAGGTCCTTGGCCACGGCACCGCCGCCCTTGTAGGGGATATACTTGATGTTCAAGCCGTAGGCGTTGTTCAGAAAGTCGGTGATGATGTTGTCTTCCGAGTTCTTGCCGGTGCCGCCCATGACCCACTTGTCGCCGCGGGCCTTCACTTCAGCCACATACTCTTCGAACGTGGTGATGCCGGTGTCCTTATGGACCCACAGCAGGAACGTATCTTCGGCCATGCGGCCAATTGGAGCGAACTCCATAATGTCGACACCTAGGCCCGGCTGACGCAGCGGGGTGGTGAAGAACGAGTTCAGCGTCACCATGATCGTGTGATCGGGGTCCGACGCTGTTTTCATGAATTGCAGCGCCTCAGCGCCCGAGCCGCCCGATTTGTTGATCGGCACCAGCGGCTGCCCGGCCATCTTGTCCTCTTCGACGATGGCCTGCATCAAACGGGCCATCTTGTCGGCGCCGCCGCCCTTACCTGCCATGATGATGAAGTTGATCGGTTTTGTCGGCTCCCACGCCAATGCGGGGCCGGCCGCCGCAACGACCGCAGCCGTCGCAATGGTCGCAATGGTTTTGATCAGTTTCATTATTTCCTCCCTGGGACGCGGGCGTTGGCGCCCGTCATACGGATGGTCTTAGTTTCTTTGGCAACAACCGCAACAGATTCGTGCGTAGCTGCGCAACTTTATTCTGGCATACCACAATCTGGCATACCAGTGGTTTCGTCAACTTTGCAATCGCGGCATGGAACCGCCCCGCTCTGGCAAGAAGCACCCTTTCCCGCTATATGCGCGCGCATGATCCGACCGGCTGAAAACCACGCGGGGGCGCTGCCATTTCGCAAGTCCCACGGCCTCGGCAACGACTTTGTCTTGCTGGACCAGCGCGACGCCCCCGTTGCGCTGACGCCGGATTTGGTGCGCGCCATTGGCGACCGGCACCGCGGGGTGGGTTTCGACCAGTTGGCCGAGATCTATGCGGACGACGGCGCAGATGCCCGGCTGGTCTTCTGGAACGCGGATGGCAGCCAGGCGGGCGCCTGCGGGAACGCCACCCGCTGCATCGCCGATCTGCTGATGAACGGCAGCGCCGGGCCCATCGGGCTGCGTACCCAGCACGGGATGTTGTCGGCGCGCCGCCGCCAGGACGGCCTGGTCGAGGTTGACATGGGCCGAGCTCTGACCGGCTGGGCAGAGGTGCCCCTGGCGCGCGAAGTGGACACCGCCCATCTGCCGCTGCCCGGCGACCCGGCCGCGTGCTCCATGGGCAACCCGCACTGCACATACTTTGTGGACGATGCCGAGACCGTGGACCTGGCCGGGATCGGCTCCCGGACCGAGCATGACCCGCTGTTCCCCGAACGCACAAACGTCCAGATTGTCCAGGTCTTCGATACCACCCGCGCCCGCGTGCGCGTCTGGGAGCGGGGCGTGGGCCGCACGCTCGCCTCAGGCTCATCGTCCTGCGCCGTACTGGTGAACGGCAACCGCCGCGGCCTGCTGGACCGCACGGCAACCTTGGAACTGGATGGCGGGGAAATCCACGTCACGCTAGGTCAAGACGGCAATGTCCTGATGGCCGGGCCAGTGGCGCATGTGTTCGAAGCGGCACTCTCCCCCCACTGGGTCGAGGTCCACCGATGAGCGCTCCCCTGTTCGAAACATTTGGCTGCCGCCTGAACGCCTACGAGACCGAGGCGATGAAGGGACTGGCCGAAGCCACCGGCGTCCGGGACGCTGTGGTGGTGAACACCTGTGCGGTCACCGCCGAGGCGGTCCGCCAGGCCCGCCAGCGCATCCGCCGCCTGCGCGCTGAGAACCCCACTGCACGGGTCATCGTCACCGGATGCGCCGCCCAGACTGAGCCACAGACCTTTGCCGAGATGCCCGAGGTCGACCTGGTCCTAGGCAACCTCGAAAAGATGAAGCCCGAAAGCTGGGCGCCCGATTTCATCGGACGGACCGAGGGCATCCAGGTCGACGACATCATGGCAACGCGCGAGACAGCCGGCCATCTGATCGACGGCTTCGGTACCCGCGCCCGCGCCTATGTCCAGGTGCAAAACGGCTGCGACCACCGCTGCACCTTCTGCATTATCCCCTATGGCAGGGGCAACTCGCGGTCCGTACCCGCCGGTGTCGTGGTCGAACAGATCGGGCGGCTGGTCGGTAACGGCTATCAGGAGGTCGTGCTGACCGGGGTGGATCTGACCTCCTGGGGGGTGGACTTGCCGGGCGCGCCGCGACTGGGCGATCTGGTGCAGCGTATCCTGCGGCTGATCCCGGAGCTGCCACGGCTACGGATCAGCTCGATCGACTCGATCGAGGCGGACCCCGCGCTGGTCGACGCCATCGCCACCGAGAGGCGTCTGATGCCGCACCTGCATTTGTCGTTGCAGGCGGGCGATGACATGATCCTAAAGCGGATGAAGCGGCGCCACCTGCGGAACGACTCAATCCACTTCTGCCAGGAGATCCGGGCGGCCCGCCCGGACATGGTCTTTGGCGCCGACCTGATCGCGGGCTTCCCCACGGAAACCGACGCGATGTTCGAAAATACACTGGCATTGGTCAGTGATTGCGGGCTGACCTGGCTGCACGTCTTCCCCTTCTCGGCCCGCCAGGGCACGCCTGCGGCCCGTATGCCGCAATTACCCAAGGCGATCCGCAAGGAGCGCGCGGCACGCCTGCGGGCGGCAGGCGTAGGGGCCGTCGCAGATCACCTTTCGGCTCAACAGGGCTGCACCCACAATGTGCTGATGGAAACCGCGCGGCTTGGCCGGACGGAACAGTTCACCGAGGTTACCTTCGAAACCGATCAACCGGTCGGCCAGATCGTCCCGGCGATCATCACGGGCGCCTTCGACACCCGCCTTTTGGCCGAGACGCTGGCCACGGGCCGCGCTCGGGTGGGTGGGCACTTGGGGGGTTAACGCCGGCACACCCTCTAAGGGGAGAGCGCGGCCCGTCTGCTAAAGCCTTTATCGCTCCAACAAGGCGGGTTATCCCAGCCGAAATCATCGCGGGGTCCCTATGTCCTTCCTCAAAAAAATGCGCGAGCGGCTGTTCAAGTCGTCGTCCAAGCTGGACGAGGGACTAGACGCGTTGGTCGAGGAAGGCGAGGACGTGGTCGAGCCCGCAGAGGCGTCTGCTCCCCCCACCCCCATCCCCTCCCCGCAAGGGGGAGGGGAGGCACCTGTGGCTCCCCCTGCGCCAGAGCCTGCCAAACCCGGACTGCTGGGCCGCGCCCTGGGTGGCTTGACTGCCGGCGCCACCAACACCGTCCGCAAACGGGTGTTGGACGACACCATGCTCGAAGAACTCGAGGAGGTGCTGATCACCGCCGATATGGGCGTGGAGACCTCGCTGAAGGTTTCCGCCGCCTTGGCCGAAGGCCGCTTTGGCTGGGCCGTGGGCGCCGATGAAATCAAGCAAGCACTGGCCGCGGAATGTGCCAAGATCCTGGAACCCGTCGCCCGTCCGCTGCCCCTCTATGCCAAGCGCCCGCAGGTCGTATTGGTCGTGGGCGTCAACGGCTCAGGAAAGACCACCACCATCGGCAAGCTGGCCAGCCAGCTGAAAGGCGCCGGCAAGTCCGTGGTCATCGCCGCGGGCGACACCTTTCGCGCCGCCGCGGTCGAACAACTGCAGGTCTGGGGCGAACGCGCCGGCGTGCCGGTCTTGACAGCCGAGCAGGGCTCGGACCCGGCCTCTTTGGCGTTCGAGGCGATGACCAGATGCGAACAGGACGCGGCCGACATCCTGCTGGTCGACACGGCGGGGCGGCTGCAGAACCGCGCCGACCTGATGGAAGAACTGGCCAAGATCGTCCGCGTCATCCGCAAAAAGGACCCCGACGCTCCGCACAACACCGTGCTGGTGCTGGACGCCACCACCGGTCAGAACGCGCTCTCTCAGGTCGAGATCTTCCAGAAGATCGCCGATGTCACCGGGCTGGTGATGACCAAGCTGGACGGCACCGCCAAGGGCGGCGTCCTTGTAGCGCTTGCCGACCGCTTCGGCCTGCCCATCCACGCCATCGGCGTGGGGGAGGCGATCGACGACCTGGATGCCTTTGACCCGGAAGAATTCGCGGCCGCTTTGACGGGTACCGGCTAAGCTCCGGCACTGATCCGCGCCTTCCGTTTGTAGCATCTGTTACAGACAATTCGGGCCAGCTGTGCTCTACTCTAAACTGAGTGAAACGGGTTTTGTCGGCAGATGACAACGCAGCGGAACGCCCAATCCAGGGACCATTGGTGCCCGACCGGCCTGGCACACTGATAAGAATCTGAGGAGGAACAACCCATGGCTGATGAAACGGATCCCAAAAAGCTGAGCAAGGAACAGCTGGCGCAAGTCCAGGGCGGCATCACGCTGGATAATGGTATCAAACGCCAGGGCGCGATCACCTTGGACAATGGCATCAAGCAAAGTGCCATCACACTGGACAACGGCATCAAACAGACCGGCGTGATCGCGGACGACTTGGTCGTGAACGCCAAGAAGCCGCGTGGCCGCAAATGAGGTGCGCGCGATGACAGACCCGGAGGAGGCGAAGGCTCGAGAGCTGCCCGACGACGATCTGGACATCGCCCAGGGCGGTGCCGTTGTGGCACACGAGGTTGCCCATATCGATCGTGGCCTGACCACCGGCAAGTCATCGTCGGCGAGGCCGGGCAGGGGCGGAAACGTCATCCTGCAGATCGACGAGGCGGATGGGCTGAAAAGCGATGCGGCAGACGGGCAACGGTTCGCTTCAACCGCCGGCGGCAGCCCCAATGTCTGACGAGGATCAGATGGCCGAACACAAGAAGCCCGAGACGCTGCCAGACGACGACCTCGATCAGGCCCAGGGTGGGAACCTGATCGATCCCTGGCCGGTTCGCGTCAAGGCGGATGGGGCCGAGGGGAAAGCCTATGCCAACCTGGAAACCGCCCATGTGCGGACATCGCCGCCGGGTAGGGTGCCGAAATGACCAATCAGAAAAAGCCGCAAGCGCTGGACGACACGGCGCTGGAGGGCGCGCAGGGCGGGATCGCTGGTTCCGCGGAACTCAATGCAGGCCTAACCGCGGAAGCGGAGGCCGTGGACGGCGAAGCCGAAACCCGCCACCCCGTCAGCAACATGCTGAAGAACCGCACAGACACCGCGAAGAACAGCCTGCGGAACATCAATTGAGGGCCCCGGATGACCGACTCGAAAAAGCCTGAGACCTTGGCCGACCATGACCTGGACGGCGTGGATGCCGGGGGCCATCAAAACCTGGTCATGAAGCGCGGGCGCCCGTCGGCCGCAGGCTCTGGCAGCATTGCCGTGGACCAGCACCAAGACGCGGCGGAGGGGCAGCCGGTGGCCCGTCAGATGGACTTCACCACCAAGAACCACGGCTGAGGCGGCACGGATGGCCAAGCGCAATGGACCCAAACCGGTGCCGGAAGGTGCATTAGAAGATATTCAGGGCGGCGGGCTGTTGGACAGCCAGGCTGGCACGTTCGGGAACACACCCAAACCTGCCAAGGGCGGCGTGACCGCGCCCTATATCGGCGAGACGGAAAAGAACTTGGCCAAACTTCGGGCCAAACCGCGAGCCCAACGCAGCGCGGGGCAGCGGCCGGTCTGATCCGAGATCTCTTGCTGGGAAGTGGCGGCGGGGCCGCCGGTTGATCCGCAGCCCATAAGGGCAAAGGGATCAAAGTTTTTGCGAGCAGCGCTGACGCCAGGAAGAACCGGTTGATGGCCGGGGCACCTGTTCGGCACGGCACGTCCTTGTGCGGTCCCTTTGGGGGACCTGCGGGGGCCTCGGGGAGGGGTCTGCCCTACCCGTCTTCGGCTGCCCGCCCCTCTAGAGGCTGAGAACCCCGTGGGGTTCCGGTCGACGCAAGCGGGTCTACGCCCCGCTCGTTAAAATTCGATGAAAATTGCAGCTATCCCAGGCGCGAGCGCACCTATCTGATTTCGCGCAACTGGGGGCGGCGACGGCTCGTCTGGCGGGCCGGGCGGGCGTAGGGTCCCGCCGACGCGCGCTACCGGGACGGACATGTTGGGCGACTGGATCACGGCAATCGAGGGCACGCCCGCCGCGGCGCAAACTGCCATGATCCTGGCACTGATCGCGGCGGTGGCACACGCAACGCTGGGTGCCCTGCAAAAGGGCAAGCACGACCCCTGGCTCAGCCGCGGGGCGATCGACGTCTGCGCCTCGGCCATCGCGGTGCCCGTGGTGTTCCTGGTGCCTGCGCCAACTTGGGATGTGATCATCCTGTTACCGGGCGTGATGGCGGTGCACTTCGCCTACAAGTGGATCCTGGCCATGGCCTATAGCCGGGGCAACTTCACTGCAGTCTACCCAGTCGTGCGCGGCACCGGCCCGCTGGCCACGATCCTGATCGCAATGGTGGTCTTCGGCGAGTTCTTCCGCCCCGGGCAATGGGTCGGCATCGCCATGCTGTCGGGCGGGATCTTCGGTCTGGCGGCCTATAATTTGCGCCATTCGCGGGTCGACAGCCCCGAGATCGCGGCGGCGCTGGGCCTCGCGGTTCTGACGGGGCTGATCACCGCCGCCTACACTGTCATCGACGCCTACGTGATCCGGCTGACGCCCGACCCGTTCACGTTCATCGCCTGGTTCTTCCTGCTGGAGGCGTTCAACTTCCCGCCATTTCTATGGCGACGCTGGAAGGCTGCGACAGATCTGGGGTCGCTGTTCCGCCGGGGGCTGATCGGGGCGGTGATCGCCTGGATCAGCTTTGGCTCGATCTTTCTGGCCACGCGGATTGATAATGTCGGCGAGGCGGCGGCACTGCGCGAAACCTCGGTGGTGTTTGCTGCGCTGATCGGCTGGCTGGCTTTGGGCGAGCGGATCGGCCCCGTCCGCGCCGGCCTAATGGTGGTGATCGCGCTGGGGGCCGTCTTCGTCGAGTTCGGCTGAGCGCTGGATCAGACGGGCGGGGTCACCGCGCCGAACGCTGGGATTGCGCTGGACCACGATTTGCCCGATGCAGGCGCGATGGCCCCGAAACGCCCCCTGCACATGTCCGAATTCGTTCCGATGCTGGCGCTGATGATCTCGATCACGGCGCTGTCCACGGACATCATGCTGCCGGCGTTGGACATTATCGGCCAGGATCTTGGGGTGGCCGATCCGAACGACGCCCAACTGGTCGTAAGCTCGCTGTTCCTGGGCTTTGCGGTGGGCCAACTGCTGGTCGGCCCCTTGTCCGACAGTTTCGGGCGAAAGCCGGTGATCTATGCGGGCTACGTCGTTTTCGGGATCGGCTGCGTGTTGTCGGCAATCGCGCACGATTTCACCACGATGCTGGTTGGCAGGGTCCTGCAGGGACTGGGCGCCGCGGGGCCGCGGGTCGTCTCCACCGCCTTGGTACGAGATGTTTACGCCGGTCGAGAAATGGCGCGCATCATGTCCTTCATCATGGCAGTCTTCATCCTGGTGCCCGCCATCGCCCCGGCACTCGGCGAGGGCGTGATCGCGCTGGGCGGCTGGCGGGCCTGCTTCACCGCGCTGCTGGTGCTGGCAGCAGTTGCGGCCATCTGGTTCGCCCTGCGCCAACCCGAGACCTTGGCACCGGAAGCGCGCCGCCCTTTCCGGGCATCGGTGATCGCGAGCGGCGTGGCCGAGATTGCGCGGACCCGCACCTCGACCGCCTACACCCTGGTAATGGGCGGGGTGTTCGGGGCGTTCCTGGGCTATCTGTCCGCAGCCCAGCAGATCTTTCAGCAGACCTATGACACCGGGCAGTGGTTTGCCGCGTGGTTCGGTCTGGCGGCACTGGCCATCGGCGCGGCCTCGGTCGTCAATGCGCAGCTGGTGATGCGTCTGGGCATGCGCTACCTGACGGGCGTGGCGCTGATCGGGACAAGCGTGATCTCCGGCGCGCTGCTGGCCGCCGACCTGATCGGCGGCACCCCGCCTTTCTGGGCCTTCGTCGCCTGGCAGATCCCTGCGTTCTTCTGCTTTGGCCTGTTGTTCGGCAACCTGAATGCGCTGGCGATGGAGCCGCTGGGCCACATCGCGGGCCTGGGGGCCGCGCTGGTTGGCGCCGTATCGACCCTGATCGCGCTGCCCTTTGGCTGGTGGGTCGGGGCCGCCTATTCGGGCGGCGTCACCGAACTGATCGCGGCCTTCCTGGGCGCAGGGCTTTTCGGGTTGATCTGCCACCGCGCCGCCGGTCCACGCCCCAGCATTGCGGCAAAAGATCCTTCGTGACGCGCGCGGCCTTTGCCCCTATGTGACAGACATGGCTGAGCGTCCCGTGAACCCGTTTGTGAAACTGCTGTTGGAGATTGGGCCGCTGGCCGTCTTCTTCCTCAGCTTCCGCTATGGCGACGAGATCCTGGCCAATCCCGCGGTGTTCGACCCGCTGGCGGCGATCACCGGACCCGCGGCACTGCAGGACCAGAACGGACCGATCCTGGTCGCCACGGCTTTCTTCATGGTTGCTATCGCGATCTCGCTGACGGCGTCCTGGGCGCTGACCCGTAGCCTCCCCCGCATGGCCGTGGTCACCGCCGTCGTGGTGGCGGTCTTCGGCGGCCTGACACTGTGGCTGCAGGACGAGACCTTCATCAAAATGAAGCCCACGATCGTGAACTGCATTTTCGCGGGTATCCTGGGCTTTGGCCTGCTGCAGGGGCGTAGCTACCTCAAGTATCTGTTGGGCGACGCGTTGCCCCTGACCGACGAAGGCTGGATGATTTTCACCCGCCGTTGGGCCGGGTTTTTCATCTTCCTGGCCGTTTTGAACGAGGTCATTTGGCGCACGCAGACGACCGATTTTTGGGTCGGCTTCAAGACATTCGCCAACCTGCCGCTGACCCTAGCCTTCATGGCGAGCCAATGGCCGCTATTGCAACGCCACTCGCTGGAAGAAGAACCCGACAAGGCCGGCTGACCGGCGCTAAATCGGGCTGACTTCGGTCAAGGCTGCGGGCGGTAGCGCATCGCACATTTCGCGGACAGTTTTGCCCAGCAGAGGGTGCCGCCAATGAGGCGCCACATCACAGACGGGCACCAGGACAAACGCGCGGCTCTGCATCCTGGGATGCGGCAGGATCAGACGATCCGCGGCGTCCGCTTTTGCCTCGGCATCGCTCATGGACATCCAGCGCAGGGCTGTCTCAGCGTCCGGCAACACGGTTTCATCCAACCCTAACAGATCAAGATCGCAGGTGCGCGGTGCCCAGCGCTCCCGCCTCCGACGGCCCAGTTCAGCCTCGATCGCATGCATGGCGGCCAGCACCTCGGTCGCCGGAAGATCGGTTTCCAAAGTCGCCGCACCATTGACGAAATCTGGGCCGCTGCCCGCTGGGAATGCGGGCGTGCGATACCATCTGGATCGCATGGATACTCGGACCCCAGCAAACGCATCCAATCGCGCCAACGCCAGGTCCAACGTTTCGACGGGCGCCCGATCCCGAAGGCGCTGATTTGCGCCAAGCGCCACGATGGCAGTGGTCATTTCTTAATCACGGTTTTATTGGACATCGCGCCGGTGAAGCCTTATTCGGTCCCAAACTAAGTATGAACAGAAAGTTCGGCGGTCGGTGCCGTTTCGTGGCATAATGTGCACCCGGAGAGCAGTGAGGAAATCTGGATGTTTTATCGCGACGAGCGGTTGGCGCTTTTTATAGATGGGTCGAACCTATACGCAGCAACAAAAGCTTTAGGCTTTGATATAGATTACAAGCTGTTGCGATCCGAGTTTATGCGCCGCGGAAAAATGGTCCGGGCATTCTACTACACCGCACTGATCGAAAACGAAGAGTACTCGCCGATCCGACCACTTGTGGATTGGCTGGACTATAACGGTTTCAGCCTGGTCACCAAGCCCGCCAAAGAGTTCACGGACTCCACCGGGCGCCGCAAGATCAAAGGCAATATGGACATCGAACTGGCGGTTGATGCCATGATGATGGCCGATCACGTGGACCATATCGTGCTGTTCTCGGGCGATGGTGATTTCAAAAGCCTGGTCGCTGGCCTGCAACGTAAGGGTGTGCGGGTCTCGGTCGTCTCGACCATCCGCTCACAGCCGCCGATGATCGCGGATGACCTGCGTCGGCAGGCTGATAACTTCATCGAGCTCGAGGAACTGAAGGACGTCATTGGTCGGCCGCCGCGCCCGATGCCCGATAACGTGCCCGAGTTCGAAGAAGAGGACGCAGACTAACTGCGCGCCCCCCAATACCGCCCCACCCCTCAGCCGAGGCACCGTCGAACTGTCCCTTGTGCCCCAGGCTTGTGGCCTATCGCGAACAGCTTCGATCGGACGAGCCAGAGTGGTTCAATGACCCCGTCCCGTCCTTCGGGAACGAAGACACACGCCTGCTGATCGTGGGTCTTGCGCCAGGGGTTCGCGGCGCGAACCGCACCGGCCGCCCATTCACCGGCGATTATGCGGGTGACTTGCTCTACGCGACACTGCAGAAGTTCGGCTTTGCGCAGGGCAGTTATGGCGGCCATGCGGGTGATGGTTTGCGGCTAGTAGACTGCATGGTGACCAATGCGGTGCGCTGTGTGCCGCCGCAGAACAAACCGGTGGGGGCCGAGATCAACGCCTGCCGTCAGTTCCTGCAACACCGCATTACATCCCTGCCCAAGCTGACCGCGATCGTCACGCTGGGCTTAATTGCGCATCAACAGACGGTGCGCGCTCTGGGCGGCCGGGTTGCGGCGCACAAGTTCAGGCATCAGGCGCAAACGCAGGTGGGTCCCTACTCGATCATATCCAGTTACCACTGCTCGCGTTACAACACGAATACCGGCCGCCTGACCGAGGCGATGTTCCACGCCGTCTTCGCCGACGTGCGCCAGGTGTTAGACGCCCAGTCGTTCCAGGGTTAGCCTGGCGGCGGCGTGTAGTAGAACTCCTCGCGGACGATCTTTCCGTCAGCCACAGTGAAGATCCCCACCTCCTTCGCCTCGAAGCGCCCGCCCATCTGCTCCATGGTGACGTCCATCTCGAAGATCACCGCAAAACGATCGGGTTCGAACAGGAAAGGCCCCTCGACCGAGGAAGAGTGCACCTCGGCATTCTCCTCCCACCAGGCATGTTTGGCCTTCAGGGCGTCCATACCGGCGCTGGTCCGGTCCATGCCTCCCGGCATGGTCATTGCCTCGACCGAGACAACATCCGCCGAATACAAGGTCGCCAGGCCCTCATCTTCGGTGCCGTTGCGGCAATGCTCCACCAACGCACCAGCGATCTGCGAAAGCGTCTCATCAAACATCTGATCCTCCCGTTCTGGTCAACGGAAGGGTACGCGATTCGTCCGTGCGTGCGAATGCGTAGAGTGGGTGCCCGCCCAGCCTAGGCTTAATGCTCGGCCAACAGACGGCGGGCAATCACCTGGGCCTGGATTTCCGCCGCACCCTCGAAGATGTTCAAGATACGGGCATCGCAGAGCACGCGGGAAATGGGATACTCCAGCGCGAAGCCGTTCCCGCCGTGGATTTGCAGGCCGTTGTCGGCCGCTGCCCAGGCGATGCGCGCACCCAGCAGCTTGGCCATCCCGGCCTCCAGGTCGCAGCGCCGCTCCTGGTCCTTCTCGCGGGCGGAGAAATAGGTGAGCTGACGGGCGATCATGATCTCGACGGCCATCATCGCCAGCTTTGAGGCCACCCGCGGGAAGGCCGTCAGCGGTTTGCCAAAGGCAATCCGATCTTGGGCGTACCTCAGGCTGATTTCCATGGCAGACTGGGCCACGCCAATGGCGCGCGCGGCGGTCTGGATCCGGGCGGATTCGAAGGTCTGCATCAGCTGTTTGAAGCCTTTGCCTTCTTCACCGCCCAGCAGCGCGCCTTCAGGCACGCGGTGGCCATCTAACGCCAGCGTATATTCCTTCATGCCGCGGTAGCCCAGCACCTCGATCTCGCCACCAGCGATCGTCGGGTCGGGGAAGGGCTCCTCGTCGGTCCCACGGGTCTTGGGCGCCAGGAACATGCTCAGACCGCGATAATCGTCGGTCGCCGGATCGGTCCGCGCCAGAACCGTCATCAGGTCCGTGCGCCCACCATGGGTGATCCAGGTCTTGTTGCCGGTCAGCACCCACTCGTCGCCGTCCTTGGTGGCGCGGGTCTTTAGCGCGCCCAGGTCAGAGCCTGTGTTCGGTTCAGTGAACACCGCCGTCGGCAGGATCTCACCCGAGGCAAGCTTTGGCAGATAATGGGCCTTCTGTTCGTCGGTTCCGCCGCACAGAATCAGCTCGGCGGCAATCTCCGACCGCGTCCCCAGCGAGCCCACACCGATGTAGCCGCGCGACAGCTCCTCCGACACGACGCACATGGCTGTCTTGCCCATGCCGAACCCGCCGAATTCCTCGGGGATGGTCAGGCCGAAGACGCCCAGCTCGCACATCTCCTCGATGATCTCCATCGGGATCAGCTCGTCCTTCAGGTGCCATTCGTGCGCATCCGGCAGGACCCGGTCGTCCGAAAAACGGCGGAATTGCTCGCGCACCATTTCGAACTCTTCGTCCAGGCCGGTGGCCCCGAACGAGGCGACGCCCTCCTGCTCGGTCATCAACTGGGCCAGGCGCACCCGCGCTGCGTCCGAGTTGCCGTGCTGGGTCAGCCACTGCACGGCATCCGTCATCAGCATGCGCTGATCGTTCTGGGTCAGGCCGATATCCTGGGGCCGCGCAATCTCGCCCTGGCTCATCGGGATGCCGCCATAGATCTGCCACAGGTACTCGCCGAAACCGATCTGCAGGATCAGCTGTTCAGTTTCACCAAACGCGCCTTCAGTCGCCAAACGCTCCGCCCAGCCCTGCAGCTGCTCCAAAGCCGCCACATAGGTCGCCAACCACGCATAGGCGTGCGCGCCATACTGCGACTCGTCAATCTTCGCCCCGGACACCCGGCCATCGACGGTCACCCGCTCGGCCAGCACTTCCCGCGCTCGATCGCCTAAGGCCCGTGCGGCACCAACGGCTTCCCGCGTTTTAGCCAAAAGCTGAGTGGCGTCGATGATATCTGGCGAGATGGCGGGCTCGGCATTCATGGCGTTCTCTCGTTCGGATGGTGCAGCGCAAAATTCGAGAGGACAGCTATCGCGTGCCACCGCTGACGTCAAGCAGGCGCGCAAGAAAGTTTCTTGCACGCCCGTTTGGCATAAATGAACTTGCGCGGCAGATCAGCGCGGTGTCGTTGGCGGCACCGCTAGATGGCCGCGTTTGATCCAAACCTGAGCACCCTCTGGTCCCGCGTTCACCGTGGCCGCCCCCCGACGGGGCAGGCGCAGCCATGACTGTGGCGCGAATGCTTCACCGGCGTCGGCAAAGCTACCCTTGATCACCAGAGCTTCCAGACCGTCGGGCGCATCCAGCGTGACCGCCGCGCCGGCGGCCCAACGCTCCATCGTGACCTTCTCGCGCGGATCTTCGTGGAGCAACAACGCCGATACACCGGGGGAGACTTCGGCGTACTCGGCGTGCTCCGTATCTACCGAGAACTGATGCTGGTCACTTTCATCGAATTGCCAAAGCTTGACAAAGATCGTCGTGCCAGGGACCGAGGATGGGGTGTGCGACGTACCCATCGGATTACGCACGTATGTCCCCACTGGATAGTCGCCATGTTCATCGGTGAAGACGCCCTCCAGCACCAGGAACTCCTCTCCACCTGTATGGGTGTGAGCCGAGAACGACGACCCGGGCGCATAGCGAACAATGGACGTTGCCCGCGCAACCTCGTCTCCGATCCGGTCCAACATGCGCCGATCCACCCCGGGCATCGGCGAGGCTATCCAATCGATCTGCGCCGCATGGACACTGACCCTTTTCGCAAAGTCCGCGTTCAATTCCATCGTCATCTCCATTTGCATACGGCGCCAACCTCGCGGTAGGCATCTGTTAACCTATCACTAGGTAGATACGAGATAGTGATGAAAAATCACAACATCAACCCTATCTATTGATAGGCAGACACAGGAGGTGATGTTGTCCACGACGACCCAAACACTGTTAGACGCGGCTGAGGAACGCCTGCGGCTTGGCGGCTTTCACGCTGTCAGCTTCCGCGATCTGGCCACTGATCTGGGTATCAAAAGCGCCAGCGTGCACTACCACTTCCCCAAAAAGGCGGATCTGGGCGTTGCCGTGGTCGAGCGCTATGCCGAGCGCTTCTTTGACGATCTCGATGCAAGGGTCGATGCGGGTGAGGCAAAGATCCTGGCCTTCATTGCAGCTTACCGCGCCGCCCTGACCGAAAAGAACCTGCCATGTCTGTGCGGGATCATGGGCAGCGAGGTAAACGGCTTGCCCGAGCCCGTGCAGATCGCTGTCACCGTCTTCTTGCAGCGCAATGTCGACTGGCTTGAAAGCGCGTTTAGTGAAGCTGGCATCGATGAGCCACGCTCTCAGGCGTTGCACGCAGCCGCTGCGCTGCAGGGCGCGATGTTGATGGCGGCCAATCTGGGCGGTGCACGGGCGTTTGACGCGGTCGCGGCCGAGGTCGTGAGTGCCGTGCGGGCAAAAATCCGCCGGGCAAATTAAGCGATCAGGCTAACGCCAGAGCGGCGGGGATCACCGGCCGCCTGAAAGCCGCGGCCAGGGTCAAAGTGCACACCGTGCGCGCCGCCGAAAAACATGGATTGCTCGGACCAGGGCGTTGCCTCGGGCCACTCATCTAAAATGGCGGCCCGCAGCGCATCGCCGCCTAGGTCTTCAAAGTCGACCTTCACTGGATCGCCAGCTTCAACATGGATGCGCGGGGCCTCGATCGCGTCGGACATCGGCATCTCGCAATCGATTAGGTTTATCAGCACCTGTAGCAACGCCGAGCGGATCCGGTTAGAGCCGCCCGATCCCAGCATGGCAAAACGCCCATCCGGCCAGTTCGCCACCAACGGCGCCATCATAGAGGCAAGGCGCGTGTCTGGCTGCCAAACCTCGAAGCCAGCGGGCAACAGATCAGACTCACCCATCATATTGTTCGGCATGATCCCCGTTCCCGGCACGATCATGCCCGCGCCTTCGCCGTTCGACAGGGTCATGGCCGCGCCCATCCCATCGCCATCGACGATCGAGATTTGGGTGGTCCCGCGGGTGGCGGCAGCCCGGCCCTTAAGCTGGGTACGGTAACGTTGCAGCAAATCACCGGCCAATAACCGGGCGGCCCCGGCATCAGGTGCTTGGTCCAGGGCACTGTCGATCCGGGCCCGGGTCGTCGCCTCCAGCCCCGCCGTCAGGGTCGAAGGGTCAGGCTGGTGGGGCAGCAGCCCCAAGCCGAAACCGATCAGCGCGCCGCCGAGCGCTGGCGGCGGGTTCAGCGCCACATCAACGCCCGACCGGGTCACGCGCAATGCCTGGCGCCAAGTCGGCCGGTAGGCGCGCAGATCCTGGGCATCGATATGCCCGCCATTGTGCGTCACAGATAACAGCGCCTGAGCGACCTCACCCTCGGTGACAAAGCGCGGACCCCCGGCGCCGTACTCCTCCAGCACATCCGCGAAATCGGGATTGCGGTAGGGCGCGCCCAAGCCCAACAAGGCATCTTCCTCGCAGAACTGGGCGACGGCGCTGGGGGTGGACGTGTAGATCGTTTCGACAATGCGGAACAACCGCGCCTGAAACTCATTAATCTGCACGCCCTGTCGCGCCACTGCGCAGGCCGGTTGGACCAATGCCTTCATGGGAATCCGCCCAAAACGGGCATGCGCCTCGACCAGGCCTGGAGCCACGCCAGGCACCGCGATGGTCCCGGCGCCCACGTGAAATTCCTGAGTGGTTGTGCCGAAATCAGCGAGAACGGATCGAAAATTCAGGTCTTCCGGCGGCACGTGTCGTGCAGGTGTTTGGACAAAGAAGTCCAACAACTCCGCCTTACCCGATCCGGGCCGCACCATCAGGAAGCCGCCGCCTAACAGGCCTGCTAAAACCGGTTCAGCGACCATGGCGGCAAACGCTGCCGCGATCGCAGCGTCAACCGCAGTCCCGCCGTCGCGAAGAATATCTGCCGCTGCCTCAGCTGTAACCTCGTGCCCACAAGCAACTGCAAATGACGTCATGTGTCCCCCGCTTCGCCGCGCGCGACACTATCGATCCCAAGCTGGAGTGCAACGGGCAGTGGCGGCTCAGCAGTCGGAAAAGGTTGAGCCCGGCAGCGTAGGGGACTGCCGGGCTCGGGGATCCGGAGGTTGGGGTAAATCGGCGGAAATGGGGACGTCCGCCTCTCCGGATCTTGGGGCGCGCGAGGCGCGGCCTTTGCCTTTTGAGCGCGCCATACCACGCGTCGCTTCAAGTGGTGTTTGTCGTTGATCGGACGGCATCAGCACGGGTCCGACGCTACGTACTGACTTGCCTTGGGGCAAAATCCTCCGTTACCGCCGCCATATCTGGCGCCTTTAGAATTTCCTGTGCTGCCTGGTCGATTCGGTGGGGTGACCGACACCGATGACAGTATGGTAAACTTTTTGTGATGCAACATTATAACAATATTGCAGCGCAAAAAATTGCGCAGCGGAAGGGTCAAAAAGCCGATTATAAACGAAAAAGACCCGCGTGTTCGCGCGGGCCCTAATTAACAGGAGGCATGGTGAGACTCAGGCGGCTTTCGGCGCTGCGGCCTTAACCTCGTCACCGACATGCGGTTCGTACTGAGCGAAGTTGTCGATGAACATCTGGATCAGTTCAGCGGCCTGCTTGTCATAGGCAGCAGCGTCTTCCCAGGTACGGCGCGGGTTCAGCAGCACGTCCGACACGCCTGGGCAGGCCACCGGCACATGGAAGCCGAAATTCTCGTCCACCCGGAAGTCACCCTTGGCCAGCGTGCCGTTTAGAGCCGCCGCCAATAGGGCACGAGTCGCCCGGATCGGCATACGCGAGCCTTCGCCATAGCCGCCACCGGTCCAGCCGGTGTTCACCAGCCAGCAGGTGGCGCCGGTCGAGGCGATCTTCTCGCGCAGCAGGGCGCCGTAGACTTCCGGCCGCCGCGTCATGAAGGGCGCCCCAAAACAGGTAGAGAACGTCGACTGCGCACCGGCCACACCCTTTTCGGTCCCGGCAACCTTGGCAGTGAAGCCGGACAGGAAGTGATATTCGGCCTGCGCCGGCGTCAACCGCGCAATGGGTGGCATGACACCGAAGGCATCGCAGGTCAGCATGACGATGTTCTTTGGCGTGCCCGCCAGCCCCGTGGCCGACGCATTCGGAATGTAATCCAGCGGGTAGGCACAACGCATGTTCGGCGTCAGTGAGCTGTCTTCGAAATCCAACTCCTTCGTGTGCGGGTCGTAGATCATGTTCTCGACCACGGTGCCGAACATCGAGGTCGTGGCGAAGATCTCGGGCTCGGCCTCAGGGCTCAGCGAGATCGTCTTGGCGTAGCAACCGCCCTCGAAGTTGAAGATGCCTTTGTCATCCCAGCCATGTTCGTCATCGCCAAGCAGCGTGCGCGCCGGGTCGGCAGACAACGTCGTCTTCCCGGTACCCGACAATCCGAAAAAGACGGCAGACGCTTCTGGTTGGCCCGGCAGGTGGTTGGCCGAGCAGTGCATCGGCATCACGCCCTTGCCCGGCAGGATGTAGTTCATGACCGAGAAGATGCCCTTCTTGTTCTCGCCAGCGTAGGAGCTGTCTCCCACCAGGATCAGGCCCTGTTCAAAGCTGACCGCGATGACAGTTTCCGACCGGCAGCCATGGCGTTCTGGGTCTGCCTTGAAGCTGGGAACGTTCACGACCATGAACTCGGACGTGAAATTTGCCAGTTCGGCGACCTCGGGACGGCGGAGCATGTGGCGAATGAACAGCGAGTGCCAGGCCATTTCGTTGACCATGCGCACGTTCAGGCGGTGGCTGGGATCGGCGCCGCAGTAGAGATCCTGGACAAAAACTTCGCGGCCCTGGAGGTGAGCGAACATGTCGGCCTTCAGGACCTCGAAATGCGCGGGGTCCATCGCCTTGTTGTTGTCCCACCAGACATGGTCCACCACGGAAGGCTCGCGCACTACGAATTTATCCTGCGGCGACCGGCCCGTGTGCTTTCCCGTTTCACAGAGGAATGCACCACCACGACCCAGCGTGCCCTCGCCGCGGACCACAGCGGCTTCGACCAGGGCGGCCTCCTGAAGGTTATAGTGAACCTGATCCAGCCCGTGCAGGCCGGCGTCCTCGATGCGAAACTTTGGATTGAAGACGCCAGTATCCATGAGCGCTTACTCCCGTTCTTCGGCTGCCCTTCAGCTAGGCGCCGTTTTCCCCGGGTCCAGTCACCCAACTGGCCCCTTCACGCACGTTCCGGGCTGTCAAAGCCGCCAGACCTGCAGCTTCTGTCTTGCCGGAAGGTGCCGGGGTCATAATCGGTCACCCCAGGCGCGTCCACACGCAATCGGGAGAATTCGACCCCTTACTGCCCTGATCAGTTCGCAATGGGACGGACTGGATCGTATGCAGACAGCGATTGTGCCGTTAGGATACGCAAGTATGGGGCGAGGTGGATGACAAAAAGAATCGTTTCGAGGGCTGCATATGGCGACGATCGCTCTGGTAGATGACGACAGGAACATCCTGACATCCGTGTCGATGGTGTTGGAAGCTGAAGGTTACGAAGTCCGCACATACACAGACGGTGCAACGGCATTGACGGCGCTAAGCCAGGATGAGCCCGACCTCGCCATCCTGGATATCAAGATGCCGCGCATGGACGGCATGGAACTGTTGCGCCGGCTTCGGCTGAAATCCGAGATGCCGGTAATCTTTCTAACGTCCAAAGACGAAGAAATTGACGAGGTTATCGGCCTTCGAATGGGGGCGGACGATTACGTTCGAAAACCGTTTTCCCAACGCCTGCTGGTCGAGCGGATCCGTGCTGTCCTTCGGCGCCGCGAGGCCGCCGAGGACCCGGGGCTGGACCGGAACGAAGCCGACCGGGTGATCCGACGGGGCAAATTGGAAATGGACCCGATGCGGCATTTGACGCTGTGGGAAGGGGACAACGTTACCCTGACGGTCACTGAATTTCTGATTCTGCATGCCTTGGCGCAGCGGCCAGGCTTTGTGAAAAGCCGCGACCAGCTGATGGATGCGGCCTACGACGACCAGGTCTATGTGGATGACCGCACGATCGACAGCCACATCAAACGCATCAGGAAAAAGTTCCGGGATGTTGCCGACGACTTCAATTCAATCGAGACACTTTACGGTGTCGGATATCGATACCGGGAAGTCTGACGCCCTACTTGATTGGCAAAGCCTGAAACTTGCCACAAATTGTTCTGATACTTCAGGATGTCTGGCTTTAGGTGCCAGGCTAATTGACGACGCATTTTCGCCGTAGGCCAATGGAGCAAAAGTGCTGACACGCGCGGGCAATAGCGATCCGCATGAAGGACCGGTTGGTCTGGATGACAGGCCGCGTCCAGCGTCATCGCGCCAGCGGGTTATTAAGGGCCTGATACAGTCGGCACCGTTTTCCTCGCTACAGCGGCTGATCATTTTCTTTAACCTGTTGGGTCTGATCGTGCTGGTCGGCGGCATGACCTACCTGTCGGACAAACGGAACCACCTATTGGAGGTCTATGTCGACTCGATGCGCAAGCAGGGACAGGTGATCGCGGCAAGTATCGC
>JBCCML010000004.1:0-147465 GCA_039026375.1 Pseudomonadota bacterium
GACTTCGCAGACGGGCTATTGGGCGGGCTGGACCAAGCGAAGGACAGCCGCGGGTTGCTGGACTTCCAAGACCTGGTCACACGCGCCCGGCACCTTCTGACAGACCGCGATATGCGGGCATGGGTGCTCTACAAACTGGATCAGGGGATTGATCACATCCTGGTCGATGAGGCGCAGGATACCAGCCCGGAGCAATGGGCGATCATTCAGGCCATCGCAGACGAATTCCTGTCGGGCGAGGGGGCGCGCCCAGCCGGCCGCTCGATCTTCGTCGTGGGCGACGAGAAGCAATCGATTTATTCGTTCCAGGGGGCAGAGCCGCGGGCTTTTGGCAGAATGCGCGACTGGTTCGATGATCGCCTGGCTCAGATTGGGCCGCCCCTGGGACAACCGCGACTGGAGACATCCTATCGCTCGGCCCCAGCCATTCTGAACTTCGTGGACGCCGTCTTTCAAGGTGACGTCGGGCGCGGCCTGACCGCCACCGGTGAGCCCGTCCGCCACCTGGCCCACCGATCGGAGGCCTGGGGACGGGTGGATTTGTGGCCGCTGGTCGATAAACCAGCAGGTGCCGACGAGGCAGAGTGGTGGGAACCGGTCGATAAGCCCCCGCCCGCGCACCCCAAGCGCCTGCTGGCTGACAAAGTTGCCGAACAGATTGGCCATATCCTGCTGCATGAGCATCTGCCGGGGCGTGATGGCGCGGCGGGGCAGAAGGTACGCCCGCAAGACATCATGGTCTTGTTGGCCGGTCGGCGGCCGCTGGCGCCTTGGCTGATCCGCGGCCTGAAGGCACGGGGTATTCCGGTCGCGGGGGCGGACCGGCTGGCGCTGACAGCAGAACTGGCGGTACAGGACCTGATGGCAGTGATGCGGATCGTGACGCTGCCATCCGATGATTTGTCGTTGGCGGCGCTACTGCGTTCCCCCCTCTGCGGTTTGACCGAGGAGGAGCTGTTCAATTTGGCCCACCGTCGTGCGGGGACACTCTGGCAGTCGGTGGACGCCTCGGATCACACGAACACAAAGGCTTTCCTGTCCGAGATCGTCAACGCCGCGGATTATGAGCGTCCCTATGAGTTCCTGGAGCGCGTGTTGGGTACCCATGACGGTCGGCGGAAGCTGCTGGCCAGGTTGGGGCCCGAGGCCGAGGAGGCGATCGACGAACTCCTTGTGCAGGCCCTGGTATTCGAGACGCACGAAGTCCCCTCGTTGGCGGGCTTCCTGACATGGCTTGAAGCCGGCGACATCCAGGTCAAACGCGAGATGGACCGGGGACAAGATGCGGTGCGCGTGATGACCGTCCACGGCGCAAAGGGGTTGGAAGCGCCGATCGTGATCTTGCCTGACACAGTATCGGGCGGCGGACGGGCACGTGGCGGTGCAAACCTTTTGAAGCTTGAGGGTTCGGGCAACACACCAGATCTGATCGTTTGGGCGGGCAGCAAAACCCAAGACGACCCCATCACCGCTCAGGCGCGTGCAGATCAGGAGGATCGTGCTCAAGCTGAGCGCGCGCGTCTATTGTATGTCGCGCTGACCAGGGCCGAAGACTGGCTGATCCTCGCTGGCGCGCGGCTAGATCGGGAATCAGCAGATAGCTGGTATCCCCTGTTGACTGCCGGAATGGAGCGGTTGGCAGCGGACGAAGGTTTGGTCAAGGAGCTATCGAGCCCAACAGGGGCCGGCGTCATGCGTCGGTTCGAGATTGGCACTCGGCCCGCCGAAGTCCCGACGCGAGACGAAGTAAGCGCCGAACCGGAAACATTGTCCAAATGGCTGAAGCCCGCCGCGATCGAGCCACGGGTGGAAAGAGGCGCGCCATCAGGCCTGGGCAAAGGTTTGGACAAACACACCGCAGGTTCGGGCCTGGACCCGGCAACGGCTCGGCTACGTGGATCAGCGATCCATCTGGCACTGGAGCATTTGCCAGCCATGCCTACACCCGAGAGACCCGCCGCCGGAGAGGAGTTGTTAGCACATGCCTTCCCCAGTCTATCAGCAGGATTGCGCAAAGACGCGCTGGCCGAAGCACTACGTACACTCGGTCTGCCGTTTGCAAGCCAAGTCTTTGGACCAGAATCCCTAGCAGAAGTGACCGTGGCAATAGACGCCCCAGATGGCGGGCGTCGAATGATTGGCCGGATTGACCGCCTGATCCCGGGCGACGCTCAGATCTTGCTGGTTGACATCAAGACCGATGGCGCGCCTCCCGCCAAGCCTGATGACGTGCCTCATGCATATCTTGCTCAGCTAGGGGCCTATGCCTCAGCCGTCCGCCCAAGTTGGCCGGATCAGCATTTGCAATTGGCGATACTTTGGACCGCAAGCGCCGAGATAATGGCTGTTGACGCTCATACAGCCGATCAAAAGTTCCGTGAGGCTAAATTCGCGCGTACCGGGCGAGCTTGATTCCCAGAACGCGCAGGCCTATTTTCGGCGGCCCAATACCAGAGCGTCAGATACCCGACGCCTAACGGAGGAACGAACCATGGCGACCATTGCCGTGACCGACGACAGCTTTGATACCGACGTCCTCAGCGCCGACGGACCCGTCGTGGTGGACTTCTGGGCCGAGTGGTGTGGCCCCTGCAAACAGATCGGCCCGGCGCTGGAAGAGATCGCTGCCGAGATGAATGGGCAGGTCACGATCGCCAAGATCAATATCGACGATAGCCCGAATGCGCCAGCAAAGTACGGCGTGCGTGGCATCCCTACGCTGCTGCTGTTCAAAGGCGGTGAGGTCGTGGACAAGAAGGTTGGCGCCGCGCCGAAGCGCGCAATCGAGAGCTGGATCTCCGGCGCGCTCTGAGGTTTAGGAGGGTCCGGGCAACGACACTGGACCCTTTCTCACCTAGTTGGGCATGCCGTGGCCGTTCAGCCCCAAGACATGCCCAGCAAGGTACAATGATCCGCAAATCATAATGCGCATCGGGGCGGTCTCTGCTGCCAGATCATGAATTGCGTCTGAAACGCTTTCAGCTTGGTCTGCGGGGGCGCCGGCGTCGCCAGCCATGCGGGCCAGATCTGCGGCGAGGATCGACGCGGGCGCATCAGGGATCGTGACGGTCTGGATTGATCGCACCCTGGGCGCAAGCGGGCGCAGGTAATCCGATGCCGCCTTGGTATCCAACATGCCCACAATCAGGTGCACGGGATGACCGCCCGAGGCGTGCCATTCGTCCAATTGGGCGGCCAAGGCCTCGCCCGCGGCCGGGTTGTGGCCGCCATCGATCCAGAGTTCGGCTCCTTCGGGCAGTGCCTCCAACAGAGCGCCCGCGGTCAGCCGCTGAAGTCGGGCCGGCCAGTTGACATTCGTCAAGGCAGCCTGGCAGGCCGAATCGGACGCGCTGAGGACGCGCAAGGCGGCGATGGCCGCGCCCGCATTCTCGATCTGATGCGGTCCTGGAAGGCGCGGCAGGTCCAGATCCAGCAGCCCACGCTCATCCTGATAGACAAGGCGGCCATGCTCCATTCGCACGACCCAATCCTGGCCGTTGATCAATAGAGGCGCGCCCACTTCCGCGGCGCGGGCCTCAATGACTTCTCGTGCTTGGTCACTCTGACGGGCAACCACGCAAGGGACGCCGGGCTTCAGAATACCAGCCTTCTCGCCCGCAATCTCAGCCAGCGTCTCACCAAGATATTGCTGATGATCTAGGTCAACTGGCGTGATCACTGTAAGGGCCGGCTGCGCAATCACATTCGTCGCGTCCAAACGGCCGCCCAGCCCAACCTCCAGCAACAGGTGATCCGCTGGCATCCGCGAGAACGCCAGCAGCGCCGCGACCGTCGTAATCTCGAAGAAGGTGATAGGCGCTTCGCCGTTGGCTCGCTTGCACTCGGCCAACAACGCCGCAAGATCCGGTTCTGCGATCAGGGTGCCCGCCAGACGGATCCGCTCGTGAAATCGGACAAGATGCGGCGATGTGTAAGCATGGACCGAGCTGCCGGTACTCTCCAACCCCGCCCGGATCATCGCCAGCGTCGACCCCTTGCCGTTCGTGCCCGCGATATGGACCACAGGTGGTAACTTCTGCTCGGGATGGTCGAGCACCGCCAGCAACCGCCAGACACGATCCAATGTCAGATCGATCAGCTTCGGGTGCAGCGCCAGCAATCGGTCCAGGATGGCATCGCTGCCAGTCGCCTGCCTCACGGATTCGCGCCCTGGTCGGTGTCTGCAACCGGAGTAGCTAAGGCCTGGGCTTCGGGGACGGGCGGCATCAGATCCCCATGCACACGTGGGGGCTTGCGCATTAACAGACGCAGCACTTGCGCAAGTTCCTCACGCATCTCGCCACGCGGTACGACGCGGTCGATCATGCCGTGGTCCAGGAGATACTCGGAGCGCTGGAACCCTTCAGGCAGCTTCTCGCGGATCGTCTGTTCGATCACCCGGGGGCCAGCAAAGCAGATCAATGCGCCTGGCTCTGCCAGATGCACGTCTCCCAGCATCGCGTAAGAAGCGGTCACACCACCTGTCGTCGGGTGGGTCAGCACAACAATGAAGGGCAGCCCAGCCTCACGCAGCATCTGCACCGCAACTGTAGTGCGCGGCATTTGCATAAGGGACAGGATCCCCTCCTGCATACGAGCCCCACCAGCTGCTGCGAAGCAGACCACGGGGTTGCCGCCGGCGACAGCGATCTCAGCCGCTTTCAGCAGAGCATTTCCGACGGCCATGCCCATAGAGCCGCCCATGAAGGAGAAGTCCTGAGCAGCGACCACCGTCTCCAGCCCAAAAATCGGACCCTTGACCAGCAACATCGCCTCGGTCTCGCCCGTCTTGCGGCGGGCATCGCGCATACGATCTGAATAACGTTTCTCATCGCGAAACTGCAGTGGATCGGCCAACGCCTCAGGCACCTCAATGTCCACATAGATACCGGCATCGAATAGCGCCTTGAAGCGATCACGGGGTCCAATGGGCATGTGATAGCCGCAATGCGGGCAGACATTTAGGTTCGCAGTCAGCTCGCGATGAAAGATCATCTGGCCACAACCCGGGCACGTCACCCATAGATTCTCGGGCATGTCGCGCCGGGTGAAGATCGATTTGATCCTCGACGGCACGTAATCGGTGATCCAGTTCATTCTCGGTCCCGGAGTTCAACGGTGCTCTGCCATATAGGGACCACGCGCGCCATGCAACAGGAGCGACTTAACGATAGGGCGCGCGCCAACCGGCAGCCAATGCTTCGGCTTCAGTGCAGAACCAACGCTCACCCCGGGCCGTGTTGATCCGCGTTCGAGCATACCATTGTGACCAGGGCGTGTGGTAGATGCGCCCATTGGCGGAGATGTTGCCCTTGATAGGGCAACCCGCCGGGGCAGTTGCCTGGGCAGTTTCCCACATCTGAGCCCGGACGACTTCGGGTGGCTCGAAGGTTCCGCCCCATAGGCCCAGACTAGCATTGCGCGCCGAGACTTCCTCGGCGAGGTATTCATTCGAGAACCTCCGGTATGCGATCGCCAGACCCATAGCCACCATTCGGGAATTCAGGTCGGTACTGCCTGCCCGGCAAACTGCGATCAGGCGGTCATAGCGGTCGCGTTCGGTACCCCTGCAGGTGACCAAGGCGTTTCCCACAAGGTCTCGCAACCCGTCCAGTGCCGCAACACCGCATCGATAGTCACGGCCGCGGTCGTCCCAGCAAGTCTGTCGAGTCTCGGGCGCATCAATCCCGTGCAGGCGCACGGTGCGCCCGTCGATGATCAGTGTGTCACCATCCACGAGGCGCGCAGGGCCGGAGACGGTCTCGGCAATAGCCAGCCCGCAAAGTGCCAGCAAAGCCACAGCCGTGCTGGTAAATCTCGCGATGATCCCGTTCACCGGGATAGTCTACACACCCAGACCCTTGTAGCCAATGAATGCCGCTGGGTCAGGCGTTTAGGCGACCGCCAAACTCCGAAAGAGCATCCGCCAGTTTCTCGGGACGCTCCAGAGGCACTAGATGCCCACAATCAGCCCATTCCATGCGCTCGACGTCTGCCATGCGGTTCAGCCAGCCTTCGACGATATCGCGATCCAGGAAGACGCGGTCACAAAGACCGGTGATGTTTAGCGTGGGTATGCTCAAACTGTCCCAGGGGAAGGCCCAATCTGCCTGAGCCGAATTGCGCATCAGGTTTGCGTGGCCGTGCTCAGGCGGTAATGGGGCAATCTCAACCTTCAGCATGTTGGGCCGCACGCTCTCCAAGAAGTCAGGGTTGACCAGCATTGGGAATGTCGCATCCATCATCACGCCCACGCCAGTTTTTGCGGCGAATAGGCCCAAGCCGTCATTCACCCAGGCGATACGCGGGCCGATCTCGCGAATGGTATTCAGGTAGACCAACCCTGCGGCATCCACGCCCGCGCGAATGGCTTGCGCCGCGAAGAGCCCACCGATGGAAAGCCCAACCAGAATCGGGCGCTTTGGGCCCAAGGTCTGGCAGACATGGACCAGGTCATTGACGATCAAGTCTGGCGTCAGTTCGACGCCAGAGGCAAATGGGCTGTCTGTCTGGCCGCGGAAGTTGTAGCTCAGCGTCCCAAACCCCTGGGTGCGCAGCGCAGGTGCCACAACGGCCTCCCAATGATCGGTGGTGCCGGTCAATGCGTTCACGAAGACAAAGGTGGGTTTGCCGCCTTCCGATGCATGATGCAGGTAGAAGAGGGCGTTTTGGTCGTCGAGGGTCAGGTGCGGCATGACTGGTATCCACGGGGCAGGTTAGCCGCCGCTGATCGCGTGTCAGCGGCGCACGCTGTGGGCCCCATCCGCCAGCGCGCGGACGAAATCCAGCACATCCGCCGGTGATTGGCCAGCGCCGATGCGATCAACGATGGCCGAGCCGACGACGACACCATCAGCGACACCTGCGATCGCAGCCGAATTTTCTGGTGTCTTGATGCCGAAGCCCACGCAAACCGGCAGATCGGTCGCCGCTTTGATCCGGATAACGTCCGGTGCAACCGCCTCAGCCTGAGCAGATGCGGCGCCTGTGATCCCGGTGATCGACACGTAATAGACAAAGCCCGACGTGTTCTTGAGCACTGCCGGCAGACGCCGATCGTCTGTCGTGGGCGTTGCCAATCGGATAAAGTGCAGACCAGCTTCGGCAGCAGGCAGACACAGTTCTTCGTCCTCCTCCGGCGGCAGATCAACGACGATCAAACCGTCAATACCGGCTTCCTTGGCATCGGTCAGGAACGCTTCGACGCCATGGGAGTAGATTGGGTTGTAGTAGCCCATCAGGATGACCGGAGTGGTGTCGTCTTGTTGCCGGAAGTCGCGCACCATCTGCAGCGTGCGGGCAAGGGTCATTCCCGCCTCCAGCGCACGTTGACCTGCCACCTGAATCGACGGACCGTCGGCCATGGGGTCAGTGAACGACATACCTAGCTCGATGATATCAACACCCGCACCCGGCAGCCCGCACACAATCTCCAGTGCCGCGTCATAGTCCGGGTCCCCGGCCATGACGAAGGAGACGAAGGCGGCTTTACCTTCGGCGCCCAGCGCCGCAAACTTACTGTCGATACGGGACATCTGCTCCCCCTAGGCCGGACGGTCTCGGGCCGCCTCAGTCCCCTTTGCGGTAGAATTTCTTATCGCGGGGCTTGCCGTCCCAGCCGCTCTTGCGCGGCGGTCCGTCATGATCGCGATCGCTACGGTCATTTCGGTCACGGTCTCGACCACCACTGTAAGGCTTACCGCCACCGTCGCGGTCACCGCCATAGGGCTTGCCCCCGCCGCCACCACGATCGCCGCGCCCCCCCTGGTCTTCGCGGAACTCCCACTTGTTCAGCAAAGCAGGGTTGAAGGTATCGCGGCCGATCACCCCTTCATTGCACCAAACGGTGTGCACCGTGTCGTCTTCAGCGACGTCTTCCACGCACATGCGCATCGATCCGGATTTCAGAACGACAAGGTCGCCGATGTAGAATTTAGACATTGGGCCACAGGCCTTTCGTTGCGGGCGCACCGCGAGTTGGGGGCCAGCGGCCCATCAAAGGTTGCGCCTATTACGCTTCGTACCGCGGCCTTGTCCAGTCCACTTCGGCGTCCATCCAAAGCAAACTACATGTCCTCGCCAAGCGCCTCGGCAACAGTAAAGATATCCTTGTCGCCACGACCGCACATGTTCATCACAAGCAAGTGGTCTTGGGGCAGATCACCAGCGATCTTAGCGACGTGCGCCAGGGCGTGGCTGGGCTCTAGTGCGGGGATGATCCCTTCAGTCCGGCAGCACAGTTTGAATGCCTCCAACGCCTCGGTGTCCGTGACACTGACATACTGAACCCGGCCGGTATCGTGAAGCCAGGAGTGTTCGGGCCCGATGCCCGGGTAGTCCAAACCGGCACTGATCGAGTGGCCTTCTAGGATCTGCCCCGCCTGGTCCTGCAAAAGGTAGGTCCGGTTGCCGTGCAAGACGCCCGGGCGCCCTCCAGTCAGACTGGCGCAATGCTCCATGCGGTCGTCAACGCCGTGGCCACCCGCTTCCACACCAATGATCTGAACGTCCGTGTCGTCCAGGAACGGGTGGAACAGGCCCATGGCATTCGAGCCACCGCCGATGCAGGCGATGATCGTGTCGGGCAAGCGCCCCTCGGCTTCGGCCAATTGCGCCTTCGTCTCCTTGCCAATGATCGACTGGAAGTCGCGCACCATGGCAGGATACGGATGCGGCCCTGCAACTGTCCCAATGCAGTAGAAGGTGTTCTGCACGTTAGTCACCCAGTCGCGCAGCGCTTCATTCATCGCGTCCTTTAGCGTGCCGCGTCCAGCCGTCACGGGCACCACTTGGGCGCCAAGTAGCTTCATCCGGAAGACATTTGGCTTTTGACGCTCGACGTCATGGGCGCCCATGAAGACGATGCACTCCAGCCCGAAACGCGCGCAAACCGTGGCCGTCGCAACACCGTGCTGCCCTGCGCCAGTCTCGGCGATGATGCGGGTCTTGCCCATGCGCCGCGCCAGTAGGATCTGGCCCAACACATTGTTAATCTTGTGCGCGCCGGTATGGTTCAACTCATCCCGTTTAAGGTAGATCTTCGCACCACCCAGTTCCTCGGTGAGCCGTGGGGCAAAGTAGAGTGGACTAGGCCGTCCCACGTAGTGCTTCCATAGGTCGTCCATCTCCGCCCAGAAAGAGGGATCCGTCTTCGCCTTCTGATACTCCGCCTCAAGGTCCAAGATCAGCGGCATAAGCGTTTCGGACACGAAACGACCGCCAAATTGGCCAAAACGTCCCTTATCGTCAGGGCCAGTGCGAAAGCTATTGGGCGTCGCTTCGTTCATAATCATCTCCTTGCGCGTGACCGGTCTCTAGCTGGCAGTGGCGCACAAGTCATCAGGCATTCCGTCACGTGGCGATCAGATGACGGCCGGTCAGTCTAGTTGGTATTTGTAGCCAACATGCGTTGGTTGGTAGCCTAGGCTGTCATAGAAGTCGCGCGCGCGGTTCCGGGTCGTGTGCGTGGTTAGCTGTAACAGCTTGCATCCAGCCGCTCTGGCTCGCGCCTCGGCGTCTGCCATCATCGCAGCACCCAAACCGTGTCCGCGCATTTCTCGCGCAACGCGCACACTTTCAACCTGTGCACGACGGCTCGCGCGCAATGACAAGCCGGTAATGAACGTCAGTTGATAGGTGGCAACCACACGTCCGCCGCTATCCTCACCGACAATTAGTGTGTTTCCTGCCTCCGTTCGCATCGTTTCGAAGGCTTCATAATACTGATTTGCCTCTGCTAACTCGCGGTTTGCACCTAATGCGTCATCTAACAGCAGCGCCACAACAGCCGGAACGTCTGCTCGGCGGGCCTCGCGGAACAAAAGCGCTGATGGCATGTCCGACACTCCTCGAACGTCATTGGATCTGCCGATCTGAAAGCAGTCGCCTATTCGCGTCTGCCCGATTCTCGAAAATCACATTCAGGCCAGCGCTGATGGTGTCCGCGATGGTAGGCCTCTCGCGGCGGCCACAAATGCAGAAATCAATGCCGTGTCTTTATCACCCGGCGCACGCTCGACCCCTGACGAGACATCAAGCTGCCGAGCACCCGTTTGCTGGATCGCCTTTTTCACATTTTCTGGCGTCAATCCGCCAGCAAGCATCCAAGGTAGGAGCATGTCACGGCCTGCTACGAGGCGCCAGTCAAAGGCCAATGCGTTACCACCTGGCCGCGTCGCCCCCTCCGGAGGCTTTGCATCGATCAGCAGGCGGTCTGCGGCCCCAACATAGTCTTGGATCAAATCCAGATCCCCGGATTCGCGCACACCGATTGCCTTCATGGTCTTCAGTCCCGTCCGCAGACCGAGCTGACGCACCCGTTCAGGGGACTCTTTACCGTGCAGTTGGAGAATATCGAGATCCAACTCCGCGATTTCGTCAACTAGCGCGTCGCTAGGATCGACCGCCAGCGCAACTTTGCGCACGTCGCTTGGGACAGCAGCTGCGATGTCAGCAGCGAGCAATCCTGTCACCGAGCGCGGTGACGGCGGAAAAAACACTAAGCCAATGTAATCAACACCGGCGTCTGCCGCGGCCGCCGCCTGGTCGGGGCGCATGAGCCCACAGACCTTAATCTGAATGTGGTTACCTGGGGTCACGCAACCTGCGCCTTACCATACTGCGGCTTGGGCCTCTCAGCTACCCAAGGCTGTGACGTCGTCACCCAACTGCGATAAGCGGCGGGTCAACCGTGTGTTTTCATCGCGGAGATCAGCGACTTCACGCCGTTTTTGATCCAGGCGGCGACGGTGTTTACTCTCGCGGATTAGCTCCATCAGCATACCGATCACAAGACCACCGAAAAATGCTGTAACGATGATCAACGTCAGCGGAACACCGGGTAACATCGGCAGGCCAGGCGCAAAAGCCGATGGTAGCAAGTGAAGGTCAACTACGGTCCAATTTGCGCTCATCACCAGGATCAGCGCGATACCGATCGCGGCAATCATGGAATACTTCAGGGTTCGCATTGGTTCACTCCGAAGGTGGCCAGTAACGCGTAGTCTGGCCTAGTCGCCGTTCATCCGCTCGCGCAGCTCTTTCCCAGTCTTAAAGAAAGGCACTGTCTTCGCCGGCACTTCAACCTGATCGCCGGTGCGCGGGTTACGTCCGACGCGGCCATCGCGATGTTTGATGGAAAAAGCGCCGAAACCCCGCAATTCAACCCTGTCGCCACGTGACAGTGCAGCCGTGATCTCCTCAAAGACGGTCGAGACGATGCGCTCCACATCTCTCTGAAACAGATGCGGGTTCTCCTCGGCGATCTGCTGGATCAGCTCCGATTTGATCATAGGTGCCCCCCGCGGCCAGACGCGACATATTCTTAGGCTGTCATTTCCCTCGCCTGCGAAAACTCTCACGTGCCCGTCCCTGCGTCAACGACCGATCAGGACTTGAGCGCTGATTTTATTACTGAATTATCGCATAAAGCCTGGGCACCGGGCTGAAAAACCGTTCTGCACCAGTTAGGCCAGCCGCCGCATCACCCAATTGCTGCAGTGGCCAGGGCACATCAGGGTCACGCCAGTCGTGGTCGAGAATCGGTAGCCCGCTGTCGATCTCACGAGTTTCCTCAAGCCATGCGACAGCCGTACCCTCATCGCCGAGCGCGTCGACCAATCCCAGCTGCAACGCTTGTCGACCAGTGAAGGCGCGCCCGTCTGTGACAGCGGCTAGGCTGGCATTGGCGAGGCCCCGACGGTCCGCGACAAGACCCTGAAACCAGTCGAACATGTCCAGGATGAGCGCCTCCTGGGCGCGCAGCGCCTCGGGACTGGGGGGTTCAGTTACATTGGGCTCGGCCTTTAGAGGGGCTGATTTGATGCGGGTCACTCCTACGCCCAACATCTCCATTAAGCCGGAGACGTTCGGCACCTCAGCCACCACACCGATTGAGCCTGTCAGGGTGTTACCACGGGCCACGACGTAGTCGCCTGCAATCGCCGTAATGTAACCACCAGAGGCTGCGTATTCCGACATAACTGCAACGACTGGCTTAACCTCCGCTACGCGACGCAGTGCCAGATAAAGCGACTCGGATGCTGTCACTGTCCCGCCTGGAGAATTGACCCGCACGATCACTGCCTTCACGGCGCTATCATCGGCCAAATCAAGGATTAAGCGTTCGCGCTTTGGTTCATCCAAAATGACGCCATCGACTGCGATCCGGGCAATGTGACTACCTGCGGGCCCAAAACCGGGACGCGGGAGCAAGACAATCACGGCGATGACTAGCGCAACGATCGCCAAAATGCGCCAGAGAGTCAGACTGCGCCTCGTCTTTCGGCGTTCGATGATCTGATCGGCGGTGGCGGTCATCGGGGCTTCTCCTAACGGGGGACGCGCGTCCAATTCTTTGCCTATGTCACTCGGATCTGAGGGAGGTCAAGATAACGGACTTGAGGTCGCAGCGCTTTGGCATTCAAGGATTGCCTTAGAACTTCGAAGTCCTAAAAAGCGAAAAGGGACGCCATCGGCGCCCCTTAACATCTGGCAAGTACGCGCCTGGGATCAGTCGTCACCCTGCTGCTGCTTCAGTGCGGCACCCAGGATGTCGCCTAGCGACGCGCCGGAGTCGGAAGAGCCGTACTGTTCCACAGCCTCTTTTTCCTCGGCGATCTGCAACGCCTTGATCGACAGTCCGAGACGACGCTGCGACTTATCGATGTTTGTTATGCGGGCATCAACGCGGTCACCAACATTGAACCGGTCGGGACGCTGGTCCTGGCGATCGCGACTTAGATCAGAGCGGCGGATGAAGGCCTTCATTCCCTCGTACTCCACTTCGATGCCGCCATCCTCGATTTTGGTAACCTCGACGGTCACGGCAGCGCCGCGCTTCACACCTTGGGTCGCGTCGGCAAACTTGTCGCCGCCCAGTTGCTTGATGCCCAGGCTAATCCGCTCTTTCTCGGCGTCGACGTCAAGCACCACGGCCTTGACCAAGTCTCCTTTGCGGAAGTCCTGAATGGCTTCTTCGCCCGAACGATCCCAGTCCAGATCGCTGAGGTGGACCATGCCGTCGATGTCGCCATCCAATCCGATGAATAATCCGAACTCGGTGATGTTCTTGACCTCGCCCTCGACCTCGGTGCCCTGGGGGAAGTTCTCTGCGAAGTTGTCCCAGGGGTTACCCTGGCACTGCTTCAAGCCCAAGCTGACGCGGCGCTTTTGGCTGTCAACGTCCAGGACCATGACTTCCACTTCCTGGCTGGTCGAGACGATCTTTCCGGGATGGACGTTTTTCTTTGTCCAAGACATCTCCGACACATGGACGAGGCCCTCGATGCCCGGCTCCAACTCGACGAAGGCACCGTAGTCCGTGATGTTCGTGACTCGGCCGGTGAAGCGAGCACCGATCGGGAACTTGACGCCAACCGAGTTCCACGGATCTTCCGACAGCTGCTTCATGCCCAAGCTGATGCGCTGGGTGTCTTTGTTGACCTTTACAACCTGGACCTTCACGGTCTCGCCAATCGCAACGATCTCAGACGGGTGGTTGACCCGGCGCCATGCCATGTCCGTAACGTGCAGCAAGCCGTCCACGCCGCCGAGATCCACGAACGCACCGTAATCGGTGACGTTCTTCACGACACCGTCGACCACATCGCCCTCTTGCAGCTTGGCAACAATCTCGGCGCGCTGTTCGGCACGGCTCTCTTCCAAGATCGCCCGGCGCGACACCACGATATTGCCGCGGCGACGGTCCATTTTCAGGATCTGGAAGGGTTGTGGCACGCCCATTAACGGGCCCACGTCGCGCACGGGGCGCACGTCGATCTGACTGCCTGGCAAGAATGCAACGGCACCGCCTAGATCCACAGTGAAACCGCCTTTGACGCGGCCAAAAATGGCACCCTCGACGCGGTCACCAGAGTCGTTGGCTTTCTCCAGCCGGTCCCAGGCTTCCTCGCGGCGGGCCTTCTCGCGGCTGATCATCGCCTCGCCGCGTGCATTCTCGACGCGCTCTAGGAAGACCTCTACGTCATCGCCGACCGTGATTTCAGGCGCTTGTCCGGGGGCTGCGAATTCTTTAAGCTCAACGCGACCTTCAACTTTAAATCCGACGTCGATGATCGCTTGGCCATTTTCGATGGCTAGGACACGTCCTTTGACGACCGAGCCTTCTTCTGGAGTATCGTGTTGGAAGCTCTCTTCCAAGAGGGCTTCAAAATCTTCCATGGTTGCCGTAGCTGGCATGCAGTTCTCCTAGGTGTTTTATCAGGCCGGCCGGTTGGCTCCGGCGGTCTTGTGGTCAATTGGTCATGTCTGGATGCTCGAATGGACGCAGCCACTATTATGCGCGGCTCCGCCACAAAACTGCCCTCCAGTAGGCGACGCGCGGGCCTATAGCGGGAATTTGCAGAATCGGCAAGAGCGCCCGGCTCGGGCAGTGCAACGCACCTAAGAGGCAATTGGTTGACGCAGGTGAATTCTGATTTTAGCGCGCCGCAGCCGCTAGAGGCAACCATGCGGGTTTCCGCGGTTCCACATGCGACGCCAATCAGCCTTAAAGTGCATCCTGAACGATCTTCGCCGCAGCGTCAATTGCCTGATCAATCGCCATATTAGTCGTATCCAGCAACAGCGCATCTTTTGACTGGCGCAGAGGTGCCGTCTGGCGCTGGCTGTCACGGGCATCTCGCATCGCAAGGTCGGTGGCCACCCGTTCAGGGGTCGTGTCCTCACCGCGTGCCACAAGTTCCTCAAATCGACGCTGCACCCGCATCTTGTCCGATGCGGTAACGAACAGCTTCACCTCTGCTTCTGGGCAGATGACCGTCGCAATGTCCCGGCCGTCCAAGACCGCCCCACCATCGCGCCGCGCGAATTCCTGTTGAAAAGTTACCAGTGCTTCTCGGACGCCAGGCATGGCAGCAACACGACTAGCGGCGCGCGCTACAAGGACCGTCCGCAGACCGTCTGCCTCCAGATCGTCACCGATCAGCTCGCGGGCGATCAATTCGGCCACGCCTTCATCGATCACGCCGCGCCCCTGTGTCAGGGCCCGCTTCCCCACCACCCGGTAAAGCAGCCCCGTATCCAGGTGACCGAAGCCAAAGCGCTTCGCCAACGCCTTCGCGATTGTGCCCTTACCAGCAGCGGCAGGCCCATCAATTGCAACCGTGAACTGCATTGCTGTTTGGCGCCCCTTCCCCCGACGTCACCCTATGTTGCCGCAGTCGCCGCCCGTTGCAACCTTGGTGCAGAAGCGGGCGCAACCGCCGCCCTCAATGTCGGAAGCGCAGATTGACTCGGCTGAGATCGCCGATCGACGTGCAGCCCATCAGCTTCATGTCACGCTCGATCTCGGTCCGCATGAGGCTGAGCGCCCGCTCGACCCCTGGCTGACCAGCGGCCGCCAGCGGGAACAGATAATACCGCCCCAGCCCAACCGCCCTCGCACCAAGCGACAATGCCTTTAGGACATGCGTGCCCCGCTGCACGCCCCCATCCATCATCACGTCAAGCCGATCACCCACGGCATCCACCACTTCTGCCAACTGATCGAATGCCGTGCGCGAGCCATCCAGCTGCCGTCCGCCGTGGTTTGACAGGACAATCCCGGTACACCCGATCTCCGCCGCACGCTTCGCATCTTCGACCGACATCACGCCCTTCAGACAGAATTGGCCGTCCCACTCCTGAACCATCTTGGCGACATCATCCCAGGTCATGGAAGGGTCCAGCATCTCGGTGAAATACCGCCCGATCGACAGCGCACCGCCGGACATGTCTACGTGGTCGTCCAGCTGAGGCAGCTTGAACCCTTCATGCGTGACATAGTTCAAGCCCCACATCGGCTTCAGCCCGAACTGGATCATGCCGCCCAAGGTCAAACGGAAAGGGATCGAGAAGCCGGTGCGAAGATCCCGCTCCCGATTGCCTCCGGTGATCGAGTCGACCGTCAGCATCATCACGTCGATGCCGATCTCCTTCGCGCGCGTCATCATTGCATGGTTTAGCGCCCGATCCTTGTGGAAGTAGAACTGATAGCACTGCGGGTTAGCGTGTTTGGATTTAAGCTCCTCCAGACTGACTGTACCCAGTGAGGAACAGCCAAACATTGTGCCCGATTTCTCCGCCGCAGCGGCCACGGCCCGTTCCCCCTGGTGGTGGAAAAGGCGCTGCAGCGCTGTCGGCGAGCAGTAGAATGGCACATCAAGCTGCTGACCCATAACAGTCACGGAAAGGTCGATCTCGTCGACCCCGCGCAGGACGTTGGGCACCAGATCGCAGTCGTCAAAGCTGGAAGTATTCCGGCGATATGTCGTCTCATCGTCCGCCGCACCGTCGATGTAATTGAAGATTGGTCCTGGCAGGCGGCGCTTCGCGAGACGGCGAAAATCGTGAAAGTTATGGCAACTTGCGAGGCCCATGGCATCCTCCCCCTCCCGGGCTCTGGTGCCCCGGGTTTGCAGCTAAACTAGACAATCCGATGCACCCCGCAACCCGGTGGTTTCACTGCCAAGGCGAACCGTCTGTGGAGCCTGCGGATCTTGCCGGTTGGGGCGTTATCGGGCCGACTCACGCCAATAATCGGTCGCGAAGTCGATGAAGGCCCTCACCTTCGGCGACAGTTGCCGCGCTGACGGGTAGAGCATGCGCATGGGTCGCACATCGTGCTTGTCGTAGCGCTCCAGAACCTGAACCAAACGACCGTCAGCTAGCGCTGGCGCTGCAACAATTCGGACCGCGTGCAGCACGCCCAACCCCTTCAAACAAGCGCGGTAGAGCATATCCAAGTTGTTTGCAACGAAAGGACCAGAGACCGTTACAACCTCTTGGCCTTTCGGTCCTGTGAAGAACCAACGGTTCATGCGCCGCTCACCTATCAGATGGACCAAGCAAGTATGTTCCAACAAACCCTCCGGGATCTGCGGCTCGCCATGGCGGGACAAGTACTCGGGCGAGGCGCATGTGACAAACTCTACGTCCGGCAGATTGCGGGCCATCAGAGTACTGTCTGGCGCATAGCCTGAGCGGAAGGCGATGTCGAACCCCTCTCCCACTAGATCGACCATGCGATCCAATAGTGTAAGCTCGATCTCGACCTCGGGGTACTTCGCCAAGAAGTCTGGAATCAGTGGCATCAGACGATGAGAGCCGTAAGCGTTGCCCGCGGTAATCCGCAGTCTACCGCGTGGTGCGCCCTGTAGGTCTGCCGCCTCACGCTCAGCCTCGTCAATATCGGCGATGATCTGCAACGCGCGCAGATGATAGCGTTCCCCAGCGTCCGTCAGGCTAAGACGACGGGTGGTACGGTTCAGAAGGCGCACGCCGAGGCGCTCCTCCAGCCGCCCAATCCGCCGGCTGACACCTGATGGCGTCATTGCCAACGCTTTGGCCGCCGCGGCGAAACTGCCCGCCGACAGGACCGAAGCAAAGACGCGCATATCCCCTTCACTCATCGCTTACTCGTGACTCTCAGTCATAGGTATCCTGCCAGACGACCGGATTATCGTTTTGTCCGCAAGTACTAACTTGATCTGCAGACGCCAGAGACTGGCACCGACATTTAGGCATCTACCAAGGAGGCATGCCATGACTCGTGAGTTCGAGATCCCCAGCCAAGAGCAGATCGATGCCGCCGTTGCGCGTGGCCGCAGCCTGCGCTCCGCCGCCATCATGGACGGTTTTCGGGCATTGGCCTCGCTATTCAACCGCGAAGCGCCGGCAACAAAGCGCCCTGGGGCGCATGTCAAAGCCTGATCTGGCAGCTATACACTGCCTATACCTGCGGAAAGGCGGTCCTAGTTGGGCCGCCTCTCTCTTGGCGGTCGTCATTACCGCAGCAGAACCTGCGCATTTATCTGGGCAAAGAGCTCGATCATGCCAAGCGCCTTGATGGTCAGATCGGCACGACCTGCCGTTAGAACGCCGCCAAAAAGCCCCGCTACAAAGGGCGGCGTTACAAACGGCAGTCATGGCCCTTAGTTGTTAGTTCGCAAGCAAGTGGTTGTTTACTCAGAATACGCAGCTGCCACATGCGCTGCTAGCAGCGTTCATTAGTGGTCATCCCGTGTCAGCACGGCGCCTAGGCCATCCATAAGGTCCATGAAGCCAGGGAAGCTCGTTGCGATGGGTGCGCCGTCATCGATCGTCACCGGCCGGTCAGCGTTCAGTCCAAGGCAGAGGAAGCTCATGGCGATACGATGATCCAGGTGTGTTGCAACAATACCGCCGCCTGGAACGCTGCCCGAACTATCGGCGCCACGGCCGTGGACGATCATGCCGTCCTCTTCTTCAGTCACCTGAACGCCGTTTGCGCGTAAGCCCGCCACCACGGCGGCGATCCGGTCAGATTCCTTTACCCGTAACTCGCCGATCCCGCGCATGACAGTGTCGCCCTGGGCATAAGCCGCGATGCAGGCAAGCACCGGATATTCGTCGATCATACTGGGTGCGCGATCGGGCGGCACCTCGACCCCACTCAGCGCACCATGGCGGACGCGCAGGTCAGCTACGGGCTCGCCCCCTTCTTCACGGGGGTCAATATGGGCAATATCGGCGCCCATTTCCGCCAGCGTCTGGTACAGCCCTGCGCGTGTCGGATTCAGACAGATATTGGGCACAAGGATGTCTGAGCCCTCTGCAATCAGGGCAGCTGCCACCGGGAAGGCAGCGGACGAGGGATCCCGCGGCACCGCAATTGTTTGGGGCATCAACTCTGGCTGCCCCATCAGACGAATGGCACGCCCGTCTTTGGTTTCCTCAACGATGACTTCAGCGCCGAAGCCCCGAAGCATGCGTTCCGTGTGATCACGGGTGGCCTCGGCCTCCAGCACCATGGTCTCGCCAGGGGCGCCTAGGCCAGCCAACAGCACCGCGGACTTCACCTGTGCCGATGGTATTGGTAGGCGGTATGCTACCGGCATCGGATCCGGCGCGCCTGTAAGCGTCAGAGGCAACATGCCGCCAGCCCGGCCCGAAGAAAGCGCCCCAAAAAGCGCTAGAGGGTCCAGCACACGACCCATCGGGCGCCGCCGAAGCGAAGCGTCGCCTGTGAACGTTGCCGATATTGGTGTGGTCGCCATCATACCCATGATCAGGCGGACGCCGGTTCCAGCATTGCCACAGTCGACGATGTCATCCGGCTCAGCCAGGCCACCGACGCCGACGCCATGTACATGCCAAGTGTCGCCCTGCCGGACAACCTGGGCGCCAAAGGCACGCATGGCCGAAGCTGTGGCCAGGACATCCTCGCCTTCCAGCAGGCCTTTGATCCGGGTTTCACCCACGGCGAGTGTTCCGAAAATCAGGGCGCGATGGCTGACCGACTTGTCGCCGGGCACATCGGCTCGTCCGGTCAGGGTGGTGCTTTTGCGTGCTGTAACGCATTGTGGTTCGCCATAGCCCATCCCTACGCCCTGCTCCCTGCACCTTCGGCTGACTGTTGGGCGTATTGCCAGAGGGGGGACGAAGCGTCCACCGCATAACGGCGCGGGGGCGCTATCCGTTCACATCTATCCGCCAACGGAGCGGGCATCAAACGGTGAACTACTACCCCAAACTCGTCATCGCAGGGCGAGGGATGCTACCGCACAGGAACGCGGGCACAATACACAGCTGATCATGTTGGCAACACTCCACTACACGACGCGACGGCACCGACCTTCAAGTCATGGTGTCAACTGCGTGAAGCTGCGAACCGTAGAGGTATAGCTGCGGGTTTTGCTGGCTAATTTGGGCGAAGGTGGCCTCGCCTAGTTCGGCGCGCAACCCAATAGACAGTTGGCTTTCGGGGAACTTCTCGATCTCGGTCATGTAGAAATCCGACCCAAAAAGCGTGCGCGCACGCACCAGGTCGTTCTGAAGAAAGATCTTCAGCGCACGGTGGAAGTCCGAAAAGAAGAAGATCGTGTAAGAGATGTCTGTGTAGAGATTGGGAAACCGTGCCCGCGGCGCGCCGGAGGCATCCATCCCATCTGTCTCGCGCAGCATACCCGAAAGTTTGCTGAGCCAGTTCATTGGTGTTTCATCGTTGGGCGGCCGGCGGCTGATCGGATTGGCGAAGTACTCGCGCCATGCGTCCAAACCGCCAAAGTGTGCCAAGCAGACGCGCAAATCGGGAAAGGTCGTCAACACCTCTCTAAAATGCTCAGGATCACTGAGGGTCAGCGCCTCCTCGCGTTGAAGCAGTCGGCCTTGATGACGGGTTGACCCGTCGGGGGCCAGGACATTGCCAGTGACCGCTCCGTGAACGCCACCTGCGGAACAATGCGTCATCACCGGAAGACTTTGCTTCTGACAGTAGCCAAAGAGGCCCGAGCTGGGATTGCCAACCGAGCCCATCAATCGCGGGTGGGTCGGCGGATACCCAAGGTTTGGGTAGATCTTCAGACCCTGGGCGCCTGCTTCGTGCAACGCACGAAAGCGGTCCATGGCATCCTCGCGACGCGGGTCAACATGCGCGAAAGGAATGATCTCAGCATCCTGCTGATCGGCAGGCTTATCCTGGTTGGCGTCGCGTAGCGTCTTTGCCAGATCGAATAGTTCCTGGTGCTGCGCCTCGACTGTGACAGCCGGGGCGCCGCGGCCCATGGCGTCCATGTCCATGGGCAGAACCACGAAACGCGTGTTGCGCGGATAGTTGTAGCGTATCCGCTCGAACACCTCAGCCTGGGTTTCCTCCAGCCCAATCGCCAGGAACCGCAACAGGCGCGATGCACCATCTGGCTTACCCTTTAGACGGTACCAGGCCTTGATTAGGCCGGTCACAAGCCAAGCCACCGGGTAGAGCCGGATCACCACAAATCGCGCGATGCTGACGGTCAAAAAAGGGATGCCGGCAAATCGGTTGGGCACGTGCTTGGTTGTAAACAAGTGGATATGGCAGTTGTACATCATTGCGAAATCTCCCTGCTCCAATGCGTCCGAAGATACCCGATTGCGTCCAAATCAGCAAAACGGGAACCGGCAATGTGACGAAGCTCACAGCGGTTGGCAGGCGAATCGTTCAAATTGTAACTGTCCAAAGGCAAGGGCCTCGGCCCGTACCCTCGGACAACACGTGTGTTCCTTGTGTTACCTCTCTGCACTGAGGCGTCAGGACTCTCTCCCCTGACGCCTCTTTTTTTGCCTATCTCGCAAGGCGAACCGCAACCACGCCAGGAGCGATTTCAGCGGGATCAGGCTGGTCAGCGGGCAACGCCTGGATAGCAGCCCGGTGTTTTTGGCAAGCTGCGCGACGCGCCACCTCCAATTCGAAACGCGGGGCTTCAACTAATGACGGCTCAGGCGGCAATGGCGGCGAGATGCCGGGCGGACAGTGGACAGCCTTCGCAAATGTCAGATGTTGCAAGCGCCAGGAGAATGCCAACGGCTCCATGATGACATCCGTTTCTGGCCACGCCGAAAGTGGGCCTTCCAGCACGATCAGATCAGCTTCAGGCGACTCTGTCTGTATTTCGGTGGCAAGTGCTCGCGTACGCTCCTGATACCGTTCAAATGCAGGGTCAAACTGCAACCACCATCCCAGAAGCCCGGTCGGCAAGAACAGCACCATCACAATTGCTGCGCTTAGACGGCCACGCGCAGCGCTGGTGGCCGCGGCTAAAAACAAAAACACCCAGATGAAACCAGTCGACCGATTGGGCACCAAAACGCCCGAGATCACTGTCACAACGGCTAGAACCAACAATGACAGCGACAGCCCTAGGGCCAGTCCTCTCTGCTGAACGGGGCGGTCAGAGCGTAGCGCAATCACAAATGTCAGAACGATCACTGCAACGACAGCAACGACGACAGCAGCGACACCGCCCGGGGCCCCACCTGCCAGGCGATCTATGTTTCGCACAAGACCGTCCAGATCGGTAGCAACGGCCGCCTGGCGCCAGTCCGGCAGAACCAGCCCAAACAAACCGTGGGCTGCGTAGTTGATCCCCATACTCAGCGCCAACGCGCCGAGAAGACTAACGAGAAAGACACCGCAGATCGCCCAACGCGCACCCATGCCGGTGGCGGGCGTCACAGCCAGCGCAACAGCAAGAATGATAAACGCGTTCGTTGGATAGCTGAGTACAGCGGCGGTGACAGCCGCCGGCAAAATCCACAAAATCCGGCGTTGATCAGCGATGCAAAGCGCTGCGATCGACACAGCCAGCACCGCCGCATTAGACACCTGGATGTTGAACCAGAACATCAACTGCGCCCATTGCGGTGCCGTGGCGAGGGCAGCAGCCGCAATCAAGGTACGCCATGGCGCGTCGTCGCGGGCAAAGACTTTTGCCGCCGCCAGGCTCATGGAAAGGCACCATAAACCCATCGCAATCGCATATGCCCAAGGCGCCGGGATCTGAAAACCACGCCATGCCCAGACCTGATTCAGCCATCGACCCTCGTTCAGGGTGTTCTGATACAGCAGGTCGGGTGCTGGAAAGAACGTCAGGTAATCATCATTCCGAATGAAGGGATCGGCCGCCCAATCAGCCCAAACCCCAAGCAACAGCGTCAAGCTTAAGCCCGCCGCTAACACGGCCCGTGTCTGCCAGTTGATCGCCACCATCCATGTCCCGCGGTGCGCTTAGACAAGCTTAGAGCTTAGGATCGTTAAGCCGCCCCTGGGAAGAGGTCGTGAAAACTCGCGACAATCGAGACTTCGGTTTGCGCGCAGCGGATTTTGATGACCAAAACACATCTGGTCGCCGGTGCATTACAGCACCGGCACCAAGTCAGCGCACAATGAGCCTAGTCAGCGAGGTAAGGTCAACCCCACCGCAAATTGTCACTCCGGCGAAGCGGTGTCGCGCTTGGGCCGGTAGTTCGTCTTCTCGACAATCCGCGCCGACTTCCCGCGGCGTGAGCGGAGATAGTACAGCTTGGCACGACGCACCTGGCCGCGGCGGACCACGGTAATCGCGTCGATGTTCGGCGAGTGCAGAGGGAAGATACGCTCGACCCCCTCGCCAAAGCTGATCTTGCGCACCGTGAACGAGGCCCCAATCGCCTTGTCGCCACCGCGCCGGGCGATGCAGACGCCTTCATAGTTCTGGACACGGGTGCGCGTGCCCTCGGTCACTTTGTAGCCAACCCGGATTGTGTCGCCCGGGGCGAAGTCTGGGATGTCCTTACCCAACTCGGCAAGATGCTCGGCTTCCAGTTGTTTGATCAGATTCATAGATCCAAATCCTTGTTCTTGCGCGCCTTTTCGGCGGTCATCTTCGCGTCCGAGAGCTTTGGTTTCTGCGCCGCCTCATAAGCGGACCAAAGGTCGGGACGACGTTCCCTAGTCAGGTCTTGCGCCTGAGAGAGCCGCCAATCGGCGATCCGCGCGTGGTGTCCCGAGAGCAGCACCTCGGGTATCTCGCGCCCCTCCCAGACCTTGGGCCTGGTATAATGCGGGTGCTCCAGCAGCCCCCGAGAAAAACTTTCCTCTTCGATCGAGGCCGTATTGCCCAGCACGCCGGGCCGTAGCCTGATCACGGCGTCCAGCAGCACCATAGCTGCCACCTCGCCGCCTGTTAGCACGTAATCACCCAACGAGACTTCCTGAACCCCGTAGGCGTCCAGAACCCGTTGGTCGATCCCTTCGTAGCGGCCACACAACAGGGTAAGCCCCTGCCCAGCCACGATATTCTGTGCCATCGTTTGGGTGAATGGCCGCCCCCTGGGGGACAGGTAGATCACCTCGCGCCCGGCGCCGCGCTCTATACCTCTTTTTCCCGCGAAGTCCAGTGCTTTAGCGACGATATCGGGCTTCATGACCATACCCGCGCCGCCCCCCGCGGGCGTGTCATCCACAGTGCGGTGACGGTCCGTGGCGAAGCGGCGAATATCGATGGCATCACAGGTCCAAAGACCATCCTTCAGCGCTTTGCCGGTCAGCCCCTCCTCCAGCGGGCCGGGGAACATGCCCGGAAAAAGTGTCAGAACCTGTGCGTGGAAGGCTTCCGGACGATACCGATCCTCCATCAGCGGGCGTGGCTGGGCCGACACGACCGGCTTGATCATGCCGTGAGAGCGCGGTTTCGGCGGCTCACTCATGGTAATGGCCTACCAATAGGATCTTCGCGGCAGCAGCCCAGGGGTTCATGCTGTCGATTTGGGCGGCAGACGGCGTCTCGCGCCACTGATCAAGCGACACCAGCATCGAACCAAGGTCAAAATTCTCGGCCTCAAAGGGACCTGCCTGGGCGTTCTGGTCCACCTGGCGCCGCAGCGCCCGGACAAAGAACCCAAAGCTTTCGGCATCACTGACCTGGGCGACAGCGGCATGGATATCAGTCATCGCCCACCTCGCTAAGATCGGCGATGAGCCGCCCGGCAGTTAGGTCCACGGTCGGTATCACCGCTTGGGTGAAAGGCAACAGAAACTCGGATTTTCCCAATACTTCAAGCACATCACCCGCGCCAAAGTCATGGACCGCACGCACCTTACCCAAAGATGCCCCGCCGGTATCCACGACCTGCAGACCGACCAGATCGGCATGGTAGAACTCATCATCCGGCAACTTAGGCAATCGTTCGCGCGGCGCGTAAAGGCGGGTGCCCTTCAGCGCCTCGGCCGCCTCCCGCGTGGCCACATTCGATAGCCGCGCGGCGAAGCCACCTTTGATCGACCGGCCCAGCTTCAGTTGAAAGCTACGCCCATCCTCGGTCACCAGGGGGTTGTAGGCCCCAATCGCCTCCGGTTCCGCACAGAACGATTTGATCCGTGCTTCACCTTTCACGCCGAACGCACCCGCAATGGCGCCAACGCAGACATGCCCTGCCGGCGCCTCCACGATCACAGACCCAACTGCACGCCGCCGGTCACAGGCATAGCGACGCCGGTCACGTAGGCCCCGCCCGGACCGCAGATAAAGCCAATCAAATCAGCAACTTCCTGCGGCGTGCCCGCACGGCGCAGCGCGACGCTCTGGTAGCGCTCGGCCTTAAACGCCTCCAGGTCCATGCCGCGCTCGTCGGCCAGACGCTGGTTGACGCCTTCGTGCATGTCCGAGGCGATGAACCCCGGACAGACCGCCGTGCAACGGATGTTATCGGGGCCAAATTCAGCGGCAATGGTCTTCGTCAGCCCGACAATCGCATGTTTCGAGCTGGTATAGGCCCCAAAGGCCCGCTGCGCGCCCATTCCCGTCATCGAGGACAGGTTGACGATGGCCCCACCGCCACCATCTCGCATCACCGGGATCGCGGCCTGGCAGAAATCGGCCGTGCCCTTGATGTTCACAGCAAAGCTCTGCTGCCAGTCGGCGTCCGTCACCTCCAGGAATGGCTTGGCTCCTGCGGTGGTTCCGGCGTTGTTGACCAGGATGTCCAGCCGCCCATGCCGGGCCAGCACTTCCGCCACGCAGGCGTCGATCTGAGCCCGGTTGGTGACGTCCAAAGCACGGTGGTGCGCGCCCGCCTCATCGGCCACGGCACGGCACCCCTCCGCATTGACGTCGGTGGCATAAACCGTTGCATCATCTGCCAAAAGTCGGCGCACAACCGCTGCGCCGATGCCGTTCAGAGATCCGGCACCGGTGACGATGGCGACCTGTCCGGACAGGGCCGGCATGCTTACTCGGCCTTTGCTTCTTCGGTGGCGGCTTCCTCGGTGGCGGCCTCTTCAGCGGGCGCCTCCTCAGCCGGAGCCTCCTCGGCAGGTGCCTCTGCAGCGGCCTTGGCGGCTTCCTCGGCGTCGGCGATCTTCTGCGCCTTCTCCTCGGCGCGAGCCTTGGCCTTGTCGCCCGGTTCGGCTTTCTGAGGGTTGTTGCGCTCGGTCTTTTCGCGGTGTCCGGCGGCCTCCAACATGCGCGCGATGCGGTCAGTGGGCTGGGCGCCGCGGTCCAGCCAGTGCTGAACGCGCTCCATGTCCATCTTCACGCGTTCCTCGGAATCCTTTGGTAACAAAGGGTTATAGGTCCCCAGCTTCTCGATATAGCGGCCGTCGCGGGGCATCCGGCTGTCGGCTGCCACGATCCGGTAAAAGGGCCGCTTTTTCGAGCCGCCGCGGGCCAGTCTGATCTTCATTGCCATGGTTCGTCTCCTTTAGGATGGCGTTCGGGTGAGCCGCTGGCCCACCGCTATTTCTGAAACTGTTGGTGATGACGGATCACTTCATCGACGATGAAGCGCATGAATTTCTTAGCAAATTCCGGATCGAGGCCGCTGTCGGCGCACAGCCGTTCCAACCGGTCGATCTGGCGCGCCTCGCGGCTGGGGTCGGCCGGGGGCAGCGCATGCGCGGCCTTCAGCTGGCCCACATTCTGGGTGCAGCGAAAGCGTTCAGCCAACGTGTGCACCAGCACCGCATCCAGATTATCGATGGATTTGCGCAGGTCCGACAGGACCTCCTGCGCGCGCTCTGCGTCGCTCATCGGGGCCTCCGGCGCTGGGATTCTGGCGTATGATCTGCGTATGACAAGCGTATGATTTGCGTATGCCAAGTGTGTTTTTGGAAAGTCGACATCAGTGCCCCTCCGGTCCGGGGTGGCGATAGACCAGATCATCCGGATCGCAGCCTTTCGCCGTTGGATCCAGGGTGGCACCGCAGCGTTCGGCGACCCGGATCGAAGCCGTGTTTTCTGGATTGATGTAGCTGACGGCGGTGCGCCAGCCTAACGCGCGGTAGGCCCAGTCCCGGGACGCGATGCCGGCCTCGGTTGCGTATCCCTGGCCCTCGTGTCCGGCGTAGAGCATCCAGCCGATCTCGCGCTCTGGCCATGTATGGGGAAACCACGGACCGACCATGCCCAACGCGCTGTCGTCTTCCTTTAACGTGACGGTGAACATCCCGTAGCCGCGGATATCCCAATGGCCGAGCTCGGTGTAAAAGTACCGCCATCCGTCGCGGACCGACGCACCGGGCGCCACCATGAAATCGGCCCGGCCCGACGTGAAGACCGCGACATACGGCTCGGCATCACGCTCGGCCGGACGGCGCAGGATCAAGCGTTCGGTCTGGATCACGGGCTCGATCACGGGACTTGCCATCGGGGCGCTCATGCCGAGCCCCCCGGGCCCGCATGGCGCATCACGTCCATCAGGCCAAATCGTACATGCGTAAACTCGCGGTCGAAGCGGGCGCCCAACCGTTCAGCCACCCGGCGCGAGCCTTCGTTGCCCTTGGCGACCAGGCTGATCGCCGTGGTCCAGCCGAGGTCGCGATAGGCATGGTCCAGCGCAGCGCGCGCGGCCTCGGTCGCATAGCCCTTGCCCTCGAACCCGTTCATCAGATCCCAGCCGATCTCCGGCTCGGGCCAACCATGGGGGTTCCAGGGGCCGATGACGCCGACCATCCGGCCGCTGGCCTTTTCGGTCACCGCAAACCGGCCATAGCCGCGCAGGGCCCAGTGCCCAATCTCCAGCGCCAGGGTCCGCCAGGTTTGCTCTGGGTCCATGGGACCGCCGACAAACTGTGCCCGTTCGGACGCGTAGAAGTCCGCCATCGGCTGGAAGTGGTCCTGGCTAAGCGGGCCAAGCGTCAAACGCTCGGTTTCCAATGTTGGAACGGTCTGGGCCATTTCGCTGAGGGTCATGCCTGGCCCTCCGGCTGCGGATGAAGCCAGATCGTGACCATGCCTTCGGTCGGTTGTTCCCAGTCAGGCTCGCGCGTGCAGCCCAGCCGTTCAGCCAGCGCGATCGAGCGGGCATTGTCCGGGTCGATCACGCTGATCAGCCTGGTCCAGCCGTGGGTCTGGTAGACATGGCGGCGCACGATCTGGGCGGCCTCGAAGGCCAGGCCCTTGCCTTCGGCATCGGCCATCACGGCCCAGCCCAGTTCGGGCCCGGGCCAGTCGTGCGGGTGGAAGATACCGACCCGGCCCGCATAGGCCCCGGTATCCTTCATCTGCATCGACCACAGGCCATAGCCGCGCAGGACCCACTGGCCCAGACGTTCGCACATCTTCCGCCAGACCGTTTCGATCGGGTAGGGGCCGCCAACGCCGCGCGAGCGATCCGAGGCGTAGAAAGCAACCTCTGCCGGGAAATCGTCGACGGTGGGCGCGCGCAGCAGCATGCGCGGTGTCTCCAGCACGGGGATGTCCAGGACCGGCATGGGCGGTGCAACAGAGGTGGCGAGGGCGTTCATGCCGCGGCCTCACGGGGATTGGGCAGGGCCCAGATGTCACGCTGCAACCCGTCGGGGAAGGAAAGCCGGTCGATCCGGGTACCGCCCAAGCGCTCCACCAGGCGGCGGGCCGCGGTGTTCGCGTCCTTCATGTGCGTTTCGACCAAGTCCCAGCCGAGCGTCTCGTAGGCCCAGGCGATAACAGCACGAGAGGCTTCGGTGGCCACGCCGTTGCCGCGGGCGGCGGGCAGTAGCCACCAGGTCAGTTCGGTGCGCGGCCAGCCTTCGGCGTAGAGCAGCCCGGTGCCGCCCAGCACCTCACCCGTGTCGCGCCACGTGATCACCCAGCGGCCAAAGCCGTTGAGCTGCCAATGGCCCAGGTCCTGACACAGCCGATCGTAGGCCTGGTCGCGGCGCATCGGCCCACCGTAGAAGGCGGACGCCTCCGGATCGGCGAAGAACGCAGCATAGGCGTCCATGTCCGAGACCTGGGGCCCGCGCAGGATCAGCCGATCTGTCCGGAGCGTTGGGATGGTCATGCCGCGGCCCCGTGGCGCCAGATGTTCCCGCAGAGCCGGGCGCTGGCCTGGGCGTCGACAACGGCGCCCAGGCGCGCGGCCAGCGCGTTGGACGGCGCGTTGTTGGTGCGCACACAACTGACGAAGGTGGGCAACAGCGTCAGTGCCCAATCGCGGATGATCGTGGCCGCTTCGGTCGCATAGCCCTGTCCGCGGGCCTCCTGCGCCAGGAACCAGCCCAGTTCGGGCTCCTCATCCTCCCACTCGTAGCCGACGGAGACGAAGCCCAGTGCGGCACCATCGCTGCGCCGGACCAGCACGAAGGGGCCATGGCCATGCAACAGCCAGCATGCGACATGGCCGCAGAAGTCGTACCAGGCGTCTTCGGGATTGGCGGGGCCGCCGATGAACTCGCAACCTGGTTCCGTGCCGATGCGCAGCCACAGCTGGTAATCCTGGGCATCGGGGGCACGCAGGATCAGGCGCTCGGTCTCCAGGACCGGCAGCACGGCGCGGTGTCGTGCGGCTGCCTGGGCGGCAGCGCCCCCGGGGGGCACGGTGCAGCGCGCCAGTTTCATTTCTTTTTGCCGAACCCTGAGAGGCCCGGAGGCAGGGTCGGGCCGCCGGGGCCACCCAGACCGGGCAGACCGCCCGGGGGAAGCGCCCCGCCAGGGCCACCGCCTACACCGGGCATTCCAGGCATACCGCCCGGCATTCCCGGGGGCATCCCGCCCGGCATGCCGCCTTTGCCCATCATGGCGCCCATCATGGACTGCAGGCCGCGTTTGCCGCCCTTGCCCAGCTTTTTCATCATGTCCGCCATCTGGCGGTGCATCTTAAGCAGGCGGTTGACGTCCTGCACCTCCATCCCGCAGCCCTTGGCCACACGCTCCTTGCGGGAGGCTTTCATCAGGTCGGGCTTCTTGCGCTCTTCCTTGGTCATGGACTGGATGATGGCGATCTGGCGCTTCAGGACTTTGTCGTCCAGGCCGGCCGCGTCCATCTGCTTTTGCATCTTCCCCATGCCGGGCAGCATCGACATGATCCCGCCCATGCCACCCATCTTCTGCATCTGCTCCAGCTGCGACCGCAAATCGTTCATGTCGAAACGGCCCTTCTGGAACCGCTTCATCATGCGTTCGGCTTCTTGCTGCTCGATCGTCTCCTGGGCCTTTTCGACCAGGCTGACGATGTCGCCCATCCCCAGGATGCGGCCCGCGACGCGTTCGGCGTGGAACTCCTCGATGGCGTCCATCTTCTCGCCCAAGCCCACGAACTTGATGGGTTTACCGGTGACCGCGCGCATGGACAGCGCCGCACCCCCGCGGCCGTCACCATCCATCCGGGTCAGGATCACGCCAGAGATGCCTATGCGGCCGTCGAAATTCTCGGCGGTGTTCACGGCGTCCTGACCCGTCAGGCCATCGACCACCAGCAGGGTTTCGTTGGGGTTGGCGAAGTCACGAACCTCCTCAACCTCGGCCATCAACTCGTCGTCGATCGAGAGACGCCCGGCGGTGTCCAGCATAACCACGTCGTAACCAGCCAACGTCGCCTGTTGCTTGGCGCGCTTGGCGATCTGTACCGGCGTCTGGCCCGGCTGGATCGGCAGGGTATCCACCCCGATCTGGGTGCCCAGAACCTTCAGCTGCTCCATCGCTGCGGGGCGGCGGGTATCCAGCGAGGCCATGAGAACGCGCTTGCCCTCGCGCCCCTTCAGGCGATTGGCCAGTTTGCCGGTGGTCGTCGTCTTGCCCGAGCCCTGCAGGCCCACCATCAGGATCGTCGCGGGCGGGCTGTCAATGCGCAGCGCGCCCGGGTCCGGGTCATCGCCCGCCAGCACCTGGATCAGCGCGTCGTGGACGATCTTGACGACCATCTGGCCGGGCGTGACCGACTTCAGCACCGATTGCCCGGTCGCCTGCTCGGTCACCTTCTTGATGAAGTTCCGCGCGACCGACAGCGAGACGTCAGCCTCCAGCAGCGCCACGCGCACTTCGCGCATGGCGGTCGTCACGTCCTCTTCGGTCAGCGCGCCCTTCCCGGTCAGACGGGTCAGCACACCGGAGAGACGGTCAGACAGGGCTTCGAACATCTCGATCCTCCAAACGGCAATCGCGCCGGTGGGCGATTGCCAACACGAAGTGCGCCGGTGGGCGCAACGCGCTGACCGGCGGCGATCCCGGACAGCATCCGGGACCGGAAGCAATCGACACTTCCGGAACGGGGCGGCGTATAGGCCCCTGAGCGTCGCCTGTCAAATGTTTGAACGTCGGGCCGATCGATCAATCGTTTCAGCTGTTACGCCGCATCTAAGAACGTCAGACAGTCTTAGGTCGCGTAACGGGTGTTACGGTGCTCTCCACGATTTGTGGTAGCATGGACCGGATAGTTCAGGAGGGAGGCCACCATGTCCGACGACAAAAAGCCCGAGAGCGTTAGCGACGACGACCTAGACGCGGTCCAGGGCGCAGGCGCGCAGATCCGCGGCCGGGGCAAACCCAATGGGTCCAGTCTGTTCACCATGGACGGAAGCACAGAGGAGATCGCCACCGACCAACAGGGCCGCAAGATCCTGGAAAACGGCGCCGGTAAGATCATTGATATGGGCGATGGCGATTTGATCTAAGCGTTGGCCGCGGGCTGGCGCAGGGTCAGCGCGTTTCGGGCTCTTCAACCACTTGGACATAAATGACTGCACGGCCGCAGAAGTGCAGCGGTGCAGGCGCGCCCTTGCCGGTGAAGGCGCGACCACCAGCACCAGGGCTGCCCGCGGCCAGTTGAATGGATACGCCATCATCCACAGGCCACTCCGTCGCGTATGGCCAGACGTCGATGACGGGCCGCTCCCCCTCGCCTCGCAGTCGGGCGCGGACAGAAAACTCCGGCCCTTGCGAGAATGGCACGGCGGTCCAGCCGCCATTGCTTGCGGTCAGCGGGATGGGATCACTTAGGTAGTGACGGCAATCGTTGTAGAGCGAGCCGGAGACGTCCAGCCCGACCTGCACCCAGGTGGGTTGCAGCGGCGCTACTTCCGGTTCCGATTCTGGTTCTTGAAGGACAGCGACAACCGGCGTCACCTCGAACAATGGGGCCGCATCCTCTTGGATGGCCAGCGCCGGATCCTGGTACGGCACGACTAGATCACCGTGAATGAAGGTTGCCCGATTTGGTGGCGCATCGTCGCTTAACACAACACGGTACCAGATCGCACCGTCGCGCCGCGCTGTCCCAGTCAAGCGCAGAGTATCGCCGGCCGCCGCATTTCCCATGCGCGGATAGTCGAGGCCCGGACCGCGACGCAGGTTGGCCCTGGCGCGGACCTGCAATAGCCCCGTGTCCGCCCGTACGGCATAGTCGGGCAACGGTTCATTGGTGGTGGGTAAGGGCGGTGTCGCGGGGGGAGCGACCACGTCGATGAGGGCCGGACTGGTCAGCACCAGCGCACCTGCCAGGGTGGCGGCCACTACAGGCCCCACCCGACGGCGCAAACGGGCCCTGTCATGGCCCCGAAGTTGCGCGACCTCGGCGGCATCAAAGACCACCCGGAACACGCGCAGCGGGCGGTCAACGTTCTTGACGGACACCTGCCCCGCGTCCTGCAGATAGTAGGACAGCCGGTCGCGCACCTGATCGCGCACCGCACGGGTGATGCAGATGCCGCCCGGCGGGGCCAAACCCTCGACCCGCGCGGCCAGGTTGACCCCGTCCCCGAAGATATCCTGCTGACTGACAATGACGTCGCCCAAATGGATGCCGATGCGATAGCGCCAAAGGTCGTCATCGTCGGTATCCGGGCAATGATCCGCCAACTGCTTTTGGATCTTAACCGCCGCCTTTACCGCACCGATCACGCTGACGAACTGCGCCAGCACACCGTCGCCGATCAGCTTGATCACCTCACCGTCGTGGGCGTTGATCGCAGGTAGGATAACCTGGTCCAAATTGGACTGGAGACGTGCGAAAGTGCCCGCCTCATCGCGGTGCATAAACCGCGAATAGCCGGCAAGATCGACAGCCATGATTGCAAAAAGCTGACGTTCCATGGTTTGACCCTACACCAAGCGTCGCCAAGGTGCACGATTCGTGACAGGGGCGCAGATTGAGTTTAGCGACGGGCCAATGACGTATCTGGTTGCGGCATTCTATCGGTTCACCCGGCTGGACGATCCGGCGTCCTTCCGCCACCGTCTGGCCACGCTGGCCTGTGGGCAGGGGGTCAAGGGGTCGATCCTGCTGGCACCCGAGGGGGTCAACGGGACCATCGCCGGACCGCCAGAGGGTGTGCAGCGGGTGATCGCCCATCTTGAGACACTGCCCGGCTGTGCGGGATTGGATGTAAAGCGCGCTGAGAGCGCGCGCCTGCCGTTTCGCAAACTGAAGGTGCGTCTGAAACGCGAGATCGTGACGCTGGGCCAACCCACTGATCCGACAGCACGGGTCGGGACCTATGTCGCGCCCGAAGATTGGAACCAGGTGGTGCAAGACCCGGGCACCGTGGTGATCGATACGCGCAATGACTATGAGGTAGCGATCGGCCGGTTCGATGGCGCCCTGGACCCGGAGACCGCCAGTTTCGGCGAGTTCCCCGACTGGTGGGCTGCCAACAGCGAGCGCCTGGCCGGCAAGCGGGTCGCCATGTACTGCACCGGGGGTATCCGCTGCGAGAAAGCATCCTCCTGGCTTTTGGACCAGGGCGTGCCCGAAGTCCTGCACCTGAAGGGTGGAATCTTAAAGTATCTGGAGGACGTGCCAGCGGCGGAAAGCAGCTGGCGGGGCGAGTGTTTTGTTTTCGACGACCGCGTTGCGGTTGGGCACGGATTGACCCCGGGCGAGCACAGCATGTGCCACGCCTGCGGATGGGCGGTCAGCGCCGAGGATCGCAGGCATCCCGATTACCGCGAAGGGGTCAGTTGTCCTGCCTGTATCGACACATATTCGGATGAGGACCGGGCGCGGTTTGCCGAACGCCAATACCAGATGCGCCTGGCGCGAGAGCGTGACGGCGCAACCTGAGGCAGCGCGTTGAGCGTTGGAGCGACTTTGCACCCCAAGCAATCGAAGCAAACGGACAGCCGACCCCAAGGGCCGGCTGGCGCCATTGGGGGCACTTGTGGCTACCCGTCTCCAAGAAACGGCAGGTGTCGCGTCAGGAACTCCGGAATTTGTCCCAGAAGTCTTTCACCTTGCCAAAAAAGTCCTGGTTTTCTGGGCTGTTATTTGCGCCCTCTTCCTCGAACTCCCGCAGCAGTTCTTCCTGACGACGGGTCAGATTTACCGGTGTCTCAACCGCCAGCTCGATGTAGAGGTCGCCTGGCTGGCTTTGGCGCTGCAATGGCGGCATGCCCTTGCCACGCAGGCGCAGGCGTTTGCCCGATTGCGCGCCCACGGGGACTTTTACGTTAGTCCGACCACCATCAAGCATCGGCGCCTCGATAGCACCGCCTAGGGCGGCGGTCGTCATGGGCACTGGGATGCGGCAGAACAAGTTCGGGCCGTCGCGCTCGAAGATCGCATGATCGGCGACGTCGATGAAGATATAGAGATCGCCCGCGACGCCGCCCACCGGGCCGCTTTCACCTTCACCTGCCAGCCGGATGCGGGTCCCGGTCTCGACCCCCGGAGGAACTTGGACGTTCAGGGCGCGATCCTTGCGGATCTGGCCGGACCCGGCGCAGTCTTTGCAGGGGTTCTTGATGATTTGACCGCGGCCGCCACACGTTGGGCAGGTCCGCTCGATCGTGAAGAAGCCCTGCTGAGCGCGGACCTTTCCGTGGCCCTGACAGGTTGGGCAGGTTTGAGGTTGCGCGCCGCCTTCAGCCCCGGTGCCGTTGCAAGTGTCGCAGGTAACCGCGCCCGGCACGTTGATGGTGGCCTGTTTGCCGTTGAAGGCCTCTTCCAAGGTCACGCGGAGATTGTACCGCAGATCAGCCCCGCGCCGCCCACGTGCACCCCGACCGCCGCGACGGTTGCCGCCCATCAGGTCGTCAAAGATATCGCCAAAGACATCCGAGAACGCGGACGAAAAGTCTGCGCCACCGCCGCGCCCACCGCCGCCGCCCATCGAGCCATCGACAGCCGCATGACCGAACTGATCATAGGCAGCTTTCTTCTGGCTGTCGGTCAGGACGTCGTTGGCTTCGTTGACCTCTTTCAGCTTGGCCTCGGCATTCGGGTCGTCGCGGTTGCGATCCGGGTGATGCTGCTTGACCTTCTGGCGATAAGCCTTCTTGATCTCGTCGGGGGTTGCATTCCGAGAGACGCCCAAAACATCATAGTAGTCGCGTTTCGACATGGTCCGCGCCTAACCTTCTGTGCCGACCGGACCCAAGCACAGCACTGCGTTCATCTTGGTCCGCTTCGCCATCACATAGTTCGCCGCCAGCAGACGCGCCAGTGCGGGGGTATCCGCACCCCGCTGCGCTTCTATTACCACAAGATGGGGCAGCAACGCCGGTGGCGCGTTATCCAGGAAGTGGGCGAGGACGCGGTCCTCGATCCCTTCGATATCGATTTTCAGTGCGTCGATGCGGGGAAAGCCAGCCTCGACCACCAGATCAAGCAGGGGGCGGGTCGTCACCTGGGTGCCTTTGTCGGCGAGGCTGAGTTCGCCCCTATTGGCATGATCGACAGTGATGTGCGCTGTCCCCGCTTGATCCGACAATGCCACCGGCGCCACCGTAACTTCCGAGGCGTCGGACGCCGCAAGATTAAACTGCAGTCGCGCCAGATTTTCCGGATCGGGTTCAATCGCCAGGATGCGGATGGACTTGCCCTGCGCCTCAGCCCGCACCGATAGTGTGTAGAGCCCGGCATTCGCGCCTGCATCAACGAAATAGACTGGTTCATCCGCAGCCCGCACGGCATCGCCCAAGCTGGATCTTTCCACCCAGTCCCAGAACTGCACGCCGGCAAACACACGTTTATCGCTCAGGTTCTGGTCGGGGTATAACCGCGCCATCTGGCCGGGAAATGCCTCGACGTCAAAAGGGCCGGCGCGGCCAGCCGTGACGATCCGGCGGATCACCGAGCAGGCCCGACGCGCCAAGCCGCTGCGGCCAAGCGATTGTGCATACCTGCGCAAGCCCTCCCGCCCAGGCGACAGGGCATAGGCACCAAAGGCGGCCATGCCGTCAGGCACGCCCGCCTCCGCGCCCCGCACCGCGGGGGAGATCATCCTTAAGATGCCTTCTTGTCGTCTTTACCGTCTTCCGTGACGTCCGTGAACTCGGCGTCGACCACACCGTCATCGGCTGGGTCGGCGTCTGCACCCGGCTGATCAGCGGCGGCTTCGGCTTGTTCCTTGTAGATGGCCTCACCCAGTTTCATCGACGCGGTGGCAAGGGCCTGCGCCTTCTCCTGGATAGCGGCCGCATCGTCGCCTTCGAGCGCTTCCTTCAGCGACGTGATAGCCGCTTCGATGCCTTCCTTGGTCTCGGCATCCACTTTGTCGCCGTGCTCCTCGATCGACTGTTCAGTAGCGTGGATCAAGCCTTCGGCCTGGTTCTTCGCCTCGACCAGTTCGCGGCGCTGCTTGTCGGCCTCGGCATTTTCCTCGGCCTCGCGCATCATCTGATCAATCTCTTCATCCGAGAGACCGCCAGACGCCTGGATCGTGATCTGCATCTGTTTGCCGGTGCCCTTGTCCTGGGCGCTGACGTTGACGATGCCGTTCGCGTCGATGTCGAAGGTCACCTCGATCTGCGGCATGCCCATGGGCGCTGGCGGGATGCCTTCAAGGTTGAACTGACCCAGCAGCTTGTTGTGCTCGGCGATGTCACGCTCGCCCTGGAAGACCCGGATCGTCACGGCCGACTGGTTGTTTTCGGCAGTTGAGTAGATCTTGGACTTCTTGGTCGGGATCGTGGTGTTACGATCGATCAAGCGGTCGAAGATGCCGCCCTTCGTCTCGATGCCCAGGGACAGGGGCGTCACATCCAGCAGCACCACGTCTTTGACATCGCCTTGCAGCACGCCGGCCTGGATGGCGGCACCCATGGCGACAACCTCGTCGGGGTTCACGCCCTTATGCGGCTCTTTACCGAAGAACGCCTTCACTTCCTCGATGACCTTCGGCATGCGGGTCATACCGCCAACCAGTACGACCTCGTCGATCTGATTGGCGCTGAGGCCCGCATCCTTCAGGGCCGCTTTGCACGGGTCGATCGTGCGCTTGACCAGATCGCTCACCAGGCTTTCGAACTTGGCACGCGTCAGTTTCATGGTCAGGTGCTTCGGTCCGCTGGCGTCGGCCGTGATGTAGGGCAGATTGATCTCGGTCTGAGCGCCAGACGACAGCTCGATCTTGGCCTTTTCAGCGGCCTCCTTCAGGCGCTGCAGGGCCAGTTTGTCGCCACGCAGGTCCATGCCCTGCTCTTTCTGGAATTCTTCGGCTAGGTACTCGACCAGACGCATATCAAAGTCTTCGCCGCCCAGGAACGTATCCCCGTTGGTGGACTTCACCTCGAACAGGCCCTCGTCGATCTCAAGAACCGAGATATCGAACGTACCGCCGCCAAGGTCGTAGACTGCGATCGTCTTGGAGGCATCCTTCTCCAAGCCATAGGCCAGGGCTGCTGCCGTCGGCTCGTTGATGATGCGCAGAACCTCGAGCCCTGCGATCTTGCCCGCGTCCTTGGTGGCCTGGCGCTGGGCGTCGTTAAAGTAGGCGGGAACGGTAATGACAGCCTGCTCGACCTTTTCGCCCAGATAGCTTTCCGCCGTCTCTTTCATCTTCTGCAGGATGAAGGCCGAAATCTGAGACGGGCTGTATTTCTCGCCACGGGCCTCGACCCAGGCGTCGCCGTTTTTACCCTCGACTATCTTGTAGGGAACCATGTCCTTATCTTTGGCCACGGTCGGATCGTCATAGCGGCGCCCGATCAGTCGCTTGACGGCGAATAGCGTGTTGTCGGGGTTTGTAACGGCCTGACGCTTGGCGGGCTGTCCGACAAGGCGCTCGTCATCTTGAGTGAAGGCCACCATCGATGGCGTTGTGCGCGCACCTTCCGCGTTTTCGACAACCTTTGGCGTAGCGCCGTCCATGATCGCGACACACGAGTTGGTGGTGCCGAGGTCAATACCGATAACTTTGGACATCATGCTTTTCCTTTTGGCGATCTGGGCATGAGGACCCGTGAGCGGCGTCCCCAGCCATCCCTTGGAATGGCAGCGGTGATGGCAGACATCACCATGCCGACGTTGCGGCCGGATATATGAGGCACCTCACCGGTGTGCAAGCGCTTGCGGCGCAATTGTTTAAACGAGATCAGATGAGGATTTTTTGGTCACAGGGATGCACGTCGCATTCAGCGTAATGATGTCGTATTCTCAGTGATATGTAAGCTCCGAGGTACCAGGGCCGGGCCAAGACCGTCGCGCAAGATACGGCCGAACATGATGTCGAGCGACCAGGATGTATCATGAGACCTAAACGCCAAGGATCGTTCGAGAGCACCGTTGTCTGGTTTGGGCAAAGCGGAGTGGTGCATTCGAGATACCGGTGTTTAGTTCGTGACTGACCACTTAGGGGCCGCAGAAAGCATTGCTGGCTTTCAGATCTATCGCACCTTCCTAGGCTATGGCGAGCAGGTCAGCGTTGTCGCATCAGTCAGACAGATCATTGCAGCCGCACCGCTGGTGCAACCGGTCACCGCATGGGGAAAACCGATGAGTGTGCGGATGACGTCTGCCGGGCGGGTTGGCTGGGTGATCGACCGGGGTCGTTATCGGTATTCTGACTGCCATCCCGAGACTGGCGCGCCCTGGCCAAACATCCCCAAGTCAGTTTTACGCATATGGAACGCGATATCCGACTGGCCCGGACCTCCCGATAGTTGCCTAGTGAATTGGTACAGCCCCAACGCACGGATGGGTCTGCATCAGGATAAGGACGAACGAGATTTCAGCGCGCCTGTCGTTTCCATCTCGCTTGGGGACCCAGCGCGTTTTCGCATCGGCGGGACAGACCGAAAGGATCCGACAGCCTCTACCATTCTATCGTCGGGTGATGTCGTCGTGATGGGTGGGGATGCGCGGTTGGCCTTTCACGGGGTCGATCGCATCCTGTCCGGTGATGGTCGTTCACCGCTATCTGGACCAGGGCGTCTAAACTTGACGCTGCGGGTCGTCGCCTGAGTGATAGACATCAATCTGACTTCCGCTGAACAGCAGGATTTCTACCTGTCGGAATAGGCGGGCCGTGCACTTCGCCTAACACCAGAATCGGTTGCCTAAAAAGTAGCACTGGCTACGTTTTTCCGGTGACTGTTTGATCAAATCCACAACGTCCAACGATGGGGCAGCAGCTGCACGATAGAGGCGGCAAGCCCCCAAAGGGAGAAACCAGATGGTCAGCGAGGGCAAGGGCCCAGACCCGTTCGACCTGGATTTGTATGGAGATGCGCACGACGACATCGTGCAGCTGACCGGTCGACTATCACACCGGACAATTCGACTGCTGGCCGAAGAAGTCGTTGTCCGACTTTCCACTCGTGTTGCCCCACGCGAACCCGATCTGCCTGTGCCCAGCCAAGACGAGATTAATCTGCTGGCGCGGGCGCTTGTCGCTGACGACCGCGATGCCTGGACAGAAGTTTTGGCAATTCCCGAAGCGGCGGGGGCGTCTGTCAGGCAGATCTACTTGGAGTATCTGGGCGCCGCGGCCAAACGGCTGGGTGAATGGTGGAATTCAGACCGGATGACCTTTGCCGAGGTCACGATCGGTGTAGGTCGGATTTACGCCATCATGCGCAGTTTGCGCCCCGATCATGAGGTTTGGTCAGCCAACCACAGCAGCGCGTTTTTCACCGCGGTCCCCGGGGAGACGCATACGCTTGGGGTCAGCATGGCAGCCGATATTTTCCGGCAGCGCGGTTGGGAGATTAAGCTGAAAGTGGGCCTGGACCACGACCGCATCGTGCGGGAGGTGGCAGAAGGAGAATGGACCCTGGTGGGCATCTCGGCCAGTAGCTCCCGCTTCATCACTGATCTGGTCCGTTTGATTGTGGCGCTCAGGGTGACGCAGCCGCTGACAAAAGTGTTGGTGAGCGGTGCAATCGTCAACCAGCAGCCAAACATTATTGGCGTCACTGGCGCCGATTTTGCCACCATGGATATCGACGAAGCAATCCGGGATCTGGAGCACGCCTAGGGGCGCGCGCCGAACGCTACCTGTTAACCAGGTGCTTTTTAGTCGGTGTTCTGCATCCCGCGACGGCAACGCTGAAAGGTCAGCCGAACCTGAAACGTCGTGCCCTCGCCCAGGCGTGACGTCACCTGGATCGTGCCACCCATCATGTCCACCAGCTTCTGCGTGATCGACAGGCCCAATCCCGCACCGCCGTGCCGACGTGTCACCGTGCCATCAATTTGGTAAAAGCGCTCGAATATCTGATCCAGCTTGTCTTCAGCAATCCCGACGCCGGTGTCGGCGATAGTGAAGGTGACTGTGACACCTTCCGGCCCTTCGGTGAAATCAACGCCCAGCTCGACCTGGCCCTGTTCCGTAAATTTCACAGCATTGGTCAGCAAGTTCAGCAGGATCTGCTTGATGCGGACGATGTCGCCGCGCAGTGGCGGGATCTGATCTGCATTGCCGGTCAGCTTTAACTGCAGCTGCGTGGGGTCAATCGAAGGGCTGACCAAGCCGAGACACTCAGCAAGCAGATGCGAAAGCTCGACCCTTTCCTCAACCACATCGAACGTATCAGCGTCTATTCGGCTGAGATCTAAGATATCGTCAATCAAGCGCAGCAAGACCTTGCCAGATTTGGTGATCACATCGACTAAGTCGCGCTCTCGGTCACCCAGCTCTGCCCGTTCCATAAGCGCTGCGACACCCAAAATACCGTTCAGCGGTGTGCGCATCTCGTGGCTCATGCGAGCGACGAATTCGGATTTATGCCGGCTGGATTCCTCGGCTTCACGACGGGCGGCCTCAAGCGCTTCTTCGCGGCCGATATCTTCTGTGATGTCGCGCATGGTCATCACGCAACCGCCGCCAGGTAGATTGGTCTTATTGATGTTCAGCGTGCGCCCATTGGCCAGCGGCCGTCGCACTGTTGTGGTTTCCGGATCAAAAGCAAACTCTCGACGACGCTCTATTTCTTCGCGGCGTTGGCGGACGCTCAGGTCCTTCATGTCGCCCATTGCGGCGACCATATCGTCGTAGCTGATACCCCAATGCACCGCGTCGGCATCGATGTCGTACAGTTTAAGAAACGGCGTGTTGAAGATGCGGAAACGGGCGTTTGCGTCCAGCAACGTGATTCCGTCAGTCGTGTTTTCGAGCAGGCTTGCCATGTAGAGCCGCTGACGTTCGATCTCGCGAGCCGAGCGGTCGCTGTCCGTGACATCTACGCATACGGCGATGGAATCTCCGACCACCGTCTCGGTCCGGTAGATATCAAGAACCCGGCCATTCGGTAGCCGGCGACGCTCCAATCGCGTTTCTTCAGAGCCCCAAGTGCTGACGCGGCGGCGCACCTGTTCTTCGATCGACTGACCCGGGGCCGGGCCCAGCATCCCGGCAGATGCCAGTACCGTGAAAGCGGTCACAAGATCGTCACCCACGCACAACTGACCGCGTGGCAGTTCAAACAGTGCTCGGAAGCTGGCATTCATGTACTTTACCAGCCGATCACTGCCGACGACGATAATCCCGTCCCGCAGGGACTCCAGAAACTCCGTCAAGACTGGATCAGGCACATCCCAACTGGACCGGGCGCCAACAACGCCGAGCGTTTCGATTACCGATCGATCCAAATCTTCAAACGCCATCTGGTCTCCGCTAGGCGGCAAAGCAGGCAAAGCGGCCTGCACGTCCATTCCACATTCGTACTGCGCCCGTGATATTTGCGCAAATATAGCACATTGCGAGCGCGCGCTTGATCTGGGCCGCGCGATTGCGCCATAGACGCCGTCGACAAATGATACCGGAGGGGCACGGACTATGACAATGAAGCTTTTGATCCTGCCGGGGGATGGCATTGGCCCCGAAGTGATGGCCGAAGTCAAAAAGCTCATCGACTGGCTGCGCCAGAACCGAGGGTTGGATTTCCATGTCGAACAGGATCTGGTCGGGGGTGCGGCTTATGATGCGCACGGCACCCCCCTGGCCGATGCAACAATGGAAAAAGCACAGGCCGTGGATGCGGTGCTTCTTGGCGCCGTCGGCGGGCCAAAATATGATGTGCTAGATTTCTCGTTAAAGCCCGAACGCGGTCTACTGCGTTTGCGCAAAGAAATGGACCTGTTCGCAAACCTGCGTCCAGCACAGTGCTTCGATGCGTTGGCGGAGTATTCTTCGCTAAAGCCTGATGTCGTCGCGGGCCTAGACATCATGATCGTGCGCGAGCTGACCTCGGGCATGTACTTTGGTGAGCCGCGGGGCATCCATACAGAAGGTAACGAGCGGGTCGGCATCAACACCCACCGCTACACAACCTCGGAAATCCGCCGTGTCGCTAAAGCTGGGTTCGAACTGGCAATGAAGCGCGACAAGCGCCTGTGTTCGATGGAAAAGGCCAATGTGATGGAGGCCGGCATCCTGTGGCGTGAAGAGGTCGAGGTGGTGGCGAAGGACTACCCCGAGGTCCAGCTAAGCCACATGTACGCAGACAATGGCGCCATGCAGTTGGTCCGTGCGCCAAAGCAGTTCGACGTCATCGTCACCGACAATCTGTTTGGCGATATCCTTTCGGACTGCGCAGCGATGCTGACCGGCTCTCTCGGCATGTTGCCGTCGGCCAGCCTGGGCGCGCCGATGGACAATGGGCGGCCGAAAGCACTGTACGAGCCGGTACATGGCTCAGCCCCGGACATCGCAGGACAGGGTAAAGCGAACCCCTGCGCCTGCATCCTTAGCTTCGCCATGGCGCTCCGCTATTCGTTTGATCTAGGCACCGAGGCAGACGCAGTCGAAGGTGCCGTCAACGATGTGTTGGACCAGGGCGTGCGCACCGCAGACCTGGCGCAGGCCGACGGCGCAACACCGGTGTCTACGTCTCAAATGGGCGATGCGGTCTTGGCGGCCCTGGCAGCACGAATCTAGCTGCTGACGTGGTGGGGGCGATTTCAGCAACTGGTACTTGATCCACCGGTGCAATTCGGAGCAGCGCTGAAACAGATTTGTCTGAGCGTCGGGCACGTGTATCATTCACCCGGGAAATGTGGGTGGAGGATTCAATGAAGAAACGATCTCTTTCGGCAATTGCCGGTATCGGTTTTCTGGCGTCGGTAGGCGCAACACCGGCGCAGGCCGCATGTGTTTACAACGACGTCTATTACGATGTCGGTGTCACGCTTTGCTTCGGTGGATGGGTTCAGGAGTGCACTGTGGCCGGGTACTGGAAAGCCGTCGGCATGTGCAACATGACCGATCCCCAGGAGCCGCGTGTTCGGATTGATCCGAAACAGCAGCCGATTTTGGCTAGGCTGACCGGTAAGGACCCAATACTTCTGCCGCAGACGACGAAGCGGTGAAACGCACACACAGCTGACCTGCGGCTCTCGCCGACGCGCCTGTGCAATGTTCCTGCGTTCAGCGTGGCAGATCCACGCTGAACGTCGCGGCACCCCAGCCGTGCACGCTGTCACGGGCCTGAACCATTACAGTGCTGACCCCAGGGGGAATGACGACCCCTGCCAATGAGCGTGTGAACGGCTGCTCCTCGACATGCGGATGATGCAGCGTGCGCGTGCCATAGACGGTACCGTCCGGACCGACAATGCGCCATGCATCAGCATAATGCTCCCAGCCAGTGTCTGCATGTCGAACCGTCACCTCGAACCGCCATGAATTGCCGTTTGCCTGCGCGGTCGCTGCCAGTACCTCGACGTCCCCTGCAAACGCAGATCCAATTCCAAGGTTGAGAGCCAGTCCAACCGATAACGTCGCTAACCAGCGCATGTTTGTCTCCCTCGTGCTCTCGCTCTTTAACTTGTCGTTAAGCCAGATTCCGTCAATTCCCGCAAAATTTGTCTAACACGATCTGAGGAGGCGCCGTTGATTACCCGTGCGCATACCGTTGCTTTTCTGGGGGTCGAGGCAAAACCGGTCGAGGTTCAGTGCGCAATTTCGCCAGGATTGCCGGCGTTTAATCTTGTTGGATTGCCTGACAAAGCTGTTTCGGAGTCAAAGGAACGGGTGCGCGCTGCCATGGCCGCAATCGGCGTGGCGCTGCCATCTGCGCGGATCACCATCAACCTATCCCCAGCTGATCTACCAAAGGCGGGTTCCCACTACGACTTACCAATCGCGCTGTCCCTTATGGCGGCATTGGAAGCGATCCCAGCCGAGGAAGTCGATCGATATGTGGCCATGGGGGAGCTGTCGCTGGATGGCCAAATCGGTGCGGTGCAAGGCGCTCTGCCAGCGGCCATCGCCGCGGCAGCACAGGACCGGGGATTGATTTGCGCAGCAGCAGCAGGGCGAGAGGCTGCTTGGGTCACCGCTGCAGAAGTCTTGGCACCAACATCCCTGATTGCAGTGGTCAATCACTTCGCGGGACGCGAGCCCTTGGGACATCCAGAACCGGGCCTAGTCTCCTCGCGCCGGGACACAGCGGACCTGGCCGATGTCAAAGGACAGGAAATCGCGCGAAGGGCGATCGAGGTCGCCGCCGCGGGCGGCCATCATGTGCTGATGGTGGGGGCGCCGGGTTCTGGAAAATCCATGCTGGCACGCCGTTTGACCGGGATTATGCCCGCCCTGACGCCAGAGGAAGCGCTTGAAGTCGCCACGATCAAGTCCCTTTCGGCAGACATGCGTTCAGGAGAGATTTGCCGGGAACGGCCCTACCGCGAGCCGCACCACTCGGCCTCCCGTGCGGCCATGATCGGCGGCGGAAAGAACGCAAGCCCGGGGGAAATTAGTTTAGCGCATCTTGGAGTGCTCTTTCTGGACGAACTGCCCGAGTTCGACCGCAACGTTCTCGACTCGCTGCGCGAGCCCTTGGAGACGGGGCAAGTCGCCGTGTCCCGGGCGATGGCCCGCGTGACATATCCCGCAAAGTTCCTGTTGGTTGCCGCGATGAATCCTTGTCGTTGCGCCTATCTGAACGATCCGGCTCGAGCCTGTTCACGGGCACCTCGTTGCGGTCAGGACTATCAGGCGCGATTGTCCGGACCCTTGATCGATCGCTTTGACATCCGCATCGAAGTTCCTCCAGTCACCCCTGACATTATGAGCCTGCCAGGCCACGGCGAGACGTCAGCCCGTGTCTCTCACCGTGTTGCCGAGGCGCGTGCGGCACAGGCCGACCGGGCACGGGATGGTTGCGGGACCAACAGCGACCTGGAAGGGGAGGAGCTGGAGCACGTCGCTACCCCGGATGATGCGGGCCGCAACTTTTTGCAAGAAGCGGCCGAACGCTTCCGGTACACTGCGCGCGGATATCACCGCGTTCTTAGGCTTGCTCGGACCCTAGCCGATCTGGAGGGCGCAACGGCGGTAAAACGTATCCATGTGGCAGAAGCGGTCTCCTACCGCCGGACGATGGCGTAGTCTCCAATGTCGCTGGCATTGCCCTCGTTTAGCCAAAATATTGCAGTTCAGCTTTGCGGGTGCGATGGGCTTACAGGACGAACAAAGGCGATGGGGATATCAGCGATGTCAGCGGACGCGATAAATCCGTCCTCAGACGCCCGCCAGGCCCGGTTCCGGATGCTGGCGCAGGTCATCCTATTCTCAGTATGCGCGATCATTGCTGTCGCTTGGATAGCAGGCGTGCACCAGTTTCTAAACGATCCCAATTTTGAGGGAGAAGCGCTGGACACCGACTTCTCAGTCTTCTGGGCTGCAGCACGTCTGGCAATTGACGGCCAGTGGCTCGCCCCGTTTGACACAGCGACACTGACTGAATGGCGAAAGGTCCCGCCAGACAGCCCAGATTACGAAATGATCTGGTTCTACCCGCCGGGATATCTGCTGGCTATCTGGCCGCTGGGCCACCTGTCATTCTTTTGGGCCTGGTTGGCATTTTGCGCCGTGTCGCTTGCAATCTTCATCGCCGCTGTGATCAGGCCGGCACGCGAAGTCCCAGGAGCAATGATGTTCCTGTGTTGCGCGCCCATGACGATGTTGGTGTTGGCGTTGGGCCAGAACCCGCTAATCTTCTGCGCGCTGATGGTTTTGTCATTGGAAGCTATTCGACGAGATCAGGCGATTCTTGCTGGCCTCGCCCTGGCCGCCATGACCCTAAAGCCGCAACTTGGCCTTGCAATCCCGTTCGCCCTGATCGCAGCCGGCCATTGGCGGGTGTTCTTTTGGGCCTCTGGGTTCACCGCGGTGCTTGTCGGGGCAACCATAGTCTTCCCAGGACCGGATTACTGGCATGCTTTTTTGACCGGGATTGCGGAAGGTTCGGAACGGCTGCGCCAAGGCGACTTGGACAACTTGATGCTCTCCACCTATGGCAGCGCGGCAGTCATTGGCTTCCCAGACGCCGTCGCCTTATCGCTTCAAGCGGCAGTTTCTGTTATCGCTTTGGCAGTTGTCTGCTGGATTTGGCGCAGTAATGCCAATTTTGACATCAAAGCAGCTGCCCTCTGCGTCGGAACCCTGTTGGTGACCCCCTACGCCATCTACTACGAACTGATGTTTGCATTGGCAGGTATGCTCTTCCTGATCCGCGGCATCCCCGAACCGCCCAGGTCCGTCGTCATTCTCGCCCTGCTGGTCTGGCTTGCACCCGTGCTTGGGATCACTACCAGACCGGACCTCGGCTTCAGTTTCACAGCCCCCTTATTGATGGCTGCACTGTTCCTAATCGCCCGCTTTGCATTGCAAAGGCCGGCAACTTGACACTGCAACCCGTCAACACCCATCCTGTGCCGATGGATGGACCGATTGTCGATCAAGGGCCGACACTGTCACTTATCGTGCCAGTGCTGAACGAAGAAGCTGCGATCGCACCCTTTCTCGATCGCTCAGCCTCGGCATTGGATCGGGCTCTGGAATTGCTTGCTTCGGGCGCAACGGCCGAATGGGTGTTCGTGAATGATGGCTCCACCGACGCCACCGAAGCGGTGATCGCAGGGCGCGCCGCTCGCGATACTCGTGTCCGCTTGGTCAATCTCAGCCGTAATTTTGGAAAGGAGGCAGCCCTGGCCGCCGGTATCGATCACGCGCGCGGCAAGGCAGTGATCCCGATCGATGTAGACTTACAAGACCCCCCGGAATTGATCGTCGAAATGGTGCGGGCCTGGCTTGACGGAGCACAGGTGGTCAACGCACGTCGGTCAGATCGATCGTCTGATGCCGTCGTCAAACGCGTAACTGCCCGTTGGTTTTACCGCCTTTACAATCGTCTCGCAGATCACCCGATCCCTGAAAACGTCGGTGATTTCAGGCTGATGGATCGCGAAGCGGTGGAGGTTATCCGACGCCTGGGAGAGCATTCCCGGTTCAACAAAGGGTTGTTTTCCTGGGTTGGGTTCCAAGTTGCCACAATCGATTATCAGCGCGAAGCACGCCATTCTGGGCAGTCAAAATGGCCAGCACTGCGGCTGTGGACGCTCGCAATCGACGGCATTGTCGCGTCGTCAACAGTGCCATTGAGGATATGGACATATCTCGGTGCGCTGATTGCTATCGGGGCGTTTTCTTATGCGATATTCGTGATCCTTTACACACTCACGACGGGTGGCGATGCACCCGGTTACGCGTCCATCATGGTCGCTGTACTGTTTCTAGGCGGCCTGAACATGTTGGCTTTGGGTGTTTTGGGCGAATATGTCGGGCGGATTGCAACGGAGGTTCGCAGGCGGCCGCTGTACGTCGTTTCCTCAACACTCGGGTTCCACGAAGAAAACTGATGGACCGCGCCGTCTACGATCGTATGGCCGAGAATGAGGCCGAGCACTGGTGGTTTACCGGAAGACGCGCCGTGCTGGGAGCTCTTTTGGATCGCCTTGACTTGAAACCAAGCTCAACAATCCTCGAGGCCGGCTGCGGTAGCGGCGGCAATCTGCAGCTCTTGTCTCGGTATGGGCATCTAGACGCGTTTGAGTATGACGATACTGCCCGCGCCGAAGCAGAAGCCAAGGGCGTCACCGCAGTTGCCTCGGGCGGATTACCAAATGATCTGCCTCCGGGCGGTCCCTGGGATCTGATTGCCTTGTTCGATGTACTTGAACATATTGAAGACGACTGCGCGTCTCTAGTGGCCCTTGGCGACCGTCTTTGCGACGACGGCAGAATCTTGATCACCGTACCCGCGGCCCAATGGCTCTGGTCGCACCACGACGAAGCGCATCATCATTTTCGCCGCTATAGTCGTCGATCTTTGCGTTCAGTAATCTCAGACGCGGGCCTGCGCGTATTGGGCATTGGCAATTTCAACACGCTGTTGTTTCCACTGGCCGTTGCACAGCGTTTGGCCCAAAGAATTTCTGGCTCGGAAGCCCCAGCAGATGCCCGTCCTGCACAGTGGATGAACGCCTCGCTTCAAACCGTCTTCTCATCAGAGCGATATCTGGTCGGTCGCATTCCTCTGCCTGTGGGGCTGTCACTCTGGGCAGTTGCGGGCCGTTGAGCGTCGTCTTTGCACAGCTCCTAAGATTCGGTGCTGTCGGACTTTGCGCAACTGCGGTTCACGCGCTGGTAGCATGGGTCTCTCACCGTGCTGGGGCATCGCCACTTACTGCCAATTCGATCGGTTTCGCCGCCGCATTTGCCCTATCCTATCTCGGCCATTTCCACTGGACATTCCCAGGAAACAAAACCCACGCCAACAGTCTACCAAGGTTCCTCGCCGTCTCAGGCTTCGGTTTTGCGATCACAAACGCATTGATTTGGGCCATCACATCCCAAGCGGGCTACAGCTTCAATTCAGCCCTGCTGGCGATAGTCATAACGGTCCCTTTCGTTACATGGGCCCTGGCGCGAGTATGGGCGTTCCGCACTGCGATCAACGTGAGCGTACCCCCCGGACAGGGGGGCTAAGGGGGGGCGATGAATGGCCTTCATCGGGCTGCGACGCAGCACGGTGTCCGATTACCTCAGCCTGCGTCCGCGATCAGGCCAGCCGCCTCAATCCCGGCAATTGCGGCCTTCTCGTCATTGTCCGATGTGTCGCCAGAGATTCCGACAGCGCCCAGGATCTCACCCTTCTTATCCCGGACGAGAACCCCTCCAGGGACCGGGACTAAGGCTGTTCCCTCCAGACCGTTCACTGCCGTAAGGAAGTACGCCTGCTGTTCCGCACGGTTGAATAGCGAGCGGCTGCCCATTCCCATGCCGATCGCGCCATGCGCCTTTCCACGGGCCACATCAAACCTGTAGTTTGACGCGCCATCTTCCCGCTCAAACGCCTTTACATATCCGCCGGCGTCCAAAACAATGACGGCCAGCGGTTTCATCTCCTCCGCGCGGCCAACCGCTAGGGCTACCTTGATCATCTGGCGCGCCTTGCGCAGCGTGATTAAAGCCATCAGACGGCCTCCTTCTTTTTCTCTAAACGCCACTGGTGCAACATTGGTTCCGTGTAACCACTAGGCTGCGCGGCACCCTTGAACACCAAATCACAGGCCGCCTGAAAGGCCGGCCCGTCAAACTCTGGCGCCATCGGATGATAGGCCTCATCGTCCGCGTTCTGGCGGTCTACGACCTCGGCCATTTCCTTCATCGCAGCCATGACCTGACCTTCACTGATCACACCATGGTGCAACCAGTTTGCTAGGTGCTGCGACGAGATCCGGCAGGTCGCGCGATCCTCCATCAAACCAACGTCGTTTATGTCCGGCACCTTGGAGCAGCCAACGCCCTGATCAACCCAGCGAACCACGTAACCAAGGATACCTTGGCAGTTGTTCCGAATCTCGGCCTGCACTTCTTCGAAGGACCAGTTGGTACCTTCGCTCAGCGGGATCGCCAGAATGTCGTCAAGGCTCGCGCGTGGGCCACCATACTCGATGGCGGCTTGCCGGGCTTGAACGTTCACCCGGTGGTAGTGCAGCGCGTGGAGGGTCGCGGCAGTCGGGCTCGGCACCCAAGCACAATTGGCGCCTGCCTTGGGATGTCCGGACTTCTGCTCCAGCATGTCCTGCATCAGATCGGGCATCGCCCACATGCCCTTCCCGATCTGAGCCTTGCCAGCGAGGCCGCAGGCTAGCCCTGTATCGACGTTCCAATCCTCATAGGCCGCGATCCAACGTTCTCCCTTCATCTCGGCCTTCCGAACCATAGGACCAGCCTGCATGGAAGTGTGAATCTCGTCTCCAGTGCGATCCAAGAAACCCGTATTAATGAAGCAGACCCGGTTCTTGGCGGCGCGGATACATTCTTTCAGGTTCACGGTCGTCCGGCGTTCCTCGTCCATGATGCCAATCTTCACGGTATTGCGCGGCAGACCCAGAATGTCCTCGACCAAGTCGAATGTTTCACAAGCAAACGCCACCTCTTCTGGCCCGTGCATCTTTGGCTTCACAACATAAACCGAGCCGGTCACCGAGTTTCCCGTCGGCTTCTTGAGGTCATGCATGGCAATGAGCGTACCGATGAGCGCGTCCATCAGACCTTCGAACGCCTCGGCACCATCGCGATCCAAAATGGCAGGATTCGTCATCAGGTGGCCGACATTCCGCACCAACATCATCGATCGACCCTTCAAGGTCAGCAAAGAGCCATCGGGCGCAGTGAAAACCCTATCCTCAGCTAGATCACGGGTGATTTCCTTGCCGCCCTTCTGGAAGCTTTCGACCAGGTCACCCCGCATCAGCCCCAGCCAATTGCCGTAGGCAAGCACCTTGTCGGCAGCGTCCACCGCAGCAATCGAGTCTTCAAGGTCCATGATCGTGGTAACGGCCGCCTCGACAATGACATCGGCGAGGCCCAAGGTATCGTAGCGGCCAATCGGATCATCCCGGTCGATGACGAGTTCGATGTGCAGGTTGTTTCTGCGCAATAGGATTGCAGACGGATTTGCTGGATCACCGCGATAGCCGGCAAACTGGTTCGGATCCTTCAATCCAGAGCTGTTGGCCCGCACGCCGGTGCCAGCGCGCGTAGTCAGGCCTGGCAGCAGGTCTACGACCAGTTTGCCCTCCACAACGCGTACGCCCTCCACATGTGCCCAACTGGTATCCGGTTCGGCCAACGGAAAGATGCCCCGAAGGTGCGTTTTGGACCATGTAACCACCCGACCGCCGCGGCGCCGATCATAACCCCCGGTTGGCGATTGGGAGCCAAGGGCATCGGTGCCATAAAGCGCATCATACAGCGATCCCCAACGCGCATTGGCCGCATTCAAAGCATACCGGGCGTTCGTGATCGGAACCACCAACTGCGGGCCCGCGATCGTAGCGATCTCGGGATCAACGTTCGCCGTCTCGACCGAGAAATCCGGGCCTTCCGGAACCAGGTAGCCGATCTCCTCCAGGAAAGCGCGATAGGCGGCTGGATCCGGGTTTCCCGGATTTGCCGAATGCCAATCATTGATCTTGCGCTGCAGTTCGGCCCGGCGTGCCAACAGGGCTCGGTTCTTTGGTCCTTGGCCATGGATCAAGTTGCTCAAACCCTGCCAAAAGGTCTCAGGCTTTACGCCCGTTCCTGGCAATGCGCGCTCTTCCAAAAAGTCCGCAAGCTCCGATGACACCTGCAGACCATGTCTCTCGACACGACTCATTTTCCGATCTCCCGCAACATTCGTGCGTGGGCATGACCGAAATTCGTCTGCGACGGAAGGCGGCCGCAGTGTCGCAGCGTGTAATTCCACCAAGCGGAAGAAACCGTCAGATTGTCGTTAGGCCAACCCCCAGATCCGCGGCTCAGCAATCTCGATCGAGTTTCCGGCAGGATCTCGGAAATAGATCGACCGACCGCCTTGGGGCCACGAGAAGTCGGCTTCGATTTCCACCCCGCTGTCTACGAGACGTCTTGCCCAATCTGTAATTTCCTTTGCAGTTGCGGCAAAACAGACATGGCCTTCGCCACGACTGCCATGCGGTGGGACAGGCATCCTTGGATCGCTGGCGGGCTGCACTGTGGCGGAAGGATCGAAGATCAGCAGGATCCCACCCGGGATACGAAAGAATACGTGGCGGCCCGCCACTTCGATGAATCGTTCCAACCCCAGTACTTCTTCATAGAAGTTTGCGGTCTCGGCCAGGTTTTCAGCGTAGAGCGCGCTTTCCAGAATTCGCATCACTCCCCCCAGGTTAACGGCAGATGACAGAGATGGTTGTCCGTGACAGTCTGCATCAAAGCGATACCGAAAGCTTGGATCAAGGGAGGGTGCCATGGCCTGCTACTCAATCGGCCACATCACAGTCACGAACATGGAAGGCTACAAAGAATACGTAGCCCGCGTACCAGCCACGATTGCAGCACACGGCGGTGAGTACTTGGTCCGCGGCGGCCATGCCACTGTGGAAGAAGGCGAGATGCCCCATGATCGGCACGTGGTACTAAAGTTCGAAACACGAGAGGCACTGGAAGGTTGGTACAATTCGCCCGAGTACCAAGAAATCTTGAAGATCCGGCTGGCGAACTCGACAGGGGTCATGACCTTCGTTGACGGCTTCGAGCCGTGAGCGATAAGTCGCTTGATGGCGCTTATGCCTTAGAGACCCCCGACGACTCAAGGAAGCTCTACCGCGATTGGGCTGAAACCTATGATACGGGATTTGCAGCGTCACATGGATATGCCGTGCATCGTCACGTTGTGCGGGTCTTCCACGAACAGGGCGGTGACGGACCTGTACTGGATATCGGTGCAGGAACGGGTCTGGTTGCCGAAGCCCTCGGCGACTTAGAGATCGACGCCATAGACATAAGCCAGGAGATGTTGGACGTCGCGGGCACCAAGGGGCTTTACCGGCGGCGCTACTGCGCGGACCTGACCACAAAACTGGATGTTCCCGACCGCACGTATCAAGGTTTTGTTTCGGCAGGAACCTTCACCCACGGACATGTTGGTCCTGACTGTCTGTCGGAACTATTGCGGATTGCCCGGCCAGGCGCGTTGTTCACTGTGTCGATCAAGACCGAGGTCTACGACGGAGAAGGGTTTGGTTCGGCGTTCGCAAAGCTCGTGGCATTTGGCCAGATAACGCCCCTGAACTTCCAGCATGTCCGGTTTTATGAGGAAGGCGCTCAGCACGAACACGCAGACGACACAGGACTAATCGCGTTCTTCAGAAAGTGTTGACGCGAAAAGTTTACGGTTCATTTGTGATTGTTAACCATACTGTCAGTTGAAAAGAATGCGCTGGAGGAAACGTCTAGAGCCTGAAACGCGCCGTCTATGACGGCCGAGGAGGATCGAATGACGCTTCGCCATTTTGTTTTCGCTGTCTTGGCTGCCCCACTCTTGGGGCTAATCCCGGAACAGGCGCAGTCTTGTACTCTGGTGCCAGAACATGGTGGTGGCATAGGCGGCAGCATTGAAAGTCTGCAACCTGGGACGTTCACGGGCCGTGTTGAATGTGAGGCAACCAGTCATGCCTTGGCCATATGGACCATTTCAGTAGACGGATCAGCGGAAGCACTTGGCGTCCGGGATGATCCGCTATTCCGGGTGCGAACAGCTAATCCGCTGACGCAAGTGGCGGCCATCGGCTACGATCAGAACATCCAATTTTCGCTGTTCCGCCGTGCAATGGAGCAACCGGAGAACGCAACACGTTTGTTCGCGACAGTTTGCGACACAGGCGATGACCCACTAAACTGTTCACTTGGTCAGCAGCGGGTGAAGCTGCGCATTGATCTGCGCGATACGGATGACGACGGCGTTGTCGATCACGCCTACAATCAGATCTCGGTGTATGATGGGGCGTCTAAATTGCAGGTTGTCTACGTCGACCTGCCGACAGATGCGCAACCTCATCGGCTGGTCGGGGCATGGCTTCGTTTCTTTAGCGAGACCGGCGTCCTGAAACTGGAGCGCTAGCCAAGAAAAAGGGCCGGCAAAAGGCCGGCCCGTGCATCAGTCTATCTAACGCGAGCAGCGCTACAGCAAGTCAGTAGCGGTACGCCTCCGGTTTGTAAGGGCCCTCCACCGTAACACCGATGTATTCGGCCTGATCGGTGCTCATTTCGGTCAGCTTAGCACCCACTTTGGCAAGGTGCAGGCGCGCAACCTTTTCATCCAGGTGCTTCGGCAAAACGTAGACCTCGTTCTGGTAATCGTCGCCCTTGGTCCACAGCTCGATCTGAGCCAGCGTCTGGTTCGTGAACGACGCAGACATCACAAAGCTGGGGTGCCCAGTTGCGTTGCCCAAGTTGAGCAGACGACCCTCAGAAAGCAGTATCATACGATTGCCGGATGGCATCTCGACCATGTCCACCTGATCTTTGATGTTGGTCCACTTATGGTTCTTCAGCGCTGCAACCTGGATTTCGTTGTCGAAGTGGCCGATGTTGCCGACGATCGCCATGTCCTTCATCTCGTGCATGTGCTCGGCACGGATGACGTCTTTGTTGCCGGTTGTGGTGATGAAGACATCCGCAGTGGACACCACGTCTTCCAATGTCACGACTTCAAACCCATCCATGGCAGCCTGAAGCGCGCAGATAGGGTCAATCTCAGTGACTTTTACACGTGCCCCTGCGCCCTGTAGCGAAGCGGCAGACCCCTTGCCAACGTCCCCATAACCACAGACCACGGCGACCTTGCCAGCCATCATTGTGTCTGTGGCCCGGCGGATGCCGTCGACCAGCGATTCCTTACAGCCGTATTTGTTATCGAACTTTGACTTCGTCACCGAGTCGTTCACATTGATCGCTGGGAATGGCAATTGACCCTTACGTGCGATCTCATGCAGGCGGTGGACACCTGTGGTCGTTTCTTCGGACACGCCCACGATCTGCTCGCGCATCTTGGTAAACCAGCCAGGCGAGGCCGCCATACGCTTCTTGATCTGCTCCTTGATGACGGCTTCTTCGTCCGAACCCGGAACAGGGATGATGTCCTCACCATCTTCCGCACGTGCGCCCAGCAAGACATAGAGCGTCGCGTCACCGCCATCATCCAGGATCAAGTTTGGGCCATCTTCGAACTGAAACGATTTGTCCAGGTAATCCCAGTGCTCTTCAAGAGTCTGCCCCTTCACGGCAAAAACCGGGACGCCAGCTGCCGCGATCGCGGCCGCTGCGTGATCTTGGGTCGAGAAGATGTTGCACGACGCCCAACGCACATCTGCGCCTAATGCCGTCAGCGTTTCGATCAGAACCGCCGTCTGGATCGTCATGTGCAGCGAGCCCACGATCCGTGCACCCTTCAGCGGCTGCGACGGGCCATACTCCTCCCGCGTTGCCATGAGGCCCGGCATCTCGGTTTCGGCAATCTCAATTTCTTTGCGACCGAAATCAGCCAAAGAGATATCTTTGACGGCGTAATCTGTCATGTCTTCACTCCTGATTGCGGCGGCACCGCACGTAAGATTTCGCGCGCTATACCAGCGGACTCGAAGCGCGGCAATCCGCACGAAGATGGCTCTAGTTCAACGCGGGTGAAAGTAAGTTGAAGGCGCACGCGGTCACTGCGGCATTCGGCGGTAGCGTAGCTTCCGGGGCGCATGGTCAGCACTTCGAATTCGGTTCCCTGCCGACTAAATCTGAGCGACAGCCGCCTGCGTTTCGCCATTGCCGCGTCGTTAAGTTAGAGCATGAGCGGGTTAGGCGTTGAACTGCTAAGCGAATAAACTCAACGACCCAGCGCTAAATGGACGAAAGCGCCAGGTTGCTCTAAAGCCCGCGCTCCCGTGACTGGAGGTCTGTATGCGAACGTTGTTGGAACGACTTACTCGCCAGATCGTCCTAACCCGCACGCTCCATGTGAACGGCCAAAGCCGACGAATGGTCGTCTCACCAGATGCAAGGCTGGCGTACCTGAAACCGGGAAAAGCGGGTTTCGACTGGCGACTTGTGGAACTTGCCCACCGTTTTGCACGGCCTGGGACTGTTGTTTGGGACATTGGGGCAAATGTTGGCTTGTTCTCCGTTGCGGCGACTGCCTACGGCGCCCGTGCCATCGCTGTCGAAGCGGATATCTGGCTGGCTGGATTGCTGCGGAGGACAGCGCAATTGAACGATGACCGAATTACAGTCGTGCCATCCGCTGTTGCAGATCAGTGTGGTACCGTACACCTTGCCATTGCCCGGCGCGCGCGCGCATCGAATGCCATCGCAGGCTATGGGCGTCGGCAGACGGGCGGCGTTCGGCATGTTGAAACCGTCGCCTCGCTTACGATGGACGCATTGTCAGACAGTCAGCCGAAACCAGATTTCGTCAAAGTCGACGTCGAGGGGGCGGAAAATCTTGTTTTCGCTTCGGCGAACAAAGTTCTGGCCCATGGTCCCCCTGTGATGACCGAGATGCATCCAAAGAACCGACCATTCGTTACTAAGGTCTTCGAAGCACACGGTTACCGCGCACATTGGCCCGACGGACGGCCGCTGGACGATAGCCATACGCCTGACATTCTCTTTCTAAGGGAACACACTGCATGACCGATCGCGCCTGGCAGCGCATGTTATCCGGACGCCGGCTGGACCTTTTGGATCCGTCGCCATTGGATATAGAGATTGCAGATATCGCGCACGGCCTGGCGCGGGTTGCTCGTTGGAATGGCCAGACCACTGGTGCGCATCCCTATTCCGTCGCTGAGCACTCATTACTGGTCGAACAGATCTTTGGGATCTACAAGCCGCGTGCGACCGCCAAGGAGCGTCTTGTCGCCCTGCTGCATGATGCAGCGGAGTATGTCATCGGAGATATGATCAGCCCCTTCAAAGCGGCCATCGGCCTGGACTACAAGTCTTTTGAGACGAGGCTAGAGGCCGCAGTTCACCTGCGCTTTGGCATACCAGCAATTCCAGACGAGAAGATCGTCAAGTTAGTCAAGAGAGCCGATCGCGCCTGTGCTTGGTTTGAAGCGACGCAATTGGCAGGTTTCACTGAAACCGAGGCCAGTCGTTACTTTCCAAGACCCCGATTCCAAGGTGCGGCCGACATACACCTGGACCCTCAGCCGACCAACCGGGTGCAGAAAACCTTCCTTCGCCGCTTTCACCAACTGCAGAACGAATTGGAGACCGAATAATGGAGATGAAACTGTTGGGCCGAACCGGCATCAAGGTCTCACCCTTCTGCTTTGGCACCATGTCTTTCGGCGGCGATGCCGACGAAGAAACATCGGGCGCTCTTTATCGAGACGTACGAGAAGCAGGGATCAACTTCCTGGATTGCGCCAATGCATACAATGGCGGCCAATCTGAAGAGATCCTGGGCCGCTTAATGGCGCATGAACGTGAGGAACTCGTAATCACAACGAAAGTGCACGGTTCCATGGGTCCGGGACCCAACGATGGTGGCCTTTCTCCGCGCCACATAAGCCGTGCCGTCGAGGCATCGCTGAAGCGTTTGGGTACCGATCGTGTGGAAGTGTTGTTCATTCACAAATGGGAAGACGAGCCCGCTATAGACGTCCAATTGCGCGCGATCGAAGATTTGGTGCGTGCTGGTAAGGCCCTGCATATCGGCGTCTCAAACTGGGCTGCTTGGCAGGTCCAAAAGGGCCTGGGGTTGGCAGACCTGAACGGCTGGCAACGAATTGATGTCCTGCAACCGATGTACAATTTGGTGAAGCGCCAAGCCGAAGTTGAAATTCTTCCTCAGGCCATGGATGCCGGCTTGGGCGTGATCACCTATTCGCCCGTCGGTGGTGGGCTTTTGTCAGGCAAGTACTTTTCCGGGGCCAACGACGGACGGATTGTCGACAATCCGATGTACGCCAAGCGGTATTCGGACCCGGTTCAGCGCGCAACGGCGGAGGCATTTTCATCGTTTGCCCAAGGCGCTGGTGTCCATGCGGTGACGCTGGCTGTGGCCTGGGTCGCCAACAATCCGGCAATAAGTTGTCCGATCATCGGTGCGCGTTCCCTGGAACAGCTTCAGCCATCATTGGACGCGATGAACTTTCAGATGTCGCCGGAAATGCGCGCCGAGATATCTGCACTTGGCCCTTCGCCAGCCCCGGCTACAGATCGGCTGGAAGAAACCGTCGGGTGACTGGCGAGATTGCGCTAGGCAAGCAAGGTCTGCGGGTCGCCGTTTCTCCCGTCATCGACAGCGTTGTCGCGTCGAATGGCAGAGATCGCATGACGCATCATCTCCGCTCCGTAAAGCGCGCCAGTATGCGTGCTGTCTATCTTCCCCTCCTCCGTCTCGTCGGAGGCAAAGGTCCGATTGGTGAACATCCCATGCGCGGTCAAACTGTCCCGTGGAAACAGAAGCTGAACGCCCTCGGGGCAGGCCCGATGTGATAGCTTTCGAAAGCGTGTCGCCAATCGCGCACTATCTTCCGACCCAAGTATGCCGTCCCAGTCACCGCAATCCAGCACCCGCTCGGAGAAACCGGGTTCCGAAACCACAAGGACCGGCGCGTCCGTCACCTGGCGCAACATGCCCGCTAGTCTAAGTGCCAGACTGTCACCAAGCGCTGCCAGCACCGTCCGGTCGAACAACCGTTCTGAAATACGCTGCACAGGCGCCGTCACTCGACGCATCGGCGCCAAGTCTTCCAGTGTGTCTGACCATTCAAACGACATCGGCCGATATGTGCGGTAGACCTGTAGAAGCCGGGCAACACCAAATTGGAGCCCGTAGAGGACAAACGCATCGAAAACAGGTACATCCACGAAGGCCTGCCCGCCGGACGTCTTCTCCAGCCTTTTGCGCAAACGCCCAGTTCTCGGAACCAACCGTGCGCCATCTAAGCTGAGGTCCTTCATCATATCCCATGGTGCACCGAAGAAGGTCGCCCGCACCTCCTGATGCTCATCAGAGATTGCCTGCCAACCCAGATGGGCAGCAGCAAGATGGGAATTCCCAAGCACAGCCAAATTCATTTCGTCGGTCATTCCGCCATGACCTCCGCCAGTTGTCCGTCGCCAATCGGAGACTGCGCTGAAGCTGGCGAGTATGTTGTGCCTTCGATCGGCGGATGAGCTTGAAAGAAAACGCGCAAGGCCGCATCAAATCCATCTTGGCTGACCGCTCGAAGCCCCTGCTCGTAGAATGCAGCGCGGGAAAACGGCGTTGCAATCAGCTCGAACGCTGGAAAGTAGTCGACGTTGTCGTGCGCCGTAGCGAATGCCCCAGTTGCTGCACGCAGCGCTGCTTTGGATCCGGTATCCGAAACCAAAACATGACGATCAGTTGCAGTTGCCATTAGCGGTATTGGCGAGACAGAGACGATCATCCGAAAGTGTCGATTGTGGCTGATCACCAGCTCACGAAACGCATTCAAATCCGCCAGAATCTCCTCGGCTGAGAAGTCTACGAATTGATATCGACCCGCATCCCACGTGCCTGCCAGCACACCTGGTGCGGTCGGAAACACAGTGCTGCCAGATGCATCTGCCCACGCTTCGGTTAATGCAACCGTGAAGATAAAGACGTTCATGTGCGAAAACAGTTGCCGAACCCGCATCAAGTGGTGGCTGCGCAACTGCGACACCTCCTCGACGCTGTCTAGGCCCTGAGGGTCCACAGACGGACGCATCGCATCGTAGAAGCGGTCCTTGCGTTGCCAGGCGACCTCAGCCGGCTGAAATTCCTCGAACGCCTCTCTCGCTAACTGCAAAAGCTGGCGCGCCGTATAGATGTTGCCGTATCGCGCTGAATGGATGCCGTATCCGTGCGCCTGCAGCGTTTCCTGGTCCAGCCACGGAGGACCTGGCTCAACGTCGCGGTATCGGTAGCCCGATTGCCTTAGTGCGCCAGCCACGTGTTGAGCAAAGCAGCTGCCCGCGGTCGCGATCCAATCGCGAGGGCCGAGTTCAACCTTGGGCTGATAGAGGTCTTTGACCGTAAGCGGGTCGCTGCGGCTGACCCCAGCCTTCCAGAAACAGTATTCGGGCAGATCGGCATAGGGGGTCATGGGAGCTCCTATTCACTCGGAACGTCCCATACCGTGACATGGTTAACGAGGTCTGTATCTCACCCCCGAACGCAGGCAAACGCCGTTTCCAATCAGTAAAGCTGTGTTTCGTACCGCTTCATCATCTGTGCCTCGGTCTCAAACTCGGTGTCTGACCCGATCTGGTCACGCAGCATTTCGCCCATTGGGGCAACTGGGCGTTTTTGAGCCCAGCTTTCAGGTTTCCATAGCTTCGATCTTATCAACGCCTTGGCGCAATGCAGATACGCCTCATCAACTTCCAGCCGCGTCACCGTCGCGGGCAACCGATCATTCATGGCCACGCGCTCCCGGACCGCGAGATCGGCGTGGATAGTCGCGCGTCCATTCACCCGCAGCGTTTCGCTGACCCCTGGGATCAGAAAGATCGTTGCCACCCAAGGGTGATTGACGATGTTGACCAAGCCATCCAAACGATTATTGCCTGGGCGATCAGCGATCAGCATGGCTGCACCGTCGTCCTCGACCAATACAGAACCGGCCGGATCCCCTTTAGGCGATACGTCGATGTCGGTCCCATTCGAGGTGGCAAGAAGGAAGAACGGGGACGCCGCAATGAATGCCTTGCAATGATCGTCGAGCTTTTTCAGGACCTTCTGCGCTGCACGCACATTTACTGACGCATAGTGGGTACGCAGTTCCTCTTCGGTCTCAATCGGCATCTGCATCCTCCACAACTGTCTCTCCGCGGTCCTTGCCCAATTGGACAACACTGGCAGCATAGTCGAGGTCCAGCGCCTCGGCCAGCGCGGCGGAGTGGGTCACAACAAGGATCTGCGATCGTGCCGATGCCGCGCCGATCAATCGGGCCAGCGGTGCAATCATGCCTGGATGCAAGCTTGTCTCAGGCTCGTTCAGCGCCAGAAACGGCGGCAGGCGAAGTGCTGTGAGCGCCGCAATCAAGCAGAGCATGCGCAGTTGTCCGTCCGAGATTTCGGGGCCGGTGAACGGGCGGTGGAACTCCGGCAAACTGAGGCGCGGCTCGACCCGCTGGCCAAAACTCTCAAAAGATAAGGAGGCACCGGGAAATGCATCTTCGACTGAATGAGCCACGTAGTGGGGATCATCCAAGTTGTCCCGGGTCATCAGGGTGGCGGCCCAGTTCGCCCCATCACTGTCCAATGCGGGGGACGTCACTGCAGTCTGGATTGAACGCAGCGGCGACGCTGCATCAGTACGGAACTGGTGGTAAAAGCGCCAACGGCTGATCTGGCGCTGCAGAAGGATCAGTTCGGGGAAAGCTGTGGGGTCCTGCACGGAGCTCAGCGCCGTTTCGGACATCAAAAGATCACCCAGGATGTCACGCATACCGCCACCATCGGTGCGGGCAAGCGCCACCGGCCCCTTCCGTGACATCATCGCCGTTTTGCGCCCACCTGCGTGGGCAGTCACCGCCTCTTCCCTGACCACCGCGTCACCCGGAAGCGCTGGGTCCGAAATGGTATTCGGCAGACCGACCGACAGCGCATAACTCAAATGATCAAGACGGGCCGACAGATCGATGCGTACAGGGCCCTTGGCCGACCGCGCCCTAGCAGCGGACATGCGCTCCTGCGGCTCGCGCCAGCCGTCACCTGCCCAAAGCGCCGAGGCCATCCCGCCCTCGGTCGCCAGCGCCCTAGACAAAGTGCCCAGCGCCGCCGCTTGGATGAGCTCCAACCCGCGATAAAGGTTCGACTTCCCAACACCATTGGGCCCAAGGACCACCGTCAGCGGGGCCAAATCCAGGCTGAGACTTCGTATGGAGCGGTAGCCCTTGATCGACAGCCGCTCAATCACGGCATCAGTCCGCGCCGTCTTCGGCTTTCTCTTCCGAAGCCGGCGCTTCGGCTGCAGCCTTGGCAACTCCGACCAGCGCAGGGCGCAGCAGCCGATCCGCAATGACAAAACCCGCCTGCATCACCTCGATCACGGTGCCAGGTTCTGCACCCGGCACAGGTGCCTCGAACATCGCCTGATGGCGATTTGGGTCAAACCGCTCGCCAGGTTCTGGGGTGACTTTTTCAATCTTGTGTTTGGTGAAGGCATTCAGCAACTCGCGTTGCGTCAGCTCGAGCCCTTCCATGAACGCCGATGCCTGCTCGCGCATACTGTCATCCGCGGCAGCCATTGCGCGTTCCAGATTGTCATGCACGCTTAGCAGATCGCGCGCCAGCTTGGTGCCGCCATACGTTTCGGCATCCTTTTTGTCACGTTCGGCGCGGCGGCGCACATTTTCGGCCTCTGCCAGGGAACGAGTCCATTTGTCCTTGAAGCCGTCACGTTCCGCTTCAAGCGCGGTGATCAGCTGTAGGGCGGGATCGACCTCGTCGTCGGCCGCATCATCGGTCACATCCTCGCCCTCCTGACGGGCGATTTCCTCTTCGAGACCTGGAACCAGTTCTTCGAGAGTGACTTCGTTTGAAGCCACCTCTGGCGCCTCTTCAACGGCAACTTCGGGTTCTTCGGCTGCGGTCTTCTTGTTCATGCGCTCTCTCATTCGCTTACGGCGCCAGCGCGCTCGGACACCATGTTGCCAACCATTCGTGCGGTGTAATCAACGATCGGAACGATTCGGCCATAGTTTAGCCGGGTAGGGCCAATAACCCCGATCGCGCCGATTATCCGCCGGTTTTTATCCCGGTATGGGGAAATCACAAGGGATGATCCAGACATCGAGAACAACTTGTTCTCTGAACCAATAAAGACACTTACGCCCTCACCCCCGTCAGCCAGGTCCAGCAGCTGCTCCAGATCACGTTTCCGCTCCAGATCGTCGAACAGCATACGGATGCGCTCCAGATCTTCGGCATCGCGGGTCTGGTCCAACAGGTTAGAACGGCCCCGCACAATCAGCCGTTCCGGCGCGCCTGCGCCGCCTTCGTCCCAAAGTGCGATACCCTTCTCGACTAAGCCGGCAGCCAGCAGGTCCAGTTCCTGGCGCCGCGCTTCGATCTCCCGCGCGATGACTTGCTGCGCTTCGACCAGCGTGCGGCCGCGCAGGTGCGCGTTCAGAAAGTTCGCCGCCTCACGCATGGCGGACGGGGTCAAACCGGACGGTGGGTCAAAAAGCCTGTTCTCAACCGTACCGTCTTCCATAACCAAAACCGCCAAAGCGGATTGCTGGTTCAGGGGCACAAACTCGATATGTCGGACAGGCACGCTCGCTTTCGGTGCGAAGACCAAACTGGCACACTGGCTTAACCCGGAAAGCATGGCCCCCGTCCGGTCCAGCACTTCCGGCAGATCCGAGCCAGGCTCCAAAGTGCGCTCGATCTTGCGACGCTCTTCGTCCGAGACATCCGTGACCTCGAGCACGCCGTCGACAAACAACCGCAAGCCCATTTGCGTTGGAATGCGGCCAGCGCTGATGTGCGGGCTATCCAACAACCCGAGCTGCTCCAGATCCTGCATCACATTCCGGATGGAGGCTGCCGACAGGCCGAGGTCGACCATTTTGGACAGGGTGCGAGAACCCACCGGCTCACCGGTGGAAATATATGTTTCGACCAGCCGGGCGAAGATATCACGGCTGCGGTCGTTCAGATCAGCAAGTGTCGGCGTCGATTCCGCCATTGGGTGAAGCCTCCGCGCGGCCGAAGGCTAGGTAGTAGCGCACATGCCTCACGTCAATCTGGAGCACGTGTGACCACGGTTCACCCTTCGTTAGGCATCCCGTCGATAGGGTTGCCGAAAGGTTAGCCGAGGGATCGCGCCGGGGACACAGATGAATACTGGATTAGAGCCAAAACCGCACGGTCTCAGCATTGGTAACGGTGGCGTTGACCTGATTGAAGATGTTGACCTGGCAACGCGGGTGTTTCGTCGCGGCACCCGGGGGTTGGGCGATACATGCAGACTGGTTCTGTCGCTGAACGGTGAAGAATTGTTGCTGCTCGACGAAGAAGCGGGTGACCGCGCCCCGGCGCATTTGGTTATCGATATCCGCATGCCGATCGCTCCGGGCGAAAGGCTGATGGCCGCGCTCGCTGTCCGCCCATGGCTACATCCTAATCAGCCAGTGATCATTTTCCCGACGAATAACGGGGCAGCCGTCGGCTATCTGGTCAGATCCCCACTGATCTCTCGCGTTCTTGGGACAATCACGACCGAATTGGACCTTAGTGATCTGTCGACTGAAACCGGGCACAGCGCTCTGGACGCCACGGGTCACCAGCGCTAGACGGAGCGGGTCTTAACCCCGCAGGAGCCCGCCCATGCGCCCTTCCGGCCGCGCACCCGACGAAATGCGCCACGTCTCGATCGAAACCGGCGTCACCAAGCATGCCGAAGGATCATGCCTGATCCGCATGGGCGATACCCATGTGCTGGTCACGGCCTCGATTGACAGCAAGGCACCGCCCTTTCTCCGTAACTCTGGCTTGGGCTGGGTCACGGCTGAATACGGCATGCTGCCCCGCGCCACGACGACCCGGAATCGCCGCGAGGCAGCAGCCGGCAAACAGGGCGGACGCACAGTCGAAATCCAGCGCCTTATCGGGCGCAGCCTGCGGGCGGGCGCCGACCGCGTCATCATGGGCGAGCGTCAGATCATCATCGACTGCGATGTCATCCAGGCCGATGGCGGGACGCGCACCGCCTCGATCACCGGTGGTTGGGTAGCGCTGCGCCTGGCTGGCGAAAAACTGGTTGCCGCCAAGGAATGCGTGGAAAACCCGATCACCGAGCACATCGCCGCAATCTCATGCGGGGTCTATAACGGCCAAGTGGTGCTAGATCTTGATTATGCCGAGGACAGCGAAGCCGGGACCGACGCAAACTTCGTCATGACGGGGTCGGGTGGATTGGTCGAACTGCAGGGTTCTGCAGAGGGCGCCGCCTTCTCCGAAGACGAATTCCTGGGCATGCTGCGCTTCGCCAAAAAGGGTTGCACCGAGCTGGTCGCCGCGCAGAAGGCTGTAGTCGCGGGATAAGCCGTCATGACGCGCAAGCTGACCGACCCAAAGATCGTCGTCGCCAGCCACAACGAGGGCAAGGTTCGCGAGATACGGGCCCTTTTGGCGCCCTATGGCATCGAAACGGTGTCAGCGGCAGAACTGGGCTTGGACGAACCGGACGAGACCGAGACGACCTTTCAAGGCAACGCGCTGATCAAGGCGCATGCCGCGGCCACGGCGTCCGGCCTTCCGGCGCTGGCCGATGATTCCGGCATTGCAATCGACGCGCTGGACGGCGCGCCCGGGGTCTACACCGCCGATTGGGCCAAGACGCCGAACGGCCGGGATTTCATGATGGCGATGGAGCGCGCTTGGTCCGAAGTACAGGCCAGCGCCAAGCCCGCCCCCCACCACGCGGCCTTCTATGCCTGCCTGGCCATTGCCTGGCCCGACGGTCAAGAGCAGACGTTCCTGGGCCGGGCAGACGGCACGTTGACCTGGCCACCGCGGGGCGACCAAGGGTTTGGTTACGACCCGATGTTTGTACCTGATGCCGGCGACGGCCGTACCTTCGGTGAGATGCCCTATGCCGAGAAAGAGCCACTCAGTCACCGATCCGACGCTTTCGCCAAGTTCAAAACCTGTCTGGAGGATCCCGCATGACCCGCCGACTGATTTCAACTGGATCACCCTTCGAGGAACGCTTTGCCTATTCGCGCGCCGTCGTCCAGGGCGACTGGTGCTTTTGTGCCGGGACCACCGGGTTCGACTATGCCACCATGACAATGCCCGAGAGCGCGGCGGACCAGACCCGCAATATCTTCGAGACGATCAAGCGGGCGTTGGACGAGGCAGGCTTCTCACTCGCCGACATCGTGCGCCTACAGGTGACCGTGACGGATGCCGAGCATTGGAATGCCTCGGACGCCGTCGTTCGTGAGTATATGGGTGATGTGCGCCCTGCCAACACGACCGTGCTGGGCGGCCTGATCGACTCGTCGATGAAAATCGAAATCGAAGCGACCGCCTACCGGGGATCCTGATGATCGGCAAGGACAGCGAAGCCTTCATGAATCGCTACTGGCCGCTGTTGCTGATCGCCTGCGGCGGCCTGATCCTGCTGTACACGCTGGCTGGCTTTCGCTTGGCCGGCGCTGCCGGGTTCCTCGGCATTGGGTGGATCGCGTGGGATCGGCTGATCAAGCCCAAGCTGCACGATTAGCCCAACCGTTCGCAGAACAGGACGCAAACCCTACATAGCTGGCCTGGGAAGTCTTAAGTTCCCTGGTTAGATTGGAACTGCCCATGGACGGCGCCGGGACAATTGCGGATTGGCAGCACGCCGGTTTTGGCGTCTACGTGCATTGGCCGTTCTGTCTGGCCAAATGCCCCTACTGCGATTTCAACAGCCACGTCAGCGGGCAGGTGGACCATGATGTCTGGGCGAAAGCCCTGTCTGCCGAGGCCCGCCACATGCGGGGCCTGACGGGGCCGCGTTCCGTCAACACAGTGTTCTTTGGTGGCGGCACGCCAAGCCTGATGCCGCCAAGCTTGGTGGCAGGTCTGATCGACCAAATCGACGCTGCATGGGGCCTTGCCCCAGATGCCGAAATCACGTTGGAGGCCAACCCGACGTCCGTTGAAGCGGCGAAGTTTCGTGACTACGCGGCGGCGGGCGTCAACCGCGTGTCGATGGGCGTGCAGGCCCTGAACGACAGGGACCTTCGCGCGCTCGGCCGCACGCACTCCGCCGCCGAGGCACGGGCGGCCTTCGACATTGCGCGGCAGGCCTTTGACCGGGTCAGTTTTGATCTGATCTACGCGCGCGCTGGTCAGACGACCGCCGACTGGCAGTCCGAGTTGTCTCAGGCGTTGGACATGGCGATCGATCATCTCTCGCTCTACCAACTGACGATCGAGGCAGGCACACGGTTCTGGGATCTCGCCAAGCGGGGCCGCGTGTTGACCGCGCCCGATGACCGAGCAGCGGAGATGTATGAGGTCACGCAAGACGTTACCGCCGCCGCAGGCATGCGAGCCTACGAGATATCGAACCATGCAGCACCAGGGGCAGAGAGCCGGCACAACCTGATCTACTGGCGCTATGGCGACTATGCCGGGATTGGGCCAGGCGCGCATGGCCGCATTACCAGCGCCGATCGGTTGGCCATTTCGACGCTGCGCGATCCCACTGCCTGGCTTTCAGCGGTGGCGCGGGACGGTCATGCCATCACCGAGACAGAGGCGATCGGCTCCGATGATCAGGCGGACGAGTACCTTATGATGGCACTTCGCCTGAGGGAGGGCGCCGACTTGGCCCGATATGCGTCCCTGGCGGGTACGCCGTTGAACCCCGCGCGGATCCAAACGTTGGTCGCGTCAGGACACTTGATCACGCGCGATGGCCGCCTTGCCGCCACTGCACTGGGCCGTATCACGCTGGACGCGGTCCTGACCGACTTGCTGCGTTAGGGGGAGGCCGGCGATGCGCATGATCTGGAACGCCGCCGGTTTCCTCAGCCTGGGGCTTGGCGCATTGGGGATCGTCTTGCCCCTGCTGCCAACGGTGCCGTTTCTGCTGTTGTCCGCGTTCTGCTTTGCCCGGGGGTCGCAACGCTTTCACGACTGGTTGCTGAGCCACCCCCGTTTTGGCCCACCGATCCACGAGTGGCGCACGCATGGGGCAATCTCGCCTCGCGGGAAGATCGCTGCAACCTGCGCCATCGCGGCAACGTTCAGCATCAGCCTGATCTTTGGCGTCGCCACGCATGTCCTGGTCATCCAGGCGGTGGTGCTGGGCTTCGTGCTGATTTTCATCCTCAGCCGGCCCAGCGGATCGAACAGTCCTGAGGTTGATGTTCAACAACGCCGGTGATACCGGCCCCCAATCGGCGATAGACCATGTCATGTGAATTCGATTTAGCGGAGGCCGGGACAAATGCTAACACGATCCGCTAAAGCTGCATTTTACAGTATTTGTGGGCCTTTGATGTCCCTGAATGGCTGGATATGGCGAACATGTCGCACCATAAAGCCTGGTACAAACGGGATCAGGGTTCATTTGGGCCCGGGTCAGGAAAACTACCTGGACGGTTGGATCAACGTCGACGCCAACATGTTCACCGGTAGATGCGATATGTGGTTGGATCTGCGTAATCGCCTTCCATTTAGCGATGATGCTGTCGACGCAGCCTATTCCCACCATGTGATTGAACACCTGCCTGAACTTCGACGGCATTTTGCAGATGTTTTTCGCATCTTGAAGCCCGGTGGCGTCTATCGCGTAGGCGGGCCGAACGGGGACAGCGCCGTAAGAAAGTTCACCGAAGGCGATATCGCTTGGTTTCCAGTCTACCCAGACGAGTACACCAGCCTTGGCGGCCGCTTTGTGAATTTTGTATTTTGCCGCAATGAACACCTCACAATGCTGACAGAGTCTATGTTGGGTGAGGTCGCGCAAAGCGTGGGTTTCTTGCCAGGCCAGACTGTGGCCCCCATCGTCAGCAGCGGATATCCAGAGATTTTCGAACCGTGCATGAAACTAGAGTATGAAAGCACGCCAGACTGTCCGCACACGCTGCTGATGGAGTTCCGCAAACCGGATGCATCAGTCGTCAACAAGACCGCGTAACTCGTAAAGTAGATCTAAGGCCTCGCGTGGGCTCAGCGCGTCCGGCTGGATCTCGCGCAGGCGCTGGTCCACCGCGGACGTATCGGCAAGCCTTGCCATCGGCTGCGGGATATGGACCGAGAATAGCGGCAGGTCCTGGGCCAGGGCGGCCGCTGCGCCGCTTCCCTCGCGGGCGCCGGTCTCCAACCGCTCCAGCACTTCGCGGGCACGATCAACCACTGCCTGAGGCAGGCCCGCAAGGCGCGCGACCTGCACACCATAGGAACGGTCGGCCGCGCCAGGGCGGACCTCGTGCAGAAAGATCACCTCGCCCTCCCACTCGCGGACGGCGACGGTCGCGGGGGATAGCTGATCCAGCTGATCACACAGCCCGACCAGTTCGTGGTAATGCGTCGCGAACAGTCCCCGGCACCGGTTCGCCTGGTGCAGATGCTCCAGGGTCGCCCAAGCAATCGACAAGCCGTCCCAGGTGGCGGTGCCGCGGCCAATTTCGTCCAGGATGACCAGCGCACCAGGCCCTGCCTGGTTCAGGATCGCCGCGGTCTCGACCATCTCGACCATGAAGGTAGACCGCCCCCGGGCCAGATCGTCGGCGGCGCCGACCCTGCTGAACAGCTGGTCAACGACACCGATCTCGGCCTCCTCGGCGGGGACGAACAGGCCAGCCTGTGCCAGGATCGCGATCAGGGCCGACTGGCGCAGGAACGTCGACTTGCCCGCCATGTTGGGCCCGGTAATCAACCAGATCGGCGCAGACCCCGCTGCCTCCGCCGACAGATCACAATCGTTGGGGACAAAGCTGCCGCCCGTGCGCGCCAGCGCCCGCTCGACCACCGGGTGGCGTCCCGCGACGATGCGGAAGGCGCGGCCCTGGGCGACACGCGGACGGGTCCAGCGTGCCTCGATGGCAAGCGCGGCTGCGGCGGTGGCGACATCGATCTCGGCCAGCGCGCGAGCCGTACCGGCGACCTGCGCCTGGACAACAAGCACCGCCACGCGCAACTCCTGGAAAAGGCGCTTCTCGATCTCCAGCGCGCGTCCGCCGGCGTTCAGGATCCGCGTCTCCAGCTCGGACAGCTCCACTGTCGTGAAGCGCACCGCATTGGCCAGGGTCTGGCGGTGGATGAAGCGCTCTTCGCCGTGCAGCTTATCGGCGTTCAGGGCCGTCACCTCGATGAAGTAGCCCAGCACGTTGTTGTGCTTGATCTTCAGCGCCTGGATGCCCGTCTGTTCGGCTATTTCCTGCTGCATGGCCGCGATCACGCCGCGGCCTTCGTCGCGCAGTTGGCGGGCGTCGTCCAAGTCGCTGTCGTACCCCGCGGCAATGAAGCCGCCGTCACGCGCCAGCAGCGGCGGTTCGGCGACCAGCGCGGCCTCCAGCAGATCGATCAGTCCGTCATGCCCCGTCAACGCAGCCGCCGTGGCCGTCAGCAGATCCGGCAAACCCGCGTTCTCACCCAGGATCACCGCCATCTCTGCAGCACCCGCCAGCCCGGTTCGGATCGCTGCCAGATCGCGTGGGCCCGCGCGGTCCAGCGCCAGGCGTGACAGGGCACGCTCGATTTCGGGGATCGTCTTCAGCGTACCGCGAAGATCGTCCAGCAGTTGGCGGTCTTCGGTCAGGTGTTGGACACCGTCATGGCGCTGCGCAATGCGGCGGACATCCGTCAGGGGCGCGGCGATCCGCGTCTCCAGCAGGCGCGCGCCCGCGCCGGTCAGCGTCCTGTCAATCGCGGCCAGCAATGCCCCATCACGCCCGCCCGACAGGGCATGCGTCAGCTCAAGATTTCGACGGGTGGCAGCATCGATGCGCATGATCCCGCCAGGGGCCTCGCGCACCGGGGGTTTAAGTAGCGGCAGCTTGCCCTTCTGTGTGATCTCCAGATAGTCGGCCAGCGCGCCCAGCGCGGACAGCTCCGCCCGCTGGAAACTGCCATAGGCATCCAGCGTTTCGACCCGAAACAGGGCGCACAAACGGCGGCCGGCGGCCGCACTGTCGAAAGAGGTGGGCGACAAGGACGTTGCAACGGCACCAGCCTCCTCGATCTGTTCGGTCAGCGCCTGATCTTCCAGGGCGGCATCGCCCACCAGCACCTCGCGCGGGGAGACACGCGCCAGCATCGGGCCCAGGGCAGCGCGCGCAACGGGCGCCACCACCAGATCCCCGGTCGAGACATCGGCCCAAGCAAAGGCGCCCTCGCCCCTAATCTCGGACCAGGCGGCCAAATAGTTGTGCCGCCGCGCGTCCAGCAACGTTTCTTCGGTCAGGGTGCCAGGCGTTACAACGCGGGTCACATCGCGGCGGACAACGGCCTTGGATCCGCGCTTCTTCGCCTCGGCCGGGTCCTCGACCTGATCGCAAACCGCGACGCGAAAGCCCTTGCGGATCAGGGTCAGCAGATAGTTGGTGGCCGAATGCGCGGGCACGCCGCACATCGGGATATCCTCGCCCAGATGCTTGCCGCGTTTTGTGAGCGCGATGTCCAGCGCCGCCGCCGCCTGCACCGCATCGTCGAAGAACAGCTCGTAGAAGTCGCCCATCTGAAAGAATAGCAGGCAGTCCGGGTGCGCCGTCTTGATCTCGAAATACTGCGCCATGGACGGCGTGACGGTCTGGGACATGGTGCCGGGTGTAACATGGCGACCCTTCGGCGCAAGGCGTCGAAGAGGGGTTACAGACCTACAAGCGCACCGCCCGTTCCCGAATCCACTTGCCAATCGGCGATGCTCTGGTATCTGGTATGCCAGATCCGCAACGTCGCTGAGGATACGGGTGGCCAACCAGCTAAACCTGAAACCTGTAGATGCGTCCTTCAGTCTGAAGGACCACATCTACGAGGTGCTCAAGACCTCGATCATGGATCTGGACATCTACGATCCGGAAACCAATCTGCGGATGGACGAACGCACGCTAGCCGAGCAATTGGGTATTAGCCGCACCCCGATCCGCGAGGCGATCATGCGCCTGGAGCAGGAGGGGTTTGTCGACATCCAGCCCCGCCGTGGCGTCTTCATCCGGCGCAAGTCGCTGACCGAGATCGTTGAGATGATCACGGTTTGGGCAGCCCTGGAGTCGATGGCCGCGCGACTGGCCTGTACCGAGGCGACGGACACCGAAATCGACGGTCTGCGCGAGATTGCCGGGCGCTATTCCACCGAAGCGGCCAAAGCGCATCTGGGCGACTATGCCGAGGCGAACATTGAGTTTCACCTGGCAATCCTGCGTCTGTCGAAGAACGCGATGCTGCAGAAGATGGCCGAAAGCCTGTTCCCGCATCTGAAGGCGGTGCGCCGCCAGGGCATGGCCGACATCACGCGGGCCGACCGATCGGTCGAGGATCACGCCGATATCGTCCAGGCGATCGGCAACCGCGAAGCCGACGCCGCGGCGCGCCTGGTCCGCGAGCACACACTCCGCCTGAACGACTACATCAGGCTTAATTGGAAAAACGTCGTCGCAGGGCGCACGCCCGGCTGAACGGCAGCATAGGGGAGGAGACACCATGGCTGCGATTGAGCAACCCGTGACAGAAGGCGCGGAAGCCGAAATGACCGACGGCTTCCACCTTCTGATCGATGCGCTGAAACTGAACGGGGTCGAGACGATCTACAATGTCCCCGGCATCCCAATCACCGATCTGGGCCGGTATGCGCAGGCCCAAGGCTTGCGGGTGATCAGCTTTCGGCACGAGCAGCATGCGGGCTATGCCGCCTCGGTCGCGGGGTATCTGACCCGGAAACCCGGGATCTGCATGACCGTCTCGGCTCCCGGGTTCCTGAACGGGCTGACGGCGTTGGCCAACGCCACGACCAACTGCTGGCCGATGATCCTGATTTCCGGGAGCTCGGAGCGGGAGATCATCGACCTGCAGCAGGGCGACTATGAAGAGATGGATCAGCTGACCATCGCCAAGCCACACTGCAAGGCCGCGTACCGGATCAACTACGCCAAGGATATCGGCACCGCCGTGGCGCGGGCCATCCGCGCCGCCGTCACCGGGCGGCCGGGCGGGGTCTATCTGGACGTGCCAGGGGCGCTTCTGGGCCAGGTGATGGACGCAGCGGAAGGGGAGGCCTCTCTGGTCAAGGTGATCGACCCCTCGCCCGCGCACCTGCCGGGGGCGGATGCCGTGCAACGCGCCTTGGACGTGCTGAAGGGCGCCGAACGGCCTCTGATGATCCTCGGGAAAGGCGCCTCCTACGCGCAGGCCGACAAGCTGATCAAAGACTTCGTTGAGAGGTCGGGCATTCCCTACCTGCCGATGTCAATGGCCAAAGGGCTGCTGCCGGATAGCCACGATCAATGCGCCTCGGCCGCTCGGTCGCTGGTGCTGAAGGAATCGGACGTGGTGCTGATGATCGGCGCCCGCCTCAATTGGCTGCTGAGCCACGGCAAAGGCAAGCAATGGGGCGATGCGCCAAAGCAATTCGTGCAGATCGATATCGAGCCGAAGGAGATGGACTCGAATGTCGAGATCACGGCGCCCATCGTTGGCGACATCGAAAGCGCCGTGAAGGCGCTCCATGTCGGCATGGGTGAGGACTGGGTGAAGCCCTCCACGGACTGGACCAACAAGGTCCGCGACAAGGTCGAGGCGAACCAGGAACGCATGGCCACCCGGCTGAAGAACAACTCGACGCCGATGGACTACCACGCGGCGCTGGGGGTCATCAAAGACGTGGTGGCGGACAACCCCGAAGCGATGTTCGTGAACGAGGGCGCCAATGCGCTGGACATGGCGCGGTCCATTGTCGACATGCACAAGCCACGCAAGCGGGTCGATGTCGGCACCTGGGGGGTCATGGGCATAGGTATGGGCGCCGCCATCGCCTCGGCGATCGAGACCGGCAACCCGGTCCTCGCGGTCGAGGGCGACAGCGCCTTCGGCTTCAGCGGCATGGAGGTGGAGACGATCTGCCGGTACAACCTGCCGATCTGCGTGGTCGTCTTCAACAACAACGGCATCTACCGCGGCGATGGCGAGAACTGGGGCGGTGACGGCGACCCCGCCACGACCGCTTTCGTGCCGGACGCCCGCTACGACATGATGATGGAGGCCTTCGGTGGCGTTGGCCATTGGGTCAAGACCCCGGACGAGCTGAACCAGACAGTGCGCGCCGCGCTGGCCTCCGGCAAGCCCACGCTCATCAACGCATCGATTGACCCCGCCGCCGGCAAGGAAAGCGGGAACATCGGCAACCTGAACCCAAGCTCGGTGGTGGCCCAGCGGCTCTACCCCCAGGCGAAGAAAATCAAGTAACTCGGAATAAGTCCCATGAAAGCTCTCGAAGGCGTCAAGATCCTGGACTTCACACACGTCCAGTCCGGTCCCACCTGCACGCAGTTGCTCGCCTGGTTTGGCGCGGACGTGATCAAGGTCGAACGTCCCGGTGTGGGGGATGCCACCCGCAAGCAGCTGGTGGACGTGCCGGGGGCTGACAGCCTCTACTTCACCATGCTGAACCACAACAAGCGCTCGATCGAGCTGAACTCGAAAACGCCCGAGGGCAAGAAGGTGCTGACCCGCCTGATCGAGGAATGCGACGTGCTGGTCGAGAACTTTGCCCCCGGCGCGCTGGACCGCATGGGCTTCGGCTGGGACGTGGTGCAGAAGATCAACCCGCGCATGATCATGGCCTCGGTCAAGGGCTTCGGCCCCGGCAAGTACGAGGACTGCAAGGTCTATGAGAACGTCGCCCAATGCGCAGGCGGCTCGGCCTCGACCACCGGGTTCCTGGACGGCCCGCCCCTGGTCACAGGCGCCCAGATCGGCGACTCGGGCACCGGCCTGCACCTGGCGCTGGGGATCGTCACCGCGCTCTTCCAGCGGGAGAAATCGGGCAAGGGTCAGAAGGTGCTCTGCGCCATGCAGGACGGCGTCCTGAACCTCGCGCGCGTCAAGCTGCGCGACCAGCAGCGCCTGGATGCAGGACCCCTCAAGGAATACTCCCAGTTCGGCGAGGGCATCCCCTTCGGCGAAGCCACCCCCCGCGCGGGCAATGACTCAGGTGGCGGCCAGCCCGGCCGGATCCTCAAGTGCAAGGGGTGGGAGACGGATCCCAACGCCTACACCTACTTCATCACCCAGGCCGCCGTGTGGGAGAAGATCTGCGACATCATCGGCAAGCCTGAGTGGAAGACCGACGAAGGCTATGCCACGCCACCCGCGCGCCTGGACAAGCTGAACGAGGTCTTCGACGCAATCGAAGCCTGGACCAAGACCAAGACCAAGTTCGAGGTGATGGACATCTGCAACCCGCTGAACATCCCCGTCGGCCCGATCCTCAGCATGAAGGAGATCGTCGAGGACGAAGGCCTGCAGGCCACCGGCACAATCGTGAAGGTCCCTCACCCCGAGCGGGGCGACTATTGGACGGTCGGCTGTCCGATCAAACTGTCCGACAGCCAGGTAGACGTGGAGCGCAGCCCGCTTTTAGGTGAGCACACCATGGAAATTCTCACCGATGTCCTAGGTTTCTCGGGCGACGAAGTGGCCGAAATTGCCGGATCCGGCGCGGTGGGCGAGCTGCCTCAGGCAGCAGAATAGAACCCGTCACGCCAAAGGGGACCGGTAAGCGAGGCCGCTCATGAAATGTTCAGGACAATCGGGTTTCTTGGGAATCCCGCAGATCATTCATAGGGCCTCGGATGACCACAGTTTGGGCGATGACAGCGTCGATCGTGACGGTTTGCAGTATCATCCTGGCGCTGATCTGGGTGCCGGGGTTGCGACCCAGCGACGATGTGCTGGCTTGCGACCGCATGGGCGGTTACTGGTCGAATCTGGACGAGGCGTGCATCCGCTCGGACAGTCCCCTGGCGGGTCTGGCCAGCTGACCCTTTCAGGTGCCGCCGTAGGGGTGGCACCATGACAACGTCGGGCGGGACAACAGGGCGCGGCATCGACCATATTGTGCTGGCGTCGCGCGACCTGGATGCGCTGGCCGCGCAGTATGAAGGTCTTGGCTTCACGCTGACCCCCAAAGCCTATCACGAAGACCGAATGGGGACGTCGAACCGGCTGGCACAATTCGCCGGTCGGAACTTCATCGAATTGCTGGAGGTTGATCGACCTCATACGGTGATGGACCCGGGCCCTGGCGGGTTCGCCTTTGGCGCCTTCCTGCGCAGCTATCTGGGCAAGCGCCAGGGACTGGGCATGGTCGTCTTCCGTACCGCTGATGCCCGGGCCGATATTGCTGCCTGGCGCGCAAAAGGCCTGGACACTTACGACCCGTTTGACTTCGAGCGGCAGGCAACCTTGCCCGACGGCAGCCAGGTCACTGTTGGCTTCAGCCTGGGCTTCGTCACCAGCCCCCTGATGCCCGAACTAGCGTTCTTCGTCTGCCAGAACCGCGCGCAGGAACACTTTTGGAAACCCGCTTTCCAAACCCACGGCAACGATTCCCAAGAGATCACGGCCATCACCATCGCGGCGGAGAACCCCGCCGCCCATGCGGCCTTTCTGTCGGGCCTTTTCGATGGCGAAGTCACGACGACCGGCTGCGGGATCTCGGTCGCCTGCGGGCCGCATCGCCTGGACATCTGTACGCCGGACAGAGTGTCTGACGTCACGGCGGCGCAGCTGCCTGAGCCTGGCCGCGCCGTCGGGTTGGAAATTCGGGCCCCAGCCCGTGCGGGGGCCTTGACGCCATCGGCAGAAGCCGGCGGCATGTTCATTCAATGGGTGGGATAACAATCCCGAATAATCCCAGCAAAGCGACATCAGGGAGGGATCGACGATGCGCTTGATCGTGATGGGCCAACAGGCCTTTGGGAAGGACTGCCTGGCAAAGATACTGGAGGCCGGGCTGGACGAGGTCGTCGCCGTCTATTGCGCCCCCGACAAGGAGGGGCGACCGGTCGATCCCCTGAAGGAACTGGCGCTGGAGCACGGGCTGCCGGTGCACCAGCCCGCAAACTTCAAGGATGCGGAAACGCTGGAGCTGCTGCGCAGCCACGACGCCGATCTGATGGTGATGGCCTATGTCATCGTCTTCGTGCCCGAAGCCGCCCGCGATATCCCAAAGATGGGCTCGATCTGTTTCCACCCATCGCTGCTGCCGCTGCACCGCGGGCCGTCGGCGGTGAACTGGCCGATCATCTGGGGCTCGACCAAGTCGGGCTTCAGCTGGTTCTATCCGACAGATGGTTTGGACGAGGGCGACGTCCTGTTGCGATGGGAATGCGAGATTGGCCCCGACGACACGGTGATCGACCTCTACTTCAAGAAGATCTACCCTGCCGGCGTCGACAGTGTCCTAGAGGTCTGCGATCTCTTTCGCTCGGGCAACCCTCCCCGCATGGTCCAGGACGAGAGCAAAGCAACCTACGAATCCTGGTGCAAGAAAAAGGACGCCCAGATCGACTGGGGCAAGTCGGCCGAAGACGTCTACAACCTAATCCGCGGCACCAATCCAGCACCCGGCGCCTGGACCACGGTGGCGGGCAATGAGCTTCAGATCTACGACTCGCGGCGGGGGGGCGCACCGGGTGCGGACGCCGCCGCTCCCGGCATTGTCGTATCCGTATCCGAAGACGGCGTAACCGTCGCGGCAGACGGCGGCGCGGTGCTGGTAAAGCGCGTCAGGCCCCAGGGCGGCGACAAGATGCCGGCAGCCGAGTGGGCCGCATCGGCAGGCATCCAAGCGGGCGCAAAGCTCGGCACCTAGGGGGACATCATGGCCACGGATATCGAAATCGCCCGCGCGGCAAACAAAAAACCCATCCAGGAAATCGGCGACAAGATTGGGATCCCGACCGAGCATTTGCTGCCCTATGGCCACGACAAGGCCAAGGTCTCGGCCGATTTCATCGCCTCGAAAGCGGGCGCCCCGGACGGCAACCTGATCCTGGTCACCGCCATCAACCCCACCCCCGCGGGCGAAGGCAAAACCACCACCACCGTGGGCCTGGGCGACGGGCTGAACCACATCGGCAAGAAGGCGATGATCTGCATCCGCGAGGCGTCGCTGGGCCCCAACTTCGGGATGAAGGGCGGGGCTGCAGGCGGCGGCTACGCGCAGGTCGTCCCGATGGAGGAGATGAACCTCCACTTCACCGGGGACTTTCACGCGATCACCTCGGCGCACAACCTGCTCAGCGCGATGATCGACAACCACATCTACTGGGGCAACAGCCTCGAGATTGACACCCGCCGCGTCGCCTGGCGCCGCGTGCTGGACATGAACGACCGGGCACTGCGCCAAATCGCCGGGCCGCTGGGCGGCGTCTCGAACGGCTTCACGCGGGAAATGGGCTTTGACATCACGGTCGCCTCCGAGGTGATGGCGATCCTCTGTCTGGCCAACGACCTCGCGGACCTGGAAAAGCGCCTGGGCGACATGATCGTGGCCTACCGCCGCGACCGCAGCGCCGTCTACTGCCGCGACATCAAGGCCGAGGGCGCCATGGCCGTCCTACTGAAGGACGCCATGCAACCCAACCTGGTCCAGACGCTCGAGAACAACCCCGCCTTCGTCCACGGCGGCCCGTTCGCGAACATCGCCCACGGCTGCAACAGCGTCGTCGCCACCAAAACGGCCCTGAAGCTGGCCGACTACGTGGTGACCGAGGCAGGCTTTGGCGCCGACCTAGGCGCCGAGAAGTTCATGAACATCAAGTGCCGAAAGGCAGGCCTCAGCCCCAAGGCCGTGGTCATCGTCGCCACCGTCCGCGCGCTGAAGATGAACGGTGGCGTCGCCCGCGCGGACCTCGGCACCGAGAACGTCGCCGCGGTCAAGGAAGGCTGCGCCAACCTCGGCCGCCACATCGAGAACATGAAGAAGTACGGCGTCCCCGCGATCGTCGGCATCAACCACTTCTCGAAACCGGGCGAGGCGGACACCGACGCCGAAATCCAGGCCGTCAAAGACTACTGCGCCGCCATGGGGGTCGAGGCGGTCCTGAACAAGCACTGGGCCGAAGGCGGCAAGGGCATGGCTGAATGCGCCCAAAAGGTCGTCGACATCATCGAGGGGGGTGCCGCGAACTACAGCCCCCTCTACCCCGACGCGATGGGCCTGGCCGACAAGATCGACACGATCTGCAGGGAAATCTACCGCGCCGACGGGGCCGTCATCGACCAGAAGACGCGCAACCAGCTTAAGGATTGGGAGGACGCCGGGTACGGCAATCTGCCCGTCTGCATGGCCAAAACGCAGTACACGTTCACGACCGACCCAACCCAGCGCGGCGCGCCCACGGGCTTTGACATCCCCGTGCGCGAGGTACGCCTTAGCGCCGGGGCCGGGTTCGTCGTCGCCATCTGCGGCGAGATCATGACCATGCCGGGCCTGCCCCGCGTCCCAGCGGCCGAGAGCATCCGCCTGAACGACGCGGGCGAGGTCGAGGGGCTGTTCTGATTTAGGCGGGGCGGGCCTGCACCCGCCCCGACACACTCAGGCGAAGTCGAAGGCGTCGTCGGCGAAGGCGATATCCGGCGGCGCAACCGTTTCCATCACGCCCAGCTCGCCAGTCAATTCCTCGTACAACTGAGCCTCCAGGCTTTCAAAGCCGCTCTGATCACCTTCGGCAGTCTCGGCGAAGTCAAAACTGTCAGCGACGGATTTCAGTTTCCCGCCATCGCCTGATCCCTTCTCGCCGTCGCCCTTCGTTCCAGTTCCGGTGCCGGTGCCTGTGGCTTTAGCGCCCTCGGTCCCAGCGTTCGTACTACCAGCGGTCCCTTCCTTGGCGGGTTTTGCCTTCCCGTCACCGGACCCCTTGGTCTTATCATCTTCACCGGGGGCGGTGGCCTGACCCTCTTTCCGGCCGAACTGATCTTTGATCCCGCGTTTGTCGTAGGGCTTCATCTTGTCAAAGCCCGGCCATTCTTCGATTGATTTCTCGGGGTGGCTGCCACCCTCGCCTATGTCGTCATTCCAGACGACGCCGTAGGCGCTTCTGTAGACCTCTTCTTGCGTCAGAACCCCTGAGTTCGCTGCCCACGTCACCTGCTTGAGATCCAGGGCGAACAGTTCGTGTTTCTCGGGGGTCTTGTCGCCTGTGACGCCAACACTGACCGTAAAGAGCGTCTTGCCCTGGTCGTAGCCATTGGTGAAGTCCACTCTGACTACGGCCGTTTTATCCGGACTTGAAGGCGAACTGGGCCGTTCGCCGTCCGAGGCGTTGGTGATGGCGCTAAACACGCTCGCCCCGCTTGCAGCGGTAACGTCGGTGATGGTCACGCCATCTGATAGCCCGGTCGTGATGTCACGCAGATTGATGTACATCCGCGCCTGATCTTGCAGCGTGGCGTAGGCCCCTTCGTATGAAAAATCGAACTGATACGTTGTCTGGCCTTCATCGCCTTCGCGCTGAACAGCGTTTCTTGGTGTGATCTTCCAGCCCATGATCCTGCGCTCCCGTTGCTACGTCTTGGCACCTGGATAAGGGCTCGGACGAATCGTGGTCGGTGACAGGTGTCACACCCGGATTGGGTGGGGGGGGCGCTGGATTGGGAGGCGTGTGGACTTTCCGGGGGTTTGGCCGCCCCGACAAGTTGGCATACGCTTGTCATACGTAAGTCATACGCAAATCATACAGCGATTTTCGGGGTTTCAGGTCTTTGGTTTCCAGCTGACGAACACGATCCCCAGCGCCACCAGCGCCAGGGCGCCGACCACCTGTGGCGTCAATGCTTCGTCCAGGATCAGCCAGGCACACAGCACCCCAAAGACCGGCGCCAGAAAGCTGAACGCGGTCATGTCCGAGGCGGGATAGATCCGCAGCAACGTGAACCAGACCGCGAAACCAAAGGCGACGACCACTAAGACTTGGAACGAGAAAATCCCAATGATTGAGGGGGTTACTTCGCGGATCAGGGGGCCAAAGGCGGGCGCAACGGCCAGCAGAACCACGGCCGAGACTGCGAGTTGGTAGAGCAACTGCATCTCCGGCTCGGCCCGGCTAAAGGCGGTCAGACGCGCCGTCAGGGCAATCCCGGCCCAGAGAACGGCGCCCGCCAGGCACATCAGATCGCCGATCAGCGCATCGGGGCCTGCCTGCGGCGCGCGCGCCATCAACGCCAGCGCAACGCCCGCCACGGCCAGCACTAGCCCCGCCACCCGCCTTGGGGTCAGCCGCTCGCCCGGGGTCAGGAAATGCGCCGCGACCGCCACCCAGACCGGCATCGTGTAGAAAAAGACCGAGGCGCGGTTCACCGTCGTGTATTCTAAGGCCATGAATAACAACAGAAATTCGCCGGAAAAGAACAGCCCTGCCATGATGCCCGGCCAAAAGCTGCTGTCGCGGACAGACAGCCGCCGGCGCATGAACCAGGCGAAAATCAGGACCGGCAGAAACGCACAGGCCGACCGCAGGCCCGCCTGGAATGCCGGGGAAAAGCCCTCGTTCACCAGCTTGATCAACACCTGGTTCAGACCCATCAGGAATGAGAACACCACCAGGGTCAGCGCGCCTGTCGCATCGATCCGGTCCTTGCGCATCTACCGGTCCAAGAGCCGGGAGGCGACCGGTGCGCCCAGTATGACGATGATCACGCGGATCAGGTGGTGGGTCACCACATAGGCCACATCGGTCCCGGCGATGATGGCCAGCAGCACCATCTCGGCCTGACCGCCGGGCGCGAAGGCGATGAAGGCATCTAGCGGCGGGGCAAGTTCGGCCTGGATAACGATCTCGGCAAATCCGACCGAGAGAACTGCCAGAACAAGGCAAAAACCCACGGAGGCAGTCAGAATGCGCTTTATCTCCGCCACGGTGATGCCCGCATACTTCACGCCGATCCCCAGACCCAGAAAGAACTGGGCAACCTGCATGGCCTCGGCCGGTGGACGATGATGCAGTATGTCCGTCAGGCTGGCTGCACCTGCCACGATCAGGGGGCCGAGAATTGGGGCACCGAACAGACCCACTTTCTCGCCGGCCCACCAGCCTACCGCGGCGCATACCAGCATGATTGCCAGCTCGTGGAACGGGACAGATGTTGCCGGCTCGCCCAGGGGACCGCTGAGGCTGAGACCCCAGATCCAGGTCATCAGAAACGGCATGAGCGAGACGATAACCAATACCCGCGTGGTGTGGATCAGGCTTAACGCGCGCGAATCCGCGCCCGCTGCTTCTCCGAAGACCAACATGTCCTGCAAGCCGCCAGGCATCGCTGCGTAATAGCTCGTGGCGTGATCAAATCCCCACACTCGCCGAAAGTATGGGTATCCCACCAGCCCGATCAGCAGGACGAACGGCGGGATCAGCGCCACCGATACAGCCATATCGTCCAACCGGCCGATCAAAGCTGGCGTCAGCGAGGCCCCAACCGCGACCCCCAGAACAGGCCGCATAGCGTCTGAGATAAGCGGTGTCCCTTTCATCGGTACACCTGCAAGTGCTGCAACCAGACAAGCAAACATCGGGCCGAGCAATATCGGCAGCGGCATATCGATCAGCCAGAACAAGGCCGCACCCGCCGCCGCAAGAGCGAGCAATCGTCTTGGGGGCATAAATTCAAGAATGCGCATGCCCGTCTGCGCTAGCTCTTGGTTTTCCAGGGCGCAAGGGCGACGGGAGATGGGCGTCCAGTTATCAGCGGCCTGGAGGCTGTAGTAGCTTTCTTCACCAAGTTCAGCTTTCAGATCAGCAGCCTTCGGAGCCCAGAAAGCCCTCGGACGTTTTTATGCCTGCAGAACGACTTCAAAGCAGGCGCCCTCATCTGCATCTACCAGCCGTACGCTACCCCCATGAACGCCCGCTAATGCCCGCACGATGCCCAGGCCCAAACCCGTCCCGCCAGTCTCGCGTCGTGTCGTGAAGAAATGCTCGAACACCTTCTGGCGGTTCGCGGGGCTGATGCCGGCACCGTCATCCGCAACTTGGAGGACAACTTCGTCTCGCTGGCGTTTTGCTGACAGCGTGATGTTTGATGCACCATGCTGCGTTGCGTTCTCGACCAGGTTCGAGAGGATGATCTGCAGGGCCTCTTCAGAGATCTGCGCCTGCAGCGTCTCGGTGATCTCAAGCTCGACATTGATGGTACGGGGCAAGTTTCGAAATGCTGCCTCGGCGATCGGTCGGATCGCGACACGCGCATCGGTGCGGACAGCATTCTCGGCTCTGGCTAGTTCCAGCAACCGGTCCAATAGAAGTTTAAGGCGCTCGCCGCCTGCCTGGATGTTCTGGACGAAACGGCGTCGTTCCTCGGCGGTCATCTCGGCATCCATATCGTGGAGCAATTCGGCCGCCCCCTGGATCGACGCCAACGGCGTCTTGAACTCGTGGCTCACATGACTTGCAAGGGTGCGGATGTACGCGGCCCGTTCGACCAAAGCGTCCGCCATCTTGCCTATACCATCAGACAATTCTGCCATCTCTCGGGTGCCCGGATGCTCAAGGGGCGGCAGGTTTGGGCTATCACCCCGCGCCACCCGCCCTGTCCGGGCCAGGATCTGCGCCATAGGGCGAGAAATCGTGCGCGACGTCAGCCATGCCAATCCAATGGCCAGCGCCAAAACCGTGACTAGCGCCAAGATTGCCTTGTCGCGTTCATCGTACATATGCCGCAGCACTGACTTCGGCGTGCGCGAGAGGTAGACCACGCCCACCACACGGTCGTTAAGCTGAATGGGAAATGCCACGAACACTCGTACCTTGGTGCCACGGCTGATGGTGGCCAGAGAAGAGTACTCTGTCGGCGCATTGACGAGCTCGCGAAACCGCAGCGCAGACTTATAGCTACCTTGCAGGGCTGCCTGAACCTCTTCGATGTGCGCAAAGTTCAGACCAATCTCAGCCGTCCCGCCGACCGCTGTGCCAAGTTCATCCAAAACCCGAACCCCAACAAGGCTGGTCAACTGCGCCCGCTCGAGCGCTGGGCTGAGCGCGCGGCCAGCGGAGACGGCCAGCTGAGTCGACGGCTGATCAGGCTCGCGGCCGTCTGGCCGGGCGGGCAAGGTGTCCACTCGGGCGAGGTCAAGCTGCGGTTGAATAGGGGTCCAGATCGATGTGCCGAATGTCTTCGATGCGCGTGGGCCATAGTTTGACGGAGAAGGTTGAGGCGTTCCGGTCGACTGCCGTACGGTTCCCACCGGGGGATCACCCAGTGGTTCGGCACGGACCTGCGCTTCGTAGAAGGCAGCAATCACTGCAGCCTGGCTGATCAGTTCACGCTCGGTCTCCTGGATCAGCTGGTTCTCGTAGATCCGAAAGAAGAATATCGAACCCAGCGGCAGCAGGATCACCGCCAAGTTCACCAGCATCAAGACAGCAGACAGTCTGGGCCGGAACTTCATAGGCGGGACAACCGACCAAAATCTCGCCGCCCCGGCCCAGACACAGATTTCACCGTGGCATCAGGCGGAACCCGACGCCATGAACCGTTTCGATGAGACCTTCAGCACCGAAGGACGCAAGTTTCGCGCGAACATGCCGGACATGGCTGTCGAGCGTTCGATCCGAGACATGAATACCAGGGGCATAAACCGCCTTCATCAGGTCGTCCCTAGTGAAGACCCGTCTTGGCTGTTTCGCCATCACCAGCAGCATCTGGAATTCTGTGGCGGTCAGCTGCACCTCGTCGCCATCCCAGAAGGCCCGATGCTCGGTAGGATCAACTTCCAGCAGGCCCAACTTAACCTTGGTCTCAGGTTCGTCGGAAGGTCCTGACCTCGCGCGCTTTAGGATCGCATTGATCCGGGCGACTAACTCGCGGGGGCTGAAGGGCTTGGTCACATAGTCGTCTGCCCCAAGCTCCAGACCCAGGACACGGTCGATCTCCTCATCCCGCGAGGAAAGGAAGAGGATCGGGACATCGGACGATCGGCGTAGCTGGCGACAAAGCTCCAGCCCATCCATCTCCGGCATGTTGATGTCCAGCACGATTAGGTCCGGGGGCTCTGCCTCGGTCAGGCCCAATGCTGCGGCGCCGTCCGGCGCAGCACGGGTGGTCATGCCGGCCTTATCCAAGGCGAAGCACACGACTTCTCGGATATGTGGATCGTCATCGACGACAAGGATCGAATGGCCCATGGCGCGAAGCTTATTACAGTGCAGCATCGGCTTCCACCATCACGGTCAGCGTTTCGTCGACCTCCGAATTGACGCTATCAGTGAGGTAAGCTGGAAGATCGGCATCTTCCCCTGCAGAAAACCGCCTATCTGCAACTTCAGCAGCCTCCGATAAGATCACTGTCTCATCGACGCTGGGAATTGGATCCGCCCTCGCGAATGAACCGGCGGCAACGATAGACAGAACAAACATAAGTCTTACGCTCATCGAACACTCCCTCTAAGCAATGGCAAGCCAAGCCATTACGGGGTGTCTAAGACCCGAATTTGCAGATCTTGCTGCCCATTCGTGACAGGTTTCACCGTTTTGCTGTGCAGAAACTGTGGCGGCGGCCACGTGGGGTGCGCTTCCATGATGCGACAACACCCACGTGCGCTGACGATGACGTGAACTTCACCTGCGCTGCTGGTTGCGGTATTCTACGTTCACCGACGGTAATTCCACTTTTGGCCAAGGTGACTTTATGAGCGCGAACACGATTCCCATGTCTGGCGGTGTCGACTGCCGCGGCGTACCCATTTCCTATGGTGACCCCGAGGCTATTGAAGGCCTTGAAGACGCGATGCTATGCGCGCTGTCATTCAGGGGCGATGCGATTGCGAAAATCGACCGGGTTCTTGCTGATCACCCCGGTTTCGTCATGGGCCATATCTTTAAGGCGGCCTGGCTTACCCAAGCGATGGAAACGCGGATCTATAGCGAGATGGTTCAGGCATTTGAGAATGCCGTAGCTGTCTCAGCCCGGGCGAACAATCGGGAGCTGGGGCATTTGAACGGTGTCCGGGCCTGGATCAACGGCGATTTCTACAACGCTGTGCAGATCTGGGAGGATGTCCTCACACGATATCCGCGCGATTTGATGGCGTTGCAGTTGGCGCATCTTAGCCATGTACTGCTGGGCGACATCGTCGGTCAGCGCGACACGGTCGCCCGGGTCTTTCCGCTGTGGGACGAAACGATCCCAGGCTACGAGTTTGTCCTCGGCTTCTACTCCTTTGGGCTGGAGGAGAATGGCGATTACCTGCGTGCCGAGGAGTTTGGACGCGAAGCAATCGCGATGCGGCCCGACAATCCCTATGCCGTCCATGCAGTAAGCCATGTAATGGAGATGAAGGGCCGCCAACACGGTGGCATTCGCTTCATGTCCGACCACGCGCATCATTGGGGCACATCTAACTTCGCCAACCACCTTTGGTGGCACACGTCGCTGTTCCATCTGGACATTGGCGAGTCGGACGAAGTCTTGTCGATTTATGACAATCACTTGCGCTCGGGCGGAGATGGAGAGCGCTATAACGAGCTGGATAGTTCGGCCCTGCTTTGGCGTATGCGGCTTTTGGACATTGAGACTGGGAACCGTTGGGAAGAACTCTCCGGCAAATGGGCGCCCGCCGCAACGGACACCCTTTATGCGTTCAACGACGTGCACGCGATGATGGCCTTCTGCGCTGCGGGTGACACCGATGCGCAGGATCGTCTGTTATCCGCGAACGAGCGTTATCTTGAAAATGCTTCAGATGCGAATGCGGCGATGAGCCGGGAGATCGGCATGCCGTTTTGCTTGGCGATCCGGGATTTCGAGAACGAAGACTACAAGCGCTGCGTCGAACGGCTGCTGCCGGTTCGCTACATGACCTACAAATTAGGTGGGTCGTTTGCTCAGCGCGACATTATCGGCTGGACCCTGCTGGAAGCGGCCGTACGTGCCGGCCGCTACAACTTGGCCCTGGCGCTGGCAAATGAACGTGCGGCACTCAAGCCCACGTCGGCGCAGAACTGGAGCTATGTCGCACGTGCTTTCCGTGGGCTCGGAAATGATCGCGAGTACCGTCGTGCCGAAGCACGTGCCGAAAGCTTAATGGCTGCGTAGAACGCGCTCGTTCGTTAAGAGCCAGTGCCTAGGCGCTCAGGTTGGCGATACTCCTGAACGTCTAACCTCTGGAGGGATGTCAGGCAGAGGAACGATACATCTGCCTGCGCATTGCCGGCGAAGCTTAGCTTTAGTGGTTCGCGTGCTCTAGGCGATTGATCTCGTCTTTGATGTGAAGCTTTTTCTTCTTCAAAGCCATGACCGTGAGGTGATCCACCGAAGGCTGTCGTTCCTGTTCCCTGATAGCAGCCTTAAGGCCTTCGTGCTTCAGTCGAAGCTGATCAAGGTGGGATTCGACATTCATGGTGTCCTCCTTCTTTAGTTGGTTTGTCTTCCTTCGAGAGTTTTTGGCTCAGTTGTCACCAAAGTCTTAATTTCCGCGTCTCCAGGCACTTTTTGTTAACCTAAACCCAGATCCTGGCCTAAAGCCCAGACCTTCTCGTTTGACTCCGGTTCCCGCACTCGCACGATTTCGACGCCTAAGCCGGCGCCATCTAACCGATCCAGCTTTTCGATACGGATATGGACACGCCTAGAACGCGGATCAATCAGGCACGACTGAGCCAGGTGCTCAGCCAGCGTTTCCAGCAGATTTAGCCTTGGACCTTCAATCAGTGACTCGATTGACTGGACCAAATCATCGTAGCTGACAACACGCTCGGCGCGATCATCAATATGCGCCGTGTTGCGCGCAACCTCCAGAACCACATCGAAACGGACACGTTGAACGACGCCGCGCTCCTCGGCGTAGGCGCCGATTTCCATTTCTCGGACATAGTTGGATAGGAAAATTCTATCGGCAGGCAGATCGCGGTCGATACGGGCATCTTGATCGACGAAAGGCGTCCGAAGACTTTGGTCGGCCATCTTAGGATTCGTCTCCCTAACTTTTGACCAACGTAGCTGTTCCGGCTGGTGGAAACCAAGCGAAATTCGCCAGACCAAAGCTCAGAAACGACAATACAGCTACCCGAATGAATATTTCAGAGAAAATTCACTCTTCAATGTTGACTCTGCATCCTGAGAATGAAAGATCCGAAAAATCTTCAGCGTTCAGGACACACATTGCGAGGATCCATGGCCGAGCCATCTATAACCCATGCTTCAAATCCAATGGCACCGGTGGCCGACTGGATTGTCAAACTACGGTGGGTCTGGCTGGCCTTAACCATCGCCCTGGTCGCGGTGTCCGTCGCACGCATCGACCAGATCTGGCCACCTGACCCCAGCGCACGGATCTTCTTTGCGCCGGAGAACCCCGACCGGCAGGCCTTGGATCGCTTTGAAGAAACGTTCAACAAGAACGACAACTTGATGATCGTGATCGTTCCCAAAGATGGCGAAGTCTTCACGTCCGACGTTTTGGCGGCCATCGGCGAGATCACCGAACTCTCATGGCGCCTGCCGCTGGTGCGGCGCGTCGACTCGCTGACTAACTTTCAGCACACCTTTGCTGACGGCGACGACATGACCGTGCGCGACCTCGTGGTAGATCCCTTGAACCTCTCAGCCGCGGACATTGAAGAGGCGCGCCAAATCGCCACGACGCGGATCGAACTGCAGAACTCCTACCTGCCTGCCGGCAAGACAGATGTCACAATGGTGCAGGTGTTGTTCACCTTGCCGGGCATTGATCCCTCGCAGGAGGTGCCGCTGATTGTCGCCTCTGTCCAAGAGCTGCGGGCAGCGATGGAAGCGAAGTATCCGATCGAGATCCGGCTGACCGGCGGCATCATGATCAATAATCAGTTCGCTGTCTCGGGTCAGGAAGACTCGGCCAACCTGATCCTTCCCATGTTCGTGATCATTCTGCTGATCGTTGGGCTGGCTTTGCGTTCGATCCTGGCGACGGTCTCGGTTCTGATCGTCATCACCCTTTCGGCAATCGCAGGTCTCGGTGCCCTAGGATGGCTTGGGACGCCATTAAACTCCGTCACCGTCTTGGCCCCCCTATACATCATGACACTGGCGGTTGCGGCGGCTGTCCACGTTCTGTCGTCCTGTAGGCAGACTATGGTCGAGACGCCCGATCGCAAGGAATGGGTACGCCGCGCGCTGACAGAGCACATGGGCGCAATCATCATAGCCTGTGTGACGACAGCGATCGGCTTCTTCTCGCTGAACTTCTCGATTTCCCCACCGTTCCGGCAATTGGGGAATGCCGTGGGCGTCGGTATCTTGGCAGCCCTGATCTACACGCTGACCCTTCTTCCCGCCCTGATCACCCTGCTGCCAATCAGCCGAAAGACCGAGCGTGCTCGAGCCTCGCGTTTGATGGACCATGTCGCAGAGTTCGTGATCGCGTGGCGTAAGGTTTTGCTGCCTGGCACAGCGATGGTTGTGCTTGGCCTGGGCCTGGGCCTGACCCAGATCAAGCTGGAGGACGACTTCCTGCGCTACTTCGACGAGCGCTACGCATTCCGCCAGGACACAGACTTCGTCGAACAGAGATTGACGGGGGTCAACAACCTGGATTTCCCGCTACCGTCCGGCGAGGCGCAGGGGATCAACGATCCAGCCTTCCTGGCCGAAGTGTCCACCTTCGTTGATTGGCTGCGAGAGCAGCCCGAGGTCAAGTACGTCAGCGCGCTTACCGACACGATCAAGCGGCTGAACATGAACATGAATGCCGACGACCCGGCATTCCAACGATTACCAGAGACCCGGGAAGAAGCCGCAAACCTGCTGTTTCTGTACGAGCTCAGTCTTGGGTACGGTATGGACCTGACAGACCGGATCGACATTGACCGCGAGATGCTGCGGATCTCTACCTTCCTTGGCCGCGTCACCACCGCTGACATGCGCGATCTTACGGACAGGTCTGGCGTTTGGCTGTCAGAGAACGCACCGATCATGCATGCTGCTTGGACGAAGCGATATGCAGAGCTTCATCCCGAAGATGAGGTGATACCAAACATCACGCCCACCGGGATCGTGCATGTCTTCAACCTGATTTCAGAGCGTGACGTGAAGGCCATGTTGTTGGGCACATCGATTGCGATCGTCTTGATCTCGCTGATCATCATGATTGCCCTGCGTGATCTGAAGATTGGGGCGCTCAGCCTGATCCCGAACCTGATACCGGCGATCATGGCGTTTGGACTTTGGGGTTACACCCAGGGCGCCGTCACCTTGGCCATTGCGGTCGTGCTGGCAGCAACGCTGGGCATTGTCGTCGACGACACGGTGCATTTCTTGTCGAAGTACACCCGCGCCCGGCGCGAGGGGAAATCCCCGGAAGACGCCGTGCGTTGCACCTTCCGCACCGTCGGTATGGCGCTGCTTGTGACGACAATCGGTCTGGCGGCAGGCTTTGCGGTACTTGCACAATCCGGCTTCGCCGTGAATGGCGACATGGCCAAGCTGACCGGCATCACGATTACCCTGGCGCTGATCGCAGACTTTTTGTTGCTGCCTGCGGTGCTGATTTGGATCGATAAGAGGAACTCAACCATGTCTGTGCGTGCAACCGCAACGACTGTTGCAATCTGCATAGCGGCCTGTGTCGGCACGTTCTACGCGCTGGATGCCAAGGCCGAGACACCCGAGGAGAAGGGGCTGGCCATAGCAATCGAGGCGGACCGCCGTGACCTCGGGTTTGGAGACTTTACCGCTGACGGCGAGATGGTACTGCGGGACAAGGGCGGCCGCGCGAGCCGCAGGGTCTTCGAGAACCTGACGTTTGAGCGACCCGATATGGGTGTCGGCGATCTCGGGATAATCATCTTTTCAAAGCCCCGCGACATCCGTGGCACGGGCTTATTGACCCACGCCAATATCGAGCCTTCCGATGATGATCAGTGGTTGTACCTGCCCGCCGTCAAACGGGTGAAGCGTATCTCTAGTTCGAACCGGACCGGCAAGTTCGTGGGTTCGGAGTTTTCCTACGAAGACTTGGGCAGTCAGGAAGTTGCGGACTACGACTACAAGTGGCTGCGGGACGAGCCTTGCCCAACTGATCCAAGCCAGATGTGCTTTGTCGTCGAGAGCTATCCGAAGAACCCAAAGTCTGGTTACTCGAAGCGGATCGCATGGACCGATCACGCTGAGTACCGGCTGCAGCATATCGAGTTTTACAACCGGCGTGGCGATCTGGAAAAGACGCTGAGCTTCTTGGACTATCAGCAGTACCTGGGTCAGTACTGGCGTGCCGGGACCATGCGTATGACGAATGTGCAAACTGGCAAGTCCACCGATCTGATTTGGACCAACTACCAGTTCCGCGTTGGCCTGTCAGAGAGTGACTTTGACGCCAACCGTCTGAAGGCAATGGCTCGGTGAGACGGGCTCTTGCACTCTGCGCGGCGGCCACCTTGGCGGCCGCCGTGGCCAAGGCTGAAGGGTTGACCCCCGAAGCCTGGGAGTTCTACGGCGAACTGGAATTGGAGGGCACGGGGTTCTTCCGTGATCCTCAATTCCAAGGCCAGGACCGGGATGGGCTGTCGATCGCGGGACAGACAACGCTGCTCCTGGAATGGCTGGACGGTGACGCGACCTTCAAGTTCACACCCTTTGCCCGGTACGACATTGCTGACGATCGTCGAACGCATTGGGATATCCGGGAAGCAAAGCTCGACTACCAGACAGGTGACTGGTCTTTCACGATTGGGGCCGACACCATCTTCTGGGGCAAGACGGAGGTCCAGCATCTGGTTGACATCATCAACCAGACCGACGGTGTCGAGGATCTGGACGACGAGGATCGCCTGGGGCAGCCGATGCTACGGATCGGCTATCTGGCCGATTTCGGCGAGTTATCGCTGTTCTATCTGCCCTTCTTCCGCGAGCGCACCTTTGCCGGAACCTCTGGCCGCCTAAGGCAGAACCCGCCGGCGAATACGGCGCTGCCGCTCTACGACACGGGCGCCGAGGAATGGACCCCCAGTTTCGCTGCGCGTTATGCTGGTGTGTTCGGTGATGTCGACTTGGGATTATCTGCGTTCTACGGGCTTGGACGAGACCCCAGTTTCTTCTTCGATCCAGCGCGGGGAGTTGTTCGCCCGTTTTACGAAGGGATCACACAAGTGGGTCTCGACATCCAATACACAACCGAGGCTACGCTTTGGAAGGGCGAGGCCATCTGGCGCGGCGGTCAGAGAAACGCCCGTTTCCAGGAAGAGAATTTCGCTGCCCTAACCGGTGGGATCGAACACACGCTTTTTGGCGTGTTCGAAAGCAATGCCGATGTGGGACTGATCGCAGAGTATGCCTGGGACAGTCGGGGGGACGATGCGCTGACCCCTTTTCAGAACGACGCGATTGCAGGCGTCCGACTTGCGTTGAATGACCCAGAGGACACGGCCGTCCTTCTGACTGCTGCGGTCGACGTTGAATCGGGCGCCACGACACTAAGACTGGAAGCGGATCGGCGTCTGGGAGAGGATTGGACAATCAGCATCGAGGGCCAGGGCTTTCTGGGCTTCGACCGCGCCACACCGGCAGGCGCGTTCGCAGATGACTCGTTCATTCGTGTGAAGCTGACGTATTTCTTCGGGTTGGAGTAAACGACATGGCCCCGCAAGCGAAGATGGTTGACACCCAAGCCCAAGCGACACGTGCCGAAATTCTTCATCATGCACACGATCTGTTCGCGCACTATGGCTACTGGAAGACCAATATCGGTGACATCGCAGAACGATCCGGGATGTCGCCTGGCAACTTGTACCGCTATTACCGCAACAAGCAGGCGATTGGCCTGGCAAGTGTTGCCCAGTACTTCCAGCAGGTCGAGGCGGCAATGCTGGCGACCTTGGCCGATCGTAGCGACCCGGCAGAGGCGCGCATCCGGGCAGCGCTGCGCACCTGTGTCGAGCATTTGGTTGTCGAGTTCGAGCGCAATCCGAAACTGGTCGAATTGGCCGAGTTTCTCTGCGGCGACGATGAGGGCCTGAAGATCCTGGATGCGCATGTCGCCGTAAAACGCCAGACCATTGCTGCGGAGATCCGGCTTGGCATCCAAGATGGGAGCTTGAAGGCCTGTGACCCGGAAACGACCGCCGCCACGATTCTGATGGCGCTAAAGGCATTTTGGACCCCGATGACCCTGGTACTTTGGCGCGATCAGTCGACAGTGCTGCCCGATCTTGAGGCGATACTCGATCTGATGTTCGACGGGTTACGAACCTAAAGGAGTTCTCGCCCGGATGGGGCGAGAACAAGATCTTACCCTCGCGCCGTCGCCTCCGGCTGGCGCGAGGTGCCGCCTAGCCCGACCAACACAACATAACTTGGAACGGAGCATTTAGCTGCGAGCGGCAGAGGGCGATCGTAGGCAATTGCAAAGAGCGTCACAGGACTGGAAACTTGTGATGCCAGAGAGACCTAGCCCGAAGCGACTGCCCCTTCGCCTTCCAACAGCTCAATCAGACGCAGCATACGATCGCCCGCGACATGAAGGCTGTCGAGGAGGCCTTCGTCCAGCTCGTCATCGGAGCCCGGCATCATCGAACGCAGACGGTCTGACAGGAACACCGCCAATGCCCTATAGAAGCGGGCGGCAAAGGCATCGTTTCTGCGAAACTCCTCGAGTAGGGCCCGACGGGGCACCGCCAGGACCCGCACAGATCCCTTTGACCTGACATCTGCTGACGGCGGCTGCTTCTCGACAAAGGACATCTCGCCGACGACATCGCCGGTGCCCAATTCTGCGACCTCTTGCCCACCAACCAGGACCGACAGCTTACCATCCGTCACGATGAACAGGTTCTCCAAGTCGCGCCCTTCCTGGATGACCAACTGACCTGGCTCAACATCGCGCAGCTCGCCAGCGCGGGCTAGCCAGATCAGATCCTGATCCATCAGGTCGCCCAGAATGTAGAGAGCCTTGCGCATGATCTAATCCTCAGTCAGTTGGCGACGCGCCAGCTCGGCAAACGCGCCGTTCTTCGCCATCAAGGCGTCATAGGTTCCCAGCTCGACGAACCGGCCATCCTGGAGGACGCAAATGCGATCTGCATTGCGAACGGTCGAGAGCCGGTGAGCAATCGTCACCCGTGTGACGGCCAACGCATCCAGGGTTTTGCTGACAACTGCTTGGGTTGCGTTGTCCAGAGCGGACGTCGCCTCATCAAAAAACAGGATGTTTGGTTTTGCCGCCAGTGCACGGGCAATCAGGATACGTTGGCGCTGACCGCCGGAAAGCGAGCCGGCACCTTCAGTGATGGGCGTGTGCACGCCCATGGCAAAGTACTCGAGATCGCGTGCTAAACCGGCCTTTTCGGCGGCCTCTAGGCAGTCGGCGAGGGAGGCATTCCCAGCGCCCCGGATGTTCTCCAGTATCGAACCGGCGAACAGCTGGCTTGCCTGAAGGACAACACCGATCTGGCTGCGGACCCTGGTCAGGTCCAACCGGGTCAGATCCTGCCCGTCATATAGAATGGCGCCGCGTTGGGGGGCCTCGAACCCCAACAGCAGTCGAAGCAGCGTAGACTTCCCAGACCCGGACCCGCCAACGATTGCCATGTGCTGTCCCGGACGCACGTGAAAGTCGAGCCCGTTCAGGACGGGTGGCAGGCCTGTCGCGTAGCTGAAGACCAGGCCGGATCCCTCGATATCACCGGCAAGCCTGCCCGGATCCCCACGGCCCGGGTCAATCTCGGTCTCGGCCTCCAGTATCGGCTTTGCCCGCTCAACCAACGGCTGGGCCGAGTAGACCTGCAGCATGGCCTGGCTCAACCCGACAAAGGCACCCTGAAACGACCCGAACGCTGCAAGAAAGCCGATGAAGACGCCGGCGGGCGCATCGACTGCTGCCAGTGCCCCGGCACCGGCGAACAGGAACATCAATGTCATCGTTTGGTAGGCATCTGCGAACGCCCCAAAGTTCACCCCGACACGGCCACCGCGAACGGCGGCGGCCCTTTCGCGTCGATAGACGTCCAGCCAGCGATCAAGGGCACGTTCCTCTGCGGCAGTGGCCCGCAGCTTGCCTACGCCATCCAGCGTTTCATACGTCAGGCTCGCGATTTCACCGTCCAGTTTCGCGGCTTCCCGGATCGCTTCCATCTGCAAGATGCGGGCGACGATAACCGCGATGATATAGCCAGCGACAAGCACGATCCCAATCAAGGCAAGGCCCGTGTCGTAGCTGAACAGCACCGCAAGATAGACGACCGACAGCAGCGCAGTCAGAACCGCGCTCATCAGAATGCCGACAGCCAGCTGGCGCATCGCTTCGACGTTTTCGAGCCGTTGGTTCAAGTCGCCAGCGGCGTAATCCTTGAAGAACCGCGTCGGCAGGCGCAGCAGGCGGTCCGTCAATGCGGCACCCAGAGCCGTTGCCCCGCGCCCCTCTATGCGAGCGGAGGCGATCCCGCTGGCCGAGTCCAGGACTGCCGAAATCAACGCCGAACATGCCAAAGCGATGCCAACCGCCATGAGCAGGCCTGCCATGCCTGCGGGGACGATGTCGGACAACAGCCATGCAGTTGCCAACGGCACCAGAATTCCCAGCACGGCGCCAACCGCTGCAGCCATCGCAACAACGATGGAGTCACGACGATTGCCCTGCCGCATAATGTGGAATGCCAAAGACCAGATGCCGGTCACACGCGCGGGCAGCGGGGCCGAGACCGCATGCGCCGTATGCGCATAGTCCTCGGCGGCTTTGGCAGAGAGGCGGGCGCGACCGGGAACACGGTATCCCCGCCCGTCCCAAATCAGCGCGTCATAGGCATTATCGTTCGCTGCGCGCCGCACGACCAGCGGGCCCTGATCGCGGGCATGCCAACCTGCTTCTAGGGTGACTTGCCTTGCCCGCAGGCCCGCCACCCGACACAGTGCCGGCAGGGGCAGCGCGCTGCTTTCGGCGGTTATCACCGGCAGGTCTTCAACCTTCAGTCCGATCGCCTGGGCAATCTGTCGAACCGCCGCGACGCTTGCGCCGTCCGAGCCTTCGGCGGCGTCGGGATCACGGTTGAGCCGTGCCATCGCCGCATGATCTGATGCGAGAGCATGCGCTTCGTGAACTGACGTCAGGGATGCTATCACTGCAGAAATCGCGGGCAGAAGTTGGCCTGGGCCTAGCTCCGCAGTGGTGCGAACCGTGACCTTACCCGGGTCACTGGCGGTGACCCACAGCGAACCAGCAAGTACCGCAAGATCGGGTGCGGTGACGGCATCACCGGTGCCACTCAGCTCCAAGGCCAAGCCCGGCCCCGGAAGCAACCAGTGCACAGAGTGTTTCGAGGTAAAGTGTTGACCTGTCTCGACGTCCACGGTCCCAGCTTGAACCTCCACACCATCCTGGGCAGGGCTGGGCAAACCGGATACGGCTTGTTTGATCCATTGCTCGGCGTCCCTCACCAAGTCCGAGGTATCGGTCACCGGTTCCAACCGGGCGCCTTCCGGGGCCACCAGTAACACGGTTGCCTCGGCAGCTGTTGGCGCAGGAAACGCGTGGGCACCTTCCTCGACAACGGCCAACAGCCGCCGCCCGCCGGGCCACGCCAGATACGCTTCGACCGAACCCTGCACGATCTGCCAAGCGGCGCCATCGGGCAGTTCCACCGGTGCGCCACCCTTCAGGATCAAAGGACCCGCTGGCGCCGTGACAGAACCTGGATCAAAGCGCGCGACCATCTCAGGCCTCGATCAGCCGGGCATAAAGCCCATCAGCAGCCAGGAGCGCTTCATGCTGTCCGCGCTCGGCCACTCGGCCCCGGTCAACGACGACGATCTCGTCACAGTCCCGGATTGCCGACAATCTGTGCGCGATGACAACACATGTCGTCCCACGTTGCCGGATCGCTTCCATCACCTTCAGTTCAGTAACCGGATCCAACGCCGAGGTCGCCTCGTCCAACACAACAATCGACGGGTTGGTTGCAAGTGCGCGGGCAATTTCGATCCGTTGGCGCTCGCCACCCGAGAAGTTGCCGCCGCCCTCCGCAATCTCGGCATCGTAGCCCGAGGGCCGCGACGAGATCGTCGCATGGATCTGAGCGTCATGGGTCGCCCGAATGATGTCGGTCTCGGGAATGGACGGATCCCACATCGTCAGGTTCTCGCGGACGGTACCTGCGAACAGTTTCACCTCTTGGCGAACGTAAGCGAGCCTGGCCGCTAACGCTTCGCGCGCCCAACCCGTGTGGGCTCTGCCACCGATGAGCACCTCTCCCTCGCGGGGTTGGACCTGGCCGGTGATCAGCTTTCCAATGGTCGACTTGCCCGAACCAGATGCGCCCACAATGGCAACGCGGGAGCCCGGTTTCAACTCCAGATCCAGGCCGTCGATCAGCGGAGGTTCCAACGGTGCATAGCCGAAACTGACCGTCGAGAGCCTGATGGTGCCATCGGGCAGGGCATCTGTCAGCTGAGGCCGCTCTGGCGCGAATGCCGCATCAACTTCCTGTTCCAGAACGTCGTCCAGTCGCTGAGTGAATGACCGCAATTGCTGCAGCTCGGCCCCAAACCCAGCCAGGCCCGCGACCGGCGCTGAGAACGACGCCGCCAGGGATTGAAGCGCAACCAACTCGCCCAAGGTCAGATCGCCCTGCATGACGGAGTAACCACCACCGATCAGCACCGTCACGGCGATCAGCCCCGATAGCAGCGTGGGAAGAGGCGAAAACCAAGCCGAAATCCGTGCCGCTTCTTGGGTACCATTCGTGACATTGGCCAGCAGCCCGGTCCACCTGGCAAAGAGCATATCTTCGGCGCCCGAGGCCTTGAACGTTTCCATATCCCGAAGGCCGGCCACACGGGCGCCCATCATCTTGCCCTGTTCGATGGAGATCTTGCGATAGCGCTCGGACATCACGCGGGTCGATGCCAGCAGCACAATGACGTTCACTAGCGCCAGCGCCAACACAGCCAGCGCAATTGGCACGTGATAAATCAGCATCGCGACGAAGAACAACGTTGCGGTGATCACATTCAGCGTTGCCTTTGCCAGATCGCCCGTCAGCAGACTGACCAACCCTTCGTTCAGCCGCATTCGATCAGCGATCTCGCCGGCAAAGCGCTGCTCGAAGAAGGCGATGGGCAGTTTCAGCATATGCCCGAACAGCTGACGCCCGGTGGCCAGAGTCATCGCCTCGCGCAGGCGCAACATCGCCATGCCTTGTGCACGGGTCAGGGTCAGCCGGACAGCAGCCGTCAGGGCCATGCCCACCAACAAGGGGACGAGCCAGTCATCCAGCGCTCGCACCAGCACATAGTCGACGAAGACCTGGCTGAATACTGGAACGATGATCCCTGGAATGACCAGCGCAAGGGCGGCGAAGAAAACGTAGAGGATCCCAGAACGAAACCCCTTCGTTCGGGCAATCAGCGATGGAACCAGCGGCGGGCGTGTGTCCCCGGGCCGAAACTCATCTGACCGCTCGAAACACAGGACGACGCCTGTGAAACTGTCCGAGAACTCATCCAGTGTCTCTGTACGCCGGCCAGACGCCGGGTCGTTCAGGTAGACTGTCTTACCGCTGACACCTTCCACCACCAGGAAGTGGTTGAAGTTCACGAAGGCAATCATGGGCCCGGACATGTCTGCCAGGTGCTGGGGTTCGGCCTTCATGCCCTTGGCCTTCAGGCCAAATGTCCTGGCAGCCTTCAGCAAGCTGGAGGCCTTGGCCCCATCGCGCGAAACACCGCAGAGGTTGCGCAGCTCATCGAGCGGGGCAAACCTGCCGAAGTGACCCAGCACCATCGCCAACGAGGCCGCGCCACACTCAGCGGCTTCCAATTGCAAGACACTGGGTGTCCGTGCGCGATTGCCGAGCAGACCTAACAAGCTCGGCTACCATTCGCGGCTATGTTCACCTCGGCGGACATCGTCAGCCGCCCTCGCCCGCAAACGCCTTTGTGGCGCCCGGAATGACCAGATCGATGATGGGCCGCTCGTCGATTACGACCTTACCCTCCAGCAGCGTTCCGGGCCCGACGCCGCCTGTTGGCCCCTGCGAAGCTGACCATTTGAAGCCGGTTGGTGTGTCAGGATCCAATGTGAGTTTTAGGCGGACCTCGATCGGCGCGCCACCCAGGGACAGCTGCTCGACCAACTGCACATTCTGCAGCACGCGCTCCATACCCTCGGGCGTGGCGGGCAATGGAGAGACCGAGACGACCTCTGCCTTGATATGCCCATACACTTCCTTCTCGACCGTCGTTGGCGCGATTTCTGCCAGCATCCCGGGCTCGACCCGCTTGCCATCGGCGGGCGGCACATACATCAACGCCTGCAGATCCCGGCCCAGCGCGTCCGGCGCCAGGGTGGCCAGCGCGCCACCAGCGGGCAGCACATCGCCCGGGTTGACCTTAATCTCGACGACCTGGCCAGTCCGGGTCGCGACAATGACCTTTTCTTCGTCTAACTGGGCACTGAGCCGGGCAATCTTGCGTTCCTGTTCCTCGATCGCCAGGCGATCCTCCAGCAGCTCGAAATCGCGCTGGGCCTGGCGTTCGGCCGCATCCAACCGGACAGATTGCGCATCGACATCCAGACCGGCCAAACGCTCGGCCAGATCGGCAACCGAGATCTGCGCCTCTATCAATCGCAGCTCCGGGACCACACCGCGCTCAGCCAGCGGTGCCAGCTTCTCTGCTCGACCGCGCAGCAGGATCATCCGCGCTTGAAGCGCCTCCTTAGTCTCGGTGATGGTTTGCAACCGTCGGTCATCAACATCCGCTTCGCGCTTGGCGCGCGCTACATGGGCTGTTTCCAGCCGTTCATACCGGTCCTGCAGGTCGATCAGTTGCGCTTCCGCGCCAAGCAACTCGCGGCGCAGTTCCGAGCGTGAGAGCGTCGCGACAACCTGACCAGCTTCAACGACATCGCCTGGTGAGATCATCACATCTTCCAGCAACCCGCCTTGCGCAGAGGACAGTTCGACCAACCCGGCCCTATCAATCAGGATGCCTTGCGCCTGCACCTTTACCGGCGCTTTCGTCTGCACCGCCCAGACGACGCCGCCGGCGACGGCGATGAGAAATGCGACCAGCACCAACCATCCGGATGCACCAACCAAGCGGGTCGGCCGATCGGTCCGTTCAGGGCTGGCCATGCGCTCTAAGGCTGCCTTCCGGAAGATTTCGCGCGCCATTGGCGCCCCCAGTTCCACCCGCGGCCCCCTGCCGCTGACGCAAGACTACCTCAGAAGATGCTGTGAACAAAAGAAAACGGGCCCAGATGGGCCCGCCAATTGGTAGCACTGAGACGTCATCTACGCCTATGCGGCCGCAGGTGCCCCCTGAGGCACGGGATCTGTGCCGATCGTGCCGTTGTCATATGCCGTCCAGTCCGTGATGTCCGGGTAGAACTTCTCACGCCAGCGATCCACGCGTTTATCCATGACGCGGAACCAGATCGGCGGGTTGACCGCGAAGAAGATCATCAACGCGTAGCCGCACGGCAGTTGCGGCGCCTCATCCCAAGAAAAGTGCTGCAGCAATGGGAAACGGCGATCTGGGCGGTAGTGGTGATCCGAGTGGCGCTGGAGATTGATCAGGAACCAGTTCGAGACCGTGTGAGAGGCGTTCCAGGAGTGGTGCGGTTGGACGCGTTCGAACTTTCCACGGCCCAGATAGCGGCGCGTCAATCCATAGTGCTCGACATAGTTCACGGCTTCCAGCTGGTAGATTGCCATGAAGGCTTGCAGGCTGAACAGCACCAGTCCCCAAGCGCCGCCCAGCCAGAAGCAGAAGCCAGCGAACACCGCCAACCCGGCCATGTACCGCCACCAGGGGTTTGTTTTGTGCCAGACTGGTTTGCCCCGTCGGGTCAGTCGGCTGGCATCAATCTTCCACGCGTGGGTAATCGTGCCGAAGACTGCACGAACGAAAAATGCAAAGAAGTTCTCACCCTTGCGGGCCGTTACCGGGTCTTCCGGAGTGCCCACGGTGATGTGGTGCCCATGCACATGTTCGGTTGCGAAGTGCCCATAAGACACCATGGTCAGCAGATACTCGCCCGCCCAGCGTTCCCAGCGATTGCGCTGATGCACCAGTTCGTGGGCAAAGGTGATGCCGACGCCGCCCGTGGCAACGCCAAGACCAAGTGCGACGCCCACTTGCTCCCACGCTGACAGGTGACCACCTTCGATCATCAGCCACATCACGGCGATGAACAGGATGGTCTGCAAGGGTACCCAGGACCACGTCACCATGTTGTACCACCAAAGAACGTCGTCCTTGGTTGCGGTGTCCATGTTTTCAGTGTTCAGGCCCATGACGCGGTCAAGGACGGTCACACCGATCCAGCCCCACGCGAAGGGCAGGGCGATGAACCAACCGCCGAACCAGGCAGCAGCCAGGATCAACGGTACTGTTATATACGACACAAAGAACGGGAGCGCTTTCAGGAACATATACGTCTTCCCCTGGGATGGGCCAGGATCATAGGCACACCCAAAAATCCCGGCAACGGTTAAAGCTCGGGATTGGAAGTGACGATATGGTTAATTTACCCACGTTAACGCCGGGTTAACGCGGACGAAGGCCTTGGAGTATCGGAGGAGACACAGCCTAAGTTGCCACCAGTCGGAGAACCTTCGCGAAGACGGTCGGCATCTCTTTGGTTACGTCACCTAGGGGTCGCATATCTCGTCGATCATCCGATACCCGCGCAACGTTCACAGACAAGCGCAGGTGGAAATGGGTGAACGTGTGGCGCACCTCCCCCCGCTCGTGCCAGTCCGCCTGGAAAGGCGGCGAGGGGTCCGGATCGTCTGACCAATCAGACGTTGGTACGGCCAGCATACCACCCAAAAGGCCCTTATCCGGTCGGCGCAGAACCCAGACCTGTTCTTCGTGGTTCACCGCGACCCAGGCAAACCCCTTTCGGATTGGCTTCACGGCCTTTGGTTTCTTCCGCGGCAGGGTGTCAGCGATGCCAGCAGCCCGCGCGTCACACGGGACCTGCCAGGGGCAAATGCCACATGCAGGCTTGGTCGGCGTGCAAAGGGTCGCACCAAGGTCCATCACCGCCTGCGCATAATCGCCCGGCCGCTGATCTGGGGTCATCAGTCCGGTCAATCGCCGCAGCTCGGGCTTCGCCTCTGGCAATGGCGTTTCAACGGCAAACACCCGAGACATCACGCGCTCGACATTGCCATCCATCACGGCCGCCGGTCGATCAAAGGCAATGGCCGCGATCGCTGCTGCTGTGTACGGGCCGATTCCAGGTAACTTGAGAAGTTCCTCTTCCGTGTCCGGGAAGGCGCCGCGATATTGGTCGGCTACCATCTGAGCGCAGGCATGCAAGTTGCGGGCACGGGCATAGTAGCCAAGGCCTGCCCATTCCGCCAAAACATCCTCTCTGGGGGCGCAAGCCAGATCTTCCACACGTGGCCACAATCGAACGAACTTCAGAAAGTATGCTTTGACCGTTGCGACCGTGGTCTGCTGCAGCATGATCTCGGACAGCCAGACATGATACGGGTCTGGTCGTATTCCAGCCTGGCGGTCTGCAGGGGCGACCCGCCATGGCAAAACGCGCGCATGTCGGTCGTACCAGATCAAAAGATCTTCACAGCTCGCTCGCGTGCTTGTGATCATATCAGCCAAGCTCTAGCCTCCGGGCTTTGGTACACAGTCGCTGGAAAAGCTGTTTTGAAGCGTACCAGACTCAAGGAAGTGGCGGGCCGAAATCTCATGGTGCGAGAAAACAAAAATAACCCAAGGAAGCCGATTGGCGGTCCCGCAAAACAGCGGCCTGGGCGCCCGTTCCATCGCGCCGCAAAGACGGCGCGCGCCGCCGTGCGCCGGGTTGCCGGCGATGCAGGCTTTGCCGAGGCAGATGTCCTGTTGCGCTGGTCCGAAATTGTTGGTGAAGACCTCGCCGGGCGCTGCCGCCCAATAAAGGTCAGGTACGGCGGGCGCGGCTCGTTGGGCGCCACACTGATCGTCCATGCCGACTCAGTCCGTGCGCCCGAGATAGAGCATTCCCGACGCGCGATCCTGGAGCGGGTCAACCAGTTCTACGGCTACCGGGCGGTTGCGCGCCTCAAGGTCACGCAATCCAGTGTCGCCCGGGGCTTTGCGGAAGGGGCGGCCCCATTTGATGGCAAACCGACAAGCCAGGAACCGACGGCCGCCCAGCGTCGCAAGGCGGCAGATCTTGCCAACGATATCCAATCGCCCGGCCTGCGGGCCGCGCTAACAACCATGGGTGCCAATGTGCTTGCCGGTACCGGCGCCCGCGATACTTCAACCAAATCTGGTGATTAGACGAGGACCATGATGAGCTTTGCCACTCGCCGAACCGTACTTCTGGGCGCCTCTGCGCTGCCGCTGTTGCGTGCTCTGCCCGCCTTAGCCTCTACGGAGGCGAAGTTTACCGACGACTTTTCAATTGGAGCGGACGACGCCCCCGTGACGGTGTACGAGTACATCTCGTACACCTGTGGCTACTGCGGCCAGTTCCACCAGGTCGTCTGGCCCGAAATTCAGGAAGCGTATGTGGACAGCGGCAAGGCCCGCTTCATCCTGCGCCCGTTCTACCGCAACACCGTCGATCTGGATATCGACATGCTGGCGCGCTGCGGGGGCCCCGATAACTTCTATGCGCTGATCGACGTGTATTTGAACGAGCAGTCGCTCTGGACACGCGCTCAGGACATCAACTTCGCTGTCACCCAGATCGCGCGCCGGGCAGGGATGCCACAAGCGACGATCGACGAATGCCTGGCGGACTACGAATTCAAGAAGACCCTGGTCGAGGCTTTCCGCGCAAACGCGGCGGAGCACGAAGTTGAAGCCACGCCGACATTCATCGTCGGCGACGAGGTGCATCGAGGCCTGGCAACGACTGAGACGCTGTCCGGCCTGATCGACAACGAACTGGGCGTCTAAGGACCAATAAGAACTGACTGTGAAAAGGGCCGCTGACCCCCAGGGACACGCGGCTGCCACACCAACGAGCCACGGCACTGACGATTACTACATATAGGGGTTTTCCTGTGGATAACCCCTATATCGTAAGGTCACTCAATTGACTTTCGCCGGATGTACGGGTCCAATGGCCCCTCTTGGTGGTATTGGAAACGCGTGTGCAGTTCACCCGGCTTAGACTAAGCGGCTTCAAGTCGTTTGTGGATCCAACAGATCTGGTCATCTCGACCGGGCTGACCGGGGTCGTCGGGCCGAACGGTTGTGGTAAATCCAACCTGCTGGAAGCATTGCGCTGGATCATGGGCGAAAACCGGCCCACCCAGATGCGCGGTGATGGCATGGACGACGTCATCTTCGCGGGCACTGACTCACGGCCGGCACGGTCATCCGCCACGGTCGAATTGGTCGTGGACAACGGCGACCGCCTGGCGCCGGCACAGTTCAATCAGGACGACAAGCTGGAGATCAGCCGCAGGATCACCCGAGAGGTAGGGTCTGCCTATCGGATCAATGGCAAGGATGTGCGCGCCCGCGACGTTCAGATGCTGTTCGCCGATGCCTCGACCGGGTCTCACTCGCCCGCCTTGGTGCGTCAGGGTCAGATCTCGGAGTTGATCAACGCGAAACCCAAGGCGCGGCGTCGCGTGTTGGAGGAAGCGGCTGGGATCAGTGGCCTCTATCAACGCCGACATGAGGCCGAGCTGAAGTTGAAGGGGACAGAGAACAACCTCTCGCGCGTTGACGATGTCATTGATCAACTTCGCGGACGGCTGGGCTCGTTGGAACGTCAGGCCGGGCAAGCCCGTCGATACCGCCAGATCTCTGAAGACCTGCGCCGTACCGAAGCGGTGTTGCTCTACTTGCGCTGGCACTTGGCGGAACAGGAGCGCGGACAGGCAGACGCCAACCTTACAGACGCCACCAAATCCGCCGCCCAGGCAGAAGGAACCGCGCGCGAAGCGGATAAGGCGCGCGTGACGGCAGAAGAAGCCTTACCGCCTTTGCGCGAAGAGGAGACCATCGCCGCCGCCGTTCTGCAGCGCCTGGTGATCGAACGTGATCAGCACGCGGAACGCGAGGAGCGTGCGCGACAAGAGATTGAAAATCTTGCAGGTCGCGCCCGTCAGCTCTCAGCAGACATCGAACGCGAAAGCACGCTGCAGCGGGATGCGGGCGGAACGATCGAACGCCTTGAGGCAGAAGCGCAGGAACTGAGCGACGCCATCGCAGGCCAGGCGGATGCCCAACTGGCGGCAGCCGATGCAGCCCGCAAGACGGGCGATGCGCTGTCAGATCAGGAAACAAAGCTTGACCGATTGACCGAAGAGGCTGCCAGGCTTGCCGCACGCACCGCGGCTGCCGAACGCCGGCGGGACGAGGCCCAGACGACGGAGGCCCGCCTTACCGGCGAGATTGCGCGGGCCAGCCAGAGTCTGGAGGAACTTTCAGAACAGATCGCCGATGCGCAAGCGCTGTTCGAAGACTCAACCAAGACAGCAGAAGCAGCGCGTGTCGACGCAGAGCAGGCAGAGACTGCTCTGAGCAACGCGGAAACTGCGCGGGCGCGCGCCCAAGAGACCGAGGGCGAAACGCGCGCAGCACTTGCCGATACCGAAGGTGAAACAGGCGCCTTGGCTGCAGAAGTCCAGGGTCTGGAGCGACTGCTGGCGCGTGACACCCGCGACGGCACCAAGTTGATCGATCAATTGAGTGTTGCGCCGGGTTACGAAGCCGCGTTGGGCGCAGCGCTTGGCGAGGATCTGGCATTCGGTGAGGCGGTCGATTATGGCTCTGGATGGCACGCTCTGAACGATTACGACCCAAGCACCGCATTACCTGACGGCGCAGAACCGCTCACGAAACACGTCACGGCCCCAACAGTGCTGCGACGCCGATTGGCGCAGATCGGGCTGGTCGATTCAGCAGAAGCGGTTGCAAAACAGCCATCACTGCAACCAGGCCAACGCCTTGTGACGCGTGAAGGCGATCTGTGGCGTTGGGATGGCCTTTGTATCCGCAAGGGCGATGCATCGACATCCGCGGCACTGCGCCTTCAACAGCGCAACCGCTTGAAGGCACTGCACGAAGCCTTGGCCAAGGCGCGCGCGCTGAAGGAAAAGGCCGAAGCAGCGCAAACGAAAGCCCGCGCAACGCTAGATACGGCAAACCAGACCGAGATTGCCGCGCGTGAAGCCCGACGGCTCGCTGATACCCAGGCCACGAATGCCATCCGCGAAAGCAATAAAATTGAGGCCGAGCTGGCCCTGTTGCGGTCGCGCCAGACCAGTCAGTCCGACGCAATCGAGGCGCGCGAAACAGAGAAGGCCGCCGCCAGCCAGGCTGTCAAAGAAACTGAAGCTGCTATCGCTGAACTGGATGACGTGAGCGAGGCCCGAAAGGCCGTCGATCACCAGCGAGGCGAAGTGGACCTGGCGCGGACGGCCATGCTTGCGGCGCGGGCAAAGGCAGACGATCTGCGCCGAAGCGCAATCACCAGAGAGAAGCGGCTGAGCGAAGTTCAACGCGAACTGACCGTGTGGCGGGATCGGTCCGAGAATGCGGGATCCCGTCTCGCAGATCTGAACAAGCGATCGGCGGAGACGACGCAGCGCCAGGCGGACATCGCCGGCAAGCCTGATGAGTTGGCCAACCGCCGGGAGATGCTGTCAGCTGAAATCTCGGGCGCCGAGGAACGTCGTGCCACAGCGGCCGACGCGCTCGCCGAAGGTGAAGCGGCATTTAGATCTGCAGAGACAGCCGCCAGGGCGGCCCAGACCTTTGCCGGCGAATGCCGCGAAGCACGGGCGCGTGCGGAAGCCGTTCTTGAGGGGCTCGCAACCCGTGTGCAGGACGCTGCCGAAGAAATAGCGAGCGAGTTGGAGCTGACGCCCCAGGCAATTCTGGAACAACTCGGCACCGACGCGTCCGACCTGCCATCGCTAGAAAGCGCAGACGCAGAGGTTGCCAAGTTGCGGCGTCAGCGCGATGCCCTGGGCGCCGTCAATCTGCGTGCTGAAGAGGATGCCGCCGAGGTTCGCACGGAGTTGGAAGCGATCAGCGCTGAAAAGACGGACTTGGATCAGGCGGTCGCGAAGCTTCGCCGCGGCATTGCTGAACTCAACCGCGAAGGACGGGAGCGCCTGTTGGCTGCCTTCGAGACGGTCAACGAGCGCTTTGCCGTGCTGTTTCGGCACCTTTTCGGAGGCGGTGAAGCCCGATTGGTCATGGTCGAGTCCGAAGACCCGCTGGATGCCGGTCTGGAGATTTTGTGCCAGCCACCAGGGAAAAAGCTGTCGACCCTGTCGCTGTTGTCCGGCGGCGAGCAGACCCTGACAGCCCTTAGCCTGATCTTTGCGGTGTTCCTGGCCAATCCAGCGCCCATCTGCGTGCTCGACGAGGTCGACGCACCGCTAGACGACTCGAACGTCACCCGGTTCTGCGACCTGTTAGACGAAATGTGCCGGCGGACGGAAACGCGCTTCCTGATCATCACACACCACGCGATCACGATGAGCCGGATGGACCGGCTGTTCGGGGTCACCATGGTGGAGCGGGGCGTCAGCCAGCTTGTATCCGTCGATCTCGCCAAGGCGACCGATCTGGTCGACAGCTGATCCGGCCATCTCGATTTGCAATGTGAGAACGCGATCAGTCCAAAGTTGGGCTTTCCTTTGGTCCAGATGGCAATTCTGCTGGAGAAGATCAGCAGGCGAGGCTCTCTGGTATGCCAGACCGCTGGAGATGCCTGAATGCGACGCACCGCTGATTGCACTGATCAGAGACCCAACATGCGGGGTGGCAATGCGCGCAAAGGACAGCCGGCACCCAAGCTCACCCGAAGATTGAATTGCACCTTGGTGCAGGCTGTTGCCCTCGTCGCGAGCGACGGCGAGGCCCGTTCGCAGGCTAAGAACAGGGCTTCGTAATCCGGGGCGCCCCGAGCGGCTGGGGGAGGTCGCTCGGGGCTGATGATGAGCCACCCTAACCAACGCGGGACTTTAGTTTCCACCATATGGTGGCTTCTGGCTTTGCACTGGCGGCTGGAACCCGCCAAGATCCACCCAGAATCGCACATGGTCTGCCGACGGGGGCAAATCTGCCAATGGAAGAAACCGAGGTCGTCGTTGTCGGGGCAGGCCAGGCCGGCATCGCCATGAGCGAGCACCTCACCAAGAACGCCATTCCACACATCGTTCTGGAGCGCGCACGCATTGCCGAGAAATGGCGTACCGGACGATGGGATTCCCTCAAGGCCAACGGACCCGCCTGGCACGATCGTTTTCCAGGGGTTGAGTTTCAGGGAATTGATCCCGACGCCTTCGCGGCCAAGGACGAAGTGGCGGAGTATCTCGCGGACTATGCTGCACGCTTCGGGTCTCCGATCCGAACGGGCATCGACGTACAGCGCGTCAGCAAACTGAACGGTGACCGCGGCTTTCGGATTGAAACCAGCGCAGGGGTGATCAAAAGCGACAACGTCGTTGCTGCCACCGGTCCATTTCAGCGGCCTGTCATCCCACCGCTGATCCCTGACGGAAATGGGCTGAAACAGCTGCACTCGGCCGACTACCGAAACCCCGAGGAGCTGCCTGAGGGCGCGGTCCTTGTGGTGGGATCGGGATCATCCGGCAGTCAAATCGCGGACGAGCTGAACCGTTCGGGACGTCAGGTTTACTTGTCCGTTGGCCCGCACGACAGGCCACCCCGGAGCTATCGGGGCCTGGACTACTGCTGGTGGCTTGGTGTTCTGGGGAAATGGGATAACGCCGCGTTGGAGCCGGATCTGGCGCACATCACGATTTCAGTCAGCGGGGCATATGGCGGGCGAACCGTTGATTTCCGTCGTCTGGCGCACGAGGGGATCACATTGGTCGGGATGACGGGCGCGCTGACGGATGGCAAGCTGAGCTTTTCGGCTGATCTGGCCCCAAACATCGCCGCGGGCGACGCCTACTACCTGGCGATGCTGGACGAGGCGGACGCCTATGCCGAGCGTAACGGCCTAGATCTGCCCACAGATCCCGAAGCGCGCGACATCCCGGAAGATCCGCCGTGTCTGGTCGAGCCGATCACCTCGCTCGATCTGGCAGAGGCGGGCATCACCACGATCATCTGGGCCACAGGCTACCAGCTGGACTTTAGCTGGCTACAGGTGGACACGTTCGATGCCGACGGCAAGCCGAACCACCAGAGAGGCGTCAGCGCAGAGCCCGGCATCTACTTCATCGGACTGCCCTGGCTGTCGCGCCGCGCGTCCTCGTTTATCTGGGGGGTCTGGCACGACGCGCGATATCTGGCAGATCATATCGCAACCCAACGCAACTATGCCGCCTACCAGGCGGCTGCGCAGTAGCGCCGCCCCAACCCTTTCGCAGATACAATCCGTATTGGCGCCATCGTTCTGCCGGTATTAGGCTGGATCGGCGAAACCAGGGCGCTCTATGGCGCCGGCATCCAATGGTACGTGTCGTGAAGCTGATTGTTCAGATCCCCTGCTACAATGAAGCCGACACGTTGGCCGACGTGATCGCGGCCATTCCGCGCGACATACCGGGGATCGCTTCGGTCGAGGTCCTGATCGTCGATGATGGCTCTATCGACGGAACGGCCGAGATCGCCCAGTCTGCGGGCGCTGATCACCTCATTCAGAACCGCTCCAACATCGGATTGGCCCGTACCTTTGAACGCGGGATCGAGGCGAGCCTGCGCGCCGGCGCAGATATCATCGTCAACACCGACGGCGATCATCAGTACCCAGGCGCAGCGATCCCGGAGTTGATTGCACCCATCTTGCAAGGCACAGCTGACGTCGTGGTCGGCGATCGCAATGCCGGTCAGAACAAGGAGTTCTCAGCGACAAAGCGCTTCCTGCAACGGTTGGGCAGCTCTGTCGTCAGACAGCTGTCGGGCGTCGACGTCAGCGATGCGGTTTCAGGATTTCGCGCCTATCGGCGAGAGGCAGCCCTGGGCATCAATGTGCTGTCCAGTTTTAGCTACACGACCGAAACACTGATCCAGTTGGGCAGGCGGGGGCTTTCTGTGGCGTCGGTGCCCGTTGCCACCAACGCCGCAACACGACCCTCGCGCTTAAGCACATCCACAACCAAGTTCGTTGCGCTCCAGATGCTCACCATCATCCGAAGCTACATGCTGTATCGGCCCCTGCGGGCACTGGGGACACTTGCGGCCGTCCTGATGGTCCTGGGCATCCTACCCATAGTCAGATTCGTCTACTTCTTCTCGATCGGAGAAGGCGGCGGTCACATTCAGTCCCTGGTGTTGGGCAGCATGTTCTTCCTGATGGGATTCACGACCTTTGTCGCAGCACTGCTAAGTGACATCATCGCCGGCAATCGCATGCTGCTAGAGCGCACATTGGAACGACAACGCCGCGCAGATGTTGATGCAGACGAGCAGGGTTAGAGCGCGCGCCTCACGATCCAATAGTCTTGTCCGCCCAAGTCCGTCGCGAATTGTGATACCTGCCCACTCAGAATACTGCGGGCAACAGCTTCCGACGTCGTTACGATCGACCAGCCCGTGGACAACGCTTCCTCGACAAGCTCGGGATCCGGCAGCACCTGACTATCTGGCATAGCCAGCAACACATCAGGCCGGTCAAAGAACGCATAGCCCGCATCGACTGGCGCAGTGTGGATGATCGTCTTCGGCGCCAGGGTATCGAAAACCGCCCGCGCATGGACATTGCTTTGGCGCTGTTCGTAACTGGCGGGAAGGTGCACCCCATAAGCAAAGAACGCAGCAGCCGAAAATCCCAGTATCGCAAGCACCCAGACAGCATGAAAAAGCGGCCGCCATCTGATCAAGACGGCGAAGCTTGTGACAATCAATCCAATCAAAAACAGGCCCTCTGCCACGGGCTGCGCCAAGAGTGCCGTGATCCCGCCTCCACCGGCAGACGCCGACACGGCAAAAAGACCGAGAACCGATAACGCGAAAAACACAGTCAGACTGCGCCAGTCCCATGGCGTCCGCAGGTAGAGTTCCTTGACCGCAACCGCGCCAAGAATGGAAAGGAACGGCAGTAAAATCAGCAAATAGCGCTGGCTGTTGGATTTCCCGCCGTGCCAATGCTGGATGAAAAAAGGAAATGCCGTCAGAGCGATAACCAATACGAACAACGACCACATGCCAGCCTTAGGGCGGCGGGCGAGCGCTGCCATCGGCAGAACACACAGCCAGGGCATGCTCTGCGCCAGCGCTTGTTTCAACATTCCAGCAATCAGGGCGGTGCCGAACCCAGTTGCAACAAGGCCAGGGCGCTGATCCACATCGCGATGCTGGGCCATATCGATGATCAGTGAGTGAAAGCCCTGGGCTACACTGAGTAGTTTAGCAAAGGTTTCTGGAACGAGGATCGCAGTAATCAACAGGGCTGCGATCAGCACAACGCCCAGCAGCCTAAGCCCAGAAATTGGGACACGCCGCAAGAAAACCAAGCCAAGCAGCATAACCACCGCGATTGGGATGAAGGGAAGATAGCGGTCGGCTGAAACCAGACTTTCTGTGCCAGACTGCCCATAGCCAACGGGCATCCAAGAGCCGAACTTAATGTGGTTGAGCGTACTGCTGAGGATCAGTCCTGGCGCCATTCCCAGCGCAGCCGCGCATAAACAGCTGATCGGACGGCGCCCGAACCACAATAACCAAACGGTCAGGGCTGGGACGATGAACAGGGTGTCGACGCGAACGTTGATGGCAATACCCGCCGCCACACCAGATAGCAGCGCCCAAGCCCAGCCGCTCTGTCCGTGCGCCTCCAGATTGCGCATTTGCACCAAGGCCAAGACGGCCAACAGCGAAACGGATGCCGCGACGGCGTGCGGCCAAACCCCGATCGCGTAGTCAGCCAGAAAGGTGCCGATCCCCAGAATGCAGACACTGAAGATCGCAAGACCCCGATCACCCCACTCCAGGGCAAGACGGTAGGTCATGGCCAATATCGCCAGCGCCGCGATCAGGTTCAGCGCCATGACGCCCTTGATCTCTGCCAGATACCAGAACGGCAAAGCCAGATAGGTGAAGCCGCTTGGATACTGCATGACCAGGCCTGACGGCCCAGCGACGAGCACGATGACTTCTAGATCCAAGCTCTGGAATTGCTCGAACCCATTTTCAATGACATGCCCGCCATTCTTGGCCATCGCCATCAAGGCGCCAATCTGGGCCAATTCATCCCCGGTGAAGAGGGCGGTCGGCATCGCCAACAGGATCGCGCCCCAGATGATCCCAAAGCACGCGACGAGGCAAAGCATCAATCGGGCAGATGAAAAGTGACGCAGTTTCATCGCCGTGGCTTAGAACCTGAAGCCAAGGTTTAGCGTTCCCGCATACTGGCCCTGTTCAGCCATCCCAAAGCCCAGGATCAATGGCCCAAATGGCGTCTGGACACCGGCGAAAATAGACCCAGCGACAAAGCCACCGTCATTGCCGATCTGATCCCAGTCGGAGAAGGCGCCGCCAAACTCCAGGCTAGCGCCTGCAAACGCTTCTTTTCCGAAAGGATGCTCAAATCCAAATCGGCGATAGTAACGCAAGCCCACCAAGGCGGTGACATTGCCCAACAATTCGTTCTGCGACAGACCAGAGAGATTTTGGAACCCCCCAATGAATTCAGGGTCAAACCCTTGCGGATCCAGCTCACCGGCAGCCCGCAAAAAAGCGGAAACTGTATTCTGACCAATCGAGTATGCGCCCAGCGCGTCGAATTCAATGCTGCTCGGGCTATCCTGATCAACGACGTCATATTCATAGATCGCCGCGACTTGAATACCACTTCGCGGAAGGTCTGGGTCATCCAGCGTATCGAAATCAAAAAGAAGCGTCAGCGGCACCTGATCTTCGACCAACCTGCCGGTTGTGGCGCCAGGTACGATGCCAGATCGGATATCAACCGTCTGATGCAAAAAGCCGGCGCCAACGCCGATACGGCCCCAGTCAGCAGGGGTCCAAAAGAACTCAAGGCCTAAGAACGTCTGTTCAACCGCGATCTCTGAGAGTGGATTGTCCAGCTCTTGGAATACGGTACCGCTGGTGTTCAGATACGCGCCCGTGGCGCGCAAGTGCAGGGTTTGGTCCAGATCCAGTGGTTGCTCGAACCGGACCTGCGCCGCATCGACAGCACCAAATGACAAGTCCAAGTCAACTCTTCCGCCAAGCGCGTTCAGCTGAGTGATCGATCCCCCAACAGCAATCGTGAAGCTTCCATCGTCGCCAAATGTGTCGTTCAGCGCGATACCCAACCGCGGTCGGGCCAACCCATCGTTACGCTGAGTCGCCTCAACGACAAGAACATCATCTCCATCCACCCGCCGATATCGATACACAACGTTCTCAAACAGATCCAAGCCATAGACCCGGCTGATGGCGGTCTCGATATCGCGCCCCGTGACGGTGCCACGTTCCGGCAAGCCTAACCGGCGACGGATGACTTCCGGGTCCAACGCCCCATCGTACTCGACCACGATCCGATCATAGCTGATCGGCGCATTACGAATGTCGCCGACCGGGGTCCAGACCGCTGGCATTGCCCGCCCGGCTGCCAATGCGGTCAGGCGGGGCTGCGCTTGCTCGACGGTCTTCGCACCTTCAACGATGGTTGCCGGGGCATCCGCAAAGTCCAGCATGCCGACAGCGCCCACGTCAGGAACCAGCAAGACGTCCTCAGTCCCCAAAGTCGCAAGCAAATCCCTGGTACGTGCGTGGATGAAGATCGACAGTGTCTGACCCAGTGAAGCCGCAAACGAACCAAGCTCGGCTGCGTCTTTCTCGGCCGGGGGGATCGAGGACACAATCACAATGTCCGCACCCATATCGCGCGCAACATCAATGGGCAGGTTGTTCGACACACCGCCATCCACCAGCAACTTCCCATCGATCATAACGGGCGGGAAAAGGGCTGGGATGGACATGGACGCGCGCAGTGCTTCCACCAGTGGACCCTTGTTCAAGACAACTGGCCTGCCCGTTGCAAGATCCGTCGCGACCGCCCGGAACGGAATTGGCAGATCGTCAAAGTCTCCGATCTGGTTCACGGGGTATGTCAGCTGCGCCAAAATAGCTGTGAGCTTGATGCCGTCTACAAGGCCAGCGTCAACCTGAACGCCACCAGCGCCGATCCCGATAGGTAAGTCAGCTTGGACTGATAGGGGTTCCAACCGACTGTCACGCCGCAACGGGTGCTGCAGACGACGATCAGAGGAGTCGTTCAAAATGCTACCCCAATCGATCTCCAGCGCGACACGCTCCAGATCATCGGGTGTGTAACCTGCTGCATACAGCCCACCAATGATGGCACCCATGCTGGTGCCGGTGACAACGTCCGGCCTGATCCCCAAACGCTCGAGCTCTCGGATCACGCCAACATGGGCGACACCAGCAGCGCCACCGCCACCCAGCACCAGACCGATGCGCGGTCGATCTGCCATCGCAGACGTTGCCAACGCTCCCGTCAGAAGAAGAATGCTAAGGAACACGAATTGAATTGGTCGCTGCATATCGCTTGCCCATTGAGTTGCTGAGCAAGGCTTCCAAACGCAAACTTGGATCCGAACCCAGCCATGCCTGGCAACGCCGCTGGCGCGCCGTCAAACGCGTATCGACTTCGACTATTCGATACACCGGCAAGGCGAGCAAGGCCGATTGACAACAACCAGCCAGTCTAATGCCCGGACCACTGCGTTCCAGCGGACCGTCTATTCATCTTCAAGTGGGGAAATCATTGGTCGGAGTGGCAGGATTTGAACCTGCGGCCCTTGCCTCCCGAAGAAGTTAGCGAGCCAGTATTTTCAACACGTTAGGCGGGGCTTCGTCTCTATTGGCCAGTGGTTAGCGAGATATATGAAGTTAATATCAAGCGGTTAGCGGACTTCGTGATTCTGGAGACAAAACCGAGACAACGGGTCGTTTGGAACGCTCAGGAGTTTCAGCCCGTGACGAGATCATCATTCTTTAGCCGTGTCTCTCCTTTAGGTTTAGACGAATTACTGCTTCTTCTCGGTGCCTGAGAGTGTTCGAAGGCGTCTGAACTATACTTCGAAATTTGTCGATACAGCATACAACCTGACCTCCACTCTGACGGATTAGGGTTCGGGCTGAAATGCATCCGAAGAGAAACCTAGCAACTTTGCGCGACGCAGCGTAATCACTGGATAATCCTCGTCTAACAGATAGCGGTCCAAGCTAAATCCCGGTTCAGTTTCCTTCAGCACATCAGCATGTTTGCGAGCCCGCGCTGGCATACCGCAGTGCAGCCCAAGGGCGACAAGTTGCCGCCTTGGCGCAAGAAACTCTGGGCACAGAATCGATGCTCGTTCGCCTGCAGAAAAGGCCTCTTTATGATGCCCCAAAGATATGCAGATTAGGCAGTGATAGAGGTCCCAGAGATGACGCAGGCTGTCATTTCCGATAGCATCCTGGCAAGATTTTGAAAGTTCATAGGCAGTCTGCACATCGCCGCAAAATGCCTTCGCCATCGCACGGGTTTGGCGTGCAAAAACACTCCTTGGGTTCAATGCCAAAGCGCGGTTTGTAAGCCCTTCGGCGTCCTCAATGTCATCAAAAAGCAAAAGCCTTGTTAGCCCGGCAAGCGCCAGCGTGAGCGAGTTGTCGGTGGTACACTCAAGTGCGTGTCGAAGCTCCTGATCCGTCTCTTCCAGATATTCTGATTGATTTCCATCCAGTCGATCCACCACTTGAGCCATACGAATGAACCCGCGCCAAGCCTGGTGTAAACCATCCTCCTGTGCATCAAAGGCCATCCCCAAGAGCTTATGTGCCTCTTGGAGGTCATCTGTCTTGAAGGTTCTCATCTTCTCCAGTGCATCTGCGTTCAGACTTGCAGCGATAGATTCCGGTCGGTCCGGCGATAGCATTCTAGGCAGACGTGTCACGCTAGCTGCCGCCGCCTCGTGCCCAAAGTTGGTAACTAGCTCGTCTGAAAACGCCGCCGCCATGTCGCCTGAAACTGTTCGCAGCCCAGAGTAGAGGATGCGCCCGGAAGCCAGATGAACTACATCGACGACTAACGCCCAATCCGAACCAGAGCGAACGACTTCACACCGAACCTTCAAGGTATCGTCGCCTCGTATTGCAGACAGTCGATGTGCACCGTCAATGCGCCAGGCACTGAGTCGCTCTTCGATATTTTGACCGATCTGCTGCGATACGACTCGACTAACTAGGCGAGATCCGTCGCTTGCCTGGCCTATCGCCTCGCACGCAATTCGTAGCTTTGCGTATCCTGGTGCCGAGGGAGGCCACGTGCCCGCAGCGCGCTCAGCGCTGACGGGCGTCTGGTCAACAACCGAAGGCCGCGACCTCCATTGCTGCCTTAGGTCACGCAACCAATCCTCGAAGGCCTCATCGCGTATTTCGATACCTTCCAAGAGATCTCGTCCCGCTTCCTCGAAGCTTACCGGATGGTCGAAATCGACCTGGATCCGCTCCGGCTGCAACCAGACGTCGAACCGATCGGCGCCGACTAGATCGCGCTGCTGGCCAAATGCGGTCCGGATTTCGACCAGTGTTTGACGCAGGCTGCCGCTTGCCTGCTTCTCGCCGCGGTCGCTCCAAAGGCAGCCTTCAAGCCAGCGCCGAGATCGCTTTCGATCTTTCGTCGTGACCAGCAACGCAAGCAAGCCGCGAGCTTTGGCGCCCCTTGGGGTGATGTCCTCCCCGTCCTCACGTTGGACATTAAAGGACCCAACCAGCTGGAATCTGGCTTCTACTGTACTCATGTGCCCTCCCTCCCTACGAGATGGCAACGAAAAGAGGGCATAAGATACCCACAGTGACAAGGGTTGCGTCAAAACATCGTTAAATACGACAACAGTTTTTCTGATTGATTGACTGCAGCACAATATCTCGGAAACATCCCTACATTGCGAAAGCTGGGAAGAGGTATTGGAACGATGACACTTAATGCGGGGAAGGCCGGTAAAGCTGGAAAGGCAGGTAAAGCCGGAAAAGCGGGCAAAGCTGGCAAGGCCGGTATCGACAGCTTCGACGACACGCCTTCTGATCTAGGCTATGCGTTGATGACCTCAGCGGATGGAGCCCGCCGGTATTGGGATATTCCTGGTCAGGATCCGAACTCCGTTCCCGAAAATTTGGAAATTTCGAAAATTTGGCCGCAGTTCGCAAGGCTCGCGGACATCCCACGCCAAATCACGCTGGATGATATTGTCCTGCGCTTGATCAAGGTCAAAAAGCCCGTGAATGGCGGCAACAGGGAGCTCGAAGCCAAAGTCCGCGCTGCCTCGGTGCCAAATACTTCGATCGTGAAGCTTAAGCGGCCTACCGACAATGCGAGAATTGCAGAGAAGCAACTCGAATACGTCCGGGCGGCGAGCGATCTACGGGCCGACAGGTTGGAAGAGATAATCATTCAGCAGGACGACATCATTTCGTTCTTTGGCTCGGCAGCGTTTCTCGATGATGTCCGGACCGAATGGACGCTAGAACTGTTGCGCGCGATGGTCCGGCTGGGCGGTTACGCTGCCATGCCACTGAAGCTGCACTTCAATGTCCCGCGCCCGTTAGAGTTTGCGCCGCAGGCAATGCCGGTCATTCAAACACCAACTCACGCGAGTTGGCCGAGCGGGCATGCAACAGAAGCCTTCCTGATCGCGACCGTGCTGACTGCGCTTGTTCGCTATGCAGATTGGAAACCGGGCGATGCACCATTCCGCGCCGCCGTCTACTTGGACGACCCAAGGAATTTCGTACCTTTACCTTTCAGGATTGCCGAGCGTATTGCGCACAATCGCGAAGTCGCAGGCGTTCACTATCCGATCGACAGTTTCGCAGGTGGAGTGCTGGGGATCGGGTTGGGTGAACTGGTCGTGAATTACGCTGCGGGCAAGGAACAAACGAGAAGGTATACATTCGAGGCCGATGGCTATGTTGAAGACCCGTTCGATCTGGCCAAACTCTCTGGATACTTGACCGGAGGCAGCACCACGCTTGTTGACTTCGACAGTGGCGATCGCAATCAGATCCTGATCCAGTTATTCGACAAGGCGCGGAGAGAGTTCACCCACGTCGCGACGTAGTGGAGCTTGGCCGAGCCAATGGGCTCGGCCATCCCTTGCCTCACCCGCGAATTGCCGAATTCGTTGTGACTACTTGGTCTCCCAGCCGGTCGCTAAAGTCGTCGAATTCGATGTAGTCCGGGTCCTCGCCCAGCGCCGCTTTAGCCAGATATCTGGTGTAGGTCGCAGATGCAGTGCTGGTTCCATAGAACCGCGCCGTGGTCCCAGTTTCGGTGCCGCCGGCCAGCACACCTGGCATGGCCGGACTGAGTTCGCTGACCGCGCTTGCATCCGGATGTTCGCCGCTCCAGCACGCTCCCTGTGAGCTATAGCGCGCGGGTTCGATGTCGGGCTCGTTCGCATTCGGCCCTTCGCGGACCAGCGCGCCGCCGATGGTGAAAATCTTGACGTACGGGTCTGCGTTATCCGGAAAGGTTGTATATGCGCTGTTCGTACCTTTGTGGGTCAGGGGGCCGTTGGGTCCGAATTCAGTATAGTCCCAGGCCTCCCGGTCCCACTCGTAGGCATGTGCATCGTCCAGATAGGCTTGGCGCCCCGCAAGTCGGTAACCGGGCGCACTGTCATCGCGCTGGACCTGCACCGTGACGTCGAACTCCACCTCACCGTCCTTTGTGATTTCGATCGCCCAGCGGCCTGGTGGGACCAGCAACTCGTCACTATCCACCGGCCTGGTTGGCGCGAATGCGATACAATAATAGGGGCGCTCGGGAGGAGCGTTATCGAAATACTTGCGCTCGCCAACATGATAGAGCCGCACGGTGGCCCTGTTGGTGCTGTCTGACAGGTGCAGCGTCTCGAATGCATTCGGGGCGACCTTGAGTGGGCTTGTGTATTTTCCATCCGGCGATCTCAACCCAATCTTCAAAGATCCGATCAGCTCACTAGAGTCGCTACCGTCTGTCGGAATTGGTCTGATCTCGACAAAGCTGGGGGTTGTGTCGTCAGGTTGGATTTGGAGGGCGAGCTTTATCGACTCATCCTTCTTCGGCTTGACGTTGGCAAGCAGCCGTGTCTCAAAATCATTTCCGTAGGGCAGCACCACGACAAGCTCTATGCCGAAGTCACGTGCCCTCCGAATCTCGCGCGCGATTTGCTTTTCAAGAAACTTCTGCCCGTCCTTTGGGCCCGCATGGACACCGAGGCTGATGTTGACGATCAGCTTCATTGGATTGTCTGGGTTCGCATAGCGCCTATGCGCTGCGAAGATCATCCAGCGCAAGCCCTGCAATAAATGAGTTTCAAGCCGCACCCCTGACGTATCGTCCACGGACTGTGGCGGAAGTTGGACCCCAAGCAACCGCACCTTGCTTTGAAACTCGCCTCCGAGCTCCGAGCCATCTGTGCCCGCCGCCAAGTCCAAAATATGCGTCCCGTGACTGGCCGATTTCTCTACGCTATATTGCAGACCGTCGCCAAATATCTCTCGGTTCTTCCTGCGATAGACCTGCGTTTCGCCGTCTTTGTCAGATTCCCAAATTAGCTCATTGATCTTTCTCTTACTCAGAATTTTTCCCAGGGCCACACCCCCGCGTCCGGGTCGACCGGCAGCATTTACGAACTCCATATCATCGGGATCGTTGTCGTCGATGCCCAGTTCGCTTGGGGTACCGCCTTGGTCGGTGATCTTCGCGAGCGCTTGAAGCCAGATTGCATCGAACCGCGTTTCGTTATCCTCCGTGCGGAAACGTCGGTTCAGAAAGCCGATCCCATCATCGATAACGCCAACGATGACTTTGGGCACATCGGCGTGATCGTGTGCGCTTTTCTCAAATTTTTGGGCGCGATCAACTTCATCAAATTTACTGCGGTCATTGAGATCGACCTGCGCACCCACATGAAGAACTTGAATCCAGTCAGGAACGGAGTCTTCTCGGTCTGTGTTTCGATATATGAAAGCTCCTACCGTGTCTTGGTCGCCGTGAAAAGACTTCTCGAACTTATCGTATCTGAACCAATGCTGCCCGGCGTTATCAATCTTTTCGAAAAACTCTTTTGCGGGGAGCTTTGATGTTACGAAAAGCGGTTCCCAGACCAATTGTGCTGCAACAAGCGGCAATATCCGGGTCCGATCTTTTTCGAGCAAGTGTTCCGCCCAGTGCAGGTATCCGTTCCAGAAATCTAGAGCACTAGTGCCATATCCGTGGGCCATATTTATTTTCCTCCAATGCCGCTTTCATCATGAGAAAATCAGCGAGCAATGCAATCTCTTCGGGCACCACAGTCATTGAATTGACGCAGTTTTGACGCGGTCAAAAAATTGGAAGCGGTTTCTTTTTGCGCTGCTTTAACGCTGCAATGACGAGCGACTGACGGCGCCCATCTACGTTCTCTCCTCGACGCCTGGCTGGCTGACCCGCCAGCCCGGTGTGTTATCGAAACGGAGGAGCAAAGATGTTTCCAGCATTGAGTCAACAGAAGGCCGCGGCGATCTGCATGCCTGTGATCGTTGCCACCGTGCTCGGTGGGTGTGCAGCGCGCAGCGTTGAATCCACGCCTCTGATCCCGGGCCAGCAATTTCCAGCGCTATCCAGTAGCGCAGTGCAGACGTCTGGTCCCAAGAATTTGCCGATTCACGTGCCTTACGCTCTGCCCTCGGCGATGCTCGCGCTAACCGTCAGCTGGGCGGGTCCTGGGAAACCGCTCCAGATCAAACTGGCGGAACCGAAGACGTTTCCAGATCCGACCGCACGCTACATGCTGACGGCTCTGCCGAGCGCCTGGGCGAAGGATGACTTCACTCTGGTGGCGGAGGGCGGGCTGTTGAAGTCCGTGAATGCGGTTAACGAAGACAAGACTGCCGCTGTGGTCTCGAAGGTGATCGAGCTGGCCGCACAAGCCGCCAAACTAACTGCCGGGCTGCGTACCAACAGGCCGCCATCAGTCCAACCATTTGATCTGAGCCTTCTGATCGACCCCTATGATGCGCAATCGATCGCCAAAGCAAAGGCCGAGCTGACGCAAGTAGGTCTCGTGTTATCTGTTGGCGGACCAGGCGGCGCGGCGCTGGCCCCCAGGGATCCGAATGCAGAAGTTTGCGACCACTCGCTCTGCTACCGCGTCAACTCAGCCGTGACCGTCAAGGTCGAGGACCGAAAGGGATGGTATGGTGGGCCGCTGAAGGAATTCCTCGTCGAGGTTCCGGACCAAAGCGGGACTTTCGGCGCTGATATTCATCGCGGCGCCTGCATCAAACGAACGACCAAACTGGAATTCACACAGGGCGTTCTGACTTCAGCGACGCTCAACAAACCCAGTGAAGTTGAAGCCTGCCTCAGCATCCCGCTCGATATTCTGAAAGCGGTGGTCGAGGTGCCCGGCGCGCTCTTCAAATAGCGCTGGCCTAGTCGGCGCCTCTGGGCTTCCGGCCTAGGGCACCGATCACATCACAGAAAGGAAAAGTCATGAACCAGAGGTTCGACCACACATCTGCTTCCGCTTGCGGCTGCGGCCCTTCTAGCCACGATGCCGATCAGGATCAGAAGATCCGCGCCTTGGCCGGCCAGGTCCAGGTGCTGTCGCAACTTATGGCGGATTACATCGATCTCGACCCTACTGTCGAGAACACGCGCGCGAACGCGCGCGAACTGGCGCGCGAAATCTTGCGTATCACCGGTGGCAGACCAGTTGCCCCCGGAGCGTTTCCCGAATGTTGCCTGGTCGGCAATAGCAGCGGCGGCGGTTTCCTCAACGGTTGGTTCTGCACGGGCACGCTGATCCATCCACGGGTCGTCGTCACCGCCCGTCACTGCATCACATCAACCACCGGCGCGCTTGACCCCAGTGCGATCGCCATCGGCGTAGAAGATCAGCGTGACGTACGCCAGGGACACATCAAAAGGCTGGCTCGGATCCACGAGCATCCGACCGAAGACCTAGCCCTTTTGGTGCTGCAGTCCAAGACGGACATTCAACCTATCCCGATCGCGGAGCCGAACGAGATCGTCAACGCAGGCAGCGTTCACCTCGTTGGCTTCGGCAACACGGATCCGGCCGGCACCATCGGCTTCGGCACTAAGCGCGAAGTCGGTGTACCGATGAACGTTGTGCGAAGAACACCGAACGAGGATTTGTCGGATGCCGAGGCGATCCTACGCTTCAACTCTTTCACCGAGTTCGTCGCCGGACGCAAAGGCAGCCGCAAGGATAGCTGCACTGGTGACAGCGGCGGTCCCGCTTATGTCTCGGTCGACGGCTCCCGGAAGCTAGCAGGCGCCACGGCGCGCGCCACTGGTGAAGCCGATCAGGATTGCGGTGACGGCGGAGTCTATGTCCGCCTAGACGTTGCGAAGAACTGGATTGAGGACGTGCTGCGCACCGTATGACCGTAGCGTCAGAGCAGGGCGTTCGGCGAACGTCCTGCTCCGTTCCTTCCATCATGCATTAAAGAGAGGCTCGAAATGGCCAACATTGACACGAGACTTCAGCAGCTGATCGAAGCCACAGAGAACCGATTCCATCGCTCGAAGCCCAAACGAGACAGACTTTCAGTCGAAATGGAAAAGGCCGCCCGTGGCGGGATGCCGGATTGGCAGGCGCTGGATCAACGCGCGCGCTACGCCCGGCGCCTTGAACGTCTGGGAATGGTCGCTGCGGCTGAGGCAGTCATCGATGAGACGGACTCGGCATTCAATCCGCTGGAGCGCATCCTTGGTGTTAACGAACTGACGGGGATTGCCTTCGTCGAGCGGGCCCTGATCGCCGCTCGGGCCGTCGCACGTGTCGAGATCCGCGACCGCATCGGACGACTCTTGGGCTTCGGCTCGGGGGTCTTGGTATCGCCGCGTCTGCTGATGACAAACAATCACGTTCTTGGTGACGCAGCCGAGGCCGCGAACAGCGTCGCACAGTTCGAGCATCTGGTGTCGGCTGACGGGATAAACATGGATGCCCGGACCTTCCGGTTTCAACCGGGCGTATTCTTCCGGACTCATGAGGAGCTCGACTTCACCCTAGTCGCCGTCGAACCAGTGAACCGAGTCGGCGATGGACTGCGCACCCGCGGGTGGTGCCCTCTCATCGCTGGATCCGGCAAGGCGGTGATCGGAGAAAGGGTCAACATAATCCAGCATCCCGGCGGCGAACGCATGCAAATCACCGTGCGTGACAATATGATCGTGACGCTAGTCGACGACTTTCTCCAGTACAAGGCGGACACCAAGCCCGGCTCTTCCGGCTCCGGCGTTTTCAACGAGCAGTGGGAACTCGCCGCGCTTCATCACGCCGGCGTGCCCGCGCGCGACGGACAAAATCGCATCCTCCTGCAAGACGGCTCAGTCTGGTCGGGTCGGCGTGAGGACCTTCACAAGATCAAATGGGTCGCCAACGAGGGCACGAGGATCAGCAGCATCGTGAAGCATGTCGAGACTCTGGCGCTGACGGCTTCGGAGCGCACGCTCTGGCAGGAGGCCCTCACCGTGCCGCCCTTGCCGAATATCTGGGAACTGTTCCGCGATGGCACGTCGGTCAGCGGAAGCGAGGTCGCATCCGAACCCGGCGATGCGTTGCAGGGCCCCATCGATCAGAACGGCGCGGCGTCCTGGCTCTTCAGGCTTTCATTCGGGCCCGTCGACACGGTGCAACCCTTTGCTCCGAATGCGAGTTTCGGATCATCCACAACCCACTCGCCTGCGGATCCATCCGCCATCGACGTGATTAACAGTAGTGCATCCGACGCCGTTCCTGCGGGACAACCCCGAGTGGATGCCTCTGTTCCTAGGCTGGCTGAACAGATCTTCGAGAGATTTCGCCACGACAGCCCGTACTATGATGCGGATGCCGATTCTGCTGCGCGCGATCTCTACTGGCGGGGTGTAGACCTCTCTTTGCCGGCCGATGATCTGGCCACACACTTGAAGCACCATCTAGAGGAGACTCATACCGAACGCCACAGCTACGCGACCGCGCGGCACAAGTTCCTCTACCCGGCCATCGATGTCCGAAAGGACGGCACATTGAAGAATGTTTACTCGGGGTCCGTCCTGGATCCGCGAGAGGCAATCTCGCGTGAGCTTGCCATGGTGTTGCCTAGGGCCGAGGCCCTCGGCTTTGAGACCGCCGGGATCGATCTTGAAAGACTTCTAGGTGACGATGAACTATGGGAAGCGGTCGAAGAAGAAGCCCTCATCCGAGAGGCAGCCAGTTCTTTTAACTGCGAGCATGTTGTCTGCCAATCCTGGTTTGACCGGCGTCAACCTATGAAAGCCGACCTGCACCACCTGTTCACTTGCGAGCCAGGGTGCAATTCTTTCCGTTCAAACATCCCCTATTGGGCCTTTGAGCCCACGGACGAAGCAGAGCGCGATCTCTGCGGCCGCCGTGAGGGAAACAAATTCGAACCGGAGTTCGGCCATGGGCCGGTGGCCAGGGCCACGATGTACTTCCTTATGCGCTATCCTGGGGAACTGGGCGACCGCCGGTCTGAACTCACAAAGAACCGGGTACCCGTCCTCATGAAATGGCATGAGACGGATCCGCCGGGCGAGTATGAGAAGCACCGCAACTGGCTGACCGAGACCGCTCAGGGAAATCGCAATCCCTTCATTGACTTCCCCGGACTTGCAACAGCAGCGCTGCTCACTCAGGGGTTCGCTAAGAGCTGAGTGACAACGCAGCTGCAGAGCGTTCAGGGATGCCGAGTAGTATCTTGGCATCCCGCCCAGACTGGCAGCCTTCATCGTCTGGGTAAGCAAGAAGATACACTGTTTGCATAGCGCTGAGGTCCAGAGCTGTATCGCTGCATTATCCGGGACACTTTGACGACCGCCTACCGAGGCCATGCTCTAAGATCCGCTTCTGATCGCGGAGCTAAGACAGTAACTTGGAGATCGCAATATCTCGTTGAGACAAAAGCGAGACAATTTTTGGGTACAAATTATTTAACTTATTGAAATCATTGGTCGGAGTGGCAGGATTTGAACCTGCGGCCCCTGCCTCCCGAAGACAGTGCTCTACCAAGCTGAGCTACACTCCGTTCTCAGGCGCGTGGATATACTTGTGGGGCGCACAGCGCGCAAGAGGGATTTCCGGGCTTGCAGCCACGGCGTCACGGCGCTACCTAGTCGCCCCGGATGGGACGTAGCTCAATTGGTAGAGCACCGGTTTTTGGTACCGTAGGTTGGAGGTTCGAGTCCTCCCGTCCCAGCCACCTTCAGATCATGATCAGCGGCCGTGGGACCATGCGGTTCGGATCACGTCGGCCATCGGGTCCACCGTGGGGATGATTGGGTTTGTCTGTGTGAGCAGATCACCCATTGCCTTTGTTGCCAGGGGCTCGATCCGATCCTCAGTCACCCCAAGATCTGCCAGCGTGCCCGGGATCTCAAAGCGGTCCAGCAGGCCACAGACTGCCGCATCGATCGAAGTGATGTCACGACCTTCGAGACCCATGGCCTCGGCCATCGGTCCAGACTTGTCGGCCAGGGCCGGCGCGTTGAAGCGCAGCACGGATGGCAAGACGACGGCGTTGGTGAGACCGTGATGCGTGTCGTACTCGGCGCCGACCATATGGCTGATCGAGTGCACGATCCCGAGGCCCTTCAAGAACGCCACTCCGGCGAGGCAGGACCCGACCAGCATGCCGCCGCGGGCCTCCAGCGACCCGGGGTTGTCGACCGCCTCGGGCAACCAGCGCCAGATCAGCCTGAGCCCCTCCAGCGCCGCACCGTCACACAAGGGATGGAACGCATCGACCGAATAGGCCTCGATCGCGTGAGTGAGGGCATCGAGACCCGTCCAGGCAGTCAGGTGCGGGGGCAGCCCCAGCGTGAGTTCGGGATCGAGGATCGTATGGGCTGGTTTCAGATCCCTGTGCCAGGCGCAGTACTTCGTGCCGGGCCCGGTCGCCGTGATCATGGCGGTTGACTCGGTCTCGGCCCCGGTGCCTGCCGTTGTCGGCACAGTGATCAGGGGCGGGAATCGCACACCTTGCGGGGCGGGCTTGCCGAAATCAAAATCCTCCAGCGGCGTGTCGTTCAGAACCGTCAGCGCGATGGCCTTGGCACCGTCCATACCGCTGCCACCGCCCACCGCGATGATCCCGTCGTGATCTCCGGCCTGATAGTCCTCACACCCTGACGGCACATCGGTATCCCGGGGATTGGGCGCGACCTCGGCAAATAGGCCCGCCCCCAGGCCGGCCTCTTCCAGGTGACCCATGATCTGCGCAATGAAGGGCAGTTCGGCGCTGGCGCGATCCGTGACGACCAGCGGCTTCTGCATCCCAGCATCCCTGGCGATTGACCCGACGCGAGAGATCCGACCAGCTCCATAAGTAATCGGCACAGGGAAGGTCCAGCGGCGGGGCCTTAGCAGGTCAACCATGGCTCACCCCTTCAAAAGCGTTGGGATCTGACTGGGCACGTCCGCGACAGCAACTCCGGCCGCCTCCAGCGCGGCGCGTTTGGATGCGTAGTCGCCCTTACCGCCCGCGACGATGGCGCCCGCGTGGCCCATCTTCTTGCCCGGAGGAGAGGCGCGCCCCGCGATGAATGCCACCACAGGCTTGGACATGGTCTTCGCGTACTCGGCAGCTTCCTCTTCGGCCGAACCTCCGATCTCTCCGCACAGGGCTACCGCCCGGGTGTTGGGATCGGCGTCGAGAAACTGCAGCGCCTCGCGCGTCGTGGTCCCAATCATCGGGTCACCGCCCACGCCGTAGAAGACCGACTGGCCCATGCCCTGTTGGGTGAGGTTCAGGGAGACCAAAGTCCCCAGGGACCCGGACCGAGAGATCACGCCCACATCGCCCTTCTGGAACACCCGGTCGTTGAACGCGGGCATAATGCCGATGAAGGTCTCGCCAGGGGTGACCAGCCCCGCTGTGTTCGGACCCACGATCCGTGTGCCGTTGGCCTTGGCGGCGGCATGCATCTCCATCACGTCATGCGCGGGGATATGCTCGGTCAGGCAGACCAACAGCTTGGCGCCCGCCTCGCAGGCGTCCACTGCAGCAGCCTTGGCGCCCATGGGCGGGATGAACATCAGGGCAATGTCGAACTGGCCCGAGACGTCGCGGGCGGCAGCATGGACGGGCAGACTCAGGTGTTCAGTCCCGGCCTTCTTGGGGTTCACGCCTCCGACCACGGTAGCACCGTACTCGATCATCTTCTCGGTCCACCACGAGCCCTGGCGGCCGGTAATGCCCTGGACGAGGATACGGTGTTCCTTGCGCGGGATCATTGGGCTGCCTCCACCGCTGCTTTCACCGCGTCGTCCATCAGGTCGAAGGGCTCGATGCCAAGCTCGGCTTTGACCAGCGCGACGGCTTCATCCTCGCCCGTTCCATGTATGGTGAAGAAGACGGGGATGTCCGGGTTGATCTTCTTCCAGGCCTCGACCACGCCGCCCGCCATGACGTCCGTCCGGGCGAAGGCCCCGCAGAAGTTCACCAGCAGCGCCTTGATGTTGGGGTTCTTGAGCAGGATCGTCAGGGCGGTTTCCGCCTTGGTATAGGCCTCCCCCCCGATTTCCAGGAAGTTGGAGGGCTGGCCGCCGAAATGCGTAATGGCGTCCATCGTGGTCATGGTCAGCCCCGCCCCGTTGGCCAGCACGCCGACCGAGCCGCCCAGTTCGATGTACTTCAGACCCGCGTGCGCGGCCTCCGCCTCCAAATCCGTGAGGGGGTCCGGGGTCCCGGTTGAGGCAATCTCGGCCTGCCGGGGCACGGAGCTGTCATCCACGGTCAGCTTGCAGTCCAGCGCGACGACACGCTTGTCCTGGGTCAGAACCAGCGGGTTGATCTCCAGCAGTTCGGCATCGCGGCTGCGGAAGACATCGTAAAGCTTGACCAGGGTGGCGGCGACCTCGTCCTGCTGGCCATTCAGGTCCAGACCATCCAACAGCGACGCAGCTTTGGCCACGTCCAGCCCCTTACCAATATCTACAGGCAAACGGCGCATGGCATTGGGGTCCTGTTCGGCCGCTTCCTCGACGTCCATGCCCCCAAGGTGGGAGAACAGCACGACCAGCCCGCACGTTACCGGATCGCATATTGCGGCCGCATACAGCTCCTTGGCGATCGGCACCTGCCCCTCGATCAACAGCTTCTCGACGGTAAAGCCCCCGATCTCCATGCCCAGAATGGCGTTTGCGTGGCCCTTGGCCTCCTCCGGCGTCGCGGCCAGCTGGATGCCGCCTGCCTTGCCGCGCTTGCCCGTCGGCACCTGGGCCTTGACCACGCAGGCACCAATCTCGGAGGCAGCACCCGCCGCCGCATCTGGAGTGCTCACCAATTGGCTGGGAGGGACAGCGATGCCGCCTTCAGCCAGCAACGGCTTCGCCGCGAACTCTTCGAAATTCATATGTCCTCCCCCGTGCCAGGCTGAAGCCTGACCAACGGCTTGTCGGTAGGGTGGGGTTCAGACCCACCCTGGCCTCACTTCCCGTATTTGTCCCAGTGATTGCCGAACAGCGCCTCTTCGGACGGCTTGTCCTCCGGGATCGTGGTCACAAGGTGGGTGATGTTCACGAAGTTCGACCAGTTCAGGTTGTCGGAAATCGTGTTGCCTGCCCAGGTGCCGCCCCCCATGGACAGCGTGAAGGGCAGGGTATTTTCGAAAGACCCACCGTTGCCGAAGGTATGTGCCTGGTTGACCAGAACGCGCACCACGTCGGTGCTCGCCGCCAACGCCCGGGCATTATCCATGTTCTTGGTGTGGACGCCGACCGAGTGGCCGAGCCCCGTCACATGCAGCACCTTGGTGCAGATCTCCTGGGCCTCAGCGAAGTCCTTGGCGCGATAAACGGTCAGAACTAGGGATAGCTTCTCATCGGCGAACCCGTTCTTGCCGCCGACAGCACCTTCCTCGACCATGAAGAACTTCTGCGCCTTCGCCGCTTCTGGCAGGCCGAAGACATCCGCGGCGACCTCGGCATCCTTGGCAATCACGTGGCGGTTGAGCTTGCCGCCCTGCCACAGCGTCCCTTCCACCTGAGCCTTCTGGTCAGCCGTACAGCGCCAGCCACCAGCCCGTTCCAGCGCGGCAAAAGCCTCCTCATAGACCGCATTCAGGATCACCACGGCGTTTTCGGACGAACAGGACGTCGAGTTGTCGAAGATCTTCGACGCGGTGATCTTCTGGGCGGCGTCATCCAGATCCGCCGTCTCATCGATGATCACGGGGACGTTCCCGGCCCCGACCCCGATGGCCACCGTCCCCGACTGCATTGCCCGCTTAACGTTGTTCTGAGAGCCGGTGACCACCGCCAGATCGCATTGCTCGATCAGCGCCTGGGTCATCGCCTTGTTTACAGGGTTGGGCAGGATCTGCACCAGATCCTCCGGATGACCGGCCTTGGCCAACTCCGCCCGCATCAGATCGACGGTCTTGGCAGTCGTGTAGTACCCTGCAGGCGAGGGCGCGATGATGACGGGGTTGCCCCCTTTCAGCGCCATCATGGCTTTGTTCACCGGGGTTGCCGCCGGGTTGGTCGAGGGGCAGACGGCCCCCACAACCCCCACGGGTTTGCCATACTTGACCATGCCCTTCTCGGGTTCCTCCGAGATGACGCCCACCGTACGCACCCGCATCAGGTCGCGCAACGTCCCAAACGTCTTGCGCGTGTTCTTGATGATCTTCGAAGGAACGTTGCCCAGCCCGGTATCTTCGACAGCCAGCTTGGCCAGCATCTCGGCATTCTCGGGCTTGTAGATCGACCAGGCCAGTGCGGTGACGGCCTCGTCAACCCGAGCCTGATCGTGATTCTCGTAGGCGTCCTGGGCGGCGCGCGCCCGCGAGACCAGTTCGGCAACGCGGTCGGCTTCGGTCACTACTGGGATGGCTTGGGGCGTGCCAATCGCTTCCACGGGGGCAGACATGGGCGATCCTCCTATTTTTGGCTTTCGCTCTGTTAGCGCCGGTGCGTGCCGTGCGCTAGGGGCAAAGCCTGTTCTGCGAATGGGCCAGTGATGGGCCGTTCAATAGCAAAGAACCGTGTCGGCCTCCGCCGCCAGCGCAACCAACCGGGTCGGCATCGCAAACTCGGCCGGGTGTCCCTCCAACAGGCTGTCATCATAGCCGCGCGCCTTGGCGGACATCCCAGACAGGACAAACTGCCCACCACCCTCGGCGATTGCCGGGATATGATCGCTCAGCTTTCCGGTGCCTTGACCTTCCAGCGTGGCGATGGTTTAGGGCGCCATCAGGTGAACACCGTCACCGGCCATGAAGACAGTAACCTCATGGCCTTCCTTCAACGCCGTCGCGGCGATCAGGCAGCCAAGCGTCGCCTTGGTCGGATCAGTGGGCCCTGTATGGATATGGATCAGGAACTTTGCCATCTGTGTTCTCTCTCCCGTGTTTCCATTGAAGCGCGGTGTTTGGGGCTCGGGGGCGCGGGTGGGTGGGCCGCGCTAACGGTGACGCCAAACTGACCTCGACAGGGAGCGCCGCCGAGCCATCGTTCATTGCCGCCACAACGCACCGTCGCCGATTTCCTCGATAAACGCCTCGTGCGCCGCTGCTTCCGCTTCGGACAATCGCGGCGTCATCGGGCGCGGACGCGGCGGCGGGTTCCAATCCACCATCGCAGGTCCCTCAGCAGCCTCTGGCCCGCGGTGCGCCTCCAGAACCATGCCCTGCTGTCGGCCACCCAACAGCTCCAGGTACACCTCGGCCAGTAACTCGCTGTCCAGTAGGGCCCCGTGCTTTTCTCGAACTGAGTTATCGACCCCGAACCGTTTACAAAGCGCATCCAACGAGGCCTGAGCGCCGGGGAACGTCCGCCGGGCGATATCCAAAGTATCGACTGCCTGGGCTGACGGAAGGGGCGGCTTCCCAAGCCAATCCAACTCGGCGTTCAAAAAGTTCATGTCGAACTTTGCGTTGTGGATCACCAGCTTGGCATCATCGACAAACGCCAAGAACGCATCGGCGATGTCGGCAAAGACCGGTTGATCGCGCAGAAACTCGTCGCCCAAGCCGTGCACGTCGAATGCCTCGCGGGGCATCGCCCGCTCCGGATTGATGTATTGGTGATATGTTCGCCCGGTGGGCAGGTGATTGAGCAACTCCACACCACCGATCTCGACAATTCGGTGCCGGCCTTCGGGATCACGCGGATCTAACCCGGTCGTCTCCGTGTCCATCACGATCTCACGCATCACTGCCCTCCAACTCCGCGATAATCTCGGCCACCCGCGTCCGGGCGACCGCCATGCCCAGTGACGTATCGATCAGGAAATCCGCCTTTTCTCGCTTCACGGCATCAGGCACCTGCTTTGCCAGTATGGCCTCGAAAGCTGCTTCTGACATACCCGGGCGGTCTAACACCCGGGAGCGCTGCACATCTGCCGGAGCAGTGACCACAACGACCTTATCCAGGGTGCCCTCGCTGCTCCCTTCATAGAGCAGCGGAATATCACAGACGACAATTGCCCGCCCCGCCGCTTTCGCCTCTGCGATAAACCCTGTCCGATCCTGCCCGACCAATGGATGAATTGCTGCTTCGACCTGTTTCAGCAAGTGCGGATCGGCCAAAACAGCACCGCGTAACTTGCCACGATCAACGCCTGTATCCGAAACGACCGCCGGCGCAATCCTTGCGATTGCTGCCGCACCGGCACCGCCAGGTCCATACAGACGATGCACAACCGCGTCGGCATCCCAGACCGGCACGCCAGCGTCGGCAAACATCTTGGCCGTGGTCGATTTGCCCATGCCAATCGATCCTGTCAGCCCCAAGACAATCATTGCCAGAAGCCCTCAAACTGGCAACCCACTCCACCCCCGCGCCAATGACGCCCGCGCAGCGGGGGACATTGGCGGCGGCGGGGGTGGGGGCGGGCCGGGTCGGAACGGGCGACGCGCCCGCAGGGCGCAGCGCCCGGTTCGAGAGGATATCGGAACGCCAGCATCAAGCACCCCCCAAAACAGCGATGCGCAGGTCTTCGGTAACAGTTGGATCACGATCGAACCATCGTTGAAAACCTGGACGGGCCTGATGCAACAGCATTCCCAGGCCGTCCACCGTTATCAGCTCTCGTGCCCTGGCTGCAGCCAAAAGATCGGTCTCCAGCGGATTATAGACCATGTCAGTCACGACCGCGTCCGCCGGCGCTGCTGTGAGATCCATTGCCAACAGGTGCTGGCCGATCATCCCTAAACTGGTGGAGTTGGCAATCAGGGCTGCGCCATCGGCGGCCGAGGCGCGCTCGTCCCAATCAATCACCGAGATTGGCCCATCTAGATCGTCTGCCAGTTCCTCAGCACGGGCGCGGGTACGGTTAGACAGGCGAATTTCCGGGCAGCCGGCATCGATCAAGGCATAGACCGCGGCGCGGGCGGCGCCTCCAGCACCCAACATTAAGGTGGGGCCTGAATCTGCCCGCCAGGTCGGGGCGCCAGCCATGAGGTTCTCTATGAAGCCATACCCATCTGTGTTGTCCGCATGGATGGTTCCATCAGCGCGGAACGTCAGCGTGTTGGCGGCACCAATCGCCTGGGCCATCGGGCTGACGTCGTCAGCGATTGCTAACGCGGCCTGTTTATATGGGATCGTACAGTTGACCCCTCTTAGGCCGGCAGCCTGCAGGCCCCGAATGACCCGCTCGAACTCTTCCGGCGCGACCAGATAAGGGCTGTAGTTCCCCTCGACCCCGAGAACATCGAACCAATGGCGAAACAGCAAAGGGGACTTCGACTGCCCAATCGGGTTGCCCAAAACGCCGGCGGTTAAAGGTCTGGGGTCATTCATGCGGCCAGCTCCCCTTCCAAGCGCAAAAACGCCAAGACGGGCAACAGCGGCAGACCCAAGACGGTGAAGAAATTGCCATCGACTTTGTCGAACAGTTGCGCACCCAGACCTTCAAGATAGTAGCCCCCAACGGATTTCTGGACCGCATCCCCCGCGGCTTCAAGATATCCATCGAGGAAAGCATCGCTGAACGGGCGCATGGTCAGGACAGCCTCATCAACCGCCTGCCAAATCACCGAACCATCCCGAACAATCGCGGCGGCGGAAATCAGCTTGTGTGTGGATCCACGCAATGCTTGCAGCTGAGCGCGTGCCGCTGTTCGATCCGGCGCTTTGGACAATAAAGCACCCTCATGCTCTAAGATCTGATCCGAGCCTAAGACCAGGTGCCCCAGATGGCGAGGAGCGACCGCCTGCGCCTTTGCAATCGCTAAACCGTTGGCGATCTGCGGAACATTCGCACCGTCTGCCAGCATTCTGTCCCTAACCGTCGCCTCGTCTACAGCGGCAGGATCGGCGATGACATCGACACCCGCATTCCGCAGCATCCGCGCACGAGACTCACTAGCCGAGGCAAGCACCAGCATCAGACGCCTTCGACCCCACGGGACCGCAACAAGGCCATGACTTCCGCAGCTGTTTCCTCGATCGAGCGCCGTGTCACATCGATAACCGAAATATCGTGACGGTCAAAGAAGAGGCGTGCCTCTGCAACCTCGGCACGGATCTGATCCAGCTCGGCATATTCAGGGGTTTTGGTGGATCCGATGGCCTCCAGCCGCTGCGCCCGGATCTGTGACAACCGCGATGGGCTGGCGGTTAAGCCCACCACGGGAACACCGTGTTCCATGGCACTGAAAAACGTTGGGTGCGGCTCAACCCCCGGTACCAGCGGCATATTGGCGGCCTTTATGCCACGGTAGGCCAGATAGATGCAGGTGGGCGTTTTCGATGTCCTCGAGACCCCGGCCAGAATGACATGCGCCTGGTCAAAGCGGTCTCCGGTTGCCCCATCATCGTGCGATATCGCGAAATCGAGCGCCGATATCCGGTCGAAGTAGTCGTTGTTGACGCGGTGTTGCATGCCGGCGCGCACGTTGGGCTCGATACCCAAAAGATCTGTCAGACCCGACATGACCGAGTCCAGCGGGCAGGCGGTCGGCACACCAAGTTCAGCACAATGGGTGGACAAACGCGCCCGCAGTTCTGGATCAGCCAAGGTGAAAACGACCAAGGTATTGTCGGTTTCGATCGGCGCCAACGCAGACTCGAGATCCACCGACGTCCTGACAAACACCGACAGATGCACCTGCGGCTGGGTGTCAGCAAAGCGGGCCAAAGCCGCACGGGCAATTGCCGTGATGGTCTCGCCGGTCGAATCTGAGATCAAATGCAAATGGGAGGTTGCGCTCATATCACCCCTGGCGTTTGGCCCCGCACTGTGCCCCGGAACGCGCTGTGGGGAAAGGGCCGATCCTGGGGATAACGGGGATAGCGGGTATCGATCGACACTCGGCCCATGAGGGCTGTGAGTATCACTCGGATCACCCACATGTGGAGGGGATATCTAGCGCATTGTGAGAATGTGTGGATGAAACTGGAAATCGGCCTAGTTCAAATGCCATCGCTTTCTGTGAAAAGGGAAGCGTTCTCAAAGGGTATGGGCAACCCTTTGGAATGATTGAAGTATTTTACCCCCATTATTACATTTTCAGTTTTCCGACTAGTGGAAACCGTAATGTGACGGTTTGAAAACGGTGCATAACTCTGTGGGCATAACCCGCGAGCGTTGTATCCCCGCAATCCACCGCTTCTACCAACAGCAACAACCTATTAAGAGAGAAAGGCAAGCGACCAGCCAAGCCAAAACCTAGTCAGGCTGGAGAAATGGAGAGCGCGTGTCGATCGTACAGGATTGGCTGGCAGCGGGCTATGATTGGCTGAAGGCACTGCATGTGATCTCGATGGTCGCGTGGATGGCAGGACTGTTCTATTTGCCAAGAATCTATGTCTATCACGCTGAACGGGCCGCCGTTGGCTCTGAACTCTCCGAGACATTCAAGATCATGGAACTAAAGCTGTTCCGTCTGATCATGAACCCGTCCATGATTGCCACCTGGATTTTCGGCCTGCTGATGGTGTTCGCGAACGGCTGGGACTGGTTCGTGGTCAGTTACTGGTTCCACGTCAAAGTCGTCTTGATCCTGGTTCTCACCTGGTTCCACCATTGGTGCGGTAAGCGGCGCAAAGACTTCCTGGCGGATCGCAACCAAAAGACGGGTCGCCACTACCGGCTGATGAACGAGGTACCGACGCTGGCATTGCTGGTGATTGTAATCATGGTGATTGTCCAACCCATTTGACTTCCGCGTGTATCAGGATTGACATTTTCGGGCGCGACCCTCATATGCTGGTCGACGAGCGAAGCAGCGTCCGCTGATCCACGCCCCTTTTCCCAAGCTTGCGTCCCCGATTCCGGCACTGGACCGAGAGATGACCGAACAAAAACTATCCGATCTGAAGGCAAAATCGCCTGCTGACCTGTTGGCTTTGGCTGAAGAGCTGGAGATCGAGGCCGCTGCCTCCATGCGCAAGCAGGACCAAATGTTTGCCATCCTAAAAGAGATGGCAGACGAAGGCACCGAAATCATCGGTGAAGGGGTGCTGGAGGTTCTGCAGGATGGCTTCGGCTTTCTGCGCTCACCGGATGTGAATTACCTGCCAGGGCCCGATGATATCTATCTGTCGCCCAGCCAGATCCGCCGTTTTGCGCTACGGACCGGTGATACGGTCGAAGGGCCGATCCGGGCACCCAAGGATGGCGAGCGCTACTTCGCGCTCCTCAAAGTCAACAAAATCAACTTCGAGGACCCCGAGAAGGCGCGCCATAAGGTGCACTTCGACAACCTGACGCCGCTCTATCCCGATCAGCGGCTGAAAATGGAGATCGAGGATCCGACGATCAAGGATCGCTCAGCACGGGTCATCGACCTCGTCGCACCGATCGGCAAGGGCCAGCGTTGCCTGATTGTAGCGCCGCCGCGGACCGGTAAAACGGTGCTTCTGCAGAACATTGCCCACTCGATCGAAGCGAACCATCCGGAATGCTACCTGATTGTGCTGCTGATCGACGAGCGGCCCGAGGAAGTCACCGATATGCAGCGTTCTGTAAAGGGCGAGGTGGTAAGCTCGACCTTTGACGAACCGGCGACCCGGCACGTGGCCGTCTCGGAAATGGTGATCGAAAAGGCCAAACGCCTGACCGAACACGGCCGCGACGTGGTCATCCTGCTGGATTCGATCACCCGTCTTGGCCGGGCGTTCAATACCGTTGTGCCATCTTCGGGTAAGGTCCTGACCGGTGGCGTGGACGCGAATGCATTGCAACGGCCCAAGCGCTTCTTTGGTGCGGCCCGTAACATCGAAGAGGGTGGCTCACTGACCATTATCTCGACTGCGCTGATCGATACTGGCAGCCGGATGGACGAAGTGATCTTCGAAGAGTTCAAGGGCACCGGTAACTCCGAGATCGTTCTGGATCGCAAGGTCGCGGATAAACGCGTCTTCCCGTCCATGGACATTCTCAAATCCGGCACTCGGAAAGAAGAACTGCTGGTCGACAAGGGCGATTTGACCAAGATGTTCGTGCTGCGCCGCATCCTGAACCCGATGGGCACGACGGATGCCATCGAATTCCTGCTGGGCAAGCTGAAGCAGACCAAGACCAACAGCGAGTTCTTCGACTCGATGAATGCCTGACGCCGGGGCGGTGGCGGGCCCCGATACCATCTATGCTGTCTCAACCGGACCCGGCACTGCTGCGGTCGCTGTAATCCGTGTTTCCGGTCCGTCTGCTTGGGAGATCTTGGCGGCGCTTGGCGGTGATGTCCCGCTAGCGCGGCGCGCGGTTGTCCGAGAGCTTAGACACGATTGCGAGATCCTGGACCAGGCGCTTGTGATCGCCTTTGCTGAAGGTGCCAGCTTCACCGGCGAGCGAATGGTGGAACTACAGTGCCATGGTGGCCGTGCTGTGGTTTCAGGTATCATGGATGCTCTGGATGCCTTGGGCGGTCGTGTGGCTGGGCCAGGAGAGTTCACGCGCCGCGCTGTGCTAGCAGGTCGCATGGACTTGCTGGCGGCGGAAGGGCTGGGCGATCTGGTAGCGGCGGAGACCGCAGTGCAGCGCCGCCAAGCGCTGCGCGCGATGGCCAGTCCGATGACGCAACGCCTTGACACCTGGCGCACGTCGTTGATCGAGGCCCGGGCGCTTTTAGAAGTCACCATCGATTGGGCAGACGAGGAAGTGCCCGAAGACGTCTCGCCGGAAGTTGGTCGTTTGATCGATGACGTTACGGCTGGGATGACCGCTGAACTGAAAGGCGCCGCCGCGGCCGAAAGCCTGCGCCAGGGCTATGAAGTGGCCATCATCGGCCCCCCCAATGTCGGGAAATCCTCGTTGTTGAACGCGATCGCCGGACGGGAAGCCGCGATCGTCTCAGACATTCCAGGCACGACCCGAGACGTGATCGAGGTGCGGTACGACCTTGACGGTCTGTCGGTTACCTTCCTGGATACGGCAGGGCTGCGAGAAACGGACGACGCCATTGAAGCAGAGGGTGTCCGCCGCGCAATGGCCAGGGCAGAGGGGGCAGATCTGCGCGTTCTGTTGCGGTCTGCCGACACCGATGCGGACCCAAAAGTGTTCCCCGAAAACTGCGAGATGACAGTTTGGACCAAAGCTGATGTTTTGCCTGTGCCGGGCGTCACGAGTATTGCCGCACGGACGGGGCAGGGTCTTGATGCTCTGCTTTCAGCGATCTCCTCGCGACTGGCCGAGCATGCCGCAGGGGCGGGTATGCTCGGCCACCGCCGCCAAATCGATGCGGTGCGCGCGGCGCTGGACCATCTCAGACACTGTCGACAATTGCTGGATCAGGGCGATATAGAAGCGCGGGCCGAAGACCTGCGCTTGGCTGTTGCCGCGTTGGATCGGTTGACGGGCAGGCTCGCTGTCGAAGATATGCTGGATGTGGTTTTCGGGCGCTTCTGTCTGGGCAAGTAGCAGGGCACCAAAACGGGAGGAATGTTTCACGTGAAACATTCGCAGGGAAACTCGGTGGTTGTGGTTGGTGGCGGCCATGCAGGGGCCGAGGCCGCTAGTGCCGTCGCGCACATGGGTGTCCCCGTTACTTTGGTTACCAATCGCGCTGACCGTATTGGCGAGATGTCTTGCAATCCCGCTGTAGGTGGCTTGGGCAAGGGCCATCTGGTGGCGGAGATCGACGCCTTCGATGGCTTACTGGGGCGCGCAGCAGATGCGGCAGGGATCCAGTTTCGGTTGCTGAATCGGCGAAAGGGCCCAGCGGTCAGGGGCCCCAGAGCACAGTGCGACCGTGATGTCTTTCGTGCTTTCGTGCAGAGGGATTTGGCGCAGCTCGCCAACTTGATCATCATCGAGGCAGAGGTCACCGATCTGGCCGTGACAAACAACCGGGTCGCGGGGGTGGTACTAGCAGACGGCTCTATAGTTCCTTCGTCTCAAGTTGTACTGACCACCGGGACGTTCCTGCGGGGTCGCTTGTTTATCGGGGATCGCATCATCGAAGGCGGTCGGATGGGCGAAAGTGCCGCCATCCGTTTGGCCGACCGGATCGCCGATATGGGCCTGCCGACCGCGCGACTGAAGACGGGGACTCCACCGCGGTTACACGCCGCCACGATCGATTTTTCTGGCCTTGAAGAGCAGCCAGGCGACGACGAACCTGCCTTATTCTCGACGCTGAATGCTCGTCCACCGCTTCGTCAGGTACCTTGCCACATCACCCATACGAACCCAGAAACGCACGATGTAGTCCGTCAAAATCTGGACCGCTCGGCAATGTACGCGGGCGAGATCGAAGGCCGTGGGCCACGCTATTGCCCGTCGCTCGAAGACAAGGTGATGCGGTTCGCCGACAAGCCTTCGCATCAGGTGTTCCTGGAGCCCGAGGGTCTGGAAAGCCCGCTGATCTATCCAAATGGGCTCTCATCGTCACTGCCTGAGGATGTCCAGCTCGCATATCTGCGGTCAATCAAAGGCCTTGAAAACGTCACCTATGCCCAGCCCGGCTATGCTGTGGAGTACGACTATGTCGATCCGCGCGCGTTGCATCCGACGTTGGAGCTTCGTGCCTTGCCAGGGTTGTACCTCGCTGGTCAGATCAATGGCACGACTGGTTATGAGGAAGCGGCTGCCCAAGGGCTGGTCGCTGGCCTGAACGCGGCCGCCGCCATGATGGGGCGCGGACCTCTGCGCCTTGGCCGGGCGGACGGCTACATCGGTGTCTTAATCGACGATCTCACCACACAGGGCGTCACCGAGCCGTACCGGATGTTCACCTCCCGCGCTGAGTTCCGGCTGCAGCTTCGGGCAGATAATGCAGATCGCCGGCTTACCCCGATTGCCATGGATTTCGGCTGCGTCGGCGCCACCCGTCATGCGGCGTTCCAGGCAAAGCTGGACGCTTTGGAGAAGACGGAGGCGACCCTTCGGCATCTGGGCGGCACCCCGACGGACCTGGTGGAAAAGGGGTTAAAGCTGTCCCAGGACGGTGCCCGCCGCTCGATCCGCGATCTTCTGTCCTCGCAGGCAATCGATCCGCAGGATGTGCCGACGTTGTTCCCTGAAACGTCAGATTTGCCCGCGGCATTGATCGAAGCGGTCGCCAATGATGCCCGCTATGAACCCTACGTCGCGCGTCAGATGCGCGACGTTGCAGCGCTACAGCAAGATGCGGCGCAGACCTTGCCGAACGATCTGGCGTATCAGGCGATTTCAGGCCTCTCGGCAGAGCTGCGCTCCAAGCTAGAAGCTGCCCGTCCCGCGGATCTGGCACAGGCCTCGCGGATCGAGGGGATGACTCCAGCGGCTCTCACCCTGCTGCTGGTGCATGCGCGACGTGCTACTGAAAACCAGACGCGGGGAGCAACGGCCTGAATGTTTCACGTGAAACATCGGAGCGGCTAGCGCAGTTCGAAGACCTCGTTCGCCGCTGGTCGACCCGGATCAATTTGGTCTCCCGCCGCGACTTAGACCACATCTGGCCCCGCCACATCGCGGACAGCATCCAGATCTTCGATCATGCCCCACAGGCGGATACGTGGCTGGATCTAGGCTCTGGTGGCGGCTTCCCTGGGCTCGTTTGTGCCATCCTGAGCGCCGATAACAACGACCCGACCAAGTTCACTCTGATCGAGTCGGACGCCCGAAAATGTGCCTTCCTTCGCGAAGCGACACGCTTGCTGGATCTTCGTGCGGACATCCTCACCGCTCGAATCGAAACGGTCCCGCCCCAGCAATTTGATGTCGTTACGGCTAGGGCGCTTGCCCCGCTACCACAGCTCCTAGCCCTATCCCATCCATTCTGTAGCCCTCAGACCGTGTGCTTGTTCCCAAAGGGTGCGCAGGCCGAATCCGAATTGACGGCGGCCCAGGCCAATTGGCATATATTGGTGGAACGCGTTCCCAGCCGGACTGATCCCGGCGCCACGATCCTCAAGCTGACGGATATCGCCCCGCGCCCATGACCGATACAGCTGCATCACCTCGGATCCTGGCGGTCGCCAACCAAAAGGGCGGGGTGGGCAAGACCACGACGGCGATTAACCTGGGCACGGGTCTGGCGCAGGCGGGGCATACAACGCTGATCATTGACCTGGATCCACAAGGGAATGCCTCGACCGGCCTGGACAGCCCCTCCGACCAGCGCGAGATCACGACCTACGATGCGCTGACCGGTCAGTCCGACTTGTCCGACGCCATGATCGAAACCCCGGTCGAGAGCCTTTGGCTGGTGCCGGCCTCGGTCGATCTGTCTGGCTTGGACGTCGAGCTATCCACCGACAACACCCGTGCCCGCCGCCTGGCTGATCTGTTGTCGAACCATGCGCTGACCGATCAGTTTAGTTACATCCTGATCGACTGTCCGCCCTCGCTCAACATCCTGACCGTCAACGCCATGGTGGCGGCGCAAGGCATCGTCGTACCGCTGCAATGCGAGTTCTTCGCGCTGGAAGGTCTCACCCAGTTGTTGTCCACGGTCAAAGGCGTGCAACAATCGTTGAACCCCCAGCTCAAGATCGATGGCATTTGCCTGACCATGTATGACCGGCGAAATCGCCTGTCCGCTCAGGTCGAAGAGGACGTGCGCGCCACACTGGGCGATGTCGTCTACGCCACGGTCATACCCCGCAATGTGCGGTTATCCGAGGCGCCGAGTTACGGCATGCCGGCGCTGGTCTATGACCCGAATTGCGCGGGCAGCCAGGCCTATCGCTCCTTGGCGCTCGAACTGATCAGCCGCACCAGCCGAACGAGGGCCGCCTGATGGCAAAGAAACCTCCCCGTAAAGCCCTGGGCAGGGGGCTGTCCGCCCTGCTTGGCGATGCCGGTTCCATTGATCAGACGACGCTTTCTGGTGCGCCTGCCCAGCCGGAGGGCAATGACGCGCCTGACCGGCCGCAGCCCGGGCGCTTGCCGATCGACAAGATCCATCCGAACCCGGCACAGCCCCGCCGCAACTTCCGCGATGAAGACCTGGCCGAGCTTGCTGAGTCGCTGAAGGTCCACGGGGTCATTCAGCCGGTTCTGGTCCGGCCCGATCCGAACAATCCCGGCGACTATCAGTTGGTGGCGGGTGAGCGGCGCTGGCGGGCCGCCCAATTGGCCGGTGTCCACGAGCTTCCAGCCGTTGTTCGCGAGCTCGACGATCAGCAATTGCTGGAACTGGCAATCATCGAGAATGTTCAGCGTGTCGACCTGGACCCCATCGAAGAAGCCGATGGGTATTCACAGCTGATCGAGACCTTTGGTTACACGCAGGCGGATCTCGCTCAGGTCATCGGTAAAAGCCGCAGCCACGTGACCAACATGATGCGTCTGCTGTCCTTGCCGGAACGGGTGCGCGAGTTTCTCCAGACCGGACAGCTCAGTATCGGTCACGCCCGCGCCCTGGTGAACGCTCCGGCGCCTGTCACGCTGGCTGAACGCGCGGTGGCGGAGGGACTGACCGTCCGCCAGGTCGAGGCGATGGCCAAGATCGATCCCCTCAAGGCGCACGAAGCCGCTGTGGCCAAAGCCGCCGCCAAGCCGAAGAAGGACGCAGATACCAGAATGTTGGAGGGCGATTTGACCGCCGCCATCAAGATGCGTGTCCGGATCGAGCATGGCGCCGAGGGCTCTGGTGAGGTTCGGATACGCTATAAGAGCTTGGAACAATTGGATGATCTCTGCCGGAAGCTGGCAGAGTAGGGGCCATCACCTCCGTGCTCTCACCGGTTTCCTAACGCCCGGCCATTAGTGCCAGCCGCAAGGCACATCTTTCCAAAACGGCCTTGTCTGGCGCCCGATCGGTTGAGCGCACCTTAGCATCCGCGTCCAGCAGCAATCGATTAGCGGCCTCCAACCGCGCTAGTCCCCAGCGGCGTAGCTGTCCCTGTGCTGCGGTCTTCCGCGGCCCGTACAAAGGCGGCCGCACGCCGTCGATCCCGTTCCCCGCCGCGGCGCCCAGCAACATGCGAAAGTGGCGTTGCAGCGCCAGCAGGGCAGTCACCACATTCAGACCACCGGCATCCAAGCGACGCAGTACCGGGCCGATCGCCTCTGCCCGGCCATCGGCAACCGCGGCCACCAACGCATCGACTTCGGCATCCATGCCTGCAGGGGCCAGGTCGGCCACATCCTGCGCGGTGACTTCGCGGCCCAAAGCCTTCAAAGCCACCACGTCAATCAGACGCGAGAAGCTGCCATGGTCCATGCTGGCGCCCGCACTGGCCAGCGCTTCGGCCGCATCGCGGTCGGCCCCAGTGGCCCCCGCGTCGCGCAGCCGCGCGGCGATGTCTGCCGAATCCGGTGCATCCGCGAAAAACTGCAGCGCCGCCAGCTGATCAGATCCCTCGAACAGCTTTCGAAGCGACGACCGTGCGGGCAGGGCATCCGCCGTTACCACCAGAAAGGCATCCTCCGCCGTTACGCCGTCCAGTGCAGCGCTCAGCGGTTTCGCCAGGCCATCGGTGCCACCTTCGATCAAGACCACGCTACGGTCTGCGAAGAACCCGCGCGCCCGGAGGGCATCACCGACTTCCGCCGCATCCCGACGCGCCAGGGCCACGTCGATCCGGGTCAGGCGCATGTCGTCGCCGCCGGTCAGGTCGGCCACCATGGATCGGCGCGCCTCGACCACCTGTCCGGCATCGGCCCCGTGCAAAAGGGCGCCGCAAAGGGCTGTGTTCGGGGATTTGCTGAACCGCGCCGCCGCGCCGCCCGTCAGTTTCACGCAGTTACCCGGTCGGCACGCGCCAGGACAATCCGACTGATCCGTTCGCCCAGGTCTCGGGCCAGTCGACGTTCAATGTCGCGGCGGGTCTGCCGCGTGGCGTAGAGCGAGCCCGTTGCGTTGTACCCCGACTGCGTGTTCGCTCTTCCCGTCAGTACGGGAGACGTGTCACCGTCCCGGTACAAAGCCCATTCTGCCGTGGCAGTCAGAGTAACCCGCGTGACAGAGTTATCCTGAGTGACCGCAAGTGCTTGCTCTGAAATAGAAGTCTGCACATCCAGCCGATACGCTGTTGCGTCAGGCCGGCCCAGCCGGCTCTCCAGGCTTTGAACAAGGTGATAGTCAAACCGATCGACAATCTCTGGCAGGGCAATCTGACCGCGTAGGCCCGATGCGGCGCTGTCCTCCGCCAGCATGGGCTTGAAGCATCCCGCTAGTGGCAGTACGGCCATCCCCGGCACGGCCAGCGCCAACACCCTGCGCCTAGACCACGACATTGACGATCCTCTGTGGCACCACAATCACCTTCTTCGGCGTCTTACCGTCAAGGTACTTGATCACGCCGGAATCGGCCAGCGCAACGGCTTCGATGGCGTCTTTGGCGGCAGATTTGTCGATTTCGATCTCGGCCCGTTTCTTACCATTGACCTGCACCGGCATGGTGATGCGGTCGCTGACCAAAAGGGCGGCGTCCGCTTGGGGCCAAGGGACGTCGACCACCATGTCGGTGTGGCCAAGATGCGCCCACAGCTCCTCGGCAAAGTGGGGGACCATGGGCGCCATCAGCCGGGCCAAGGTCTCGGCCGCCTCGCGCCGGGCAAAGTTCATGTCCGCGCCACTGCCGCCAGCCTTACCCAGGGCATTCGACAGCGCGTAGATCCGGGCCACCGCCTTGTTGAACTGGAACTTTTCGATCCCGCCGGTCACTTCGGCAATGGCGCCGTGGGTCTGACGGCGCAATGCGGTCGCGTCCGACCCGAACGCCTCCGGCATTGTGCTATCGCCCAGGCTGGCTTCGTCGATCTGGCGCCAAACCCGCTGCAGGAACTTCCAGGCGCCCTCCGCCCCGGCCGAGGTCCACTCGACGTCGCGTTCCGGCGGGCTGTCGGACAACATGAACCAGCGGGCCGTATCGGCGCCGTACTGATCGATGATCTCCTCGGGGTCGATGACGTTCTTCTTCGACTTCGACATCTTCGTGATGCCGCCCACCGATACGGCGGCCCCGTCCGAGGCGCGTACCGCCCCGCCGTCAGCCAGTTTGATCTCGCCGGGTTCCAGCCAGACCGGCGGGCTCGAGCCTTCCAGCATATATGTCTCGTGCGTCACCATTCCCTGCGTGAACAGGGCGTTGAATGGCTCTCGCGCCGTATCCGGCAAATGGCCGGTACCGGCCATGGCACGGCAGAAGAACCGCGAATACAACAGGTGCAGGATCGCGTGCTCGACCCCACCGATATACTGATCGACGTTCATCCAGTAGCCGATGTCGTCCAGATCCGTCGGCGTCTCGGCCCGGGGCGAGCAGAACCGTGCGAAGTACCAGGACGAATCCACGAAGGTGTCCATCGTGTCCGTTTCGCGCCGCGCGGCCTCACCGCATCTCGGGCAGGGCACCTGGCGCCAGGCATCGTGGCGATCCAGCGGATTGCCCGGGCGGTCAAAGCTGACATCCTCGGGCAGCTTGACCGGCAGCTCTTCCTTCGGCACCGGCACGATCCCGCAGCTATCGCAGTGGATGACCGGGATCGGACAGCCCCAATAGCGCTGGCGGCTGATGCCCCAGTCGCGCAGGCGATAGCGGGTCTGGCCGCGGCCCAGCCGCTTCTCCTCGAACCAGTCTATCGTGCGGTCGATTGCCTCTTGCGAAGTTGCCTCGCCGATACCCGCAAAGTGTTTCACGAAAACGACTTTTTCGGTCTTCGCGGGTACCAAGGCTTCAGTGCCGACTTCCTCGGTCGAGCCCCGCATGAAGAACGCATTCCTGACCGGTAAATCGTATTTCCGCGCGAAATCCAGGTCGCGTTGATCGTGCGCCGGACAGCCAAAGACCGCACCGGTCCCGTAGTCCATCAGTACGAAGTTGCCGATCCAGACCGGCAAGTCGCGGTCTTCGCTGGGGTGACGGACCACCAGCCCGGTATCGAAGCCGCGCTTTTCGGCGGCCTCCATCGCGGCTTCGGACGTTCCCTGACTGCGGCATTCATTGTTGAAAGCGGCCAGTTCGGCATTGTCCGCTTCCAGCGCTTTGGCCAACGGGTGGTCGAAGGAAATCGCGATAAAGCTGGCGCCGTGCAGCGTGTCTGGGCGCGTCGAGTAACAAGGCACCGAGGAGATTTCGGCGACGGGCGCTGTCAGCTGAAAGTCGATCTCGATCCCGCGGCTTTTGCCGATCCAGTTGGACTGCATCAGCCGCACCTTTTCGGGCCAGTCCTTCAAGCTGTCGATGGCCGTCAGCAGATCCTCGGCATGTTCCGAGATCTTGAAGGCCCACTGCCAACGCTCCTGCCGTTCGACCGGGGCGCCGGATCGCCAACCCTTACCGTCGATGACCTGCTCGTTGGCCAAAACGGTCATGTCGACCGGGTCCCAGTTCACCACCGCCTTGCGGCGCGCGATAAATCCCTCCTCCAGCATGTCCAGGAACAGGGCCTGCTGTTGGGCGTAATACTCCGGATCGCAGGTCGCGAATTCGCGGGACCAGTCCAGGCTCAGCCCCATGGACTTCAGCTGGCGCCGCATCGTGTCGATGTTCTGATAGGTCCAGGTGCCGGGATGCGTGTTGTTGGCCATCGCCGCGTTTTCCGCCGGCATGCCAAAGGCGTCCCACCCCATCGGGTGCAGCACGTTAAAGCCCCGCGCGCGCTTGTATCGGGCAACCACGTCGCCCATGGCATAGTTGCGGACATGGCCCATGTGGATGCGGCCCGAGGGATAGGGAAACATCTCCAGCACGTAATACTTCGGCCGCGTCTCATCGCGGACGGCTGTGAAGGAGCCTGCTGTGTCCCAGGCCTGTTGCCACTTTGGCTCGGCCTCGCGGGCATTGTAGCGTGACATGTCTGACGTCTCCGATTTGGCGGTTGGTGGGCGCCAAAAACAAAACCGCGCCCGTGATAGTGCGGGCGCGGCCTTGGATCAATCGCGTGGATCTGGGGAGCCTAACCCGTTGCGTCGCCTTCTAGTTCAGCGATCCGCATTTGCCGTGCGCGCACGAGGATCGCATCCTCGAGCTGACGGGCCGTGGCGGGGTCAACAGGGGCCGGCACCCAGGTGCCTTCTTCACTGCGCACTTCACGGTAAACCGCCACCTTCAGGGATGACGCCTGCAGCGCAGGGCGCACCATATAGGCGGTAACTTTGAAGCGTTCGGAGGGCTGCGACGGCGATGCACCCCAATCGGTTGCAATGACACCGGTGAACGGGTCGGTGGATTCGAGCGGCAGGAAGCTCAATGTATCCAGCGATGCCTGCCACAGGTACTTATTGACGGGGATCGCGTCTGACTCGCCAGGCGTCCGACCGTCGAACACCGCACCCGTCGCCAGGCGGTTGAAGGTGAAACCGCCTTCGCCAAAGACGCTGGGATCGTTCGGGTCATAGCGATTGACCGGCCCAGGCCGCGGTCCCTCGCGCTCCTCTGCCGCGTATTCATTGCGTTCTCCGCCACAACCACTGACGGCCAGCGCCGACAACACAGTCAAGCCAACCCACATCCGGTTGCGTTTCTTCATGCTCATGTCCACCCTTCCCAGTGTCCTGGCCAACTTTGCCGGCCACATCGCATGGTCATCTTCGTCCCTTGCGCACGTTAATAATGCCGTCAGCATATATGCGCAACGGCGATCCAAGCCTGAAATGTTGCATTCGTGCACCGCCTTTTGCGTCGGCGTGACGCTGCCAATGCCTTCGAATTGACGGCTGTTCGGGTCCTATGGACAACTTTTCGCCAGCGAAAGAGGGACCAAGGGGTGGCGGTTACCGCGCCGTGCGAGGCACCGGCATATCCGCATCCCCGTGAAGACGCCGAATGACAGACTTGGGGGACACCATGAAAAACGTTCTGTTGAGCACCAGCGCCGTGGCGCTCGTCGCGATGGCATCCGCTCCGGCCGCGGCTGCGGAGTGGGAGATAAGCCTGGGCGGCTACATGGAGCAGTTCATTGTCTACGGCTCCTCGGATTCACCCGCTGGCACGGATTTTGATGGAGTCGACGTCCAATCCGACACCGAGATCATCTTTACGCCGTCGATCACTTTGGACAACGGCATCAAGTTTAGCGCCAACATCCAGCTGGAGGGCAATACCAGCGGCGACCATATCGACGAGTCGTTTGTCTCTATCAAGGGATCGTTCGGGGAGATCCTGATTGGGTCCGAAAACTCCGCCGGATATAAAACTCAATATGCTGCGCCTGATGCGACGTTCTTCGGCATCAACTCTGGCTCTTCTACGGGCATCATCCCATCGAACACCGGTGACGGCTTCTTCCGATCGACGCTCGGCTCGACTTTCCTCGAGAATAATGGGACAGCGAACAACGATGCCATGCGCATCACCTACTTTACGCCGCGGTTTGCGGGGTTCCAGCTGGGCGTTTCCTATGCACGTGATGGCACCCAGGACGACAACATTCGCGATAACTGCAGCGCGGCTGGTGTCACCTGTGACTACTTCGACATCGGCACCAACTATGTACAGTCATTCGGTGACTTCTCGGTTGCTGCATCCGCCCGCTGGGGTATCGCATCGACGGGCGGCGCAGCTGCCACGGACCCCCAGGTCTACGGGTTCGGCGTAAATCTGGGCTATGCCGGGTTCACGATTGGCGGCTCCTTCGCCGAGCAAAACGGCACAGCCGACAACGATGGTACAGCCTATGACATCGGTGCCAGTTACGAAACCGGGCCTTGGGCATTCTCGGTCACGTATTTCCACGGTGAAAATCACGACAACGACAACCCGAATGCGACCAGCGGTGGGTCCAGCGCCAATGACGAGACATTCGACCAGGTCTTGGTTGGCATAAACTACAAGCTGGCCAAGGGCGTCAGGCTGAACGGGTTTGGCGGCTATGTGGATTTCGACGAAGACGCGCGAAACACGACCGACGCCGATGGCTTCTTCATCGGGACAGGAATCCGGTTGGATTTCTGATCTGACGATCGAACAGGTCTGATCTTCACATATCATTATGGTTCTGGGGCCGTTGATCGACTGCCCCGGTAATGCCCAACCGCCGCTGGCAAATCGCACATGTTGCAGATCCGCACCGAATTCTGGCGGGCGGCCTAGCGCGCCATTGCGGTGATTGACGTTAACCAACTGTTAGTCGAGAACGCGGTCATCGGGCATGGTACAGCCCGACTAGGCAGGTCTTCGCGTCGAACAGACGCTTGAACACCCACCAACACCCCAAAAACACACGTGTGATCTCGAATGAGGGACAGTCATGAAAAAAATTCTGTTGGGTAGCAGTGCTATGGCACTTGCTGCCGCTGCCGCTACCCCCGCGTCCGCCGCTGAGTGGGATGTGCGGGTTGGTGGCTACATGGTTCAGCATGTGGTCTACGGCTCGTCGGACACGCCTGCTGGAGTCGACTTTGACGGTGTCGACGTTCAGTCAGACACTGAAATCTTCTTTTTGCCGTCGATTACGTTGGACAACGGCATCAAGATCGGCGCCAACATCCAGCTAGAAGGTAACACCGGC